>JBEKIZ010000183.1:0-3324 GCA_050011515.1 Terriglobia bacterium | reverse complement strand
AGATGCTTTTCCTCAGTCGAGTCTGAAAACCACACAGGGCATTAAGGATCTGGAGGAGTGATGAGAATTCTGCTTGCGCTGGATGATTCCAAGTACTCAGTGGGCGCGACGGACGCGTTGATCGCCCAAGCCAAGACGGAGAACACAGAAGTACACGTTCTACACGCTGTCGAACCGTTTCCAGAGAGACTAGCGGAGGATATGGGTAGCAAAGATTCTCCCGACTTCGTTGCCGCCCGGTTACGCCAGCGTGAGCGGGGTAAGGAAATGGAGGCGCAGGCCGCTCGAAAGCTTCGCTCTGCTGGCTTCAAGGTGACCTCTTCCGTGGAAGAAGGCGACGCGCGAGACGTAATCCTCAACCATTCTGAGACCTGGCGCGCCGACCTGATTATGGTCAGCTCCCATGGCCGAACGGGCCTCGATCGCTTCCTGATGGGAAGCGTATCGGAGGCCGTGGCCCGTCATGCCCGTTGCTCGGTAGAGATTGTCCGGACTCGTTCTGCGCGTTAGCTAGCGGGGAAGGTCGGTTTTGGCTTGGTTTTCCCCTCTATGTTAACGTACCCTTCTCGCACGTGAGGTGAAGTGTATGCCACGACTCAAATCAATCCTCTGTCCGATCGACTTTTCAGAGTTTTCGGTCAAAGCCTATGATTATGCCCAGTCGCTCGCCGGGCATTACAAGGCCGAATTGCTGGTCCAGCATGTCTTGTATTCGTCTCACGCCTTTTATATTGACGCGGCGTATAGAGCAACCTGCCGAAAGCTTCGGACTGACGCCTTGCGGAAGCTCAGGGAATTCGCAAAACGGCAGACACGGACAAAGGTACAGCCGCAATGTGTCGTGCAAGATGGTAATGCTTCAGACAAGATCCTCTCTTTTGCCGAAACGAAAGGGGTGAATCTGATCGTGATGGGAACTCACGGCCTGCGAGGGGTTGACCGCCTGATGCTCGGATCTGTCACGGAAAGGGTCTTGCGAAAAGCGCGATGCCCGGTATTAGTGGTGCGAAAGCCCGTACACGATTTTGTATCTCCCGGGGGAAACGCTGATCCCATCAACCTCAAGAGGATAGTTCTCGGCATGGATTTTTCCGACCACGCTCACCGTGCTTTGAAATACGCGCTATCCATCGCGAGGGAGTACCACGCCGAGCTTACTTTACTCCACGTGTTGGAACACCTTCCAGGTTCGACGGACCTTCAAAGCGCGACGGCGAAGGTGACGAAGCAGCTCAAGGAATTGGTTTCACCGCGAGGGCCCAAGCCTTCCCTCGTCAAGTCCTTGGTGCGGATCGGCAAGCCCTACCAGCAGATCATTGAGGTCGCCCTGGAAGCGCAGACCGACTTGGTGATTATGGGGGTTCGTGGCCGCAGTTCCCTAAACAGTGCACTCTTTGGTTCCACGGCTTACCGGGTCATCCAGCTTGGCCCATGCCCGGTGCTTGCGGTCCACACTTGAACTTAAGGGAGCTTGAAAACCACTCCAAAAGTGGGTAGTGGATCAATTTGAAATTGGGAGAGAATTACGAAGGATTTGACGAAGAAAGGTGCCCCCATGAATATATTCAAGACGTTCACGTTGAAATGGTGGCAGACCGGTTTTTTTAAATTGGGAATGTTGGCTTTAGGAATTGCAATTGGAACTTATTGGCACGATGTTTTTGGCGGCTATCTTCTTATTCTCATAATTGTGGCGGTGGTCAGTTTGGCGTACATCACATACGTGTGGTGGAAGCAGTAAGTACCCATTCCAATCAGAAGATCTCATCGACGAGGGAGGCAGCTGAAGGGAAAAATGTCTGAGGACACCGTCGGAAAAACGACAACTTTGGGCTTGAGGATTCTCCGGGGAGGTGAAACTGACCCCCTCCGTGGTTCGTGGATGCACTCAGCATTGAAAACTCGGCTGAACTCGGCTGAACATTGAATTCAGGGGCGCTCGGGTGTACATTACCGGTCGGGCGGAAACCGAAAACGGAAATTCTGATGAAGGGCTCCAAATGACTTGATCGGTCTATTTCGCATTGCCTGCGCAGCTCGGCGGGGCCGAATCTATGCGAAGTTGAGCCACATGCCGGTGGAAGTTGTCCAGCAGGGGAAGGGTTGAGCGTTTTTGATCGAGGCGGTGGTCCGGGAGCGCTACGCGGGCGCAGGATCGAACGGGAGGTGGGCATGGAATCGACTGGGCAGCGCCGGCCGGACGCGGCGCAGCAGCAACGTATGGTCCAGCGGCAATTACCACTCGATTTCTTCGATTCCTCCCTTGAGTGGCGACGCGTCTTCGCGGAGACCTGGGGCACGTTCCTGCTGGTGCTGGTCGCTGCCGGTGGCGGCGTCGTTGCGGCGATGAGCGGCGGCAGGGTCACCCTGGGCATGATGGTGGTGGCGCCGGGAATCATGGTGATGACGATCATCTATTTTATGGGCTCAGTGAGCGGAGCCCATTTGAATCCGGCGGTCACGCTGGCATTCGCGGTGCGGCGCAATTTCCCCTGGAAGAGAGTGCCGGGCTACATTGTGGGACAAGTGATCGGAGGCATCGGTGCGGCTGTTTTCCTTCGCACCATGTTTGGGACGGTCGGCGCGCTCGGAGCGACGCTGCCGGGTAGTGGGGTGACCAGCGGGAAAGCATTGGCAATGGAGGTGGTGCTGACGGTCGGGCTGGTGAACGCGATCCTGGGTACGGCGTCCGGCGCGCGGAACATCGGCACGAACGGCGCCATCGCCGTGGGCGGGTATATTGCTCTGGCGGGACTTTGGGCGGCGCCGGTTACTGGCGCCTCAATGAACCCGGTGCGTTCGCTTGCGCCGGATCTGGTGCGCGGCGACTTCCACACGACTTGGATCTACGTCGTCGGGCCCTTCCTGGGCGCCTTGATCGGAGTGGGCTTCGAGTGGATTCTCAAAGGAAAGCCCACAGCGGCCGGCAGGATCGCATCGGAGGGCACGCTAGGCGTCGACGATCCAGCCGGACCGGGTAGGTGAGTGAAAGTATCCCCCGCCGCAGGTCTGCAAGAGACTTGTTTGATGCGTTCATCCCGGCCCTGATCCGACTAATCTGAGTTCAGATGTGTGTTCTCTTTTCAACAGATCTGTGTTCAGTCTTGGACAGACATGGCGCTTTCCCTTGCTGGCGCGACAGAACGGAAAACACTTGGTATAGGAGGAGTACGATGCATAAAGCCTGCGTTACATTCTTGCTTTTCAGCCTGCTCTTGGCGATTCCCCTATGGGGGCAGGAAGTATTCGTCAGGAGCGACAATCAAGCCGCAATGCAAGTGAGAACCGATTTTGAGAAGTACACTCACTACCGGCTCAGCAGCG
>JBEKIZ010000182.1:0-3578 GCA_050011515.1 Terriglobia bacterium | reverse complement strand
CGGCCTGCAGGTGCCGCCGCGAGAGGTGCAAGTAAAGGGCCGTGTGCCGAAGGTCGACGTGACCGAGCAGCAACTGAATCGTGCGCAGGTCGGCGCCTTCCTCTAACAGGTGAGTTGCATAGCTGTGTCGACTATGTCTCTGAAGACATAGGCGGCACTATGTGCCCTTCCTGACTATGTCGAGTAATTGAGAGCCTGTGCAGACTTGGCCTGGAGAATTCAGTTCGGCGTGGGCAAGGCCCCTGACATTACCCGACATAGTTTTGGGCCGGTTACAGATCACTCAGGAAGGCGAGGAGTCGGTCGCCCGGTTTATAGCGCCCCCGTCGTCCGTGCGGAGGGGAGGTCTTCGCGAGTGCTTTCTCCTTCATGGCCAATGTCGCTTCAAGATAGATTTGCGTAGTTTCAACACGCTCGTGACCCAGCCACAACGCGATCACGGAACGGTCGACGCCGCCTTGAAGAAGTTCCATGGCCGTCGTGTGCCTCAATCGATGGACAGTGACCCGCTTGTCTCTCAACGAAGGACACACGCGGGAAGCTGTCATGCGATGCTTGTTCAGCAAGTACTGCACGCCGTGGACGCTGAGTCGTTCACCTCGGGCGCTGGGGAACAGGATGTTTCCGTCACCTCGCTGGGGCTCACGCAACCAGGCCTTCAAGACAACGAGGGTGGAGCGGGCGAGGGGTGTACAGCGTTCCTTGCGCCCCTTTCCAATTACCCGCACGTGGGCACCGGTTCCCAGAATCATGTCCTGCCGTTGGAGTCCGCTCATCTCCGAGAGGCGCAGGCCAGTTTGCACGGCTAGCAAAATGAAGGCGTGATCACGGCGGCCCGACCAGGTGCGCCGATCCGGAGCTGCCAGTAAGGCATCCACTTCCAGGCGGGTGAGAAATTGAACCAAGGTTCGGGTAAAACGCTTGCTGGGGATGGCCAGCACACGTTGGATCTGGGCGGAATGGGCTGGCGCCTCGAAGGCTGCAAAACGAAAGAAAGAGTGCAGAGCCGTAAGACGTAGATTGCGGCTCCGAATGCTGACGCCTTGATGCATCTCCAAATGATCCAGAAACGCCATGACCAAGGGTGCATCGACCTCCTGGAAGTTTAGCTGCGACGGTGCTTTGTGTAATCGCTGCTCGGTGAACTTCAGGAACTGACGGAAGGTGTCACGATAGGAACTGACGGTGTGAGGACTCGCCTGACGCTGCTGCATCAGGCGCTGAGTGAAAAAACGCTCCAATAGCGCTGCCAGGCTGAGGGAGGTGTTCATGGCCGACCCTCCCAGCGCTGCTCTAACCGCCGCATCGCTTCACGCATGAGTTCCGGGGAGCCTTCCAAATACCACTGGGTGTCGGCGACGTGCACATGGCCAAGGTAGGCAGACAACAAGGGAAGTCGCCGCTCGGGATCCTGACCGGACTGATACCATTGCACGAGGGTATTCGTCGCAAAGCGATGACGCAGGTCGTGCAGACGAGGGCCATGACTGTCCGAGGGGCCCCGCAGGCCGATCTGTCGAGACAACGCATAGAACGTTCGATGAATCTCTCCGCCATCCAATCGATGGCCCCGGTTGGAGACGAACAAATAAGAGGAGACCACTCGTCCCACCCAATGGCGCCGACGTCTGGCGATATAGTCCGCCAGCACCGCACAGGTCGAAGCATGCAAAGGCACCAGGCGAGTTTTACCGAACTTGGCGCCGCGGATCGTCAACACCGCCGCCTCCAGATCCACATCTTGCAGTTCGAGGTTGCGTGCTTCGCCGAGGCGTAGACCGGAAACGCTCAGCAGTCCGAGCAGACAATAAAAAACCTGCGGTCGCAGCTTATCGCGCTTATACCGATAGGGCATCCGGAGGGCGGCGCGCAATAAGCTGCGGATCTCTTCCGCAGAGTACAGGTAAGGTCGCGCCCGCTTCGGTTGGAAGGGCAACAAGCCCGGCGGCGGAATCTGCGTGCGCAGATCGGTTGCACTCCGATGGCGCGCGAAAGTGCGCACCACACTCAGGCGGCGCGCCCATTCTGCGGGCTGCACGGTCGATGATTGCTGCGCCCAGGCGAGCGCCAACGGGGCCGTGATGTAGGAGGAGCGCTGCTCTTCCATGAATTGGACGAAGGCCAGTAACAGCTTGCCAGTCTCATGCAGTTTGAATCCTAAGCTGCGGCGCAACTTCAGGTATTCCCCTACGGCGTCACGAAGCGTGGTCATCGCGCACCCCCCGGCCACGGCATGGCGAGGGTTCGCAGGGCATCGAGATCTACTTTCGCGTAGATCTTGGTGGTTTGAGGGTTATGGTGACCCAACAACTCACCGATCTCACCAAGCGAGGCGCCCTGACGCAACATCTCGGTGGCTAATCCATGCCGAAACTGATGGGCTCCGAAAGTAGGAGCATCAACACCGGCCCGCTGAAGGCGATGCCGTACGATTGATCCAACACCACAGGCGCCTTGAAAGCCGCAGACGGGAGCTCTGGCACGCAAGAACACGCGCCGACTGCTACATCGTGGCCGTCCATACCGCAGATACGCGGCGATCGCTTTACCCACTTCCACGGGCAACGGTAGGTCGCTGCGCTGACCACTCTTGCCGCGAACGCTCAGCTGCCCCGCCTTCCAGTCGATCCCATCGAGTTCGAGAAACGCCACTTCGCCTGAACGTAAACCCAGGCGTGCGAGCAGGAGCAGGATGGCGTAATCGCGACGGCCAACCGCCGTACTCCGGTCGATGCTGGCCAGCAACTGACGGACTGCGTCCACTCCAATCGCTCGGGGGATCGATGACATCGACCAGTTAGGCACGATGGGAACGGCAGCCGCTAGATCCAGCTTTACCTCCCCACGATAGCGCGCATACTCCAGGAAGGAACGTAACGCGCTGGTTAGGAGTTTCGCTCGCTTCGGGTGCAAGCGCGGTGCCTGATGCTGTACGAATGCCACGACGTCGCGGGCACACAGGTGCGACAGAGTGGCGGGTCCGCCGCCGAAGCGGCCTTTCAGAAAACTGCGAATGAACGGAACGTAGTTGATGATCGTGGCTCTGGCCAAGCCGCGCGCTTCCCGTAAGTGCTGCTCGTAGGCCTGGGCACAGCGCTCCGCAGAGGTCAGCGGACGAGCTGACACTTTCTTTTCCGTGGGAATCACGCGCTCATGGCGCAGAAAATCGAGCAGATGCCGGAGCGCGGCAGCGTCCCCTCGGCTCGGCCGCACTCTCCGAGCCCGGTAACGCAAGTACTGCTGCGGATGATCTGAGGTGATGCCGCGTAGTGCGACATCCCGTTTTCTAAGCCATTCGCTGAAACACGCCGCGAGCAAAACCTGCCGGTACAGCGAATAGCGGGCATACCCCTGCCCACGCATGGCCCTTTCAAAGCGTACGATGTATTCCGCGAGCGGCCCTTCCGGCGCTCGCGACAGAATTATTCGATTATCGATGATGTATTTCACGGAAGACTCCTTTCTCCCCTTGTACAGGGTTGAGGAGTCAATACTATGTCGATGCCGTTACATGCATCGGGCCGTAAACATTAGGCTGGCGAGCGATCACAAGACATAGTCAGAGAGGGTAGATAGTG
>JBEKIZ010000181.1:0-3631 GCA_050011515.1 Terriglobia bacterium | reverse complement strand
GGCGGTGGCCGAGATGATCGCCAATCTCCTTTAACGAGAACCCTTGCGCCAGCAGATGTGTAGCACTGGCGTGACGACTATGTCTCTCAAGACATAGTCGCCACTATGTGCCCTTCCTGACTATGTCTTGTAGTCGCTCGCTGGCCCAGTATTTCCGGCCGATGCACGAAGCAGGCGACGACATAGTATTGCCTCATTCCATCGGCCCCGTGCCGGAGGAAACGGGTCCGTCGTGAGTTGTAGTTTCGACGACCAAATTGTCCTGGAGAGAGCGTCGGAGGACCCTCATGCGAGACATATCGGGCCGTTTGCAAGGTTACTGAGCGAACAGGGATACAGCCGGGACTCGATTCATCGGCAGGTTCGGCTCGCTGCGTGTTTTAGTCAATGGCTCAGACAGCGGGAAGTTGCACTACGGGCCATCACCTCCAATCATCTGCAGCAGTATTTGCAATACCGCGCTCGGCAGGTGCGGCCGTGCCGAGGGGACGCTGCCGCGCTCCGGCATCTGCTCGATTTTCTGCGCCATGAGCGCGTGATTCCCACGGAGAAGAAAGTGTCAGCTCGTCCGCTGACCTCTGCGGAGCGCTGTGCCCAGGCCTACGAGCAGCACTTACGGGAAGCGCGCGGCTTGGCCAGAGCGACGATCATCAACTACGTTCCGTTCATTCGCAGTTTTCTGAAGGACCGCTTCGGCGGCGGACCCGCCACTCTGTCGAACCTGTGTGCCCGCGACGTCGTGGCATTCGTACAGGATCAGGCACCGCGCTTGCACCCGAAGCGAGCGAAACTCTTGACTAGCGCGTTGCGCTCCTTCCTGCAGTATGCGCGCTATCGTGGTGAGGTAAAGCTGGATCTAGCGGCGGCCGTCCCCATCGTGCCTAACTGGTCGATGTCATCGATCCCCCGGGCCATTGGGGCCGACCAAGTCCGCCAGCTGCTGGCCAGCATCGACCGGAGTACGGCGGTTGGCCGTCGCGATTACGCCATCCTGCTCCTGCTCGCACGCCTGGGTTTACGTTCAAGCGAAGTGGCGTTGCTCGAACTCGATGGGATCGACTGGAAGGCGGGGCGGCTGAGCGTTCGCGGCAAGAGTGGTCAGCGCAGCGACCTACCGTTGCCCGTGGAAGTGGGTAAAGCGATCGCCGCGTATCTGCGGCATGGACGGCCACGATGTAGCAGTCGGCGCGTCTTCTTGCGTGCCAGAGCTCCCGTCTGCGGCTTTCAAGGCGCCTGTGGTGTTGGATCAATCGTACGGCATCGCCTTCAGCGGGCCGGTGTTGATGCTCCTACTTACGGAGCCCATCAGTTTCGGCATGGATTAGCCACCGAGATGTTGCGTCAGGGCGCCTCGCTTGGTGAGATCGGTGAGTTGTTGGGTCACCATAACCCTCAAACCACCAAGATTTACACCAAAGTGGATCTCGAGGCTCTGCGAACGCTCGCCCTGCCCTGGCCAGGAGGTGTGCAATGAACACCCTCCGAGAAGCGGTTCGGGATTACTTAGAGATGCGACGCAGCTTGGGGTTCAAGCTGCGGGAGACCGGCAAGCTGTTGTCCGCCTTCGTCAAATTCCTGAAAAAGCACCGATCCTCCTTCATCACGACCCGGTTGGCGCTCGTCTGGGCGCAGCAACCGTCGACCGTGCAACCCGCAGAATGGGCGCGCCGCCTGAGTGTGGTCCGCACGTTTGCACGCTTTCGCAGTGCCACAGATCCCCGCACGCAGATTCCGCCGCCGGGTCTGCTCCCTTTCCAACCGAAGCGGGCGCGACCTTATCTGTATTCCGAGGAAGAGATCCGCAGCTTGCTGCACGCCGCCCTCCGGATGTCCTATCGCTTTGAGCGCGGCAAGCTGCGACCGTGGACGTTTCATTGTCTATTCGGACTATTGAGTGTGACGGGTCTACGCTTCGGCGAAGCGCGCAACCTGGAACTGTCAGACGTCGATCTGAAAACGGGCGTGTTGACGATCCGCGGCGCCAAGTTCGGCAAGACTCGCCTGGTACCTTTGCACACCTCGACCTGTGCGGTGTTGGCAGACTACCTTGCCCGACGCCAGCGCCATTGGGCGGGACGAACGGTGTCCTCCTACTTGTTCCTCTCCAGTTGGGGCAATCGGTTGGATGGCGGAGAGATTCATCGAACGTTATATGCCTTGTCGCGGCAGATCGGTCTGCGGGGCCCCGCCGACAGTCATGGCCCTCGTCTGCACGACCTGCGTCATCGCTTTGCCACGAATACCCTCGTGCAATGGTATCGGTCCGGTCAGGATCCCGAGCGGCGACTTCCCTTGTTGTCTGCCTACCTTGGCCATGTGCACGTCGCCGACACCCAGTGGTATTTGGAAGGCTCCCCGGAACTCATGCGTGAAGCGATGCGGCGGTTAGAGCAGCGCTGGGAGAGTCGGCCATGAACACCTCCCTCGGCCTAGCAGCACTATTGGAGCGTTTTTTCACTCAGCGCCTGATGCAGCAGCGTCAGGCGAGTCCTCACACCGTCAGTTCCTATCGTGATACCTTCCGCCAGTTCCTGAAGTTCACCGAGCAGCGATTACACAAAGCACCGTCGCAGCTAAACTTCCAGGAGATCGATGCGCCCTTGATCATGGCGTTTCTGGATCATTCGGAGAAGCATCAGGGCGTCAGCATTCGCAGCCGCAATCTACGTCTTACGGCTCTGCACTCCTTCTTTCGTTTTGCAGCCTTCGAGGCGCCGGTCCATTCCGCCCAGATCCAACGTGTGCTGGCCATCCCCAGCAAGCGTTTTACCCGAACCTTGGTTCAATTTCTCACCCGCCCGGAAGTGGATGCCTTACTGGCGGCTCCGGATCAGCGCACTTGGTCGGGCCGCCGTGATCACGCCTTCATTTTGCTGGCCGTACAGACCGGCCTGCGCCTCTCGGAGATGAGCGGACTCCAACGGCAGGACATCATTCTGGGAACCGGTGCCCACGTGAGGGTAATTGGAAAGGGGCGCAAAGAACGCTGTACGCCCATCGCCCGATCCACCCTCGTTGTCTTGAAGGCCTGGTTGCGTGAGCCACCACGAGGTGACGGAAACATCCTGTTCCCCAGCGCCCGAGGTGAACGACTCAGCGTCCACGGCGTGCAGTACTTGCTGAACAAGCATCGCATGACGGCTTCCCGCGTGTGTCCTTCGTTGAGAGACAAGCGGGTCACTGTCCATCGATTGAGGCACACGATGGCCATGGAACTTCTCCAAGGGGGCGTCGACCGTTCCGTGATCGCTTTGTGGCTGGGTCACGAGCGTGTTGAAACTACGCAAATCTATCTGGAAGCGACGATTGCCACGGAGGAGAAAGCTCTTGCGAAAAACATCCTTGCCGGATGGACGACGGGGTCGCTATACACCTGGGGACCGACTCCTTGCCTTCCTGAGGAGTCTGTAGCCAGCAAAGGACTATGTCGGGTTATGTCCGGGGGCTTTGCAACGAGGCGACCCGAATTCTCCGTGCAAAATCCGCAGAGACGCTCCGTTACCCGACATAGTCAGGAAGGGCACATAGTGACGAAGCGCATGCGGTCCGTGCCGCTCCACGGGAGGGTCCAGAGAGAGCGTACGTTTTGCGACGATCGTCCAGAGGGAACTTCGTCTAAGGGGCTGGATGG
>JBEKIZ010000180.1:0-3672 GCA_050011515.1 Terriglobia bacterium | reverse complement strand
GGTCCCGATCTACCAGATGCTGGGCGGCAAATTCCGCGACAAGGTCCGGATTTATGCCGACACCACCGAGTCGAAGGACCCCAAGGTTTACGCTCAGAACATGAAAATTCGCAAGGAAGAAATGGGCCTGACGTGGCTGAAGATGGATCTGGGAATCGACATGATCCAAGACACCCCCGGCACCGTAACTCGGCCTTCGGGATTGAGCGCCTGGGAGGAAACATTCCTCCCTCACCCGTTTGTGGCCACCGAGGTGACAGATAAGGGAATCGAAATGCTCTGCGAGTATGTGGCTGCGATCCGCGAAGCCGTTGGAATGGAAATCCCGCTTTCCATGGACCACCTCGGCCACATCGGCGTGAAATCTTGCATCCGGCTGGGAAAAGCTTATGAGAAATACAACCTTTCCTGGATGGAGGACTTGATTCCCTGGCAATACACTGACCTCTGGCAACGCATCACGGAGGCAAGCCCCACACCCACGCTCACCGGGGAAGATATCTACCTGAAGGAGGATTTCATCAAGCTGTGCGAGAGGCACGCCGTGAGCAAGATTCATCCCGATCTCGTCACGTCGGGCGGAATCCTCGAGACGCACAAGATCGGCGACGCGGCCATGGAATACGGTGTCCCGATGGCGATGCACTACGCAGGCCTGCCGGTGGGCTGCATGGCGAGCGTCCACTGCGCCGCAGCCACGGAGAATTTCCTGGCGCTTGAAAATCACTCCCTGGATGTGCCGTGGTGGCAGGACTTCGTGGAAGGCGTTGAGAAACCCATCATTAACAAAGGCTATATCACCGTTCCGGACAAGCCCGGCCTGGGCGTGACGCTCAACGAAGACGTCATGAGGCAGCATCTGAAACCGGGCACGGGCTATTTCGAGCCCACTACCGAGTGGGACAACGAACGTTCCGGAGACCGCCTTTGGAGCTGATCACCGCACGGGACTGGCGTTTGAACCACCACCCGAAGAGTCCTGACTCTGGAGTTTCCTCAGCGCCTCGAGGGCTTGAGGATTTGTGGGCTCGCTCTTCAATCCGGCCTGCAATTCCCGGAGCGCTTCGCGATTCCTTTTTGTATCTGTGTAAAGCAAGCCCAGCATGATATGGGCGCGACCGGAAGAGGGCACTAATGCCTCAGCTTCCTGGAAGGCATGCTCAGCTTCCGCATACCTGCCTTCACGCCAGTACACCAACCCCAGCCCCCAATAACCACGCAGCGTCTTGGCCACCTGGAGGGATTCTTGGAATTGTCGCTCGGCCTCCAGGAGCCTCCCCTGGTCGAAATAGAATTCGCCAAATCCCGCATGGGCGCCATGGCTGAGAGGGGAAAGGTTGATCGCCGTCTGGAATTCCTTTTCTGCGTAGTCGGCATGCCCGGTCTGGTCGTACACTTGGGCCAGGTACAGGTGAGGCTGAGGCTCGTTCGGGTTCTTCAGGATGGAGCGGACCAAGTAGCCCAGCGCGTCGTCATAACGTTTTAGTTTCAGATTCAGCAATCCAAAGTTATTCAGAATCAAGGGATAATCCGGTGCTACCTTATTCGCCTCGCGTAATTCCTGCTCAGCATTCTTGAGATCGTCTCGGTCAAGATAGAGCGCGGCGAGGTTGATGTGAATTATGTAGGCGTCAGGTTGTAGGGCAAGTGTGGCCTTGTAGAACGTCTCGGCGTCGTGCCAATCCCGGTTTCGTCGGATAATTCTGAGAGTGCATAAGGCCGCGATGGCAAGTACGGAAACGACCGCGATGCCACGCCACCAGGCGCTGTGTCTTGTCGTAGCTCTCCACAAAGTCGTCCCCGCCCAGCCCAGAACCCAGCAGAATCCTACAGAAGGCAAATACAAGTAGCGCTCGGTGAATACATTGGCAGCCATCCAAGGCGCGTTCAAGACGGGCGCAAGGTTGAGGAAGAAGAAGAGCAGTCCGAATGAGACCAAACGCACGCGATTCCAGAAGAAGACAAAAAGAAATGCCAGCACCATCAACGCCACAGCACCCTCGACTACCCGTGGGTCGAAAGGACTCGTGTTCATGTGGAAGACATAAAAAGCGCAAAGTTTAGCAGGCCAGAACAGTTTCCAAACGTATTGGCCGGCCAGCGCCAGGGCGGAGAGGATTACCGCGTCCGGCCCCATATCGGGAAATTGGGATCGGCTTACCAACCCTCCCACAAAGTGGGTGCGAACAATCAGGTATACAAGGAGCAGGAGCCAAAGAGGGCCGTAGCGCGAAAGTTTGACTCGAACGCTCGTCTCCTTGCGATCCTCTCGGCAGGAGTGCTCGTAAAGTGTGGCCAGCACCACCAAGGTGACCGCCGGTTCCTTTGCGAGCAATGCCAGGGCGAAGCTCACGACCATAGACAATTCGCCGAGAATCAACCTTCGCCCGTGAACTTTAGAAAGCCCCAAGAAGAACCAGAACGTCAGCAGATAGAAGAGAGCCAACTCGATGTCTGTGATGGCTGCGATCCAGGCGACCGACTCAGAGTGGATAGGATGTACTGCGAACAAGCCCGCGGCCACAAACGCCAACGTGCGGTCGTTAAACATGCGCCAGGTAACGAGAAACAGCAGAAGCACCACGAGCACGTTCAGCACGAGGCTTACCAGGTGAAAGGCCAACGGGATAGGGCCGAGAAACTGGCGACAGAGCAAATACCCGAACGACATCAAGGGACGGTAGTAGTTATGGGGGTAGTCTCCGCCAAGGAAAGACCAAACAGGCGTGGTGAAAATCTCCTTCAAGTGATGAAAATTCTGAAGGTAGGGGTTATTCACAACTTGAAAGGTGTCGTCGTAAACGAAAAGGTTACGGAGAGTATTGAGGTAAGGAACGACCGCAAAGGCCGCCAGAAAAGCCAGCAGCAGGCCGTCGGTCCAGAGTATTGAACGTCGAGAGCCGGGCAAGTTCGAATCGCTCAGCAGAATAAGTATTTACGCCACCGTTCGTCCGAGCGGCCCATCATGCGCATGATCTGGCGGCTGGTGTGCAGCGTAAACGGCCGCGGCGGTCTCAGAAGTTTCAACCCCGCCTCTTCCGGCAGCCGGTCGCCCTTCAAATTGTTGCACTTGTGGCAGCAGGCTACCAGGTTATCCCAGTCCGTATGGCCACCTCGCGAGCGCGGAATCACGTGATCCAACGTGAGCTCGTGCGCCGGCAAAGCCCGGCCACAGAACTGGCAGGTGTAGCGGTCACGCAAAAGCAGATTCTTCCGAGACAAGGCCCGTGTCTGATAAGGAATCCGCCGAAATTCCAGCAGTCTGATGACCGAGGGAATACGAACTGCGAACCGAGCGGCATGGATGAAGCTGCCGTCATCTTCTTCTGTGGTTGCTACGCCTTTCAGGATAAGAACCAAGGCGCGGCGAACTGCCGTGACGTTAATGGGCTCGTAGGTCGCGTTCAATACGAGAACGGGTTCTTGCAGCGACCGTTGGTGGTCATCCTCCGACATAACATTCATCCCGCTGAGGCACTATTACTTGCCGCCCCGTGTTCATTATGTTCAGTTATGCCTAAATTCGTCAATAGGCGAGGCCAGATCGCAGCAGCTTCGGAATCCCCATGATAGAAAGTGCTGAATCGCGGTTTGGGACGCATTTGACAGTCAATGGTGATCTCACGGCGAAGCGGCACCTATTTTCCGAACCTATTTTTTCTCTATTTGCCG
>JBEKIZ010000179.1:0-3689 GCA_050011515.1 Terriglobia bacterium | reverse complement strand
TCCCGGTCACTTCAAGCACGATAGGAGGGCCAGCGTCGCTTCGCTCCGAAGACGCCCGGGATGACATCGGAATCACTGCCCGGGATCAAACCGGAATCAGTGCCCACCTTCATCGGAATCAGCAAACCCCCGACCCACGGATTAGAAAACCGATGTAAGCAGTTTTCAACAGCTTAAATCATTGAATTTACAGGACCGCTGAACCCAACTTGTGTCACAGAAAAGGCCCTATTTGCGCTTATCTGTGACGCTAACTGTGACGCCGTTTTCCTGTTTTAGTTCCTCAATTGCCACTGGAAACCATCCCAGAAATCCGCCCCGCCAAGTTGACCAATGAACAGCGGCGATGGATTTGGGAGCATCGAGACGTGCTGACGGGCCAGATCGCCGAGGTGAGAGCTTTGACGGTCAATGAGAGCGGAGCAATCCGCGTGTTCGTGCGGTTTCACCCATCCAAGTCCGAGCAGGGGGTGCTGCTGTACAGCGAAAGCTTGGCTGGGTCGACGGACCCCGACGAGAGCCGGCCGATGATGTTTCGGCGGAAGAGCTCAGCAGGATGGCGGAGGTAAGCTGAGTGAGAACCTGAACCTCCTCACGCCCCAGGACCTCGCATTACATCGCCTGACCCCCCAGAGGAAAGGGGTTTTAAGGCCCCAGAATCGTCCTAGAAGCCGGGGTCGGTACCCGCTTGAACGCATTCCGAATCAGCGCGTCGGTCGAGCTATGGGGGTATCTGTGAGCGAAGCTGCGAGAGCTACAAACTCTTGCCTTCATCGCGCCGCCGGCGGCTCCTGGTCGGTGGGAATTCCGACTAGGTAGCGATAGAACGCAACGGCCCGGTTGACCGCGGAAGACTCATTTCCCGTGATCAGCCGGTTCGCGTTCTTTCCTGTGCGCACGATGCTGTAGTATCGCCAGACGTTTTCCGATTCGCGATCCAGAAAGTAGATGGACTGCATCTCACCCGGGTGGAAGACGGTTATGAAGAGATAGTGCATCGTGCTGACGTTCTCGACATCATAGACGAGCCGGTCCGCCGATGCCTCAGCAATGTGCATTCGGTAGATGGCTTTGCCAGAAAGGTTATCGACCTGTTCAAAGTAGAGTACCTTGCCTTCCTTCATATCATCGGGCGTAAAGTCTTCGCGGCATTGACTAGGCTGCAAGCCGGTCAGAGCGCAGGCGCCCACAATTAGTGTTTGCCACTGCTTGTGAGTGGTCGACCAGTAGCGCATGCCCGCGAGTTCTGAAATTGCCCCGATGTGGCGAAGCAAGCCCTCAGCTCCCGAGGTATGACGAAATCGCGCGACTGTGGTTACCAACGTTGTAAAACCCACCGCAGCCCAACCGGTGCACGCGGGCGGTCTCCAGTCGCGGCCGAAATCAGACTTGCTCCATGACTTCACGATGGCCGAATCATCCAGACCAGGATAGGACGGAACGGGTTCCTTTCCGCATGGCGGCTGGGGTCTTAATTGCGCATAGCCGTGCGCCTGGCAGAGCAGCATTGCCGACAATACAAACCGAACGAGGTGCCAAGTCCAAGTCCGGACAAGCGTCTCATGACGCGGATCTGGGCTCATCTGACCAGCATAGTTGTTGCCCGGGGTCTGGGTCAGGTGCCACAGTCGGCAGCGCCACGTTTGGACTAAAGTAGGGTACGGCCCGGAGAGCGCCCAACTCCGGGATTGGTCTCTCGTCGCTGCATGCTTCAAGGGCATAGTTGCTTTTGCACTCATGCGTCTTAGCCAGGATTCCCATTTTGGCATCCTGAGCCACAACACTATACACCCCACCGGCTCGTTCGCAACCGCAACTTTGCACTCCAGACGCCAGCGCGGCATCGGGCAGCCAGGTGTGCGCCCTCGGGATGGCGTCAACCGGCACCTTGACCCGTTTCCCACGCGATTTCCCGGACACCTCACCAGCCCTCCGCTTGCTTCCCCGGGTTTTCTCCTGCCGGTTGCGAACTCTACCCCGCGGGCAAGGGCAGCGACTCGATCCGCTCCCCCCATGGCCCCGAAGAGTCGCCGCGTCAGATGGCTCTCGGCCAGCAGCAGCCAGTAATACCGGGCGTGTTTCACGAGCCTACCGCCCCTATTCACCAACCGCTGCCATCTGTTCATCCGATGCGGTGTGTCGGCTAAACCCCATTTGAAAAGGAGGAATTCCTATGATCATTGGCGTCACGCACGACCCAGACGGCCGTGTCGTCCAGCGGCTGTCCATATCCACCAAGGTCTCCGTCGGGCTACCACCCAATGGAGATCGCAACCATCCCACCAAGCTCGACCACTTCCTCTTCCTGCGCAAGAAGAAGTCGGCCAACCGGGTTGAGTGGGAAGCCGATCCGGAGCTGACCCGGCGTTATGGCGAGCAATGCCCCGAACTCCACATCATGCTGATCGACGACGACATCGAGAACGTCTTCCCCAGTTCCTACGCTTCGTGGACAGCCACCGAGCGCAAGTGCTGGGGTGACGGTATCACTGCTACCCGGCGCACGACTGAAAAGCCTGGTGGACAGCCATGGACCCAGTGCGGCAGCGGCTGTCCGGAGCTTTCTAGTGGGCAGTGCAAGCCAGGTGGAGACCTACGCTTCGTGTTGGCGGACTTCCCCCGGCTAGGGAGTGTCTGCCGCATCCACACGTGCTCTTACCGATCCATCCGCCAGATTCACTCCGCCTTGCAGGAGATTCAAACCTTGACGGGTGGCCGCTTGGCCGGGATCACCGCCAAGCTGACGGTTCGGCCGGAGGAGGCCACGTACTTCGACCGCAAGGAAAAGAGGAAGAAGACTTCATCCATCTGGGCGCTGAGTCTGGAGGTCGAAGGGGACGAGATGCGGAAACTTATCGCCAACCTGACGGAGAACGCCCGGCTGTTCGCCGAGACTCGCAAGCTGCTCGGCTCGGGGGGCAAGGTCTTGGAGGTGGTAGAGGACGAGCAAGAACAGTCGCCGGAGGTCGCGGCGGAGTTCTATCCGGCATCGGTGAATGGCTCTTCGGCTGCAAAAGGCGCAGCAGCAGGTTCTCCTTCTGATACGACCCCTACCGCTACCGCACCGCAGTCCACGATGGAGCCTTTGTCCCCTGAGAACAGCATTGCCCCGATTGGCGGGAACGGATCTGCCAAGCCACCCACCGACGCTGCTGCCTCATATCCTGCCAACAACAATGGCAACGGGTCGGCTGCAAGTTCGGGGTTCAACCAGCTTCGTAACGAGTTCCTGACGGCGGCACGCCGTGTTGCCACAGCCAAGAAGCAAGCTATCGGTGAAGTGGTTGAGTGGGCCAGTGGAGGCAGCTTTGAGTACGGCGACATTGGCCGCATGACGGAGGGCGATGCCCCCAAGCTGCGAGCGGCCAACGAACGCATGGCGTCAGCGCTCGCGGGTTCACCGCGCTGAGCAGAGGATTTGTGGCCTTCGCATCGTACTCTCAAGGAAAGCAGTTCGGTCCCGTGGCTCCGATCTTCCTCTACAACGAGGCTTACGCAAGGTGTGGAGAAATATGATCGCTCGCGCCGGGACAAAGGTACTATCCTGTTCTTGCTAGGGGGCTTGACGTTCTGAGTTTGACTCGACAAGGCAGCCGGCGTATGATTTTGCGAAAAGGCAAAGTTGAAATCGGAAATTCCGGTTTAACGGAATTCGGGACACCCTCAGGGGCGCAGGAGGAGAAATGAAA
>JBEKIZ010000178.1:0-3725 GCA_050011515.1 Terriglobia bacterium | reverse complement strand
CCGCGCCGCCTGCAGACGACGCCGCTCTAACTTCGCTCGATCAAGTTTCACTCCGGCTGGATGTCCCATGCCGGGAAGTATACATGAAATGCTCGTGGATGTCACTATATTATGTAATACTCTTTAATCGCCTTTCTGGACCGTTCGGACAGCTACCATCCGCTATTTCGCAGGCTATTCTCCAGCCCGCCCCGCCTGGTCACTTCGGCGCTGGTCATCGCCGAGGGACATGGCTGGTTTCTGCGGCGATACGACCGGAGTCGGGCCATCCAGTTTCTCAACTTCATTGACGATCTCTCAGTCCTTGCCATTCAGCGTTTCGATCATGAGGAATTGACCAAAACCAGCAGGCTGGTCAAGAAATTCGGCGATCAGTCGCTGACGCTGGCCGACGCTCACGGGCTGGTCATCATCAGCGAGCGGCGCATCTCCACCTGCTGGTCCACCGATCGCCACCTCGGATTGACGAGCGCAAAGCTGGTTATTTCCTCGGCGTGCCCCTAGCCGCGATGGGCTGGCGCAGGCCCCGATGCATCGGGGTCTGCGATTTGGCCATCAGCGTTATCGGTGCTGCGCATCCGTGCGCAGTCCCTCGCGGGCCTGCGAGCATTCGGAGACATCACATAACGATGCCTGCACCCGCGTTTAGCGGGGACTGTCCACGGCCGCCGACATAAGAATCAACGTCGGCACCACTCAGAATGACATGGGGCCAGCTTCTTCGTGGTAGGGTCGACCTACGGCCGTGGCGTTTGCGCAGTTCGGCTGGGATGGCGAAACGATTCCGAGCCTCGCGTGCTCAGCAAGCGCAACGGGCCATGACCAATTGGTGGGCATCAGGCGGCATTTGCCGCATGCACCACTCTTGACGCTTACAGAGAATCAACTGCCGGGGGCAAAGTAAGGAGCCAGCTTATCGTAGGTGGTGAAGAGGTCTTCGGGCTGGATGCGAGTCTCCCCGATGACCGTCATGAAACTGGCATCTCCCGTCCAGCGGGGTAGTAAGTGCAGGTGCAGGTGATCCGCCACGCCGGCGCCTGCACATCTTCCCAGATTCATACCCAGATTAAACCCTTCAGGGTGATAGCAATCTGCTAATGCGGTCTGGAGCCGCCGCGCCAACTCCATCATCTCGACGAGCGTAGCGGGTTGGACTTCCTCGAGGCTGGCTATATGAGCATACGGGATGACCAGCGAGTGACCGGTGGTATACGGATAGACGTTGAGAAGGACGAAGTTAAAGCGGGCGCGGTATAGAAGCAGGTTCGCGCGGTCGCGCGAAGGCTCGGTGGCAACCTTTTCGCAAAAGACGCAACCGCCCGTCTTGCCTGCCTGGCTGACATAGCGAAACCGCCAAGGACTCCAAAGGTAGTCCATAATCCGCATGCCGTCCCGAGAGGCGAGGGTGCTCGCTAAGAAGAGGCCGAGCCCGGAGGCTCGGCGGGCGGTGCAGCCGGAGGCGAGGAAGGCGTCGCGGCCACCGCAGCACTGTTGACGAGATCCTTCAACTCCTTGCTGGGATTAAAGTATGGAATTTTCTTTGCGGGCACATCCACACGCACGCCGGTCTTTGGATTGCGCCCGATCCGGGGCTTGCGCTGCCGCGTACGAAAGCTGCCGAAGCCCCGTATCTCAACCTTATCACCCGCGCGAAGCGACTTCACAACGCTCGCGAAGATCGTTTCGACGATGATCTCGGAGTCCTTGCGGCTCATCTCCACGGCCCGCGAAACATCCTCAATCAGCTCTGCTTTGGTCATGTTTAACTCCTGGTGCGAAGTGTCCGGGACTGCCGGCCTTTGTTCGCGTCGCTCAGAGAGCTTCGCCGATGGCTGAACAATTTCTGGCGTGACCCTTCTTGTCGAGTCACGACTCTACTGCCGATGATGAAGACGAGTACTCCAACGGGCTAATACCTGCCGAAGAGAGTGCTTCCGCCATGGTGGATTTTCTCACCGGTTCTTTGGGTTTCTCGAATTCCGCCGGAGCAGCCGCCACCGCCGGCTCCTTCCTGCTTAACGCGATTTTTCGTTCACGAGGGTTCAGGCGAATCACGCGGAATTCGAACTCACTCCCAACTTCGAGCTTCGCGCCTTCACTTCGGCCATGCTCCTCCTCAAACTCGGAGACATGACAGAGACCCTCAATCCCTTCTTCGAGCTCGACAAACGCGCCGAAAGGCGCTACCCGGGTCACTTTACCTCGCAGCGAATCCCCCACACGGACCTTGGAGAAGAATGCTTGCCGGGGATCTTCCTCGAGCTGTTTCAAACCCAAGGCGAGGCGCCGATTCGCGGGGTCCAAAGCCAGAACCACGGCATCCACCGTCTGCCCCTTTTTTAAGATTTCAGACGGGTGCTTCACATTCTTGTTCCAAGACATATTTGAAATGTGAATCAAGCCGTCGACTCCGTCTTCGATTTCGACGAAAGCGCCGAATTCCGTCAGATTGCGAACCCGGCCGTGCACCACCGAGCCCACCGCGAATCGGTCTCCCACCAGCGCCCAGGGATCGGGAAGAGTCGCTTTCAGGCTAAGCGAGATGCGTCGCTTCACGGGATCGACGTCCAACACTCCGACCTCTACGCGCTCCTCAAGCTTGAGGATTTTGGAGGGATGACGCAGTCGCTTGCTCCAGCTCATCTCCGAGATATGAATGAGTCCTTCCACGCCAGGCTCGATTTCGACAAAAGCGCCATAATCGGCAAGACTCACCACGCGGCCTGTTATACGGTCTGCGGCATGATAGATGGCCGCAACCGTCTCCCACGGATCGGGAGTAAGCTGTTTCAAACCCAGAGAAATCCGCCCCTTTTCGGGATCGTGCTTGAGCACCTTCACCCTGATTTCCTGACCCACCTGGACGACCTCCGAGGGGTGTCCAATTCTTCCCCAGGAAAGGTCGGTGATGTGGAGAAGCCCGTCGATCCCGCCAAGGTCAATAAAGACGCCGTAGTCGGTGAGGTTCTTGACCTTGCCGACAACTTCTGCCCCTTCTACCAAGCGTTCCGCCAACTCAATCTTGCGTCGATTGAGCTCTTCTTCAATCGCAGCCTTGCGGCTGACCACGACGTTGTTCTTCTTTCGGTTAACCTTGATGACCTTGCAGGCGATTTCCTGGCCCTTGAGTTCATCCAGGTTGGCGTGCACCCGCACGTCGGCATGGGAAGCCGGAAGAAATGCGGGAACCCCAATATCCACCATCAGGCCGCCCTTGATGCGATCCACAACGCGGCAGGTGATATTGCTCTGGTCCTGGAATGCGCGCTCGACCCCATCCCAAGTCTTGCGCCGTAAAGCCTTCTGATAGGAAACGGTGACAGTGCCGGAGGCCTCGTCGTAATTCTCAATCCAAAGGTCAACCGTATTACCCGGTTCAATTCTCAGATGTCCGTCCAGCGTGAGGAACTCGCTGCGCGCTACCTGCGCCTCGCACTTTAGCCCAACGTCCACCACCACTTCGGTCTCTGTGATTTTGAGCACCTGGCCCTGGACGATTTCACCCGCGGTGATCGAGGGAGTGGATAAAGCCTCCATCCCCTCCATGAGACTTGCCACTTCGCTGGCTTCAGGATTCCTCGCTTGGGCATCCGTTAAGTCGTTCTGGGCTCCGGGCTCAGTCCCTGCCTCTTGCAAACTACTACCCTTTTCGTCAGCGGACATCCGCCGGCCTCCTCTCCAGGTACCCGACGCAAGCCTACAAAGGAAACAGTATTCTACCGTTG
>JBEKIZ010000177.1:0-3751 GCA_050011515.1 Terriglobia bacterium | reverse complement strand
TCGGCAAATAGAGAAAAAATAGGTTCGGAAAATAGGTGCCGCTTCGCCGTGAGATCACCATTGACTGTCAAATGCGTCCCAAACCGCGATTCAGCACTTTCTATCATGGGGATTCCGAAGCTGCTGTCTCCTCCATCTGTCTCTTGACAAGCGCAAGAAAATAGGCTAGAATGCTACGGTGAAGCTGTGCAGGAGGTCACGGCCGGCTGGGAACACGATGCGGCAATGCTGCTGCCTGCCCCTACCCACTCCCGAGAACGTGCCAAGCGGGACGAAAAGCCCCCGAATTGGCTCACCGCGCCACAGACAGGAAGTCTGTCATTGCGGGGGAAGCAAAAAAGGATTCCTTAAAAATGAACGAGCAGAGCGGGAATGTCTATGAAAACAAAGGACCGCTGTGGAAAACTCGGAGGCGAAGCTGGAATGTGTATGAAAACAAAGGCACTTAGCCGCTTAAAGCGGGAATGTGGTTGAAAAGAAAGGTGGTTAATAGGTGGCAAAGGGATTACACCGTGACGAGGATTTTTGACGAGGATTCTTCTTGCCAGCTTGGCCCTGTAAATGTTATTTGAATAGATTCCCACTTTTGGCGTCCATCGGTAGTGGGTCAATTTGATGCTGTAGCGGCGATCCCGCAAGGCGGGATCGCCAAATGGCGGCGTCCCGATCAGATCGGGACAGGTTCCTCCGCCTCTACATCAAATTGACCCACTACCCGTGCATCGAAACTGTACATGAGTCGACCAAGAATTCAGTTCGCGAACCAGGCAGCGGCGGAGAGGAGGCCGCGTAGAACCGTGGGGCTAGCAGTAATCGGCCTGGGGACTGTCGGCACAGGTACGGTGAAGGTGTTGGTCGAGCACCAGGGTGAAATCCAGCGGCGGCTGGGCTGCAAGCTGGAGCTCAAGACCATCTGTTCGCTCGGCATCCGCAAGAAAGATGTGTCCTGGCTCGGCAGGCAAGTGAAAGCATCGGTGGACTGGCATGAAGTGGTGCGCGATCCTGAAATTGATATTGTCGTGGAACTGGTGGGAGTGCTGTCCGTGGCGCGCGCCATTGCCTTTGCGGCCATCGACGCCGGCAAGCACCTGGTGACCGCGAACAAGCAACTGGTGGCGGAATGCGGGGTGGAGCTTGCGGAGCACGCCCGCGCCGCCGGCGTGAGCCTGGGCATCGAAGCTTGCGTGGCGGGAGGCACGCCCATTCTGCACGCCATCCGCGAAGGGCTGGCGGGCGAGCACTTCGCCGGCGTGTACGGCATCCTGAACGGCACCACCAATTACATCCTCACGGAAATGGAGCGCCGCGGCTGCAGCTTCGCCGAAGCGCTGGCCGAAGCGCAGCAAGAAGGCTATGCCGAGCCCGATCCCAGCTTTGATGTGGAAGGGTACGATGCCCGCTACAAGATTGCCATTCTCGCCATGTTATGTTTCGGCCAGGCGGTGCGCGTCGAGGAGATTCCTGCGCAAGGGATCACCGCGATCGAGCAAGTGGACTTCGCTTATGCCCGCCGCTTGAACCATACCATCCGCTTGATCGCCTCCGCTCGCCGCCGCGCTCGCGGCCGCCTGGAAATTTTCGTGCGGCCCATGATGATTCCGGCCAGCAGCCAACTGGCCAACGTGCTAGGCTCGATCAACGGAATCCTGCTGATGGGAAACAAGGGCGGGAACACCACTATCACCGGCCGGGGCGCCGGGGGTGAACCCACCGGCGTCGCGGTGCTCTCCGACGTGGTTGAAATCGCCCGCGCCATGGCGACGGGCGGAGGTGGCTCGACTCCCCTGGGGTACGAGACCTGGCATCCGTCCAGAATCGCTCCTGCCTCGGAAAACATCATCTCCGCTTACCTTCGCCTGGTGGTCCGCGATCGCCCCGGAATCCTGGCGCGCGTCTGCGCCCTGCTGGCCCGCCACCGCATCAACATCGATTCGGTGCTCCAGGAACCCGCCCTGCCCAAAAACCATCTCCCCTTTGTCATGACCCTCGAACCCAGACGCGAGAAGCACGTGGCGCAGGCCGTGGCCGAAATCGCGCGCCTCCCCTTCATGGCCCGCCCACCGCTCATGCTGCCGTTCGCCGAATTGCCGTAAAGGCAGTGACCCGCCGTGGCGGGACAAGTGACGAGTGGCAAGAACAGAAGTCAGGAGTCAGAAGGAATTGGAACCGGCGCCGCAGCGCGGCCTTCGGCCGCAAGCCAGATTTCAAATTCCAGAAGGGGCGTGGCAACGACTCCTCCGGGGGAAAATCTTCGCGCGCCGCAAAGAAGTTCACTGTTATTAATGCAGAAACTACGAATGGGATCAGAGACCGGGAACACTTGCCTGGTGAGCCGGCTGGGACTCGAACCCAGAACCCCTGCCTTAAAAGGGCAGTGCTCCACCGTTGAGCTACCGGCCCACGTTGGTTGCTCGCAAGGTTTGTCGTTCAGCAATCCTGCCGCCGAGGGCCAAGATGCTGCGCCCCTCGTCATTCAGAACGGGAGGACACCGAAGGGTGTGGCCTCGCGCTGCACATCCTAACAACTTACACCAGTGGGACCGCGCCCGTAAATACCAATCGCAGCAGCCGCAATCTTTCTCACTTGACAGGGTATGGGAGCAATTGTACATTATTAAACGTGGATCGTACGTTAGAGAGGCTGCAATGGCGGCAGTTTGCTTCGACATCAAAAAGGTAACGGCCACTGATTTTAGGGATAGGCTTAAAGACTACCTGAAAGCGGCGCGAGCCAATAGAGTGGTGCTGGTCGAAAACCGGCGGCAGCCTGCAAAATACCTTGTGGACAAAGAATTCCTGGATTCTCTTGTTAAAGAGCGTGAATCCATTATTGCGACGATGGAGATTCTAACTGACCGGGATCTTACGGACCGGCTGCTGCATCTTTCTAAAACCATTGATGATGATGTTGCCGCTGGGCGGTTGCTCAGGACGGCAGACGTTTTTGGCGCATGACGAAGAGGCAGAAACGTCCTTCCCCCCCCCCTCCCGTTGTAGAAGGGGCACAGCCCAAACCTTGCTTTGAACTGAGATATACCCCGGATGCCGCTAGAGACATTAAAGGCCTTGACGGAAGCGTCCGAAACCAGCTTCGCAAGGTCTTGGAGAAGAAGTTGGCCGTTGATCCTGAAGGATACGGCTTGCCGTTGCGGGGTCCGCTTGCGAATTATTGGAAGCACGAGTTTGGAAATCATCGCATCATCTACCGGATTTATCCCCAGCATCATGTTGTAGTCGTGTGCGCGGTGGGCGTCCGCAAACAGGGCGACGCCGAGGACATTTACCGGCAACTGGAATCGGTTGCCAAAACGGGGCGTCTGGCCGGACAACTTGTATCGGTGCTCAAGAATCTTCTGCCGAAGAGGTGAAGATTGGAGTCAAGCCCGGGTCTCACTTCGGGTTGAGATATTGCCGCTTGCGCGCTACTCTGTTTGGGCTCCAGGTTGATGTTCAGAAGGGCGGGAACCTGTTGTGAGTATCCGGCGACTCATCTGGACTCTATTTGATTTGAGAGGAGAAGAATCATGGCGAAGGTTAAAGATCTGAAGGTGAACGAACCGACCCAGCGCTTGCGCGGTACCCTGCCGAAGATCGGAATCCGGCCGGCCATCGATGGGCGGCGCAAGGGCGTCCGGGAATCGCTGGAAAACCAGACCATGGAAATGGCGAAGTCCGCCGCCAAGTTTTTTGACGAGCATCTGCGGCACCCCAACGGACTCCCTGTGGAATGTGTGATCTCTGACACCTGCAT
>JBEKIZ010000176.1:0-3815 GCA_050011515.1 Terriglobia bacterium | reverse complement strand
AGAATCGATCAATTCGTGCGCTCCTCCAACAGCCAATGCCAACCCTTTGTCTGGACAGCCACGGCCGACTCGATTCTGGCCAAGATTGAAAGACTATGTAACCGTATTTCTGGGACAGCACACTAGCCAGGCGGCGCTAAACTAACCCGTGGCTTCCCTGGCCTCGGAGGACTGGCGCTGATGATGCATCAGGAGGAGCGCCAAACAAATGGAATGAATTTTGGTCTCCGGCGGTTCGGCCCGCGAAAGCACCACAAGAGGCACACGCGCGCCAACGATGATGCCGCCGGACTGGCCCCCGGCAAAATAGGTAATCGCCCGATACAGAATATTGGCCGCCTCGATGTCCGGAGCAATGAACACGTCCGTGGCCTCGACCACCGGACTCGCAATGGATTTGCGGTCTGCGGCAAAGTGGCTGAGAGGAACATCAAGGGCTAACGGGCCTTCCAGGTAAGCGCCCGAGATCTGCCCCCGCCGGTTCATCTGCACCAGCGCCGCAGCATCCACCGTTGCCGGCATGGCGGGATTGACGAATTCCAACGCCGCCAGCAAAACCACCTTGGGCTCTGCGATGCCCAGCGCGTGTGCCACCTCGATGGCGTTTCGACAGATTTCCGCCTTGTTTTCCAGCGCCGGGGCAATGTTGATGGCGCCGTCGCTCATGACCATCATCCGCGAAATTCGCGGCACTTGGAAAACAATGACCTGGCTCAGTTGTCTTCCGATTCGCAGGCCACGTTCTTTGTCGAGCGCGCCTCTTATCAAGTTGGCCGTCGTCACCTTGCCTTTCATCAGCAGATCGGCCTTGCCTTCCCTTACCAGGTCGATGGCCTGGCGGATGGATGCATCTTCCCCTGAGGTCGGGATCAGTGACTCGGAGCGCACTGTGTAGCCTACCTTGCGGGCAGCCTCTTCGATCTTGGCGGGTTTTCCAACCAGAGTCGGCAGCGCCAGTCCCAGCGGTTCCGCCTGCGCCAGACTTTCCAGCACGTCAGGGTCATGCGCCTCGATCACCGCGATTTTCGCAGGACCGAGCTTCCGCGCCCGCTCAATCAATTCCTCAAAGCTGCGGATCATTTGCCTGTCTCCCGGTTGAGGCGCGCCCGCCGGGGCGAGCGCCCCCTGTGTTGCTGAACTAATTTAGTGCCCCAAATTAGCATTTACAGGCCGAGTGCGCTCACCAGCCCCTGGCCTCTCCTCAAGGAGGAGGGGGTTAGTGAGCTGGCTACCCTCCTCAAGGAGGAGGGAAAGTCCCCTCCTTAGTAAGGAGGGGGTAGGGGGTAGTTGTTGTAAAGAATTAGCCGGGACGGCACACTAGCTCGCGGCTGCCGCCCCATTTTGCACTTGGCCGACAATGCTCTTGAATTCGTCCTCCGTGAGCAGGTCCTTCTTCTCGAACGACTTCTCCTTCACAAGGCGCACCATTTCCAGCATTTCCTCTTCACTGGCTTGCACCTTCAGCTTCTCGCACCACTCCTGGATGGAGGGCAGGCCGCTGTTCTTGCCGAGTACGACGGAAACCGGCGCCTGCCCCACAAGCTCGGGGGCAAACGGGACATATTCCAGCGGGCTCTTCTCCCGCGCTTTCCGGAGCCACCCGGCCACAATCCCTGACTCCACCTTATAGAGCATCTCGCCTACGATGGGGCGGTTCCCCGGTATTTTGACTTTCGCAAGCTCCAGCACATACCGCGAAACCTCGCACATCTTCTCCGTGCGAATGCCGAGCTTGACTCCATACAGGCACAACAGAGAGAGCACAACATCTTCCATGGGAACGTTGCCCGCCCGCTCGCCCAGGCCGGTCACGGTGGTATGCGCTACCGACGCTCCTCCCGCAAGGCCATAAATCGTGTTGGCCACTCCCAGCCCGAAGTCCTGATGACAGTGAATCTCCATCGGCTTCTTGAGTCGCTTGATCGCTTTCTTGACCATCATGTAGATTGCTTGCGGCGTGCACCCGCCCAAACTGTCGGCGAGCGTGAAGGCGTCCATGTGGCCTTCCTCGGCCACATGCTGCACCAGGTCCAGCAGTTTCTCCACCTCAGTGCGTGTCGAGTCGATGGTGAAAAAGACGGTATAGAGGCCAGCCTCTTTAGCGGCCAGCGTGGCCTCGATGGAGGATTTCACCGCGCGCTCCAGGGGCCATCCATAAGCATTCTTGATGATATGTTCGCTGGAAGGAATTTCGACAATTACACCTTTGCATCCACATGCCTTGGCTGCCGCTATGTCACTGACCAAGCAACGGGCGAAGCTAAAGATCTCCGCCTTCAAGCCGAGGTCGGCGATTTCGCACACCGCGCCCTGATCCTGCGGTGAGACCGCGGGCATTCCAGCCTCGATCCGGTGAACGCCCATAGCGTCCAACCGCTTGGCGATCTCTACCTTTTCTTCACGACGGAAAACCACGCCAGTCTGCTGTTCGCCGTCGCGCAAGGTCACATCATGGATCTTGATCTTGGGCGCAAACTTGAAGCCCTTCCTCGCTTCCGGCAAGTAACACCAGGGGCTTACAAACCATTTCTTCGTTTTCCAGGGTTGTGCCATAGCTACCTCCATTCATTATTAGGACCGGGATTTCCATTATCGAGTTTCTGTCCGACCGGTAACATACACCCGATCGCCCCTGAATGCAAAGTCCCCTATCGCGCCATCTAAAATGTAACCATGGGAGGAGTGATCGCGCCACTTAAGATGTAACCCAAGCCGGCGAGAAGGTCGAGGAGGGTTACGATGAGTCACAAGGCGCGAGGGGAGTATTTTCGGGCGATCTATGGGCAGTGGTTACCAAGAGTCTCGTCCATGTTGAATCAATTGATGTTGGCGCGGTTCCGCTGGTAAGCTCTCATTCCTATGTTCAGTCTGTTGGTTTCCGCCTTTATCGTCCTCTGTTCCTCTTTCCGGACGCGGGTCGCTTTGCAATTGGAGATCCTCGCTCTGCGCCACCAAATCAATGTGCTGCGGAGGTCGCAGCACGGGCGTGTTCACCTGAGGACAGCGGACCGCCTCTTCTGGAGGTGGCTTATGCACCTTTGGTCAGGTTGGCGCTGTGCCCTCGCCATGGTCAAGCCGGAAACGGTGATCGCCTGGCACCGCAAGGGATTCCGGCTGTATTGGACTTGGAAGAGTAGACGGGGTAGGCCGGGAAGACCTCAAGTGTCTCGTGAAGTTCGAGACCTCATCCGGAAGATGAGCTTGGCGAATCCGCTCTGGGGAGCACCGCGCATCCATGGCGAGCTCCTGAAGATTGGGATTCAACTATCTCAAGCCACCGTGGCCAAGTACATGGAGCGTCCCCGAAAACCACCTTCCCAGACGTGGCGTACGTTCCTCGACAGTCACCTGAAGCAACTGGTCTCCACGGATTTCTTCGTGGTGCCAACGGTGAACTTTCGTATCCTCTTCGTCTTTGTGGTTTTGGCCCATCATCGGCGCCGCGTGATTCATTTCAACGTCACCGCCCATCCCACCTCGGAATGGACGGCCCAACAAATCGCGCAGGCGTTCCCTTGGGACTCAGCCCCACGCTATCTGCTCCATGATCGCGACAGCATCTATGGCCAGGTCTTCCGACAAAGGGTCCGAGGGATGGCGATTCGAGAAGTCCTGACGGCCCCGCGATCGCCATGGCAGAGCCCCTATGTGGAGCGCCTGATCGGATCTTTTGTTGAGGACAACAAAAGATCCGTTTTGTGGCGATCCCCGTTATGTGGCGTTCGTCCAGACAACGCAGCGGCTGGAACGCTTTCGCGGGCTCGAACGCCACATAACTGATCGAGGGTCAGAGACTCCGTAAGAACGTCATGAGT
>JBEKIZ010000175.1:0-4002 GCA_050011515.1 Terriglobia bacterium | reverse complement strand
CGGCAAATAGAGAAAAAATAGGTTCGGAAAATAGGTGCCGCTTCGCCGTGAGATCACCATTGACTGTCAAATGCGTCCCAAACCGCGATTCAGCACTTTCTATCATGGGGATTCCGAAGCTGCTGCCCCGATCGCGTGAAACTTTTATTGACAATTGCAGAGTGGTATACTTGCTTCCAACTGGGTGTGCTCACCCCATGAAACCAAATTCATCCTCTCCCGCCCAAGCCCGCATCGGATCCTTTGCGCTGGATATTCAAGCCGGTGAACTCCACAAGAGCGGATTCAAGGTCAGGCTTCAGGAACAGCCCCGTCAGGTACTGGCGATGCTAATCGACCGTCCAGGTGAGGTGGTCACGCGTGAGGAACTCAGGCGCAGGCTCTGGCCTGCTGATACCTTTGTGGATTTTGACCACGGGCTTAATAAAGCCATCAACAAGCTGCGCGAAGCCTTGGGAGATGACCCCGACAAGCCCCGCTACATCGAGACCCTTCCGCGTCGCGGCTACCGGTTGATTGCGCCCGTCGAACCTGTTCAGGCGCTCCCTTCATCCCCAAATGGGGAGTTATCCATCAAGCCTGTGACGGTAGGGACGCCGCCTCCTCTGCAGGAAGCGGGGACACATCAGATGGGCTGGCGGGTCGCAGTTGTGGCAATGTTGGGCATCATTCTGGCTGCCATCCTTGTACTTTGGTTCGCCACGCACCGCGCTCAACCTAAGCCTGAACTGAAGCAACGGCGACTCACAGCCAATCCCCTGGAGCACCCCGTTTCGGGTGCCGCCATCTCGCCCGATGGCAAGTATCTAGCCTACTCAGATCCGGCGGGCATCCATGTGAAGCTGATCGAAACGGGAGAGACGCACACGGTCACGCCACAGGTTGGTTTTCGATCTGGTGGCGAACAAGCGGGAAGACTTGCTCCCAGCAAACCGGCCTGGGTGCTTGCAGGCTGGTTTCCCGACGGCATGAGACTCCTCGCTAATCTGGGGGAGGACAAGGGATATAGCATCTGGACGCTCTCCATCCTGGGAGGCTCGCCGCGGAAACTGCGCGAGGCCGCTTGTGCCAACTCCGTCTCGCCGGACGGCTCCCTGATCGCCTTCACCACTGGAGGAACTCCCAGCATGCCCTTCCATGAGCTGTGGGTGATGGGGCCACAGGGAGAGCAGGCACGCACGATCGCCATAGCCGATCAGAATAGGCAGTTCGTTGAAGCCGTGTGGGCTCCAGATGGTCGCCGGATTGCGACGTTGGCGTGGGGTGACCGGAGGGCCATTGAGACTCACGATCTCACGGGCGGCCGTCGGATCCTCGTAGCATCTAACCCGGACTTAGGCAAAAACTTTGAAGGTCTCGTGTGGTTGTCGGATGGGCGGCTGATCTACCCCCAGGCGGAACCGCCCCCGAATCAGAGTTACGACAATCTTTGGGAAATCAAAGCGGACCCGCGAACGGGTGAACCTGTCGGCAAGCCGAGACGAGTCACGAACTGGGTAGACACCCACTTTTGGGGTCTTTCCGCCTCGGCAGATGGAAAGCGGCTCGCGTTCATCAAGGGAAACCCTCAGGCAGATGTCTATGTAGGCGAGCTCGAGGCGAACGGCAGGCGTTTGAAAGCACCCAAGCGCCTTACGCTAGATGAGCACTATGATATCCCTTTTGGATGGACGCCGGATGGCAAGGCTGTGCTCTTCGTTTCCGACCGAAATGGCAGTCTCAACATTTTCAAGCAGGCGTTAGACCAGGACTCCGCAGAAGCGCTGACCGCGGGTTCGGAACCCCATTTGGAAATGGACGATTGCCTCAGTGGAGGAGCGCCTCGGTTGAGCCCAGACGGTTTGTGGATTCTGTATTCGGAGGCAACGAGAAAGGATGACTCTGAGTCGTCCGCGGCGCCGCATCGTCTCATGCGGTTTCCGGTGGCGGGCGGACCGAGCGAGTTCGTGCTCGAGGCGGGAGTTCTTCCGCAGATTCGCTGCGCGCTTCCTCCTGCCACCCTGTGCGTTCTCGGCGAGTGGAATCGGGCTCAGAAACAGCTCGTTCTCACGGCCCTCGATCCGTTGAAAGGCCGCGGACGGGAACTTGCCAGAATTAAGGCACAGCGGCCCTCAGGCATCGTTGGCTGGGCCCTTTCGCAGGACGCGTCGCGCATTGCTTACTCGCAATATGACGAACAAGAGGGGCGTATCCGCATCCTGTCGTTGACCGACAAGACTAGTGCGGACGTGGTCGTTCGGAACTGGCACAGTTTCCTTGCGCTGGCTTGGGCTCCCGACGGCAAAGGCTTGTTTGTTTCATGCGTTCGGCCAAACGCGTTCGCGATTCTCTATACCGACCTTCAAGGCCGCGCCTACCCCTTGTGGGAGCGCGAAGGTTCCCTCAAATCTTGGGCGTTGCCTTCTCCTGACGGTCGCCACTTGGCGATTCTGGGACCTACCTGGGATAGCAACGCCTGGCTGCTGGAGAATTTCTAGAGCCGTGGTAATCCACGCCCTCGACTGGGAAGCGCCGTGAGGGGTGGCCTGCGCTTCAACCCCGCTTCCTCCGATCCTTTCTGCGCCGCTTAAACTTTACGCTATTACGCTGCGTGCGCCTGGAACGGGTGGCGAGTTAACTACTTCTGGCTGGCTGTCCAAGTGGTTCAAGCCTTGGCAGAGGCAGTCCACCACCGTGCGCCAAGCCCCCCGGCCTACGAATCAGGTCTGCGCCATCCCGGCTTGCCTCTTTCACTCAAATCGCGGAGTAGCCTCCGCGACCCTGGGCTTACCACTCAGGAGTTTTGCGTAGTACCACCTGCCACCTACCACCTACCACTGACCATCCCCTGCATGCTAACTACCTGTCTTTTCAGCAACATTCCCGGTTTATAAGCGTAACTCATTTGTTATCAACAACATTCCCGCTACGCCCCCGGGTTTTCCACAGCGGCCCTTTGTTTTCAATAACATTCCCGCGTAGGTCCTTCAATTTTGAAGTTACTGCGTTTTTCCTTTTCCGTTTCTAAGCGACATCTTGTCCAGAGGGAGTAAAGCAGTTTGTCGCCATACTCGCCCTGGCTGACGCGTTATCGAGGTCTTTTCCTGACTCCTGAATCCTGAATCCTGAATCCTGCCCGATCCGCTTAGCACACTAGCCTATCTCCCCCGCTTTGTCAAGAGACATCGAGTCCGCTTCGGTCCGCCAAAGGAAGTCTTTCCTTGCGGCCTGGGCAGCATGCCGTCACGGGCAGGAGGCCCGTGCTAGTCCCTCGGAAAGCGTGCTTGGTCGGAAAGGTGAAAGTCCTCTCCAAGTCGACGCAACCTGTAACCCAACCTAACTGCGATCTCGCTGCAAGGCGAGGTCACGCCGCGAGGCATGGTGGGAAGCAACGGGGAAGCCACCGACATAACGAGGGTAGTGGGTAGATACAAGCGGGTAGATACAGGCGCAGAGTCTCGTTTTTCAGCGACTCTGCGGCTGGTGTTGCCAAACCGGATCGGCAACTGGTCGTTGACCAGCTTGCGGCAGCGACTGGTGAAAACCGGCGCTCGATTGGTCAAGCACGCACGGTACTACTGGCTGATGGTGGCCGAGAGCCATCTGACCAGGCGGCTCTTGGGGGCGACGGTAGGAAGGATCGCCGCCTTGCCGGTGCCGACGGGGTAGACGCAGGCGATGGGCGCAGCGAAATCAGGCGGCCAGGAGGTGAGGGTCGGCGACGTATTTGTGGAATGTGCTGGAAAGACAGGATTTCCCGGTTCTGGATTCTTCCGCCAGGGCGACAACCGCGCCTGGCGGGGGCGAAGACGGCTCCCGGGGGACAATGGAACTCGCACCATCGGAGGCTAGCGGCTGGGTGTATACTAAGCCGGGTCCCGGAGTCCAAAATGGAGATTCGTGCGCCGGGATAAACCGGCATGAAGCAGAGAATGCAAGAGTCTCACGAGAAAGGGCTAGCGACCCGCTCGGCCCCGAGTTTTGCGCTGGATACCGCGAGGTGCCTAGCGAAGCGTAAACAGG
>JBEKIZ010000174.1:0-4084 GCA_050011515.1 Terriglobia bacterium | reverse complement strand
ATGGACCACGCGACCGATCCGCGGCCAATTTATGCTTTATTTCCGGCCAACTTATGCTTTAGCGGTACAGCGCCGGCGGCCACATTATGGTTCCAATCGGCCATTTTATGGTTCCAGTCACACGTGGCAGCTCGGCAACCTGTCTTTATTTGGGGAGGGCCCGGCGTAGGCAAGAGCGCTATCGTCAGTCAGCTCGCAGTAGCCTTGAAAACCCCGCTGCAAGACGTGCGAGCACTCCTGCTCGATCCGGTCGACCTACGGGGTCTGCCGTTCCTTGGCAGCGACGGCCGATCGAAATGGGCGACGCCGGAGTTCTTGCCGCAGAACGGTTCGGGTATTCTCTTCCTGGACGAGCTGAATGCGGCACCGGCCATGGTACAGGCCAGTTGCTATCAGTTGGTCCTTGATCGCAAATTGGGTGAATACGTCTTACCCGATGACTGGGCCATTATCGCTGCCGGGAACCGCGATTCGGACCGGGCAGTGACGACACGGATGCCCACTCCGCTCCGGAATCGTTTCGTGCATTTGGAGTTTGAGGTAGATGTGCAGGAATGGTCCGAATGGGCGATTCAGGCGGGGATTCGCCCCGAAGTGATTGCCTTCCTTCGCTTCCGGCCCGAGTTGCTGAGTGTCTTCGACCGCGATGCCAACGCTTTCCCATCGCCACGTTCCTGGGAGTTTGTCTCACGCATTCTCGATTCCCTCGACTCGCACGCGATCCCAGCCATCGAGCACGAAGTCATAGCGGGGGCAGTGGGCACCGGCGCGGCCACAGAATTCTCAGCTTTCTTGCGGATGTTCCGGGAATTGCCCAACATTGACGCCATTCTGCTGAACCCAACCCAGGAACCCGTCCCGGAGAATGCGGCGGCGCAGTACGCGGTGGCTTCGGCCCTGGCCCGGTGCGCCTCCGATACCAACTTCGACCGCGTCTGCCTGTACCTGAATCGAATGCCCACCGAGTTTCGCGTGTTGTGCGTGCGCGATGCTACCCTTCGCCAGCCGGCTGTCCGGACGACCGCCGGCTTCGTGAAATTCGCCATAGAGAATCACCACGCTATCGCCTAGCAAACGGTGAGCCAATCCGCTCTCTTTATCCTATTCTCTGCCGGAAGAGACCTTTACCCAAGAACGTAGGAGGCATTGTTATGACGTCTATCTCGACTTGTGAACCCTCTCTGTCTTCGCGGGCCATGCTGTGCTCGCTTTCCATCAGTATGTGGTCGGCGCGGAAACACGACCCCGAAGCATCTGAGGAAATCGCGCAGCGCCACGGCGCGCAGCCCGATGCCGGCCGCTATCACAAAGTCCTTCTCCCCAAAGCGGCGCTCGCCGAGGTCCAAAAGATCGTTAGCGAGGCCCGTCAGGAGCACTACTTCATGACACTGCCCTGGGACGATAACGGCTATCGCGTGCTCCCAGCCGCAGCGTATATGGACCACACGGAGAGAATGCGGCAGCTCTCGAACCAGTTCACACCAGCCATCGATACCTTGACCCAGCAGTTCGGACAGCTTGTGGAGGAAGCCAGGGTACGGCTTGGCGGTCTGTTCCGTTCGGAGGATTATCCGGCTCCCGAGGAACTTCGCTCCAAGTTTTCCTTCGAGACTAAAGTGATGCCTCTGCCGGATGCAGGCGACTTCCGAGTCACACTGGGCGATGAGGAGAAAGAGCGAATCAAGCGTCAGATCACCGCCGCCGTCGAGGCATCGCTCCAGGTCGCGAGTCGTGAGCTTTGGCAGCGGCTGTTCGAGGCTGTCAGTCACTTGGCCGAACGCCTCCAAGCCTACAAAGTGACGGGGGAGGGGGTTGAACATCCCTTCCGCGATTCCGTCGTCACTAACCTGGTAAAACTCGTCGATGTTCTGCCCAAGCTGAATGTCACGGGGGACCCGGAACTGGAGCGGCTGGCTGCCCAGGTGCGCGCCTCGCTGCTCGTCGATCCCCAAGAGCTGCGGAAGTCGGAGGCGATTCGTAACGAGACCGCGAAAACAGCCTCAGCGATTTGTGACCGCATGGCCGCGTTTATGGCTGGGTATTCGGTCCCTGCGCCTAGCGAAGGGAGGCTGGCGTGAGGCATCAGACGACCACCGCAGAAAAGCTGACAAAAGCGAGAACCCAGCTCTTGCTTGGGCAACCATTTTTTGGAACGCTGGGTTTGAAGTTGAAGCTGGTGGCTGGTTCGTTGCCAACGATGGCGACTGACGGTTCGCGGATTGTCTACAACCCTGGATTCGTGGACCAACTCAAGCCGGCGGAACTCGAAGGGACGCTTGCCCACGAGGTCTTACACTGTGCACTGGGACACCAGTGCCGCCGCGGCGAGCGCGATCCAGAGCTCTGGAATGAAGCCGCGGACTTCGCCATCAACCCTATTCTGATCGGAAACGGTTTCGCGCTTCCGGCTGGGGCGCTCATCGATCCTACGTTCAAGAACTTGAGCGCGGAAGAGATCTATGCCCGGTTGCTACAGAGAAGAAGCGAGGAAAACGGAGGAACAAAGCCAAAGCCGCGGCAGACGAATGCTGGTGGGGGGACCGCTACCGGTCCGCAAGGAACAGACGACACTGTGCCCTCCAATCCGAAGCCAGACGCCTCTCCGCAGCCGGTTCCAGACCAATGCGGACGGACGACAAGTGAAGCCGTGCGGCCACCGTCGATGCGGCCCGGAGGGTTCGGCGACGTCTGGGACGCGACGGACGAGCACGGGCAAACGGCTTCGGCGGCGGAGCGACGCCGTCAGGAGCATGAGTGGGCCATCGCCGCAGAGCAGGCCCTGCGATCGGCCAAGGCGTGGGGACACGAACCTGCTGGGATCGAAAGGCCGCTTAGCGAAACCCGCCAGTCTGAGCAAGACTGGCGTGCGATCCTACGTGACTTTGTAGCCGCCACCACGTCGGCGGATTACCGGTGGACGCCCCCCAATCGCCGCTACATCGCATCGGGCTTGTACTTACCCTCAGTCGAACGCCGAGGGTTGGGCGAGATCGTGATTGCGGTCGACACTTCCGGCTCGATAGGAAGGCGCGAGCTGGAACAATTTGCAGGTGAGATTTCGGCAATATCCGAGGAGGCGCAGCCGGAAGCCATCCACGTGGTGTATTGCGACGCGGCGGTTCAAAGCACTCAACAGTTTGGCCCCTCAGAGCCAGTACGACTTGAGCCTAGAGGCGGCGGGGGCACGGATTTCTGCCCGCCGTTCAAGTGGGTGGCCGAGAACAACATCGCGCCAGTCTGTTTCATCTATCTCACCGACTTGTGCTGCCATTCATATCCGGAGGCCCCGGAATACCCGGTCCTCTGGGTGACCGATTCGCGCAGAACGGCGCCTTTCGGCGAGACGCTTCGTATAGGAATTGAATGAAGCGACGTGTTTTGAACGAACCCGCAGCTACCTTTCTACCCCGGACTTGTCGTCATAATCGCCCTGCCACGCTACTAACGGTTTTCACCTAAGAGTGTAACCACAGTCCACGTCCGTGTACGGAACGCAGGGCCGCAGGGTTCGCGCTGACGGTGAACTGTTGCCTTCAAACACCGGGAACGAAGCCCAAGATCCAAGAGATTTGTCGCTTAAGCCTTCGACTGAGAGTGAGAGAGGTTTTTATGGCTACGCAATTTGCTCCGGCTTCTCATGCATTAAGCACTGCGGCGGCTAGTCTCGGCCCTTCCGGTTATGTGATCACGGAGTCGGCCCCGTCTGCTCCAGTCGTGCCTCCGAGGAGGCGGCGTAAGGAGAAAACCGTCCAGGACAGACAGAAGCTGTTGGTGGAAATGCTTCCTTTGGTGAAGCGTGTTGCCCTGAAAATTCGCAAGCGCCTTCCTGCCCACGTGGAAATGGATGACCTGTGCTCCGATGGCGTGCTGGGACTGATCGATGCCGTTACCAAATTCGACCCAAGCAAGAGGGTAAAGCTGGAGACCTACGCGCGGCGCCGGATTTGTGGAAGCATCTTAAAGAGTATTACATAATATAGTGACATCCACGAGCATTTCATGTATACTTCCCGGCATGGGACATCCAGCCGGAGTGAAACTTGATCGAGCGAAGTTAGAGCGGCGTCGTCTGCAGGCGGCGCGG
>JBEKIZ010000173.1:0-4634 GCA_050011515.1 Terriglobia bacterium | reverse complement strand
CCAAAAAGTGACCGGCTTGAAATCGGAATCCGCGCCCGGCTTCATCCCGGAATCGTGCCCGAGTTCATTTCGGAATGCTGCCCGGGATGATTTCGGAATCGTGCCCACCTTGCCCCGGAATCCGCAAACCCCATAAACCTGAAGACAAACTGAAAGCCTTCTATCGCTTGGTGAGGCGGGGTGGCGCATACGTCGCGTCCTTTGCGATGTGTGCGATGTAAAAAGGGGTGGTGGCAGCACAGCATGACAATAATGGCTTCGGACTCTCGCGCCGTTCAAGAGCCATCGGCTTGGGCCATTCCTGTCAGCGGGCCCGGCTCCGGCTGGGCGTTCACTGATCGCACACATGCCAAACAGCAGCATGTATGCGCCACCCGGCCGCCGTGCCCAAATGATGTTACTTGATACCAGCGGCTTCAAGCAGCCTTGCCCAATCCCTATAAAACAAAGCGATGCGCGCCGTGTCGTCTTTTGTGAGCAGAATGCTATGCGCCAAATTGTTGCGCGCCATATACACCTCGCCCATTTTGGCCTCGAACCATCCAGGGTCAACTATCACATTGCGAAACGCCGAATGGTTAGCTATCACTATTTCTTTGAGGTCTGCGAAGTTGCAATACATCAGGGGCTTGCTGCCGCGCTTTTCGCGATAGGGGTACTTTTTCTCTTTGTTCGTGGTCCGCTGAACGTTTTTCTGTACGTTGGGTGGGACGAGAGATGTCCACCAGTCTGCCCTTATTGCTGAAAGTGTCCGCTCAATCAGGGCGCGTATCGAATTCTCAAGTACGACAATTTGCGGAAATGCTTCCTCCCCGATGACAACTGCTTGGTGGATGAAGCTTTCTTTTACCAAAGGATAGGATATAGCGGTTTTCCGCTTCTTTGCTGAGATTGCCTCTCGCGGGGCACCCTGAGACACGGCCGGGTGGGGTTTTATATCTCTGGGGACCAGAGAGCGAATACGGTCAAGGGTTTCAAGCGACAAGTACCTTGCAAGGTCTATCCCCTCGAGGTGAGCAATGACGTAGACTGCTTCGTCGGTGGTCATCGGGCCATATTTGTCCTTCAGGCGCCTGGCCCGTTGACTCAATGCTTGAGGCGAAACTTTCAGTTTGTCGAAGAGCCCGCGCCTGACATTGCGGTCAATCACAGGCTATACCCCTTTCGACTTGTCCTTCTTTTTCTTCCTCGCCTCGGCTAGTCGGACATTCACGGCGTTTGCAGTGCTGTCGTAGATAGCCGCGATTTCCGACGCCGTGAAGCCCAGCCTACGCAGAAGTGGCGCGCCTTGAGAGAGGGTCATTGTCCCGACGGTCCGGTAGGCGGTAAGCCTAATCAGTGTGTCCAACTTGCGGTTGATTTCTACCAGGTTCGTTTCGTCGCTCATCGGAGACCTCCAGGTAAGTTCTTGAACTACTCTCCAGTAGTGCCTTGGTTCTCGGATTTCCCTTTGGATGCGCTTTTGCCCTCCGACTTGGCCTTTAGCTGTGACAGGCGGACAGACACCGTTCCGGCTGTGGTCTGGAGAACTGAAGCGATGGAACCTCTGTCAAAGCCGAGGCCCGCCAATAGGGGTATGAGATCGTTATTCGACTTGCCTTTCAAGGCATCTGTCTGAAGTACAAGATAAGCAAGGCAATGTGCGATTTGTTGAAGTAAGTTTTCCACCAATGGGATTTCAATAACTGTGGCTTTTGCGTGTGTCTTTGCCATTTGATGTTCCTCCTCAGTTGCGCTTGGGATGGATGTGGCGTCGAGAGAAGGCGGCTACCTCCCGTTCAGGTCGAGCCGGGTAATCCCGGTCCTCGCTGGCCTAAGACAAAACTGCCGGCGGCGAGCCGGGGCGGCGACTGCTTCCATTGTAACGACTTCTTCCATCTCCAGCAACTTTCCACCCAGCGAAATAGCGCGGACCCGATTTGGGGGTCCCCGGTTCGTCCAAGAATCCCCCAAAGAGCCCCGACCTAGAGAAGACGTCTGCGCTACGCCTGCTCGCCGCGGGTGGCGGGTTCTGGTGCTGGCCCTGTTCAAAGCGTGGCCTGTTTGTCGGCGCTGGCCGGCTTTGCCACGTTGCGCTTAACCTTGATATTTGCCTCCCTGTCGCGGCCCTCGGCAGTGCCGCCGGGTGGCGCAGACATGCTGTAGTTTGCATGTCTGCGGTGAATCGGAGAGAGTGAAGGTGCAGAATTGATGGCAACATCGCTGTGCCTAGAGTTTAGCCTAATCGTTCAATCTTAATGTCTTTTGGATGGAGCACAGTTAAATCTGGTATCTGCTTGAAGTCATCCTTTTCGTCAAACGTCAAGATTTCGGTGATGCCATTATTCTTCATGATGACGCTGTGGATTACGTCTCCGACTCCGGAGTGGTACTTCAGGATACTTTGTCGCACGTGGTAGAAGAATTCTGCAAAGTCGTAGTCCTTTTGGGGGCTGACCTCAGCGAAATATATCTTAAGGTTAGCAAGACGCCTCTCGCTAACAAGTTGACTCTCGATTTCGGCAACAGTGCCGCGATCCATCCTTTTCTGAGAAACCAAGATATTGACCATCTCGGTTACCGTCCACATGGAAGTACAAAGCTGAACGTCCTTTAGCTCGGCGAAGACGGCTAAGGCATTTTCTACCATCTTCTTCTTGGGCTCTTCCGCCTTATCTGTCGAGTAGTATGCAATCAGAATATTGCTATCTAAATAGATACGTTTCATTTTTTTCTGGCGCGGAAGTGAACGTCCTCTTTCATTCTGAAGGTCTTGAGCGCCTTGAAAGACACTGTTTCGCCTGACTTAGTCTTAAACCTAACAGTGGCGGGTTTGGTCACAGTTTTGACCGCAGTAAACCTAACGTTTTTCTTGGCCATATTGAGATGATATCACGGTTCAGCGAGTATGAAAAACACCGCCAGTATCATGCAAAACGGGCGAAACATGCCAACCACCACGCCAAACCCGTAGCAAAAGGCGCGTAGTGCGTGGCCACCCCCGGCGCGAGCTGCCAACACACCTCAGGAAGGACTCTTGACTACCTACGTTTCATATGATAGCCTAGCGTGTGATGCTAGGCTATTCTGCCATGACCGCCGAGACTTCCCGGATGACTCCCTCATCCTTCTTTTCATATCGACCATTTGTCCCTGCCTACCCTTTGCCACGACGACCATAGAAATTCAAAAAGTGAGCGAACTAAGCGGGAATGTCTATGAAAACAAAGGGTCGTCTTTCCAAAGCTCAGGGCAAAGCGGGAATGTCTTTGAAAACAAAGTCACTTAGCCGTTAAAAGCGGGAATATTATTGAAAACACAGGTAGTTAGTGTCTGGTAGGTGGTAGGTCGTTGGCGGTAGGTGGTAGGCCGCAGGTGGTAGGTGGGGAAGAAGGGCTGGGTTCGGGAGTCAGGTGTCTGGTAGGTGGTAGGTGGGGAAGAAGGACTGGGTCCGGAGAGCGGGACCTGCGCTACTTCCCCACGCAAAACGTCGAGAAGATGATATCCAAGACGTCATCGACATACGTCGCGCCGGTGATTTGATCGAGCGGGCGAAGGGCCTCATACAGATCAAGTAGAAGCATCTCGTGGGGCACGTTTTGCTCGGCAGCCTGACGGGCCTTGGCGAGCGCCTGTAGCGAATCCCTGAGGAGTTGCTGGTGGCGCAAGTTGGTGATGAGCTCGCCCTCCGGGCCCAGGTCGCGCGCCGGTGCGGCGATCTCCAGGATTTTCTCTTCGAGTTCTTGAATTCCCTCGCCGGTTAATGCGGAGGTCCAGACAACCTGCGCAGGAGTCACCTCTGGTAGGGGAGAGCTCTGCCCTCCCGCGGGCGGGCCGACCCCGCCCCTACCAATTTCCGGCAATGCGTCCGGAGCCGCGTCGGCCGTCAAGAACGTATCCAAATCCGCGCTCGAGATTTTGGGCGGAAGATCGAGTTTGTTGCAGGCTACCAGTAGCGCACCCAGTGGGCGCATTCTGCTTAACAAATTCGAATCTTCGTCGGTCCATCCCTCGGATGCGTCGACCACCAGGAGCCGCAGGTCCGAATCGGCGATGGCCTGAAAGGACTTCTCCACGCCGATCCTTTCCACCTCATCCTTCGTGTGACGGATGCCCGCCGTATCCACGAAACGCAACGGTATGCCTCCGAGGTTGGCGGTTTCGGCCACCAGGTCCCGTGTTGTCCCCGGAGTCGAAGTCACTATGGCTCGCTCTTCATCTAAGAGGCGGTTGAACAGGCTCGACTTGCCGACGTTCGGGCGACCCACAATAGCCAGGGTCAGTCCCTCGCGAACAATCCTGCCGTAGGCGTAGCCTTGCTCCAACCTCTCGAGGTCCGTGCGGAGCTTGCCAGTGCGGGCGAGTATTTCCTGCCACTCCATCACGGCCACATCGTCTTCGGCAAAGTCAATGCCGGCCTCCAACCTGGCAATGAGTTCGAGCAAAACTTGTTTGTGCGGTTTGAGGCGAGCGGAGACCGCGCCTTCGAGTTGTTGTGCCGCCACGCGGGCTTGGTAGAGCGTGCGCGACTCGACAAGGTCGCGGACCGCTTCTGCTTGCGTCAGGTCGATGCGCCCGTTCAGAAACCCCCGCATGGTAAACTCGCCCGGCTCGGCAGCGCGCGCCCCTCGGCTAAGGCAGCATTCCACCAGATA
>JBEKIZ010000172.1:0-4651 GCA_050011515.1 Terriglobia bacterium | reverse complement strand
CCTTCTACCCACCTTTTCGCCAAGGACCCTCTACATTCAATCGCCATAGCCTCAGCGCAGCGGCTTAGTACAAACGCTTCTATCGGGAATGCTCGGGCGATCAGGATCCGTTTGCACCTCGGCTTTCTTGCCGCCCGAGCACTCCCGATAGAAACCTGTGGTTTCTCGTTCCAAATCCGGCGAAGTCCCCACTCAGCATAGTTTGCGAGTGCGGCGTGATGCAGGCGCGATCGGTCGAGGTGGCAGGGCGGACCACATCTACGGTTAACCGACTGTACGGCCAGAAGGGGTTCAGCGCGCGGCGGAGGGATGCCTAACGAGTCCGGGTGGCCACTTGTACAGGTGGCGCATCGGACGCAATCTCTCCTGGCCAGCGGCTCTCCTTTCACCCCGACTGCTCAGTCTTGTGGGTAGACTGGCGGGTTCGCTGGTGGGACCTACAGTTCGAAGGTCTACACTGGAAGTCCCGAGGTTAGAACGGCAGTCCGTTATGTCTCGAGGCCACCAAAAGTCAAAGGATGGGGTTTTCGCAAACCACGGCTAATTTTGCGGTCTCTGCTTCCCCTAAGGCGGGAAATTCATGCGGCGCAGGAGATCCTGGAAGCGCGGGTCGGAGCGCAGGAAGTCGAGCTCGGGTGCGCTCTTCTCATAGGCGGCGAGGTCCGTTCGTTCGTGGCAAGCTTGATTCAACCAATGCAGCGCTTTCTCCTTATCCTTGAGCAGCCCGTACTGGAAGGCGACGAATAAAGCGGAATAAGAGTCGAAGTAGTGGGAGAGCGGACCGCTCTTCTGCTCCTGCCGATTGGCTTCGTAGCCTCGCTCCTTGAGTTGCGCGGCCTTGAGCTGCGCACCGGGCAGGCCCGATTTTGCGTAAGCCGCGGCGGTCTCCTCCTGGTCGTGGAACAGTGCCGGATCGTGCGCTAGGGCCGCTGCTTTCCTCCCTTCGGCCAGGGCGTCCGGAACTCTCCCCTCGATCCAGTAGATGCGGGCGAGCTGCTCGTGGGGAGTGGCCGATTGCGGGTTGATTGCGGCTGCTGTTTCCAACTGCTCTACCGCCCGATCATATTCGTGCAGGCCGAGGAGCATGACGCCGCGCAGGTAATTGATTGGCAACGAGAAGGGGTCCAGTTGCCGCGCCCGGTCGTTCTCTGCCACCGCCTCCGCAGGACGGCCAAGGGTTAGCAGGTGGAGGGAATACCAGTGGTGGGCCATTGCATAGTTCGGATTCAACTCAATTGCCCGTTTCAGCTCTTTGTCCCCCTCGGCGAATTTCCTCTGATAGACACAAGCGATTCCAAGCGATGCGTGTGCTTCGGCGAGGTCGGGTTCGAGCGCCACGGCCTTGCGAGCGTATTTTTCGGCCAAAGGCGGGTCCGCCCACGGCCCCCAGCCCACCGTCAAGTAATCAGCCAGGCCGGAATAGGCCAGTGCGAACTGGGGATCTTCCCGCAGCGCCTGCTCGAAGTAGGCGCGGGCCCCCGCGGCTGCTTCCGGAGTTCTCTCGTTCCAAAGATAACGACCGTGTAGGTAGGCGTCGTAGGCGTGCGGGCTGACCGCTCGCTTGCTGGCCAAGCGCGTCTCTTCGGCGGTGGTCAGCCGCCCACTGACTTCGTGGGCAATCGCCAAGGCCACCTGCTTCTCCAGCCGCATGACGTCTCCGGCGTCGCGCTCATAGGTTTCCGCCCAAAGGTGGCGGTCGGTCCGCGCCTCGAGCAGTTGTGCGGTAATGCGCGCCCGGCCGCCGGAGCGTTGCACCGTCCCTTCCACGACAGCGTCCACGTCGAGTTCGCGCGCAATCTCCGGCAGGCGCTTTCTCGTCCCCTTGTAATGCATCACCGAGGTCCGCGAGATCACGCGCAGGGTCACGATTTGCCCCAGGTCGGTGATCAGGGCATCGGTCAGGCCGTCAGCGAAGTACTCCTGCTCGGGATCGCGCGACAGATTCTCGAGGGGTAGGACGGCGATGGATTGGATTTGTAGGGGCGGTTCGCGAACCGCCCCTACGGCCCGTAAAACGCGCTCGCGCAGGCTGCCGACGTTGAGGGCGAACAGAAGAGCCGCCATGGCCACCACGGCGCCAGAGCCCGCCCCGAGGATCCATCGGCCCTGTAGGGACGCCCGTCGTGGCGGCCCAGCCCCGGTAGGCCCCGCCCCGTCTGGTCCCAGGGCAGGTAGTCGCCACGGCGACCCCCCTGCCACTTCCACCGGCGCGATGAACCGATAGCCGCGACGCGGCACGGTCTCGATGTAACGAGGTGTTTGAGGGTCGTCGCCAAGCGTGTCCCGGATTTTCTTGATGGCGAAGTTGAGACCGTGTTCAAAATCTACAAAAGTGTCAGTGCCCCAGATTTGGTCCCGGATTTCTTCCCGCGTGACGAGTTCCGCCGGGCGGCTGGCGAGCAGGGTCAAAACTCTGAACGGCTGCGGGGGCAAGTGGAGGAGGACGCCCGACTTGCGCAACTCACCCGTTTCGAGGTCCAACTCGAAGACCCCGAAGCACGCTCGGGAGTGTGCCGTTGCCCGGCCAGCCATAAACTACCCGCAGGGGATAAATGATAAGTACATTATATGCCCCTGGCCAGACAAATCAAGGCCTGTTGGGAAGACCACTTGGTGTGTATCTCGCGCGCCAACCATGGCGCCCTCAGCAGGTTAGCCGCTTGCCCCAAACTTGCCAAAAACTTGCCCCTCCTGCATTGACGCCAGCAGTCGTCCGCGCGAAAGTGCGAACTGCCCGAAGGTGCAAGCAAAACGCGCAGGTCGGGTGGGGCCGGTTCGTCTCTCCGCGCTTCAGCAGGGCCCGCGGGCATGAGCCGGGCGAGCCCCACCCGACCGCAAACGGGCATGGATCGGCACGTCATGGGCTGCCAAGCAACTGGTATGCCTGCCGCGACCGGCCAGCTTTACAGTAAACGGAGGTTTTATGAAATTCGCGACTATTGTGCTTATGGGAATCATGCTGCTGGGATCTCCGGCTGCATTCAGCGCCGGCGACCCCGCCGGCGCTTCGGAAGTGGCCATCGGTTTCAACGGTGGGTCAACTTGGACATCAGGTTCGACGGGTATCTGCATTTGGTCCTTCCCGGTCCTTGGGGATCTCAACCTGGGGTCCTTGTACGCGACGGGCTCGTCCGGTGCCCCGGTCGTCGACAGGGCTCATTCTTACCTAATCTGGGTGTCAGACTTCAGCGTCGAAGCGCTACCCCCACCGGTGGGGCCAATCCGAACCTTTATCTCTTTCTGGCTCCCGCCGGAGAAGCCACCATCTATTTCAACCCCAACCCGGGAAGCCGTGACTTTACTAACCTCCTTGACCGGAGCACCTGGGGTGAACCCGTGGCCGTGTTTACCAGGGAGGCGTCACTTGTTCGAAGCAGCGATGGCCTGCTAACGGATACTTTCATATTCTCGGCGAAGCTGGTATCGAGCGAGACGGTCAGCTTGAATGGGAAACACTTCAACTTCAGGGACCTGATCCCACATGGAATGACCTGCTTCGAGACTGGGTATGAAGGTAGTTCGTGGGAGGCCGGCAGCTGCATCGCAATCGGCGGCGGGCTGCTCGGGCGTTAAGGGGCGAGCCGCTGCTGGGGCGCCCTCCGCAGGAAAGCGGTGACTGCCGACGGCTCTCAGGTGAACTGAGACCAATAGGCGTCAGTCACGCGAGCATGCCCCAAGTGGGTCAACAGGATCGGCAGCCGCCGCTCTACGTCTTGGCTGGAACGGTACGACTCCACTGAGGTCTCGACCGCGAAAGCGATGGTGAAAATCGTGCCAGCGCGCTTCGGAGCGGTCCGCTGGGCCTCTCAGTCCTGTCTGAGGGGAAAGATCCCGGAAAGTCCGCCGAACGGCCTCGCTTACCAGAGGTCGACCCTGTTCGGACACCGAGAAGGTGGGCGGGGTGTGCGGACCGAGAAACGCGTCCCGCCGACGAGCGTACTCGACGGGGACCTGGAGCGTAGAAGTGAGTACAGGCAGCAAGACTTACCAAACTTGCTGTGACGAATGGTGAGCAACCCTTCGGCGAGATCGGCATCTCCCGGGGCCAGCGCGATGGGCACTGGTCGGGTGAGGTTTCGCGCGCTTGGTCGCGGCAGGGTCTCTGCGGAGCCCACGGACGCATGGCGCATGGCTCTTCACTTGACCTTTACTCAGGAAGGCAGGTGTGACACTCAAGGTTAGCTATCGTACTGGCTTTGGCTGGCTCAGGGCTTTCGCTGGTTGCGTTTGCTCCCCTGGGAATAATCGCGCTACGTCCTGCTGGCTCGGTATTTTTGGCAAGAGCATCTGGCTGCACCCCCGTGGGCGGAGCCCTGATGACAAATATCGGTGTGATCGATGGCAAGACAAATCTGGGTCCGGTGTTCGGAGACTTGGCAGGCTCGGTGGCAGCAAGCGTAGCCCGGACCTGTTCTGAAGGTCCGCGGTTCGTCCCGTATTGAAAACAAAGAGCCGCAGAATCAACAAAACGGGTCCGCGCTACACTAGCTTCCGACCCAATCTCGGGATTGGGCCTGAGAAGTCTTAGTGCTGTTCTATAAAAGGCGATGTCAAGAGAAATAATCCCCCCTCGACTGGAGGCCGAGGGAATATTGACCTCGGCATCGAGACCCTGTAGCCTACTAGGAGCCTTTTGGTTTTGCTCTGGCTC
>JBEKIZ010000171.1:0-4764 GCA_050011515.1 Terriglobia bacterium | reverse complement strand
GTTCTGCGCTCTTCGCGGCCAGCGTTTCGATCCGGCTGTTGACCTCCTTCATGCGGTCGGTCAGCACGGTCCACGGGGTCAGGTCGATTTTCACCAGGCCGTAATTGCTGTTTTCGCCGTCGAACCGCCCCTCTGCCGGCTCGTCGCGATATTCGAACCAGTGGTAGCCCACGCAGGAGGGAAGCGCCGCCAGGGCTTCGACATAGCGGGTGAACCCCTCGGCCCGGTCCTTCTGCGTGGCCACCGGTTTGGCCGCGCCCTTGGTGTTGGGAAGCCCGCTGTCCATGGCCTTGAAGCTGAATTCGGTGATCATCGTCGGCTTGCCGGTCAGATCGAAGATCTGCCGCAGCTTCTCTACGGGCGCATCGGGCGAGTAGTTGTTGTAGGAGATGACGTCGAAATACGGTCCCATGCCGCGCAGCACGGCCTCGGGGGCGTATCCGGCAAAGCGACAGCCCATGATGAGGTGATTCGGGTCGTAGCGGCGGATGGCCTCCCGGGCAATGCGCGCGTACTCCCCGGCGGTGATCTCAAGGAAGCTGGACTGATCGTCCTGGTCCAGGTTCTGAGGAGTGTGGCCCCGTGCCTTCAAGAACTCGATCGCCTTCTGATATCCGGGCGCGGTGGGCGGCATTTTCAGGTAGGTTTGGAGCAGACTTTCCTTGGAGCGCCAGTCCGCTCCCCACCGCAACTCGTTATCGGTGAAGTAGCCCAGCAGCCACTGGTCGTTGGCCCGCGGTTGGCACCCCCGGGCGGCGGCGCGATCCGCAGCTTGGCGGAATTCAGGGCTGAAATAGTCCGGGATGCCGCCCTTGAGCCAGACCTCATCTGTTTCTCCGGCCGCGATATCCAATACGGGCGTATAGACGAGCCCTTGGGAAAACATCCGCTCCACGGACCAGGCTCCGGCCGTGTTGAAGTTCCAGCCCTTGAGTAGCCGCGCCGTCTCGGCGGCCCACTTGCTCGCGTCCGCCGGGGGCGGAGGCGAAGACTTGCTCTCGGGATTGGCGTTGATGTTGCAAACACCCTTGGAGAAAAACACGTTCCCTTCGGGTGTCACCAGCCACCACCGTCCCCCGATGCGTTCCGCGTGAAAGAACCCGGTTTTCCGTCCTTTGATCTTGGTCCAGCCGCCGTAAGTGTCGTACTGCGCCGACGCCGGTAGCGCCATGAATGCCAACAAGCATAACAAAGTCCACAGACGGTTCATGTAATTCTCCTCCGCATCAGCAGGCATGCAACGAGTCCACTTAAATTCCTACCGCCACGTCAGTGTAGTTACCGAATCCCCGGGCAGTGAAGCATCGGCCACTATTCCGGGCCCCACCACTTGAATGCTCCTTTCAGGCCCGGGATTCGTGACGATAAGTACTCGTTGAGCATCCGGAGTTTCAAAGGCCACATGGTAGACATTGGCTGGGCCTCGCGCGGAGTCGAACCGCCGGGCGCCACGGGGAATCGAGCGGGAGAAGTGACTCATCGCCCAGAAGTGGCCACTGCGAGTAATCTCCTTGGTCTGCGAGTTGATAGTAACAGTGCCGGCACAGTTGAAGGGACCGACGTTTGGTCTGCCCAACTCATCCAACGCCAGGTTCCAACCGATGATCGAGCGGCACCAGTTGCGAAGGATGCCGGTGAAGGTCTTACCCCAGTTGCACCAATCCGTCGAGTAGTCTTTCGCCGACAGGTCCGGACCACCTTCTGTCCAGAACATTTCCGCATCAGGATGTGCCTCATGGACCTTGGTCACCATCTCCGGGACGCCGACGTATCCGTGCCAGGCGACGGAATTGGAAAAGTCGCGAAGTCCGCGGTCGTCCAGGCAGCAAATGGCGCGTCCCCACAAGTTGTAATTGTGATCCAGAAGCCAGATTTTGGTCTCGACTCCATTCTTGCGGAGCACGGGGCCCAGGAAATCACGCACAAAGGAAATCTCATATTCCTGTGGCCAGGCACAAGCCGGCATCCTTCCATCCTGTTCCGTATCCACTTCGTTCTGCGAAGTCACAGCGTTGATCCGCACGCCGTCGGCCTCGTAGGCCTGGAGGAACTTGAGGAAATAGTTTGCGTAAGCCGGCATGGTGCTCTGACGCATGCACCCACCGAGCATGGAGCCGTTGGGCTTCATCCATCCAGGGGGACTCCACGGGGACGCTAACAGAAAAAGGTTTGGGTTTGCTCTTCGTGCTTGGCGCAGAATCGGCAAGATGTAAGTCCGGTCCTGCTCAATGGAGAACCGCTTCAGCTCAGGGTCCGGCTCACCTTCGTCGTAGCTATACACCTTCGTACTGTAGTCGCTCGACCCTATGCAGATGCGTCCCACGCTCAGGCCCATCTCCGAGGGATCGAACATCTCGTGAAACAGCTGCTCGCGCGCAGAGACGGAGAGTTGATTGAACATGTAGCAGGCAGCATCGGTGAAGGCACCGCCGATGCCGAGATACTTCTGAGATGTCTTCCCCGGATCGAGCGTTATCGCCTCGCTCTTCAGCGACGCTCCTGCTGCTGACCGCCAGTTGAGCGAGGGTGCCACGCCGAACTTCCGGGTCGCGTCGGTCACCCGGACCGCAATGCTTCCCGTGGGAGGCTCTTGCAGCAGGGCCGAGGAAACCTCTGATAGCGATGGTTTCACGCTAAGAGTTGCGGTTACTCCTGCACTCGTGATTCTAAGGAAATTCCGACGACTCGTAGGCTTGGGCATCTTGCCTCCTTTCAATCTGGATCGTGGCTGAACTCGCTGTCGCTAAAGGTACGTACATTCAGGTCCCGCAGAACTCGCGAGAGGTCCTTCAGCAGCAATTTCCATTCTGGCAACGCGTATATTATGCCTGAGCGCTCAGCTGAAACCACCAATCTCGGATTATCGGCGATTTCTCAGCCAACGTCCAAGAGTCTTAAACAGTAACAATTCAAATCGGGAATCGAAGATATATACCCGCCGTAAGGCTGAGTACCGCTGGGAGAACTGACCATGAAATTGCATCACCTGCGGCTGCGGGGAATCGCCGAGGCATTCCCAAATGAAGTCTGCGTCGACTTCGATAGTTTGGGTGAGGGGTTAATCGCCATTGTGGGCAAGAACGGGGCCGGCAAGTCCACGCTGATCGGTCTTCGCGGCTCTGTTTCGCCAACTGCCGGGGCAGAAGAGGTCGCTCTATGACTTCGCCACCCATCCGCAGCCCGGAATCGACCTGACGTTCAGCGTTAACGGTGCCTGCTACCGGTCGCTTCTCAAGATCGATCCCAAGTCCCGCCAGATGGAGAGCTATCTCTTCAACGGGGAAGGGAAACCGCTTACCAACGGCAAAAAGGAGCCCTTTGAGGAGCTTGTCCGCATGTCTTCCCTCCGTAGATGGGTCGAAATCCCGGGCACTGCTGGCCGCGCAGCCTCCTACGTGAGCGTGACATTCACCACCGTATACGAGTGCGCGGGCAATTGGAACGTCATGCGAGAACCCACCGGCGGGGCCTCAAGCGCGCCAGGCACCACCCGATTCGAAGCATCAAACCCGTTGACGGCCTTGAGGTCGGAGCCCGTCAGCACCAAGCAGGTGTTGACCCGGGTGGGCGTTGCCTCGTGCCAGACCACTTGTAGGTCTCGCGGCTTCTCCAAATCCCGGTTCAGGATGAACAGACTGGCAGTCTTACTCTCGGAATCTATCGTGCCACTAACATCGAGACAGGGCACGGGGATCTTTCCCCCGCTGCCGAACGCCGGCGGCTGGAAGCTCGATATTTCGTAAGTAGGCGATACAGGGACCAGGTCAAGGGCCTTGCCGCGGGCGTACTGCAGCGCCCAGGAGTATGGGTAATAGATCGTCTGGCGGAACAAGCCGTTTTCGTTGGTCATGATGGGCGCGATGACGTTCACCAATTGCGCCAGGCATGCCAAGCGTACACGGTCTGAGCGCCGGATCAGGGTGTTGAGCAGTCCACCCACGAGGAGGGCATCTTCCAGATTGTAGGTTTCCTCCAGCAGGTGTGGAGCAACCTGCCGCTCGCCGTCTACCGCCTTTCCGCTGCGAGCCCTGTACCACACGTTCCACTCGTCGAACGATAGCCAGAGGGTCTTGTCGGACCGCTTGCGGCCTCGCACCAGATCGCATACAGCCATGATCTCTTCGATCTGCCGGTCCATGTCGAGATTCATAGCCAGGTACTTCGCGGTGTCCCCTCCGGTCTCTTCATCGTTGCCGAAATACCTGTGCAGAGAGATTCCATCCACTTCCTCGTAGCACTGCTCGAGCGTCTGCTGGTCCCACTCGAGGTAGGTGGGCATCTGGTTGTTGCTCGACCCGCAGGCGATAAGTTTCACCAAAGGATCAACCGTCCTCATCTGGCGGGCAGCGTCGCGGGCTTTGTTCCCATATTCAGTGGCGGGAATGTGCCCGATCTGCCAAGGGCCGTCCATCTCGTTGCCGAGGCACCAGTACTTGATGTTGTGTGGCTTGTCGTAGCCGTGCTGGCGGCGCAAGTCACTCCACTTCGTTCCCTTGTCCACATTGCAGTACTCGAGCAGGGCCACGGTGGTCGCGGGAGTTCCGGTCCCGAAGTTGGTTCCAATCAGGGGTTCCGTGCCCACGGCGCGGCACCAGGTCACATACTCGTTGATCCCAAATTGATTCGTCTCGATCGTATTCCACGCACGGTCCAAAACGCGCGGTCGATCCTTCTTGGGACCAACCCCGTCCAGCCACTGGTACCCGGACACGAAGTTGCCGCCGGGATAGCGGACGATCGGAACGCCCAGTCCCTTGATCTCTC
>JBEKIZ010000170.1:0-4805 GCA_050011515.1 Terriglobia bacterium | reverse complement strand
CCGCCCCACAGCCCAATCGAGGCCGCCTACCATCGCGCTGATCAAGCCATCGAAAACGTCCTCCAGCTTGTTGCGGCCTGACCTATCTAAGAGGTAAATCCTCAGATCTCGGCACGAAGTTGTCTACCGCGATACGGGAGTTCCAAACCTGAGTTTCGCCGGCTATGATGGTCTCGGTGCGGCAGGCACCTACCCTCAATTCGGCGCCGTCAATTCCTTTCAGTACGCGGACACTCTCACCTATATCCGCGGCAACCATTCCTTTGATTTCGGCGCGGACATCCGCCCGATCAAGCGCGGAAACTTCTTCCAGGACATTGACGCGCGCGACGCATACAGCTTCAATGGGGTGGCGACGGGCAGCGTGGTGTTTGCAGGTCTGCCCTCAAGCGCTCAGACGGCGCTCTTGGCGGCCTGTCCTCCGCCCAGTTGTGGCTTCGGTAACGGCGTAGCTGACGCCCTGTTCGGCCTGCCGACGAACTGGGTCCGCGGTTGGTCGGGCTACATTTCGGGGACGGGTACGGAGTACGATTTCTTTGCGCAGGACCGCTTGAAAATTCGACGAAACCTCACCATGACGCTTGGCCTCCGGTACGAATACAACAGCCTGATTACGGATAAATACAACCACTTCGGCAGCTTCGACTTCAACAAGGGCTTACTGCTTGCTGCGGGTACGAGTGCGGCCTCCCTGCTGAATTTTGTCGGCACGACCGGGGCATCGGGATTGCCCATAGGGCAATTCGAACAGGTCGGGACGGTGAACCTGGGAAGCACCTCGGAAAACCGGGCGCTGCAACGCCCCGACCACACCGACTTTGGGCCTCGACTCGGCATCGCCTGGATGCCCTTCGGAAATGAGAAGATCGTCATCCGCACCGGCGGGGGCGTCTACTACGACCAGATGGTCGGTCAGCTTTATTTCCAAAAGAGCTTCAACCCACCGTACTTTCAATTGACCCAAGGAGACCTGCTAGACAATGAGCGGGCCGTTTTGACAGCGGTGTCCACGCCGCCCTCTGCGGGTGGGCTGCCGCTGGCTACTGGTCTGCTTCTCCAGAACCTCTTTGTCGCGCCCTCGCTCACCCAGGCGCTGTTCCCGGCCCTTGACCCGGTCAACCTGGATGTCAAGGATGCAAGGATTTTTGAGTGGACGTTCGATGCGCAGCGACAGTTTGGCTCCTGGCTGCTCGACGTGAGCTATGTAGGCACCCGGGGACTGAGATTGCCTTTCGAGTGGGACCCGAACCAGCCGAACAACACCCTCTATAGGGGCGGCTCAACCTGTATCGCGGGCACGCCTGCGGATACGCCTTGCCCGCGGCCTTACCCGAATTTCCAGACGATGTCCTACACGGATCCCATCGGCACATCGATTTATCATTCCTTGCAGGTCAAAGTGGAAAGACACTACACCAACGGCTTGGCGATCATCGGTGCTTACACCTGGTCGAAATCCCTCGACGACGACTCCGCCAACTTCGGAACCAACGCCAGCCCAGGGTTCCCGCAAAATTCTTACGACCTTGCTGCGGAGAAGGGCCGCTCGGACTTCGACTACGAACATCGCTTCTCGGTCGCCTATGTCTACGACCTGCCTTTCGGAGACAAGATCGGAAAGCTGCACAACTCGAAGGCGAACTACGTCATTAGCGGCTGGGAAGTAGCGGGGATCGCCATGCTGCAATCCGGGGCACCCTACACGCCCACTGTCGACGGCAACCCCAGCAACAATCTTGACAACCATGATCGTCCGAACGTGATTCCCGGCGTGAGCTTCTATCCCGCCCATAAGACCGTCAACCAGTGGACGAATCCCGCTGCGTTCTCTTATCCTGCCCCTTACGCCTTCGGAAACGCGGGACGAAATATTCTGACTGGGCCGGGTCTGGCCGACTGGGACTTCTCGCTGATTCGAAACTTCAAGTTATGGGAATCGAAAACGCTCCAGTTCCGAGCGGAGATGTTCAATATTCTCAACCGGCCGAACTTTACGTTGCCCAACGCTGATTGGAGTTCAACCTCCTTTGGTGTGATCGGGAATACGGTGCAGCCCATCGCCGGCGAGGCTTCGGGCGGACCGGGCGACCCGCGCGAGATCCAATTCGCATTGCGCCTGACATGGTAGAAGCGACTCTTGTGTTGGCACCGCGGTTGAGGCTGAACCACATTCTCCAAGCGACGACCTCCTCGCTAAGCTACCGCCGCGCAGCTCCAACCTCCTGAGCTATGCCGGACTCCATCCGGGAAGCCGTCTCAGGCCGAATACCCAAATCCAAGCGGAACTCCTTTGTTCAGGGTCGGCTTTCGTATTTCAGGCCGTCTTCCGTGGGCACAAACTCGATTCTTTCCGGCGAGACTGCGTTACCGTCGAGATATATGTTGCCAGACTCGATACCTACAACGAGTCCGATATCCGCGGGCACTAGGTGTATCTTCTTCAGGTCCCTTTTGAGATAGGTGATCGTCTCAACGATCGGGCTGTAGCTGTTGAACCCTGGGAGTGATCGCCCGCACACGTTCGCGATCTGTTCCTTAGTGGCGTGCTCCAACCCCCATTCGGAGACCAGGACCAACAGGTGCCCCTTGTAAGCACACCTGCATAGTTGACCATCCATGTCGATGAGGATCTCCCTCAATCCGGGTAGATACAAGTGCTTGCCCGATCCGTGCTTGGACTGCGATGAGCCGATGTGGAGAACGGCGACTGCGGGCGAAACCCAGGATAAACCAAGCCCAACACGCTCTTGGGATCACCAGAGTTCAGGTCATCGTGCACTACTGCCATGCGGCGGGTGATTTCCCTCCGCAGCGCCTCGTCCGTCTGAATCGGCACGAGCTTTTCACGCCAGTCCAGCCCGCCCGCGCTAATAGCTTCCTCAGCAGTAGCACGCTGCATCAGTTGCTTTCCCTTCTCATGCCAGGGGGTTTCGCCGTAATAAAACATCCCACCATCGTTGTCGAGTATAACCCCCTCCGGTCGGTTTTCAGTCTTGCGGCAGTTCGTAAACTACGACCGGGCAGTCCTCTCACCAAACAACCGAGTACTTGATGTTGCTCATAGCCTGTTTGTTGCACAGAGTCCACAAGCCATGATGGCATCTTATGGCCGAGGACATCCGCATTCGGGTTGGGCGGCGATTGCAAAAGCTCCGAAAGCAACGAGGCTGGACACAGGTCCAGATGGCAGAGCAATTCGGGCTGGATAGAAGTTATTTGGCAGATGTGGAGCACGGAAAAAGAAACATCTCCATCGTCAACTTGGAAGTCATCGCAAGGGGTTTCGGGCTGACGCTTTCCAGATTTTTGACCAAGGTTTAGGGTTCAGCCCGATTCGTTGGGAGCATGATGCCGACGTTCCCCAAACCGGACTGAACGGCATCGTTTCTTTCTCTTGAGAAGGGGGCAGAAGCGCGTGAGAGCTGACACTCTTCGATCCTTGGCGGGACGAACTCTGTGGATTCTCAAAACCCTCAAGGCAGGCACTCAGAGTCTATGAGCTGGATTTTCGTCTTCGCGGCTTCGAAAATGGAAGCAGACCCATTGGCGCGGCTCCTCGGGGTCTCCCGTTGGAATTCTGGTTCCCATGCCGGCCCGATCACGGCGGGGCCGAATCAGCTCAGATTCTTCATCACTGGAATAGGACCCAAGCGGGCGGGGGAGCGTGCCTCCGAGATACTCCCTTCCGCTCCCCCGCCCGCGCGTGATCAGCAAAAAGAGAAACCGGACGCCGCGATCGTAATTGGCCTCTGCGGAGGGCTGACTGACTTGCTTCCCGAAACGGCTATCGTCACGTACTCAAGCTGCCTCTCTGCGATGAATGACGGAATCCGCTGCCCTTGCGCCCCCCAGCTTTCCGCACAAATCACTGCGCTATTGAATGCCCAAAACGTCCCTTGCAGATCGGTGATAGGCATCACGTCTCCACGGATAGCAACTACCAAAGATGACAAACTCCGGCTCGCGCGAACCGGAGCGCAGGTTGTAGACATGGAAAGTTATGAGATTCTGTCAGCAGCGCACAAATCCGGAGTCCCCGCCACAGTCGTCCGCGTCGTCTCCGATTCTCTTGACCGCAGACTCCCCGAATTCAACCGCGCACTGAACCCGGACGGCAGTGTGAATAATGGCAAGGCTCTTCGAGTGATATTGGGCTCTCCCTTATTGACGGCACGCGCCTTCACGGCCAACAAACGCGCCGCTCGATACCTTGCGAACGCACTCAGTGTCGTTTTGTCCTCGGATTTTCCATGCCTTCAATAATTCGCCCATGAGCCTCAAGGTTCTTCCATCTCGGAACCGCTTCGACAGACTGACGTCCGGGCATGGCCGGATCCTCCTAACGTTGCTGTTGCTGTTCTCCCTCATTCTCGCCGGTCTCTTGCGCCTTGCAGCTTCTCGATCGAAAGACTCCAACCAATTACTCACTGAAGCGGATCGCCTTGCCTGGCTTTCGAACTGGCAAAGGGCCGGTGAGCTTTACGCTCGTGCGGAGGAACTTGCAATCCTGAAGGGTGACAAGAGAGACCAACTCTACGCTGCGTGCGGGCGCCTGCGGTCCAGCATAGGCCTGGAATCCGTCCCTCAGACATCAGCGGAATTGACGCAGATTCTGCAAGATCCCATCGCCGCGAGTGATTCTCGATTGAGAATTCGCTGCTTGGCGACCAAGGGTGAAATCGAACGAGAGGACCATCCTGATTCTGCGTATCGAGCTTGGCAAGAAGTTCTCAATCTGGCGCAGGGTTTAGATGACAAGTCGTGGGAGGCGAGGGCGCGGGCAGAATTGGCCATCATAGAGTTCA
>JBEKIZ010000169.1:0-4865 GCA_050011515.1 Terriglobia bacterium | reverse complement strand
GCTCGCTGCCCGTCGGCGCTACCCGCAGTTGTCTCGACCGGCTCTCCAATCGCCTCACCAAAATCGCAACCGAAGCTCGCAAACTCGGCACGCCCTGAGAATGGGCAGAGATTGGCCGGTTAAACGGCGTAAGGGTAGAAGTGCCTTGTGGCTACTCACGGTCTTGGCGAGAAATCTGAATCGGCGATTAGTCGCGAGTCACGGTGCGGTGTAGACCGGCGCAGTACGACCCAGGACCGACTCATTTACTTCGATGCTGTGGGCCGGAGCCCGCGCGGGTACCTCCAACTCCTACCACAAAGAATTTCAGTAATTCTGAGGACCCAATCTGTTTGACAGAACAGTCAAAACCACGAAGGAGGTCTAAGAAATGTTCGGACAATTGAAAGCCAGAACAATATTGAATCTAAGTAAGCTGCAAACAGTGGACGAAGCGGTTGCCAAACTGTTGCAATTTGCTGATTATCCTAACATCGTTCGTTGGTTCCAGTTTCCAACGGCCCTAGTGGTCTTTCTGGCCCATGGAGATGCGCCTGATTGCGGGGCCGTCTACATCTATGATCGGAAGCGCTGTACCTGGCTTTGGGTGGATTTCGATGACCACAACTATGGCGGTTACAGCCCATCGCAGTTCGATGTGCTGGTCAACCAATGCCAATTCCTCGAACTCGTGGAATCTCCTCGCTTGCTTGAATCGCCCGTCCAATGGTTTGTGACGCCCGGCCAAAGGCCCACCGTGCTGGGAAGACTCCCGGCTTGAGCCGTTTCGCAAAGATCGAATACTCCACAACCCCCACTGGTCTGTAACTCATTGAAAACACATAACCGCTCTGACTGCCAGCAGGCCCATTTGACGAAAAATATTTCTCGTTTTATTTCCAAAGAGTATGGACTTGTGGCGGCCACCGGGTTTCACGGAGGAGAAGATGCAGCGGCTTCGTCTGAAAGCGCCGGCTGACGTGGTGGAGGACTACTTCCGCCTCTTCGTGAACCGGCGGGCGTACACCCTCCAGTCCGACCGGCCGCACCCGGAAAGCGGTCGGCACTACTATTACCGGCCCACAAACAAGACGACCGGCGAAGGCCTCCACCTGACCTCAGACACGATCCGGCGCCACATCGAGGGCGAAATCACCATCGGCCTCTATGCCATCAACCCCGCCACGCAGCGGTGCAAGTGGGTTGCCATTGACGCGGATTACAAGGGCGCCATGGAGGATCTCGTCAAGCTCCAGTACTACCTGGGCCAAGACCAGGTCCTGGCGGCCTTGGAGATGAGCCAGCGGGGCGGGCATTTGTGGATTTTCTTAGAAACACCACTCCTGGCCCGAGACTGCCGTATCTACGTCCACGACCTGGCATCGCGGCTTGGCGTGCCGGTAAAGGGAAACGGATTGGCTGAAGGAATCGAAATCTTCCCCAAGCACGATGAACTGGGGCCGGGCGAATTTGGGAACGCCATCCGAGGGCCGCTGGGGATTCATCGTGGGGCCAGCCGCCGGTTCTGGTTCTACGGAGCTGAATACGACTTGGGAAAGCAGATGGCCTACCTGAAGCAATTGAAGAAGGTCAGTGAAGAGGAGATGAGGCGCTTCGTCGCAGGTAAAACACTGCCTGCCGAGGCGGTCCGCCCCACGCGCAGCGCCGAAATCACAGCCCCGCGCGGAGGCTCCGGGCGTTCGGAATTCCGCATTCTCGAGCACGTTGGGAAGATCCGCAAAGTCGGCCGGAATTACGTCACTCGTTGCCCTTCTTGTGCGGAGGCGGGACATGACCGTAGCGGTGACAACCTGGCAATTCGGATCGACGATCCGCGATTTTACAAGTGCTGGGCGGGTTGCACGAAGGAGATGATCCGCGAGGCACTTGGTTGCCCAATCCGAACGCGGCAGTCTGACTCGTTATGACACCGATGGGATTTGATATGGAGGCGAAGGAATGAAAGGTGGAGGTCAAAGCGGGTTATCCAGGGGTCTCAGACTGCCCGGGCGCATCCGAAGGGAGTTACAACAGGTTGGGATCTTTGCTCGTGGGGAAGTTGGTTTGGAGCACCAGCATCTCGCGCGGCGCTACGTGATCCGGGGGGTGGAATCGGGCGGCGCTATTAGGGAGATGGGTCACTACGTCACCTTCTCCGGCGACGACGGCGAACCTTTGGCGTACCTCCATCCCATTGATGCCATCGGCGTGAATGGTGTTCATGCCGTGGTGGTCGCTCCCGCCTTGGTGCGGGTAGAAATGCTGCGGACGGGACGCACCTACGAGATCCTCATCACGGGCTACCGCATTGGCGAAGCTGAAAACGGCCGTCGCCCGCCCCTGGAGAGTCAGGTTCTGTTCCGGGGAGTGCATGGCTACTTGGCCCTCGAACTCTGGGGGAAGGACAAGGAAAGCAGGGGGGCGGTGGTCCCAGCCTTCTACTCACGCGGAGGAGAACTTATTGAAGTGCCCGCGAAGTTCCGAGCGGTAACACAAGCCGTTACGAATGCCGTGAATTGTTGTCCATGTTCGCACTGTCATTACCTGGTAGCCGCACCCGCTATCCCTTCAGTCAAAGTACTCCCGGAGGGACAGGCATGACACCCATCGGAGATATCGAAATTGAAATCGTTTTCCGGATTGCGGTACGCGGGCGAACGGGTGATCTTGCGCGCCTACTGGAGGCAATCAGTAACGCAGAAGCGGTTGCAATCGGAATCGTCGAGAAGCTTACCGCTGCGGAAGAGCAGTGCCAAAAGGGTGTAACAACAACAGTGGGAGGTTTTTCTGAATGAGAGTCGGGACCAAGAGTGTGATTTTTGGAGTGCACGCGACCCTGGTCCACCCGTTCTTCGTTGCCTACGCTTGGTCCCGGCTATTCGGGTTCCCTTGGGATCCCAGGCTGTGGGTCGCCTTCCTTGTTCATGATTTGGGCTACATCTGCAAAGCCAATATGGAGAGCAGTGAGGGACAGCAACATGTTGTCTTGGGAGGCCGGATCATGGGCTGGCTTTTCGGTCCGGAATGGCGGGACTTTACGCTGTGCCATTCGCGACATTGGGCGGAGAGAGTTGGTAAGAAGTACTCGAAGCTATGCCTGGCGGACAAGCTTGCCTTCGTTCTGACTCCCGCATGGCTTTATCTCCCCATGGCACGGTTGAGTGGCGAGCTTTATGAGTACATGCGTGTATCGGGCGAACGGCAGTTAGGTGGCAGGGTCAATAACTTTGAGCTGAGCTTGATCAAATCACGTAACCCGCAGGTATGGTTGGAAGGGCTCAAGCTCTATACGCGGCGCTGGATCGAGCAACACCGAGATGGTTTTCGAGACCGGTCGGCCTCAGTACGCCCGCAACGCGTTCAAGAGCAGGTCGTTGGAAGCCAGAGTTGAACATAGAGATCCGGGCCGGCGGAGGCGCCTCGCCAAAATTGCAGGCGTAGTGAGCTTCCATAACGAGAGGGCGCCAGTATTAGCGCAACTTGGAGTAGGTTGAGAGGCCTCTATGGCTGAGATCGAGGAAGTTGTGGCAGCGCAGCCCGTCCGAAGGCGCCTGCCGGACGAGCGTAAAGCGATAGTCCATCACTTCAACGTAGGCGGATACGAAGGGTATTTGACGATCGGGTTTTACGAGGACGGGAGGCCCGGGGAGATTTTCATCACCACAGCGAAAGAAGGGTCAACCGTATCCGGCCTTATGGATTGTTTTGCGACCGCCGTGTCGCTCGCCCTGCAATACGGCGTGCCGCTCAAAGTGCTTTGCGACAAGTTCAGCCACACGCGGTTCGAACCAAGCGGATGGTCAGGAAACCCGGAAATTGGATACGCCAAGTCCTTTATGGACTACATATTCAGATATTTAAGGCTCAGGTTTCTCCCGCCTAATTCTCCTCCCCCAACGGGCGCCGAAGACGAAGCCAAGGCTTTGGCGCCCGTCTCCCTTTTGGGAGATGGATCGAGCACGGACCAGAGGGATGCGCCGGTCTGTAAGGGATGCGGAGCCATTATGAGCCCCAGCGGACTAAGCTACCGCTGCCCGAATTGCGGAGGAACAAGCGGCGTTTAGTAGCTACGATTCCGGTACCCGGCGTATCAGATGCGACATGAAAGCGGACCGCTAACTGGGCGCAAAACTGGATGAGGAAGACCGCCAAAGTCGCGAGGGCATTGATTCTAATAGGCATCTCAGTCGCCGGTGCGGTTGAGATCGAGCGCTACTGTGCTCGTGCAGCGGTCCGTGCCGTGGTAGCCGGATTCAATGGGAAACGAGCCTTTAATGACCTGTGCCAACTCGTACAATTGGGGCCACGACCGGCGGGCTCGGAAAACTTGGAGCGCGCGCGGGCATACATAGAGCGCCAGCTATCCGTAGCCGGTGCGGAGATTCGGGAAGATCCCTTTGTGGCCACGACGCCAATGGGCAAGATCCCCATGACCAACGTGATAGGTGTAATTCATGGAGAGAACCCGACCGTTGTCATTCTCGCCGGCCACTACGACACTGCCGCGATCAACGGCGTGCGGTTCGTGGGAGCGAACGATGGCGGGTCTAGTGCCGCGTTCCTTTTGGAAATGGCCCGAGTTCTGAGTAACCGGAAGAACACGTTCACCTACTGGATCGTGTTTTTCGATGGCGAGGAAGCTCTCAAGCAGTGGTCAGCCAGCGACAGTCTATACGGCAGCCGGCACCTGGCCGAAAAACTGTTCCGCGAAGGAAACTTGGGTCAGATCAAAGCCTTGATTCTAGTGGACATGGCAGCTGACCGGCATTTGAACATCCTGCGCGAGTCGAACTCGACGCCGTGGTTAAGCGAATTGGTGTTCAAGACTGCGTGCACACTGGATTACCAAAAGTCCTTCAGTGGGGGCACATTTCCTGTCGAGGATG
>JBEKIZ010000168.1:0-4877 GCA_050011515.1 Terriglobia bacterium | reverse complement strand
TTGCTTTTCAGCCTGCTCTTGGCGATTCCCCTATGGGGGCAGGAAGTATTCGTCAGGAGCGACAATCAAGCCGCAATGCAAGTGAGAACCGATTTTGAGAAGTACACTCACTACCGGCTCAGCAGCGACGCTATCAATCCGACCCTGCTTGTGAACGAAATATCGTGGAGCCCCGACTTTCTAAGCCCTGCGACTGTCGCGATCCAAATGGAGTTGATTTCGTCACGGGGCGACCTCCTTTGGAGCAAAACGGAGCCAGTTAGTTCGCGCCCGAAGGAGGCGGTGATTCAGGATCTCCTGAAGGATCTCGCGCTGGCCAAGCCCAGCCTCAGCGGAGCGAAAGCGAAACCGGCCGAGGCTGGAGAGCGAGAGTGAACAAGCAAGTAAATGCTAATTTGCCGGCTCAGGTGTGCCAGGAATATTGGGTACACGGTGAACGTCCCCATCAATGGCTTCGGACAATGCAATGTTGTGTCGATCCAGAAGGGTTCCCGTCGCCTGTTCGTACTGGATCAATGTCCTGGCATAGACGGCGCGGGCTATCACCACCTGGCTTTGGGCCGCAGCCAGATTCTGTTGTGCCGTGATGACGTCTTGCACGGTGGCCAAAGCCAAGGTGAACTTCTGGTGCTGCATTTCGTGCACCTGGCGCGCGAGCGTCACCAGTTTTAGCCGGGCGTCGAGTCGGTCCCGAGCCTGCTGCACCGCGCTTACCGCCTTGCTGACATCCCAAACGGCATAGTCCTTCGCATTCTGGAGCTTCATTTGCAATTGCCGTTGTTCCAGCAGCGCCCGTGCGGCGTCGGCCTGAGCAGTACGGTTGCGAATGGGGAGGTTGAGCCTCGCGCCGTAGGAGATGTTGGGGAAGTCGTATTGGAAGATATTCCCGAAGGTAGGGCGCAGCGCCCCATCCAACCCCGAGAGGTAATAAGAGGCAAAGACATCAAGCGAGGGCAACAGCGAATTGCGTGTCGCTTGGATCGCGATGTGCTGATTGCGCAAGTTCAAATCGGCCTGCTCGATCTCCGGCCGATGGCTGGCAGCTTCCCGCAGGGCCTCGGCCAAGGCGGGCACATCATCGGGATGGGGATCAGGCAGCCGGTCGGAGGGGACAACCTCCACCGTCGCCAACATGTCATTGAAACTTTTGGAGATTTTGGCCTTCAAGGATTGGGCGTGCTCGGAGAAGGTGTTCTGCGCTTCCAGCAAGTCTTGCTGCCGCAAAGCGACTTCCTCCTGGCTCAGCAGCACATCGTATTGGGCCACGGGCCCGGTCTTCGCTTCGGCTTGGTTGTTTTCCAGGAGCTTCTGCGCATGCTCCAGTCCTTCTTGTGCCACGCGAATCATTTCCTGGTCGGACAGCAGGTCGTAGTAAGTGGTCATCACGGCCGCTACCTCGTTGATCACGTTTTGGCGGAAGATACTCATGGAAAATTTCACATCATTACGGGCGATACGGATAAATCTGGAGTTGGCGCGGGTGCCAAAGCCTTTTAACAGGTGCTGGTTAAAGCCTACCGAAAGGCCGGAGACAAACTCCGGATTGAAAATGGCGGTGGGGGTGTTTGAGGACAGACGAGAGGTGTCCTCGGACACAGAAAGGCCTGTACCGGTCAGAAAACCCTGGCTGTACCCCACTGAAACCGCCGCCTCGTGAGTGATGTCAATCGGCACATGGCTCACCACCGTGTAGTTCAGGGGTGTAAGGGCATTGCTCCAGCCATAGGAGGCGTAAAGATTCGGATCACAGCACTGCGATGGACCCACGGCGTTGATGCCGCCTCCCAGAATGCCCCCTGCGCCAGGGCCGCCGCCGACTGCGCTACTGCCCACACCTCCGCCCAGACTGCCGGAAAAAAGGGTGGAGGACTGATGTGAGCCCGCCACACCACGTGTCGCGCCGCCCCCCTTCGCGCGCAGCAGGTCCGTCTGGGCAATGGGCAGGTCGTACCGCGCCACGGCGATCTCCATATTGTTTTCCAAGGCCAGCGCGATGGCGTCATCAAGAGTCAGCATCAGTTTGCCGTTGACAATCAGGGTTTGAAGCCGTCGCGAGGTGCCCAGTCGCGGCTCGGGGACGAAGGGGACGACGTAGGGAGAAAAAACATTGGGAAAGCTGCGGCTGTTCGAGTAGTCGAACTGGGTCGCTTCACCACGCACCGGCGTTCCTCGAGCTTCCTGGCAGGCGGCGGGCCCGGGGAAAAACAATACCAGGAAAGGAACTGTCGCTAGCAACCGCCAAAATCGCGTCCTTGTCATCATGCTCACTCCTCACTACGCACTTGTCGCGATCCTGACTTACGGTTACATCTTTGAGGCCAGCCTGCCCGAGCGATTTGCGGATGCTGCCAGAAACACCGTGTGACTTCGTGGACGTTGAGCACCCTGCGAGGGTCCGGCTGAGTGATCAACCAATGCCACTTCTTCAAGCTCGCGGAATCCCTCGCTTTGCTCGAATCGCCCGTGCAATGGATGGTTACGCCCGGTCAGGGGCCAACGGTCCTGGGAAGACTTCCTGCTTGAGAATCGCTCCCAGACAAGCTCCGAGCACACTTCACCTCCATTCAACGGAGGACAAAAAGTTAGTCCGGTGGCGTAATTGGCGCGGCTGTGCTGCGTCCGTAATCGGAGCGGATGCAGCCATTGAGAGAAAAATTTGGCGCGACTTGAGCGGCGGATGCAGGGCCACTTAAAGGTCAATGTCGAGCCGCCCCGATTAGCTGGCGCTTTCGAGCTAAAAATTCTTGCTGAAATAGTGCGCGACTTGGTGCCCGGCTTGCTCCGTGTAATAAACGATGACCTTGGCGGATTTCTGTGCGTCTTCAGAAATGTCATTGCCCGCATCTTCCGCGGCGTGCTCGGTTAAGCGGAATTCATGCTCGGTTCCGTCTTCCGCCTTGATGGTAAAGATTTTTGCGTTCCGATCAAGGCGGGTGAGAGTGCCCTGGGTACTCTTCAGGCCACCCTCGCCAATGTGGTCGATCTCCAGGGCGGTCTCTTCGCTTCCCTTGGCAGTATAGTGCACAACCACTTCACTGCCTTCCCTTAATCCGTGGAATGATTCTTTCGCGGCCGCGCCCCCCATCTCAGCGCCGTGGACCGCCGTCCGCCCCACAAAATAAAACGTGTGTTCAGTACCATCTGCCGCCTTCAAGACGATGGTCTTGGCCGTGCGGTCGATCTTCTCAACCCTGCCCTTGACTGCAGTTATGGCGAAGGCAGTGGAACAAAACAGCAGCAACAGCATACCGAGAATCACCGATTTGCTCATCTTTTTCCCTCCTTGAATTCTTAGCCTTGGGCGGTCATCCCCCTTGGGACCGCGACCAGTTGCCGTTCTTGTCCCGCCGATACCACCCGTCCTGGTGATGTTCCCAAACCTGCCCGTTGCGGCCGGCGTATAAGTCGCGCGACTGTTCCTGCCGTGCGAGGGCGGCGCCGCGCGTCGGGCCAGCACCATTTACATTCTCTCCGTCTTTCTTTGTCAGTGTCTGTTAAATATTGCTCATTGCACTGGTCAAAATGAGTCGCTCGCGGCACAGGACAAAGTGGTTCAATACTTAAGGAGAGACTGATTTTGGTCTGGCAACAGGCGTTTGCCGATGGCCAAGCTGAGGTCGAGAAGGATTGGAATTGGCGTAGAGCTGTTCGGCTATGGACCGTGGAACTTGGCTTAAGCGGCGATCGGCGGAATGCCTTATAGGATTTAACCGTGATTTCCGTGAGCTTAAAGGTATTGGCTCACCGTCGGCACTGTTTCAGCGAGCAATCGACGGGTGACCTGCCACTGCGATTGCTGGGGCGAGGCTCGGCGCTTATCTAGGAACGTTCCGCCCTCACACGCTCAGAACCGGAATCGACACCGCGCAAATGATTCCGTAGCCGTGGGTCCGCAGGTGACCGCCATAAGGGTAGCACCCGGTAACCAGCAAATCCGCCTTCGTCTGCTTCGCAGCTTGGCTCAGCACCTTGGGCACGTCACCACTGCCGATGAATACATCGGCCTTGATGCCCGTGTCATGCTGGAGCTTTGCCATTTGCTGGGAAGCGTTGCTGACGAGCTCCTCTTTCCACCTTTGATCGACGTAGCTGCCGCCGGGCCCCCACAACTCCACCCCGGCAGTGACGTTAGCGAGCGTAAGACGAGCGCCAAATTCGGCGGCCATTTGGGCGGCCCACGACACGGTTATGTCAGCACGGGGGCCGAATTCGACCGCGCCCAGGACGTTGCGGATCGCAAACTTCTGCACTGGCGACTCTTGCACGTGCGCACCGGTCCAAACCGGGCACTCGGTCACGTGTAACACTTTTGCTGTCACCGAGCCCATAAGAAACTGGTAGAACGTGAAGCTATGTGACGGCATCATGATCAGGTCGGCTTTTTCTTCCTGAGCCGTCTGCACAATTGCCGGAGCCACGTCGCCTTTGACCAACTTGCGCTGAATGGTAAGGCCATCAAGCTCTGGCCCGAGAGACTGGTCGTGCTGTTTCTGGGCCTGTCTAATGATCGCCGCGAGCAAGTCCCAGTCAGCCAGCTCGCGGCTGTCCTCCGGCACACCGGCGGCATGGCTCTGCGCTGTCACGACGTGCAGCATCACGATCTCAGAATGGAAATGGCGCGCTAATGTCGCAGCCTGATGAAGCACACCCAGTGAAGCAACCGGGAAATCAACCGGCAAGAGAATTTTCTTAATATTCAGCATCGCGCGAAAGCCCTCGAGTTAAAATGCCCCTCACCGTCTTCCTTAGTCGGTCGCGGTAGGGATACCAGTTACCTGATACCCCCCGCACGGATCCGTACAGGCGCTCATTAGCGCATACGGCTCTTATCGTAGATACCGAGCGGCAAAGCGAACCTCGGGATAAGGATGGAGCAC
>JBEKIZ010000167.1:0-4942 GCA_050011515.1 Terriglobia bacterium | reverse complement strand
GAGGTGGCTCTAAGCAGTGCGTGGTCCGCCCTCCGTCCCCTGGGACAATCCTATTTCTGGTGGCTGGTGGGAACGCTGGTGGCGCTCGCTACCACGTTCTCACTCATGGTCATTGTCGCCTTTCCCGTTTTCCAGGCCGCTTCCACCTCGGGCACAGGCAAGCTTTTCGCCACGGCGTCTCTGGCACTGATCCTTTCCTTGATCGTCCTCCTCGGATTGGCTGTAGCCCTCCTGATTATGCTCACCGATGATTTGGTGGTTCCCCTGATGTACGCCGAGCGTTTGCCATTACCTTCTGCGTGGGGAGAACTTTGGCGGAAAATGCGCCATGACCCGGCCTCATTCGCAGTTTATATCTTGTTGCGCTTTGTGCTTTCCGTAGGAGTCAGCGTCGCAGTCCTCCTCTTTTTAGTCCCATTACTCGTAGGTGTATTTTCCGGTGCGATAATCGTAGCGGCTACCGTGATCCTGGCGCTGCATCTGGTGGGGCTCGCATGGGTATGGAACCTGCCCACCATCAGCCTGGCGCTCGCCGCGTTGGTGTTGCTGAGCGCAGTCTTGGTGATCCTATTGAGCGTGGTCGGAATGCCGGGCCAGGTCTTTCTCCAGGGCTTCGGCCTGCGCTTCATCGCGGCGCGCTCTCCATCCCTTAAAACCCTTTGCTCCGTCTCTGGCGGGCGGGGAAGGCGCCAATGAATCCCTCTCCGGAAGGGCACAGGCCCTCAGAAACGCTGCGAAAACCTGCCTCGCCGTGGAAACAACTCACAGGATATCAGTGGCTGGTCCTCCTGGTGGCATGGCTTGGTTGGGTCTTCGATTCCATGGACGCGCTGATTTACGCCCAGGTGATGACGCCGGCGCTCAAAGAACTGCTGGGGGCTCGCGGCTCGCCCCAGAACATTGGCTGGTATGGCGGGATCATCTTCTCCATCTTCATTGTGGGCTGGGCGCTGGGAGGCATCCTCTTCGGGGTTCTGGCAGACTACCTGGGGCGTTCTCGAACCCTGGTCATAACAATTCTGGTTTATGCGGTTTTCACGGCGCTGGCGGGTTTCTCGCACACTTGGTGGGAACTTGGAATCTACCGCTTTCTGACCGCCCTGGGCGTGGGCGGCGAATGGGCCGCCGGCGCCACTCTGGTGGCGGAGGTCTGGCCCGAATCCCTGCGCGTGAAAGGGGCGGGCCTGCTCCAATCAGCGTGGGGATTTGGTTTCTTCCTCGCCGCGGGGATTAACCTTTTGCTGTCCTCCTACAGTTGGCGGGTGATGTTCTTCGTGGGAATCATGCCTGCACTGGTGGCTGTTCTCCTGCGCCTGAAGGTGCACGAGCCGGAACGCTGGACCAGCCAGCATCTTCAGGCAAAGCTCCCTGGCTCGCAACGCTTGACGATCGTCGAACTCTTTTTGCCTGAGACCCGCCGCGACACGTTGGTCGGCACTTCACTGGCCTTTGTGGCTGTGTTTGGCCTCTGGGGAGCCACCAATTGGACGCCCTCGCTCATTACTGAACTCCTTCGCCCGCAGCATCTCGATGCTATCTCCACCGCCCGGAGAGTCAGCTTCGCCGTCATGAGCCTCAACGCCGGAGCCATCCTGGGTTACCTGGCAGCCCCTTGGATCGCGGAGCGGTGGGGCAGGCGTGCCATGTTCCTGCTGCTGATGCTGGGTTCTGCGCTGTCGCTTCCCGTCACCTTCCTGATACCCACCTCCTTCTCCACAGCCATGTGGCTACTGCCCTTGCTGGGATTCTTCTCCAACGGGATTTTCAGCGGATTTCCGGTTTACTTTCCGGAAATCTTCCCCACGCGCATCCGAGCCACAGGAGCCGGATTCTGCTTTAACGCCGGCCGCATCTTTGCTGCCGCAGGGCCGTTCTTGACGGGCTATCTCGTGGTCCACCTCGGAACTTTTGCGCGCGCTGCCAGCTCCATCGCGGTTATCTATGTCTTGGGCCTGCTCATCCTGCCCTTCGCGCGTGAAACAAAAGGCGAGATTATCCAATAGGGCGCCGAAGCCGTTACCAGCTTGCGTCCGTCGGTTCCGTCTGTTAGGCTGAGGGTATGACGCGGTTACTTGAAGACGTGCTCCGAAAGGTGGGCAAGCTCTCAGACGACGAACAAAACGGCATCGCCTCCCAGATTCTCGAGACGCTCGAGGATGAAGAAGCCTGGGGAAAGACGCTCCGGAAGAATCCCGCCAAGCTGCGCAAACTCGCCGAGAAGGCGCTCGACGACCATCGCCGGGGCAAAACCCGTCCGCTGGACGAAATCCTGTGATCCAGTCGCGCACCACGCGTGAGTTCAGCGAGGCGTTCGGTTTACTGCCCAACGACGTCCGCCGGCAGGCACAACGCGCCTACCGGCTGTTCCGCACCGACCCACGCCACCCCAGTCTGCGCTTCAAGAAAGTGGATGAGGAGAGCAACGTCTATTCGGTGCGGATTGGACTGGGTTACCGCGCGCTCGGCGTCATGGAAGGCTCAACCGTCGTTTGGTTCTGGATCGGCTCTCACGCCGAATGCGACCGCCTGCTTGGCTGATCACGCTTGACGGTCAATCCGCGGGCGGGTGGCGCATACGGCCCGACGGTTTTTGTCGGGATGTATGCGACCCTCGGCTGGACGCGCACAGCAAGTGTAGCGCAGACCTCTGCTGCGTGAGGTCCGCGGCCTTTGGTGCCCGCCGCGCCGCATACAAGCCACAATGCACGCATACGTCGTCCGCCGGGGACTTGTGTACCTAGGCCAGCATGAGACGCTCGCCCTTCGGTTCCGGAATGGAATCCCCGAATTCCCGGGCGGTGTCGATCCACAATTGAATGGCTTCCCTGGCGTGTGCGAGCGCCGCTTCCTGAGTGTTGCCATGGGCCAAGCAACCAGGCAATTCCGGGACCTCGGCAACAAAGACCTGGTCTTCGTTGCTCCAATAGATGATAATCTCATACTTGTGCATGTTTACTCCTTTTCGCCTTCCAGCCCATAGCGCACGACCACCTGGCGCACCTGACGCACTTGATAAACCTTGGCCTTGCTACCCTCACGCTGTAAATTGATCAGCTTCCCTGACGCCGTGCCTCCTGAAAATGTGGTGGCTGCCGCGGGTGCGCTCTTCAAACCCCAACCATTGGAGGAAGTGGCGCAGCTCGTCGAAATTGATGTTCGCATCCGACTTGCCCTGCAGGATCCGAAGTTGAAGTTCCTCATACTTGCCCACAGCCTCTAATCTACCACATGTCAAGCGCGGGCGGCATGTACACCCCCTTCATCGGCTCGGTTTACCGGTGAACTTTAATAGCGCACTCATAAGGCAAGGCATCCCAGCGATTGACCCATTGATTCATTGAAAAAACGAGGCAAGGGTCCTTCAATGAGTCAATGGAACAATGACTCAATGAGTCAATCGAAGAAGTCCTGGGCTAGGCGTGTGGATACGATTTCTGTTGACAGCGCGTCCCCGCTGTGGTAGCCTACTCATGTGAAAAGTCCAACCCGCGGGGAAGTCCTTTCCTCGCTATCCTAACACCCCGTCCCAGGAGGAACCATGTCTTTACGCAAATCACCCCAACTTACGCCCGCGTTGCTCGCCGCCGCGCGCGCCAATGCCGAGCATTCCACCGGACCACGCAGCGCCGCCGCCAAGCAGAACTCCAAGCTCAATGCCTTGAAGCACGGCGGACGCGTCAGCGACGAAAATCGCTGCCTAGCCATGCTGGCGCTGGGCGAAGACCCGGAAGAATTCGAAAATTTGAAGCAGGAACTCATGAGCGCCCTGACTCCCGGCGACGCGCTCTGGGAGAAGCAGATCGACGACCTTGCCTGGCTCTACTGCCGCCGCGAAAGGCTCGAGCGGGCGCAAGCAGGCCTGAAGCGGCGCGCCTTGCAGGCGATCGAAGACTGGCAACACCGCCGCCAGCAGGAGATGGCGCGCGTCACCTTCGACGCCTCCCAGCACGAGATGCTTGATGAGGGCTTATCGGAGTCTACGGATCGAGGCGTGACGCTGAGAAGGACGCTTTCTTTCCTTGAACTCGTGCGGGAGGAGGTGAAGGAACGCACCTTCCGGGTCCGCCAGTATGCCGTACTGGAATCTCTTTACAGCGGTACGACGGGCTGGCGACAGGCGCAGATTTTCAGGCTGCTGCACCATTTCGGTGACCCCATGTGCCTCGAGGCGCAACAAGCCGACGAGGAAGAGAAGCAATATCGACGCGAAATGGGCATCGACTACGAGCCGCCGGGCGAGCCCGAGCGCCAGGAACTACTGCGTTTGCTGGAGGAGGAAATCGCCAGCGTCCGCGAAGAATTCGAATACGCGGAAAAGGCGAATGAGGAGAGAGCGGCGATAGAACGGGACGCCTGCCTTGCTCCGGAGGGGGAGACGTGGAGGATGATGCTGCGCCAGGAAGCCGCCCTGGACCACTCCATTGACCGCAAAGTGAGGATACTGCTGAGGCTGCGGAAAGATGCTGCCGACCGCCCGGTCGCCCCTGCCGGCCGGGATGATGGTGCGAGGATAGAGAACAACGAGGAGGTCCCCGACAGCCACATTTCGCCCGATAACTCGCAGAGTGTGGGAACGGTGGAAGATTTAAAATTGAACGAGCAATGCGGGAATGTTATTGAAAACAAAGGACCGCTGTGGAAAACTGGGGCAGAAGCGGGAATGTCTATGAAAACAAATGCACTTAGCCCATTAAAGCGGGAATTCTGTTGAAAAGGAAGGCGGTACGTGGTGTGCAGCGATGCTGGCTGACGTTTTTGCGCGAGTGGCGCCGACATCCCGGAGGGACCAGCAGGCCAACGTGGGCGCCACATCTGCGGTTTGCCGACATAACCGGCCAATCTCTGCCCATTCTCAGGGTGTGACAAGTTTGTGGGCTTGGGTGGTGATTTTGGTGAGGCGGTTGGAGAGCCGGTCGAGGCAACGGCGGGCAGCACCGGTCGG
>JBEKIZ010000166.1:0-5321 GCA_050011515.1 Terriglobia bacterium | reverse complement strand
GCACAATCGATACTTCGCGCACCTGGATGACGTTATACATGCGGTTGAAAGCGAATTCGCCGCCTGGATTAAACCCAACAACACCTTGCGTCGACTATGCGCAATTACTTAAGACGCTCTGTATAGCAATCCTGGGGCGAGGGCAGGTGAATCGGGCTACCATCCTTCCCGGTTCAATCCTGGGACTATTCCTGTTCGCAGGATACCTCTTTCAGACCTGGGGCCTGATATATACCACGCCCTCGAAAAGCGCGTTCCTCACTGGTTTCAGTGTGATCCTGGTGCCGGTGATTATGATGCTCTCCGGTTTTAGAATGGCCTCTGCGACCCTCGTTGGGGGAGTCTTGGGACTTTTCGGGATCTATCTCCTGGTTGCCCCCTCAGGCGTGGCAGCGGTGAACAGGGGCGACCTACTTACGCTGGCGGGTGCACTTTCTTTTGCGGTTCATATCGTCCTCGTGGGGCACTATACGAAGAAGTTTTCATTTCTCCATCTCGTGCCTGTGCAGGTTCTGGTGGTCGGTTTGCTCTCATTAGGCGCGCTTCCATTTGTGCCGGATCAAACCCTGCATTTGACCGGCCGGCTGGTCGGGGCAATCCTGGTAACGGCCGTGCTGGCAACTGGGGTAGCTTTCTCTGTTCAGAATTGGGCCCAACAATACACCCCAGCCGCACACACGGCGCTGATCTTTGCCCTGGAGCCTGTGTTTGCTGCACTCTCTTCCTGGCTGGTGATTGGGGAACACTTTGGAGGCAGGGTGCTGCTGGGCTCGGGACTGATTCTGGCGGGCATGGTGATTTCGGAGATTTGGGGTGGCAGCCTGCCTTCCCCCGTGGAAGGCTAGCTGTGGGATGAACGGTTACCAGAGAGCGAATACCTTCGTCAAAAGTACGCAGGAGTTCGTTGACACAGTGATGCTATAATGGATATATGCGCCCCCTGAAGAACGGTGCGGGCGTTGGGAGGGGAAGCGGAATGAGCACAAGCGGACATAAGTTTTTCCCGGCGGTCGTAGTCGTCGTGACGCTGGGGATGGGAATCTTGATCGGCACGGTGGTTTCCCAAGGTGTGCGTGCCGCCCGAAGTTCGCCCGTGGCTCGGGACGCCAAGCCGCTTCCTCCTCCTTCACCCGCAGAGCTATCAAGCTCCTTTGCCCAGGTTGCGGATGCCCTCGCGCCTGCCGTCGTGAACATTAACACCGAGAGCACGGTTCGCGTCGCCCGCCGACGCTTTCGCGGGCCCGATGAGACACCCTTCGGTGATTTCTTCGACAAGTTCTTCGAATCGCCCGGCGCCCCATTGGGGGATCTCAGGCAACAAAGTCTAGGTTCCGGAGTTATCCTAAGTACGAATGGCTACATCCTAACGAACTATCACGTGGTTACGCAGAATGATGAGGATAAACCCGTTGATCGGATCAACGTATCCCTGCACGGAGACGACAGTACCAGGTACAAGGCTAAGATCATCGGCTCCGATCAATGGACGGACCTTGCGATTATCAAGATTGACACGGACAAGCCGCTGACGGCTGCCCCATTTGGCGATTCTGACGCCATGCGAGTTGGCGATTGGGTGTTAGCAATCGGCAGTCCTTTCGGTTTGGATTCTACGGTAACCGCCGGTATCGTGAGCGCCAAGGGACGCGACATCGAGGGTGGAGTGCAGGGGCAGTTCAAGCGCTTCATCCAGACGGATGCGGCGATCAATCCCGGCAACAGCGGTGGGCCGCTGGTCAATCTCGCGGGGCAGGTGATTGGGATTAACACGGCTATCGCCACGCAACGGGGTACCTATGATGGCATATGTTTTGCCATTCCCTCCAATACGGCCCGAAAGGTCTACAACGCTCTTATTACCTCGGGCAGCGTGCGGCGCGGCGCCATCGGTGTTCAGTTTTATAGCCAAAACAATCCGGCCTTACTGAGAAGCTTCGGAACTGATCACGGCATCGTCATTAATGTCGTGGAAGCAGGCAGCCCTGCCGAGCGCGCTGGGTTGAAGCGCGGGGATGTCATCTTGAGCGTCGACGGGAAACCTATCAAGAACGCGGACGAGTTGGTGGCTATCGTCTCGGACACCGAAATTGGCAAGAAGCTCCGCGTGGAATACCTTCGCGACAGAAAACCGCTGACCACCGACGTCGAGGTGGGCGACCGTAATAAGATCGTTGCCGAATTGCGCGAAGGTCCTGGAAACGAGGGCGAGGAAACTCCTGCGGAGGGAAGCTCGGGCGTCCTCGGGATAGCAGTAAAGAGCCTGACGCGCGAGCAGGCCCAGGAGCTCGCTGATAAACTCCATCTGGACAGCCAACAGGGAATCCTGGTGATGAACGTCCAGCCGGGCGGATTCGCTTCCGACTTGGGCGTTCAGCATGGCGATATCATTCTGGGCATCAACCATCATGCGGTCGCTTCAGCAGAGGACTTCAACCGCATACAATCTTCCCTGAAATCCGGGGAGGACGTGCTGCTGCTTATTGCACGAGGCAGCGGCCCGCACTCGTTTACCACCCTGTTCCTTGCGGATCGCCTGCCGTAAGGGACTGAGGAAACGGAAGTTGAAACACTGGAATAAGAAAACCTTCACAAGACTACTGCTCCTTGGCATGCTGGTGTGGATATTGCCGGTCCAGTTACCCGCTGACACCACCACGCCACGGAAAAGCGCTAGCACGGCGAAGCAGAAGTCCAACACGCCCCCCAAGCACAGTACGCATAGGGCCTCTGCTAGCACGGGCCAGCAGCGGTCCGCGCACCACTCCGCGACACGCCACGTTTCTTCCAAGGCCAAGCGAGCCGCCGCGGCGCGGCGGCGGCGTGCACAGTTGCGTCCGGAGCCGGAACGTATTCAAGAAATTCAACAAGCCTTGGCCCAGGCAGGCTACTTGAATGCACAACCAAATGGCCGCTGGGACGATCAGACGCGCGAGGCGATGCGACGCTACCAAGCCGATCACGGGTTCCCGGTGACGGGCCTTCCTGAGGCAAAATCCCTGATGAAACTCGGTCTTGGCCCCCATCCCCTGCCGGCAGACCTGGATGCCAGTAGTGGAGCCAGGGCCGGCGCCGATACAGTCAGCGACACTCCCGCCACTCCGGACACCCAGCAGTACCCGCCTGCGGCAGGGCCTCAACCATAAACGGTAGGTGGTAGGTGTGGCAAGAGAAGGATTCAGGAGTCAGGATTCAGGTGCCAGGAGACAGCACCAATCGTAGCGCAGGTCCCGCCCTTAGGCAGTAAGCAGTAGGCAGTAAGCAGTCCGCTGTTTTTCCCCCACATTCCACCTACCGTCTTTTCCCCACCTACCACCTACCGGTCTGACGAATCAATTTGCGCGCGCTGCAACCTGTCGCTGTAATCCACGTAGACAGCTTTCCACTCAGAATAGAAATCCAGCGCGGCGGTGGCAGCTTCGCGGTGGCCGTTGCCTGTCTGCTTGGTGCCGCCAAAAGGCAAATGAGTTTCGGCGCCGATGGTAGGAGCGTTGACGTAAAAAATGCCGGTCTCCATATCACGCATGGCCTGGAAGGCGCGGTTGACGTTTCGGGTGTAGATGGACGAGGAAAGCCCGTAGACTACTCCGTTACCGATTTCAATGGCCTCCTCGAGGCTCGAGCAGGGGATGATGGAGACGACGGGACCAAAGATCTCGTCGCGGCAAATTCGCATTTTGGGATCGCAATCGCCGAAAATGGTGGGGCTGTAGAACCAGCCGCAATCGTAGTCGCCGCCCGCCAGGCGCTGGCCGCCGCAAAGCAGCTTGGCGCCTTCGTTCTTCCCAATCTCAACGTATTTCTCGACGGTCTTTAATTGGTTCTCGTTGATAAGAGGCCCCATGTGCACAGTCGGGTCAAGGCCATTGCCGACTTTCAGAGCGCGCGCACGCGCCACGAACTTCTCGAGGAAGTCCTTGTACACTTCCTTGTGAACTGCGATGCGGCTGGAGGCGGTGCAACGCTGCCCGGCGGTCCCGAAGCCGCCCCAGAGAGCGCCCTCCACCGCGAGCCCCAGGTTTGCGTCCTCCATCACCATGATGATGTTCTTGCCGCCCATCTCGAGGCAGGAGTGTTTGAAGGTGCCCGCACAAGCCTCGGCTACCTTTTTTCCCACTTCGGTTGAGCCCGTGAAGGAAACCACGCGGACATCGTCATGGGCCATCAAAGCAGTTCCGACCTCGGCGCCGCTTCCCGTAACGAAGTTCGCCACCCCGCGCGGAATTCCGGCTTCTTCCAGCGTCTGAACCAGGTTGTACATCGAGAGCGGGGTGTCCGTAGCGGGCTTCATCACTACCGTATTGCCGCAGATGAGTGCCGGCATGACTTTCCAGGAGGGAATGGCCATGGGAAAATTCCACGGCGTGAGCAGCGCGCACACGCCGATCGGGCTGCGCACCCACATGCAGAACTTGTTGAGCAATTCGGAAGTGGTGGTTTGTCCGAAGAGCCGCCGGCCCTCGCCTGCCATATAGTAGGTCATGTCAATGGCTTCCTGAATGTCGCCGCGGGTTTCCTCCAGGATCTTCCCCATTTCGCGCGTCATCTGCTCGGCGTAGCCTTCCTTTCGTTCCACGAGCAAACGTGCGGCCCGATAAAGAATCTCGCCCCGCTTGGGAGGCGGGGTAAGCCGCCAGGATTTGTACGCTTCTTTCGCGGCTTGAATGGCGTTATCAACATCCTGCTGGTTGGACTTCTGGAATATGCCGACCAATTCGTGCGTGTTGGCGGGGTTGACGTTATCAAAAGTGTGCCCGCTTGCCGACGAAACCCACTCACCATTGATGTAGTTCTTGAAGACTTTTGGGGGCGCCATTTTCCCGTTCCTCCATGAAGCCCGCGAAGGCCGGAAGCCGAGTCATCCGCGAGTTGAATGTGCAGGTCGAATGTAATGGATAGTCGGTAGGGACGGATGTTTGACTCCACCGACTACCTATCATCTACGACCTACCTTTAACAACAGACGGGAAACTATAGCAAACGTCGGCGAGGGCTTCAAGCACCGGGGAAGGTCAACACATGGCTAGCCACGTGTCAACTGCAAAACTATAGAATTCAGGAGCGGGGATTCAGAGGAGCGGCTTGTGAATGTGCAATGGGGCGTGTAATCCCCTTTCATGTCCCGCTTGCGCCGCCTGGGATTGGAATGGAAGTTCGCGCCTCGTCTGCGTATCATTTGCGCGCAGCTCGGCAATGCGGATCTCAAGGCGGCACTACTTCGACGTCAGCGGCCACCACCGAAAAGCGCTCCAGCAGAGCGATCAATTCTTGGACTCTTATGGGCTTTGAGATATAGCCATCCATGCCTGCCGCCAGGCATCGTT
>JBEKIZ010000165.1:0-5427 GCA_050011515.1 Terriglobia bacterium | reverse complement strand
GTGGCTACTGGGTGCCGCTGCCCGCGGGGCCTTGCGGCGGATGCGCCGCCGGCCCACTCTTGTCGCTGCGTTCTGGAAACAGGCCGAATTGTTCTAGGTGTCACTATATTATGTAACGCTCATTAGGGCGGAAGTGTCGACGTAAGCCTCAGTCTTTGTCGCCATAAACGATCTCATCAATCGACTGGCTGGACTGCGGGTTCCCCGAGTCGACCAGTCCGGCATAGCGCATCCAATTGGGCTGGTCCCGCAGTCGCGGGATGGGGAGCGCGCTGCGGATCGCCCGGCGAACGTACTCTGCCAAGGAAATTCCCAACGCTGCCGCTTCCTTCTTGGCCAACTTGTAGTCCTGCTCGTCCAAACTGACTTGGGTGCGAAGCATGTTATCACTCTCCCCTGATATGATAACACGGCCGGAAGATAGCGGGAAATTGTTGTTTTAATGACTGCTCGGGAACCGCGCCCGCCGCAACGGCTCGGCCTCGGTGAGAATCAGGCGGCAGAAGGCAATCTGGCCGCCGCGCAGCAAAACTGGCTTCGCGAGTTCCATGCCGGGGGTGGCACATGCATGGCCATCCACGTATGCGCCCCGACCCCGGCCTACCCGCCTCCGCTCGGATCCTTCCGGAAAGGCGCAGAGGCAACTCCATGCGATATCAGCGCTCGGCAGAGAGGCCGATGCGCGGTAACGCGCCGACTTGTTTTATCTCACCCGTATCGAGGCAGAATTCGAGACCTTCGGCGGCTCCCATGGTGTTAGGGAACTCCTCCCGTGCCTGCGCGACCAGGCTATCCACGAACGCATCATCACTATCGGGGTCGTGGTGGAACAGCACCAGCCGCTTCACGCCTCGTTCCTGGGCGATGCGCACGCCCTCCTGCCATGAGCTGTGCCCCCAACCTTTCTTTTCGCCTTCCAACTGGTCAGGCGTGTATTGGGAGTCATACAACAGAAGGTCGGCATCCTGGGCCAGATCACGCACCGCGCGATCGTGGATGGGGGAGCCTGGCTCGGTGTCGGTTGCCAGGACGAACACGCGGCCGTCCGCCTCGATCCGGTAGCCGGCGCATCCTTGCGGATGATTGAGCGGCGCGGAGCTGATCACTGCCCCGTTAATGTTGACAGGGCCCTCCTCCAAGTCGAGAAAGTGGCGCTTTGCTCCCATGGCGCTCATCTCTACCGGAAAGTAGGGATTCCCCATCTGGCCTTCTATGGCGTGCTGTAGCTCGGACCCTCGACGCAGAGGGGAGTGGAAAAGGAAGGTGTTGCCCTTTCTGTAAAGAGGAAGAAAAAACGGAATCCCCTGAATGTGGTCCCAGTGGAAGTGCGTGAGGAAGATATGAGCCTGGACCGTCCGGTCAGCGTATTCGCGGAGAATGCTCTTGCCCAGCGCCCTCAGCCCGCTGCCACAATCCAGGATGATGAGGGTGTCGTTGTCGAGCCTGACCTCGACGCACGACGTATTGCCGCCGTACCGCCCATTCCCTCTTTCCGGGGTCGGCGTTGTACCACGCACACCCCAAAGTCTGACCTTCATGGTTCACCACCTTGCCTCAGCCGGGATTCAGCATCGGAAGAAACAGATTGAAGGCCGGTACACAAAGGGCCATCTGTTGATCTTGACTCGAGGGGATTGGCGATGAGACTGCCCATGTCCTATATAGCCTAGCAAGCATGCTACTGGGTGTCTACCCCATTCTGGTCTCGCAAATCGTCCAAGCACCGTCGCAATGCGTGGCTAGCCTCACTCTGCGCAGATGACGGAGCGTTGGGGCGCCCCGATGCATCGGGGCGCCACCGGCGGTCCTGGGCGATGCCCAGTTCAGTGGTGACAAGGAGATTTCCCAACACTTATGCCGGGTGTATCGCTTCAGTGTCCGCAAAGGGCGTTTTTCATTCCCAATCCGTCTTTGCAGTTGATCCGCCCTCCCCGACGGTAAATCAGTGATCTGGAATTCTTCTCCATGTGAAGGCGTTTCGCGCACAAATGCCTTGCCAAGTAGCAGGCCAGCCAAGCGCTGCAAGTAATCAAAAGACGTGTTGGTCGACGAGCTGAAAAAGTTCGAGGGCACAACGATCTTTGTATTGCAAGAGCGCACGTTGCCCCAGGGTCTCGGTTTGCCAGTGCTCGGCCCCAACAGCAATACTGACCGCCCCCCGGCGCGTATCCGGATGCGCACATGCAGAACGACCCGTCCGTCAGGGACCAGGCGGCGCGCACGCTGGAGCGGGTGCCTACTCAGTGCGCAGCGTTTTGGCCGGGTCGATTCGCACGGCGCGGATCACCGGCGGCAGCGCGGCCAGTAAGGCCGCCGCGAGAATGGTCAGTGCGGGAAGCGCCATCATACTCGGATCGGTCGGCTTCACTTGGTAGAGCAGCGTCTGGACATATCGCGCCGCCGCGAAGCCGAGCGCCAGACCAGCGAGCGCTCCGCCAAGCACCATGGAGAAAACATCCACGGTCACTCGCCGGGCGATGTCGCCGGCTTGGGCGCCCAGCGCCATGCGAATGCCGATTTCGCGCCGCCGTTGGAGCACGGAGTAGTCGAGCACTCCATAGAGGCCAATCCCCGCCAGCAGTAACGCAACCACCCCAAAAAAGAACGCTAGTCGTGCCAGCAGCCGCTCGCGGACGGTGTGCGACTGATTAATCTCCGTCTGGGTGCGGATGTTGCTGACGCGGAATTCGGGCCGCGCGCGCGGCACTTCCCGGCGCAGGGTGGACGCCAGCGCGAGTGGGTTCGCTCTGGACGTGCGCACGATGAACGTCCCCTGTTCTATCGGCTGCAATGCACCCTTGGCATCGATCGAGTGAAATGGGAAATAGGCTTGGGGCAAGATGGGCCCGCGAATGTCGCGGTAAGTCACATCCCCAACCAAGCCCACGCATTCAAAGCGAAGGCGCGTGCTTCCACTGAACACAACCTCGAACGACTTTCCGACGGGATCCACACCGTTGAAATAGCTCTTCGCAAAGGTCCGGTTAACGATCGCGAAACCGGGATACGTGTCGGCGGGACGGAAGTCTCTGCCGTCGATGAGGGGAATCTTCATCGCGTCAATCCATCCCGGCGAGGCCTGCAGCAAGTAAGCCAGAACATTGTTGGGAGGCGCGCCATTGACCGAAATGAAATTGCTCCAGCTCCACCCGCCCAGCAGCACCGAATTGGCCAGCCCCACCGTTTCCACACCTGGCACCGTGCGCAGATGTTCCGCCACCTGATCCCAGAAGGCCGGCGGCTGTGGGCTCACCGTGACCGTTTCGAGAGTGAGAATCCGTTCCAGGGAGAAGCCCGTGGGCCGGTTCGACAACCGCTGAAAGGTAGCCACGAACAGGCCGGCAACGAAAAGCACCAGAAAACAGAAGGCCGTCTGCACCGCGATGAGCGCGTGCATCAGGCGGCGCCGAGAGTGTGGGTCTTCTCCGCCTTTGAGCGCGCTCACCGGCTTGATTGCCGAAGCGCGTAGCGCGGGCGCCAGACCGAACAGCAACATTACCCCGACGGTCAGCAGGAGGCCGAACCCCAGCACCCGCCAGTCTGCCGGAAGAAACAGGCGCGCCGGATTGTGGGGTGGATTGATCATGCTGACCACGAGCGGCGCGGACCACCAGGCAAAGACCCCGCCGAGGGCGGCGGAGAGGAAGGCCAGCCAGGCGCTTTCGACCAGCACCAGTTGCACCAAACGTGCGCGTCCGGCGCCAATCGAGACGCGTAGCGCCATCTCGCGCGCCCGTGACGCCGCCTGCGCCGTCATCAGGTTGGCGACGTTGGCGCAGGCAATCAGCAGCACTAGCCCCACGAGCACACCGAGCGCCACGAGCGAAGCCCGGTAGTCATTCTGGAGATCGGAAATGCCCGCCGCCGCAGGCTCCAGGAATAGTCTCAGGCTGAGGAGGAACTCAGCAAGTTGTTTATTGCCGAAGCCTTTTGACCTATCTTCTTCGAAGGCGCGAGAGATTGCGCCCAGCTTGGCGCGAAGAGGTTCCAAGGCTACTCCGGGCTTCACCCGTGCCAACGTCCGGATCCAGGACACGTCTGAACGTTGGACCGCGGGATGCATCATGGTGGGAATGAAGATGTCGATTACCGTGCCGGGCTCGGTGCCGGTGAAGCGTTCCGGGCCGACACCAATTATTTCGTAGAGGTCGTTGCCGATTCGGAATGTGCGTCCGATCACCTTCGGATCTCGTCCGAAGCGGCTTGTCCAATAGTCGTACGACAGCACGGCGTACGGGTGCGCGCCGGGCTTCAAATCGTCGCTTTCGGTGAATAGCCGTCCTGCGGCGGGCCGAAGTCCAAAAGAGTTGAACATCCACCCGGAAACGTACTGGCGGTATGCTTTTTCCGTCTCCGCGTCTGAGCCGTAGGTCAGATCCGTCCGTTCGGAATACGAGAGAGCGATCAACTCGGCTTGATCCTTCACCGCGGCGCGCATCAGTCGGAACGCGGGATACGCCCAACTGTCACCGGTTCGGACCTTTCCATCAAAATCGATTCCTTGGCGAGCCAGGGCGTACAACTGTTCCGGCTCCGACACCGGCAAGGGCCGTAGCAGCAGGGCGTCGATCAAGCGGAACGCCGAGGTGCACGCCCCGATGCCGAGAGCCAACGACAGGATCGCCGCGGCGGAAGTCGCCTTATTCTTCATGACCTGCCGCCAGCCGAAGATGGCGTCGGCGCGCAGCGAATCGAGCCAGGCGACAAGCCGAAGGTCACGGCTCTCTTCGCGCAGGCGCAGCGCCGAGCCAAGCGCTCTCCGCGCTTCCGCCGGGTCGCGGCCCTGCGCGATGGCTTCCTCGATATGGAGCTGGAGTTCTTCGTCGATCTCGCGGCTCAAACGATCGGGGCGAAGTACATTGGCAATGCGTGACCACCAAGACATATCAGGCCATCCTTAGAACGCGATTTACGGCCGCAGTTACCACCTGCCAGCGCATTTCTTGAGCGGCAAGCTGCTTCTTACCCGCTGCCGTCAGCTCGTACAGGCGCGCCCGCCGCCCGGTGTCGTTGATGATCCATTGGGCGCGAATCCAGCCCTCTTCATCCATCCGGTGCAGCGCCGGGTAGAGTGAGCCTTCCTCCGCTCGAAGCACCTCGCCGGACATGCCCTGGATCGCGGTCATGATGGCGTAGCCGTGCAGTCGCGGCCGGCGCGAGAGGATTTTCAATACCAGTAGATCGAGCGAGCCTTGCAGAGAGTCGGGCTTGGGCATACATAGACCTCATACTATATAGACGTCTGAGTACTTGAAAGGTTAGCAGGAAATCCGGGTATGCGTCAAGTTGAGGTGGCGAGGCGCAGCAGCTTCGGAATCCCCATGATAGAAAGTGCTGAATCGCGGTTTGGGACGCATTTGACAGTCAATGGTGATCTCACGGCGAAGCGGCACCTATTTTCCGAACCTATTTTTTCTCTATTTGCCG
>JBEKIZ010000164.1:0-5951 GCA_050011515.1 Terriglobia bacterium | reverse complement strand
GACCGGTGCTGCCCGCCGTTGCCTCGACCGGCTCTCCAACCGCCTCACCAAAATCACCACCCAAGCCCACAAACTTGTCACACCCTGAGAATGGGCAGAGATTGGCCGGTTATGTCGGCAAACCGTACCTTTGGTTTGCGCTGTCATTGCTGGGGGTCCGGTGCGGGGAAGGCCACAGCAGAAATGTAGAAGCTCCAGGCCCCCTCCTCATCTGGGGAGGGGGTTGGGGGGTGGTTTTCTAAGCTCGGCTTTCTTTGCTTGCAATTGTGTCGCCTCCGGTCGTCCTTTATAAAAGGAGTCGAGCGGATAGCATCCCGAGACTAAACCGAGGCGTGGCGCGTTGGTGCAATCGCTGAATGTGCGGCAGATTTTTTTCCGCTCCAGCCGGCCTTTTTCCAGCACGTCAGCCGGCAATTCCGGGTAGGCCAGCATCATTCGCCCCAGACCGACGAAATCTGTCCATCCTGCCCGCAACACCGCCTGAGCGAAGTGCGGGAGATAGTCCTGAAAATACGTGCCGCCTGAAGAAACGAAAACCAGGTCGGGTGCGGACTTCTTCAATTCTGCTGCCGCAACCCACATTCGGACGGCCCCTGCGAGCGGGTCTTCGGGCGGCAGATAAGCGTCCCAAGGTGGAAACAATGCCGGGCGTTGCAAATGCGCGGAGTAGTAGCCGCTGCCGGCGCTGATGTTGACGAGGCGCACGTCCAGGGAACGAAGAAGGGCGAGCAGGAGTTTCGCCTCCGCAAGATCGGGGCAGCAGGGATTTTGGACATCCACACCGAAGCCCCATGTATACGGAAGTTGACCGGGCGCTTTGACGGGCACGCCCCGGCCGGTTTGAGGGTCCGGGACAAACGGGATGGAGTCATAGGCGCTCACTCGGACTCCGATCTCAAGAGCGGGCGCCCGGGCGCGGACCATGCTCACCAGTTCCCGCAAGAAGCGGGTGCGATTCTCAAATGAGCCCCCATAGGGGCCAGGACGATGATACGCGCTCAAGAACTCATGTCCAAGGTAGCCGTGGCAATGCTTCAAGTCCACAAAATCGAAGCCGCTGTCTTGAGCAAGGCGGGCGGCGCGGCCAAAAGCCTCGACAATTCGGCCTACCTCGGCATCTGAAACCGGCGTCGTGCTGGCGCACGCTGGATATCGTGCATCCAGAATCGGGTGATGATAGGCAATTATCGGCTCCAGCCGTGTTTCCGCACGCGGCCGGCAGAAGCGTCCCGAGTGTGTGAGTTGAAGGCCGATAACAAGGTCCCGCCCTTCGTCGAAGCGTTCGCGGTGAGCCTGGACCATCTGTTGACGCAGGTCAGCCAGCGACGGGGCGGTCCGCTCGTTCAAAAGCAACTGGTGCGGGTTGGCACGCGCCTCAGGGAGCACCGCCACGGCTTCTCCTCCCCAGATCAGTTTGGCCCCGCTGCGGGCGAACCGCATCCAACGCCGGCGGGTCAAATCTGACGGCGTACCGTCCGTCTGGGCGTCCCAACCCTCCATCGGTTGTACGGCAAAGCGGTTTCCAACCTGGCGCCATCCCTTATGCCAGGGAAGTTGGAAGGGCGCGGCGAGCGGCGAGTCAGGAGCGGAGAGGATGGCATCGTCAAAAGGAACCTCCCATCCCAGCCCCTTTATATGAGCCGCCAATTCAGCAGCCGTGCGAAAACTCGCCACGCGAGGATACGAAGACTCCGCCATTCGGATGAGATAGTAACACGGACGAGCTTACCGAGATCGTGGTTTGGCCCAGGATGGCTTGAATTGCCGATTTTCGATTGATCCCGCTCGGCGGGACTGATTGGCAGGCGACAAAGCTGCCACACCACTTCTTCAATCGGCAATCGGTAATCAGCAATCGGCAATCGGCGATGAAAGCTTGGTCTTTGGTTGCGGCTTGCTTCACACCCGCCGCTGCGGGGAGACAGTGTAGATCGTCGCGGCGCCCAGCACCCCCGCCAGAGTCATGATCGCCCAGGCGGCATCGTAGCTTCGGGTGGCATCGAAGATTCTCCCTGCCAAAACAGGTCCCATCCATTGACCAACGGAATAGCCCATAATAATCAAGGCCAGCAACTTCCCCAGCCCGCTGATTCCAAAGCATTCAGCGGTAACAAGGGGGATAAGCATATAGTCTGCCCCCATCGCCAAGCCGAAAAGCACTGCGAAACCCCATGCCGCCGTCGGCCGGCGCGCCAGGAAAAGCAGTGGAATGCATAGCGCCGCGAGAAGGTAGAACAAAGCCATCACGTTTTTCTTGCCAAAGCAGTCTGCACAATAGCCGGCAATCACCCGGCCAACAAGACTCGCCATCAGCAGCACACTCATCACGCGGGAGGCGTAACCGGCGGAATATCCCTGGTCGCGGAGGAAGAGGATGAGGTGCTGGATTACAGTTCCAATGGCGCCGATAACCAGCGTGCAGCCTGCCAGGATCAGCCAGAAGTTTAGTGTACGCACGGCGCGCCTCACCGTCACCCCCGGCTCGTTACCGGCCTGGGATGGCGCAGTAACAGACGATAAACCATCCGGGTTGAGACCCAGCTCGCTCGGTGTGGAACGCGTCACCCACTGGGCCACTGGAAACAGTATCACCAGGATGGCAGCGCCAAGGATTACAAACGTGTTACGCCAGCCGACCCGGTTTATTAAGGTGTTGATCAGGGGCGCGGAGATTACACCGCCCATGCCAAGGCCCAGGTACGCATACCCCATGACGCGACCGCGTTTGGTTCGGAACCACATCGAAATCAGGACTTGGTTGGGAATAGGCCCGGCTAGCGTGTAACCGACCACCTCGACGACGCAGAGGAGGTAGTATTGCCACAAGTGGGACATTCGTCCCATGAAGACCAGTGACAGACCTAGAAAGCCGATGCCCCAGCGGATGACTTGACGCGGCCCGATCCGGTCAATGAGCGCTCCGGCAACGAGGCTAAACAACAACCCTACAAATACGAACCCAAGGAGAAACCCCTCAGTGGTCTGGGCGCGCGTGAACCCGAGTTCGTTAACGAGGGCAGGGTAAAAAACAGGAAAACCATAATAGAGAATACCCACGGCAAAGAAGAGATTCAGGAAGGCTGCGAGAGCAATCCACCAGCCGTAATAAATTCGCTTCACGCTCGGATTCTCCGTGTCCTGTTGTCAGCCGCGAGGTGTCCTGCCGCGGCGGGTCAGCTACCAGCCGTCAGCTATCGGCCGTCAGCTATCGGCTATCAGCCGTCAGCCCCTGAAAAAAAGGGCTGGGGGCAATCTTGAATTTTGAATCTCGAATTCTGAATTGCTTTGTTCCCTCTTACCACCGCCCACTGCCATCTGCTCTTGACGAGCCGCAGGTCCATAGAACGGGACCTGCGCTACATCTCCTGAGTTCTCGGGCAGCAACGAGAACTTCAAGCATGTCCGTCCACTACTTTGCTTTCCACCTCCTGCCTACTGCTTGCTGCCTACTGCCTGCTGCCTGCTGCTTACTGCTCACTGCTTACTGCCTACCGGGGCTGGAGTCCCGCTCAGCGGGATGGAGCATCCCCAAATTATGAGGCTATTGGGAGATACACGAAAAATTAGGGGCGATTCCAAAACGGAAATCCCGGTCGAGACATTATGCATCAATAATGACGTAGGTCAGGGAACAATACTAGGGGCGATGCCAAGCGACGGAATTTTTGCATGGATTTAACATCCGATAAAAATCTTTCACCTGGGAAAGACCGTCCAAGCGAGAGCAAAGGGCGGAGACCGACGGAAAGGCAGGGGTTTAGTATATGAAAATCACTTTGGGAGTCCTGCTCATGCTGACCCTGGGAACTGTCCCCGCGTGGGCGGTGCTAGGTCAGTATGAGTCGTCAGTGAGTGTGGACCAGCAGTATCTGCGGAGTGAGGATCGTGTCCAGGCCTTCCAGGCCTACAAAGTTCACCAACTCACGACTGCAAACGGCACAATAGTTCGAGAATATATTTCGCCGCAAGGTCTGGTCTTTGGGGTCACTTGGCAGGGGCCCTTCATGCCTAACATGCAGCAGTTGTTGGGATCCTACGTTACGAACCTCCAGACAGCCTTGCCAGCTCAGACCCATGTCCGGCACCTCAGGGGGCTAACCGTGAAGACGAATGATTTCGTGTTCGTCAACAGCGGTCACATGCGTTTTTGGAAGGGAAGCGCCTACGTGCCCAGTCTTATTCCCAGCAACGTCTCCGCGGAGGTGGTGCGATGACTCTCAGGAATGCTTCGAAGGCGACGCTAGGCCGTTTTCTTGCGCTGGTTACGGGGCTGATCTTTTTGGGTAGTTGTGGCGGCAGTAGCAGCAGCAGTAGCAGCACATCGACTCCGGCTGCGAACAATACAGCGGCTTTGACGGTCGGGTTTGGCCCTTTGGGGGCTGCTGGCGGGTACGTCAATGGGATTTTCACGAGTGTCACCGTCTGCGCGCCTGGCACCAGCAATTGCGAGACGGTGGATAACGTGCTCGTGGACACGGGTTCCGCAGGCCTGCGCATCCTCAACTCAGCGCTCACCACCGTTCCAGCGAGCTCGCTGGGAACGATTACGGACAGCAACGGCGATCAGCTCCAGGAGTGCGTCCAGTATGGAGACACATCCTACTCCTGGGGACCCATGTTGGTAGCAGACGTCGAGCTGGCCGGGGAAAAGGCCTCCTCCCTTCCCATTCAGGTCATTGGTGACAATTCATTCGCGGTCCCTTCTCAATGCCTCGCAACCCCAGTTCTTTTCGGTTACGGGAACGATGATACGGTGGCGGCGCTTGGTGCCAACGGGATCCTGGGCCTGGGTGCTTTTGGTTACCCATTGGATTGCGGCAGTTACTGCACCTCCTCAAGCGATCTGACACAATCGGGTTATCCCTATTACGTTTGCCCCACCGGCCAAGCCTGCTCGGCAACCACCGTGCCAACACAGGACCAAGCCACAAACCCCGTCGCAGCGTTTTCCTCGGCGGACAACAATGGGGTGCTGGTCACCCTGCCGTCCATTCCCGCGTTGGGAGCGGCCAATGGGACAGTCTCCGGGTCGCTGATTTTCGGAATCGGAACCCAAACCGACAATGCCCTTGCGACCACCGCCACAGTTTACGCGCTCGACGAGTACGGCGACATCCCAGCATTCACCTACAATGGTGTTTCATATACCTCTCCCACTAACTGGAGCGTTCTCGACACCGGCTCGAATTCGCTCGAATTTCTGGATGCCAACACCCTGGCGTCAGTGGGGATCATCGAGTGCGCGGATGCCCCCGGTTTATATTGTCCAACCAGTACCATTCCATTCACCGTAACCGCTTCAGGGGCGAATAGCACGTCAGGGACGATAATGTTTAGCATCATGAATGCTGATACGTTGTTTAACACCAACAACGCAGCGTTCAACGATCTCGGTGGCGATAGTGGGACTAGCCCCGCTAATGATTTTTTCGACTTTGGATTGCCGTTCTTCTTTGGTAGAAGCGTGTACATTGGGATGATGCCAGGGGTGTTCGCGGGTGAGAGCTCTGCGCCGAGCGGCGCGACGAGCGCGACGTACGGGTATTACGCGTTTTAGCGCCTGCGTCGAAATGCTCTATTCACTTGTAGGGCCGGGGCCTGCTCCGGCCCAAATCTTGTAGGGGCGAGGGGCGCTCACTCCTTGTGGGCCGAAGGCCGGTCGGCCCTACCTAGGGCGTCAGCCTCCCGGGGCTGGAGACAATTTTGAATTTCATCTCGAATTCTGAATTGCTTTGATCACAAAATCGAAACAATTTGTGGAACTTTTCGAAGCTCCGAAGGGAATACTTAACGATGGTAGTGGACCACAGGAGCTCATCAAGATTAGGGAAGTCGGGGTACATCGTATCCCCCCTGGCTGTCGAGACGGTAATCCAGGAAGGCAGGGGGAAGCAAGCAGAGTTTAAGGGGGAGGCGGGGATCGAGTTGGTGGATGATCTGCCATGGGGTGA
>JBEKIZ010000163.1:0-5963 GCA_050011515.1 Terriglobia bacterium | reverse complement strand
GGCGCTCGACCCAGACGCCGGCAAAGGGCCCCAGCGCAAACGAAACAATCTGCCCCGCGAAGCTGACGATGCCCAGCAGCAGCGGCGAATGGGTGAGCCGATAGACCAGCCAGCTTGTCGCCAGCCGCGTCATCCAGGTGCCGATCACCGAGATGCTCTGGCCGGCGAAGAAGAGCTTGAAGTTCCGGTGTCGCAGAGCTCGCCAGGCGTGCGAGATCGAACCGAGGAGAGAGGTCTCCTGTGTATCCGAATTGTTTGCGCGCTTGTTCACAATCTGCGTGCGTCCCTCATTGCTGGTCACTTTTCCACCAAGCGCTTGATGATGTCGGCAGCCTTGAACAGGGTGTCCCGTTCCTGTTCGTCGAGCTGGGAGATGGCCTGCGCCAGCCATGTGCGCTTCGCATCCTTGGCGCTCTTCCGCACCGCGGTGCCGTTGGCGGTTAGCTGAATATTGACTTGGCGGCCGTCGGTCGGATGCGGCTCGCGCTCGACAAGGCCCCTCTCCTCGAGCGCGGCGATGGTCGCCCCCATCGACTGTGGTTTCATGCCTTCCGCACGCGCCAGATCTGCGGTCGTTGCAGGTCCGTCCCTAGCCAGGCGCGCCATGACGGCGGACTCGGTCAATGAAAGCTCATGCGAGGCGGCCGCGGCGCGCACGCGGCGCACCAATAGCCCAATCGCATGAATAAAGTCGTTTACGGCGGTGTCGAGGGTTTTTCGTAGCATAGCAATTCCACGATACCAATAAACAGGTACACTTGCAAGCTTGGCTGTGTATATTAATTGCTCGCAACTGCCGATCACCTTTGTGACAGCGAACCTTTGCTTTGATGGTTAGCATAGGCGCTAATGGGCCGCCCCGCTACAAATCGCCTGTAACGGCGAAGCGGTTTCGGACGGCATCCGCCGCCAATTCGTGGCGAGAAATCCCCTTATCACTACTGATCTGGCCAGCCTCCCAAGCGCGTTGCGGGAGGAATAGGTCCTGCCTAGTCGCCAAGGGTTCCCTGCCCTGCGCCCTGGTAACGCCGCCACAACGTGAGGTCCAGAACCGGCATAGCGAACGTCGGCCCAGCCTGGAAGAGTTGGAAGGGCCCGGCATGCTGGGAAAAGGCCGGGAGCTTCCTGCCAATGAAGGCTTCTAGGTTGAGGCGTTGCGCCCGGTCGAAAACCTCGAGTTGCGCTTGCGGTAACAACGCCGACCGGGAAATGACGCGGTCCTGCTTGGACTGCGCGAGGTCCAGGTTCGCGATCTGGGCTTGCGGATTCTGCTTCAAAGCGAGTTGCACAGATTCGCTTAGAGTGAGCCTTCGAGGAGCATTGGCCTGCACGTGCACAACGCCGCACGCCAAGTGAAGGGGAAGAATCAGGAGGATAGTAACTTTCAAACTCTCATACCTCAGTCTCTTCACGAACAGCAAATATCGCAGCTTTCGTCCACGACTCGCGACGTCCGGTTTGGCGGAAGCACTGGGACTCAAGCCGGCGGGAGTCGGAGTCTTTTGTCCGCATCTTGGCGCTGGCAGGGCAGGATCTGGTCGAAACACTGACGTGTCTTCTCCCAGTTGGGAAACTCTCCTTTGCTCGTCTATAGGTTCTCCATCCAAACGCCCCGACCGGCGCTCATTGCTCCGCCCCAAGACCCGCGTTCAGTGCGCCGGCGGCGGGGCAGCCTGACCCTTGGGCGGCCGCTTCGTCAGGGCGATCAAGGGAATCAAAATGAGACTGAGCACTCCCAGATATTGAAAAACCCGAACCAGCGCCACCATGGTGGCTTCGCGCTGCACCAAACCAAAGAGGGCGGCGTAAGCTTGCTGGTCGGCCAACACCGGGCCGGAACCAGCAAACAGACCCCGCAGTCCGCCGAACAGTCTCAGCACCGAAGGGGAGGTCGGCGTGATATTGGCGACCAGCAAGTTGGTGTGCTCCTGCCCCATGCGGGTCAGCATAGTTGCCACGATCGAAATACCCACCCCGCCGCCGATGTTCCGCATCATATTGAACAAACTGGTAGCGTTCCCCATCCTTTCTTTGGGGATGAAAGCCATGGTCAAAACCGTGAGCGGCACAAACACTAGCCCAAGCGAAAGACCTTGAATGAACTGCGGCCAGAATACATCCCAGAAACCGATTTCTAAGTTGAACCCCATCAACCGATAGAACGAGAACACGAATCCCAGTACTCCGCACACGAACACCTTGCGCGGATCAAACCTGGTTACCAGGAAGGCGGCTATGGGCATGGCGAGAGCCGCTCCTATCCCCATGGCCACCATGGCTACGCCCGCTTGCATCGACGGATAACCCATCAGCGTCTGGAGCCATATCGAGATGGTGACTTGACTGCCATACATCACGAAGCCCTGGAGTGCCATCACTATGGTGCCCGCGGCAAAGGGCGCCTGTCTGAACACGCGCAGGTCGGCAACCGGATCTCGCGTATTTAATTCGCATGCCACCCAGGCCAGGAGCCCCACCACAAAGGCCACAGCCAAGACCACGATGAACCTGGAATCAAACCAATCCTCTTCCTGCCCCTTGTCCAACATGATCTGGAGCGCGGCCACCCAAATAACCAGTGTCGCCAGCCCCCAGGAATCAATGCGTGCTGAGGAACGCCGGATATACGGTGGGTCTTTCAGGAACGATTTGATCATGATCACAGAAATCAAACCCACCGGCAGGTTGATGTAAAAGACCCAACGCCAAGAGAAATTGTCCGTCAACCAGCCACCCAGAACCGGTCCGAGCACAGGCGCTACAATGGCCGCCATCGCCCAGATCGCCATGGCTTTGCCGTGTTGCTTGGGAGGGAACGCCTCCAGCATCACCGCCTGAGATAGCGGTTGCAGTGAACCACCACAAGCACCCTGAATAACGCGGAAGGTCACCAACAGACCCATGCTGGGAGCGATGCCACAGAGTAATGAGGCGGCAGTGAAACCTCGGGTCGAAACCAGGAGCAGGTTCTTACGTCCGATGCGATTGGCCAGCCATCCCGAAATCGGAATGACAATACCGTTGGCCACCAGATACGAAGTGAGCGCCCAAGTAGCTTCGTTGGGTGTCGCCGAGAGGCTCCCAGCAATGTGCGTCAAGGAAACGTTGACGACGGTGCCGTCTAGAATCTCCATAAAGGTCGCGAGCATTACGGCCGCGCTGATGAGCCACGGACCCTCAACAAGGCTTGCTTCTCGACTGGTTATCGCCGACTGTCTGTCCTGTTGACTTTGTGAAAGAACGGTCATCGGCTGACCCCCTCGGCTGGAATCCCAAGGTGGTCACAGACTGCGCGAGCAAACGGGGAGGTGCATACGAGACGCCGATGCGCCTGCCAGAGGGCAAGAAGGGCCTGCTCACCGGCGTGGTCCGCACAAGTGATACCGTCGAGATCAATCTCGACTTCCCCTTCAGGACAGCACTGGGCGATGGCCTTCGGCAGACAATCTGCCCATTCCCCGACCAGTTGCCCGTTCAGGACAACTTTGACCCGATCTCGCAAATAGAGGATGGTGGTTCGTAGCACAACCAGAACACATGCATGCTCCGTACCGTAGCCTGCCGGACCGTAACTTATTGTATTTTTGGTACTTAGATGTGTTCGTTGGGTCGTGCGGAAAGCCGCAGGTGCCCGCACAATGGCAGGCTGCCCAATGGAGGGCAGTGGCTAGGATGGTTTCGAGGGATCAGGCGGTTTGATGTTCAGGACGCGCATGCGCGACTGCAGGGTTGTGCGCTTGAGGCCCAGCAATGCTGCTGCCCCTCCCGGGCCACTAACACGCCCGTGCGTTTTCCTCAGGGCCTCCAGGATGGCCTCACTTTCAACTTCTCGCAGGTTGAGAGTTTTGCTTGTATGCGTCGAATCTCGGTCCGTCCGCAGAGACGGCAGTTCCTCGAGCGGCACCTCGAGGCTATCTCCCCGCGTCAGAATCACCGCCCGCTCGATGAAGTTCTGCAACTCCCGGATATTGCCGGGCCAGGACCACGTGGTCATCGCTTCCATCGCCCGCGTCGGGATTTCTCTGATCCTTTTCTTCATGCGGTGCGCGTATCGGCCCACGAGGTATTCAACCAGTAGGGGGATGTCTTCCCGTCTTTCACGTAGAGCGGGCAAATGGATGGGGAACACCGCGAGCCGGTAGTACAGGTCTTCACGAAACTCTCGGTTCGCGACCATTTGGGAAAGGTCCCGGTTGGTGGCAGCAATCAGACGCACATCAACCTTCAGAGTGCGTGTGCTTCCCAGCCGTTCGAATTCCTTTTCCTGCAAGACGCGGAGGAGCTTGGGCTGAAGGTCGAGGGCGATATCCCCAACTTCGTCAAGAAAGAGGCTTCCATGGTTGGCCAACTCGAAACGACCGGATTTGGTTGCCACCGCGCCCGTAAATGCTCCCCGCTCGTGGCCGAAGAGCTCACTCTCCATGAGGCCGGAGGGGACCGCCGCACAATTCAACTTCACAAATGTGCGGTCCCGGCGTGAACTATGGTTGTGAATCAATCTCGCGATGAGCTCTTTCCCGGTTCCTGTTTCACCCATGAGCAGGACGGTGGCGTCTGTCCCGGCGACGACCTCTGCCTGGTTAAGCGTTTCGCGCAGGGCGCGACTCTTGCCGACAATGTCTTCCAGGTTGCGATCGTACCGGATCTCATCTTCGAGGTACGTTTTCTGCGTGTCGAGCTGGTCCCGCGCCTCCGACACCTTGCCAAAGGCCAGGGCATTTTCCATGACCAGGGCCACCTGGTTGCCAACTTGTAAAAGCAAACCCAGCTCTTCCTGCGCGAACGCGGATTCGCCCGTGCTTCCAAGGGTCAGGACGCCCAGCGGTTTTGAGCCGACGACGAGAGGAATGGACACTCCCGAGCGCATGTTCTCCGCCAGGACCGGTGAAGCGATCGCTGCCGGGAGTTGGGCGATTTCCTCTCGTTTAATGATCTTCGGGACGCGAGCTCGGACCTCGGCAAGTTCGGACGGCGTCATGTCCGCCGATTGTAGTTTTTGAATGAACCCCCGATTACTGGGGAAGTCCATGCCCACGCACCGCAGTTTTGTAGTGCCCTCCTCAAACAGCCATAGGCCGGTGTACTCGTGGTGGAAGCAATCCCGCAAGGCGGACGATACGGCCTGAAAAAGATCCCCGAGCTCCAAATGAGAGATGACATGGTTGTTAACTTCCAGCAACAGCCGCAGCCGGTCGCGCTCACGGAGCAAGAGTTGCTGATAGGAACAGGCATCCTCAAAATTCAGGGCATTCTCCACGGCCACCGCAACATGGGCGGCAACCGTCGTCATGAGCTTCAAATCCTCCGCGTCATAATCTTTCTGGTAAGTAGTTCCAAAGACCAGTACCCCGAGCTGCCGTCGGGGAGACGTTAGCGGGAGGAGGCACATCGACCGGACCCCGTAAGGGCGCGCGGGTTCGACGAGATCGGCAAACTTGGCCTCTTTTTCGGTATCGTTAATGATGATCGGCTTTTGCTCTTCGAGGATAACCCTCACCGAGGACTCTGATTCAGGAATTTCGGTTCCAACTTGTGACTTGGGCGACACGCTACCTTCGAGTGCGTGCAGACGAAACACATGACGCTGGGTATCGTGGAGAACGACACCGAGGAATTCAAACTTCACCACAGAGGCAAGAAACCGGGCGAGGTTTTCCAGCACGCCATTCAGGTCTGCCTGCGAGGCAATAACGTCAGAGGCCCGTCGCAACGCCTCATACCGGGTGTGCTCATTTACCTCTCCGTCATCATATTTCAAGACCTAGCGACCCTCCTGTGATTGCAGAGAGCGCTTTTACTCTAGCATGGGAAGAGGGTACAACTCCAACAAGTACAAGCTATACAGAGCGTCTTAAGTAATTGCGCATAGTCGACGCAAGGTGTTGTTGGGTTTAATCCAGGCGGCGAATTCGCTTTCAACCGCATGTATAACGTCATCCAGGTGCGCGAAGTATCGATTGTGC
>JBEKIZ010000162.1:0-6002 GCA_050011515.1 Terriglobia bacterium | reverse complement strand
TGGAACATGTTGGTGAGGCGAACAGACATCCGATCTTTTCCGGCCAACATGAAAAACACCAGGAAGGGAAGCACCCCGGCCATGATCAGGACACCGGATATCGATCCGACGCCTCGAACCAGAAAACCCGGCCAGTTCATCGGCGCTGGTTTAACCGTCACCTCGGTCCCGTGCTTCGGGCCTTCCACTAGTGGAGTTATGGACTGGGCGTTTTTCTCAAAACGCTCGAATTTGCTGACGAGGGGAGCCATGGCCCGTTGAATTCGGTAAGCGTAGCTGGGAAACTCGTCTGCAAAAGCAGATGCCCTGTTATAGAGGACATAGGTCAAAATCCCCGCGAGAAGCATGAAACACACCACAACTAATCCTGAGGCCAGAACCCGTCCCAGGCCGATCTTCGCCACTCGCACAACCAGAGGGTCGACCACGATGGCAAGAAATGTCGCCAGGACAATGGTGATACACAACGAACTGGCAAAGAAACAAAACGCCAGAACGATAGTCCCCAGGATGAGGCCCAAGAACAGCGCAATTTGTTTCAGCCACTGTTGCGCAGGATCGACGCCAGGGGTCAGGAGTGTTGGAGAGTTCAAGAAGAGCTCCTATGGTCTTCAGAGCCGGTACAGTGACTCACTTACCGGCCCGCCATCCGTTAACCACGCCCTAGAGAGTTGCGACCCTTTCATCCCCAGGGCGGCTGATGTTAGTAGGGGCGCCACGGACCCCGCTCATCCAAGTGGCGGCTTCTGTACATTCATCTCTGGTGGGCGGGTAGATCAGAGCCAGCCCATCACGGCAAGCATCGGCGTGACGTGTGAACTGACCCTGGTTCATCAGGATGAAGTCAAGGGCCTGACCCAACTGATCAGACTGGAATTTATTGCTGAAACGTATCCCACTTGGGTGAGCCGGAGAAGTCCACGTCCAGTAGTCGCACACCAGATCCTGTTTACCCCCGGCTCCAACCGACCAGACGCTCAGGTAATCCAACGAAGTTCCAGGTTCACATCGGTATTCAACCCGTGCTGAACATGGGCTGCTGACTTTCATCAAGTCTTCCCAGGCTAGAATCACTGCAAACTTAAGGGCCTTGTCCAATTCCATGTTGAGTCTCCCTCACGAACGAATCACTTCGCTGGCCTTGGAATCACGCGCTGGCGAAGAGATCGGCCAGATGTCGCCTCTAAGAAGTTTGTTTGGGCCGAAGACGCGTCGGCAACGAGTTCGGTGATCTTATATTTCACGTCGCGCGAAACCACCGTGCATGGGCCGAGTATCCGGACATGGGCGGTGGCTTCCGAAGCCGTCTGCAGCCACATTCCGCCGACATCGCCGTAGCGCAGTGCGATGCGCACGTCTCGGACCCACCAAGAGGGAGCCTTCGCCGGCTGGCCCTCGGTGCGACGAAGCAAGTAGGTGTTGGCATCGACCCAGATGTTCCCGCGCAGCAGATTCTTGTCTTTGCGCCTGGGAAGCAACTCGAGGACGTAACAGCGTTGGCCGCTTACCTCTTCCTCGCGGATGAAGCGGAAATCGTAATTGTCCGGCGAGATGTCGGTGGCGCCGTAATCCTTCGTGACTTCCGCTTCTTTTGCCAGCATGCGGCCAATAATCATTTTTCCCAGACCGCTCCCGTTAATCTGCTGAATGGTGTACTCCTTGGAGTCCGGGGGGACGAAGCTCACATCGGCAACCACTTCGGACTTGGTTGCCTGCCTTTCTTTACCATACAGCTTGTATTCGCGGGTGACGATGTAAGGACGAAGGCGGGCCCGGTTCTCAGCCCGGGCCTGCGCCATGCTGGCGACGATGGTTTCCGCAGTTGGGACCGAGCTTCCGGTCTGCGCCGATGCGGTCGCCATTGCGAAGACGAGATAGAGAAAAAGCAACCACGAGGTTTGTTGTCGCGCAGCCAGGTAGGAAAAGCTCCGTCCTGCTTCGCGAATCTTGGACCGCCAGTATTGCGGCATAGGCGCACCCTCCGCGATCATTCGACGGGTCTTCGCCCTTGGATGACCCTAACCAACGCTACGGCGACGGCCAGCAGGCCCTGAATAAGAGGAGCAGCAGGGCTAAATCTTGCCGACCTCTAAGATTTGGCCTGTTCGGCCGCCTCACGAAAAAGACCTGCGACCGGCGAGCAGGTTCCACACCAACCAAACCACTGCAACCACGAGCAATATGTGGATGAGGCCTCCGCCAACGTGAAAGCCAAAGCCTAGCAACCACAGGATTACCAGAATCGCAAAAACTGTCCAAAGCATGTTGCTCCTTCCCCGTTGGCAACCGCCTCTCAGCAGCACCTGGCTGTCAACTCGGGCACATCCTTTATAGCTTGGGGTCATTCGCGTGTCAGTCCCATACTGCTCACACGTCTGGTCAAAATTGCTCATCCCGGTTAATGACGGGTAACTACAGGGTGGGGTCGGCGGAAATTACGAAGGCGTGGACATGGGCACAGGCACGCGTGCAATCTTTGCATAGCTGAGAGAGGGGTGCTTTTGGGCTACTCACCCGTTGCGCAGGCACCGCGCGCGGGGTGGAATCCGGGTTTCTGACTCGAAGCAGCTTCAGCTTGGCATCTGCCATTGTTGGATTCGGAACGCCCTAAAACCGCACAATCTTGTTGCGAAGGGCGTAGCGAATCAGGCCGCTCAAGGAATGGGTATCGAGCTTGTGCATGATGTTGCTTCGGTGGGTTTCTACCGTGTGAACGCTGACCCCCAAGGTGGCCGCGATCTCTTTGTTACTCTTCCCCTCTGCCAGAAGCTGGACAACTTCTCGCTCGCGAGGGGTGAGAAGGTCACGAGAGCGGTTCCTTCTGCCGGTTGTCTTACCCCCATTCAGGTAACTCTCCACTACGACCGTGGCTACCTTGGATGAGAAAAAACCTTTGTGCCGGCTAAGCGCCGCCACGCCCTCCACCAAGTTTCGTCCTGCGTCGGACTTCAGGACGTAGGCACGAGCGCCTGATTCGACCACTCTACGTATTAACTGTTCGGACTCATGAAGCGTCAGGATAAGCACCTCGGTTCTGGGGAGGGCTCTCAGGATCTGCCGCGTGGCTTCCAAGCCATTCAATTCCGGCATGCTGATATCCATCACCACAACGTCGGGCTTCGTCTGTTTTGCCAGTTCAAGAGCCTCCCGGCCGTTGGCCGCCTCCGCACAAACTTCCCATTCGGGACGGACTTCCAGAAGGGCTCGCATACCCTTCCGCACGACCTCGTGATCATCCGCCACCAGGATACGAAGCGTTTTCACTTAACGACCTCGGGAGTCGGGATCACCACTCGGATGGTCGTGCCTCGGCGGCTTGAATCGATTTCCAGCCGACCCCCGAGTTGTCTGGCTCGTTCGCTCATGCCCATAATGCCCACTCCAAGCTGTCCGCTTTTCTGATTGCCCGAGTGGAGGGCCTTCTCGGGCATCCCCTGGCCTTTGTCCGTTATTTCTAACTTCACCTCAGTCGCGCGCCGCGAAAGCCGTATGCTGGCTGTCACACTTTTGGAGTGACGGTGGACGTTCGTAAGGCCCTCCTGCACTACGCGAAAAAGGGTCGTCTCTACTTCCTGGGGCAGCCGGCCAAAATTGGGAGAAACTTTGAGATCGACCTTGATTCCGCTTCGCTCGGTGAACCCCTTAACGTACCAAGCTAGGGCTGAAGCCAAGCCATCTTCATCCAGCAGTGGCGGGTGTAACAAGTAGGAGAGGGTACGCATCTCGTTCAAGGACTGCTCTGCCACCTCAAGACTTCCAGACAGAGCTTGGCGCGCTTTCGGATTAAGCCTGCCAGCCGACCTGTGCGCCAGGGTGAGGTTCGTCACCAAACCGACGAGGTTCTGGCCTATGGCGTCGTGGAGTTCCCGGGCAATGCGCCGCCGCTCCTCGTCCTGCAACTGCAGCAGACGTGTGGAAAGCCCGCGGAGAGCCTTTTCACCTTGCTTGCGTTCGGTGAGGTCTCGCATGACGGCCAACACACAGCTTGATCCCGTCCCATCAGCAATTGGGACCGCATAAGACTCCGCCCACCTCCGCGTGCCTTTGAGCCCGACAATCTCGAATTCTAAATTGGCTCTTTTGCCGCTGCAAACTCCCTGCAAGAGAGCTTTGAACGCCGCCCGGTGCTCGGGAGCAATCAAGGGGAGGACTGACTTTCCATTAACTTCGGCAAAGCTCCCAGCCTCGATCATGGTCAAACCCGCCGGGTTCATTTGAAGGAGGTCGCCGTTGCACGCGACTCTCGCGACACATTCCGGCTCGGCTTCAACGATGGCACGCAAGTGGCTTTCACTTTGCCGTAGCGCCTCCTCAGCCTCCTTGCGCCGGGTAATATCAATGATGGTCCCTAAGATGAACGGTTGGCTGCCTGCCTCCCCTTCGATCAGATTCTCGTTAACCAGAACCCAGACCGGGCTGCCATCTTTTCGCTTAAGGCGCAATTCCAAATTGGAGAGGGTCTTTTCCGCCCTTATGCGGGCGGTGATTGCCTCCGGCTCGCGGGGATCAAAGTAAAATTCCTGCACTGGATGAGCTAAGAGCTCCTCACGAGAGGCAAATCCGAAAACCTTGACGAAAGCTTCATTACAGTCCGTGATGCGGCGGTCCAGGGCAGTGCGGTATACCCCGGCAAGGTTTTTTTCAAAGAGCAGGCGATACTGCTCCTCGCTTCTCTGCAGCGCTTCCTTCGCTTGCATCCGCTCAACCGCATAGAGGACGGCGCGGCAAATCCACTCGCCATTCACCTTTCCTATGACGAGGTAATCTTGCGCCCCTTCCCGGACTGCTTGGAGGCCCAGCTTTTCATCGGTAACACCCGTTAGCACTACGATGGGAGTGCGGGGGAAATGATGGTGTAACTCCACAAAAGTGCTAATGCCCTGGCTGTCAGGGAGCCCCAGATCCAATAACACCGCGTCGATTCCGCCCTTCGCCAGCCGCTCGACAGCCGTCAGCAAGCTTGGGGCATCCTCCAGGGCAGCTAAGGCGGGCTTCGCTTCCTTCAACATATCCCGGATTAGGCGGATATTTCCCGGATTATCCTCCACCAACAAGACCTTAATCGGCTCGGATGTCATGGCGTTTTTCCTTGCGGAAGTTTCACGATCGTCAACCCAAAATCTTCAATCGACTTCACAACCTGGACAAACTATTCCAGGTCGACCGGCTTCGTCACGTAACAATTGGCATAGAGGCTGTCCTGTCGCCGAAACAAACCTTCTCCAGCAGAACACGGGGCTTGGGAATGTTCCACTGGCCATCCCCCAGTTCATACGGGATTGGTGGCGCCTAGAACACACCATACAGCCAAAATAGCATACTTGGACTCTATAAGAAACCGAGTGTGAAGGATTCTCAAATGCCGCGCAGCGGTGCCGAGCTTGACACACTTATTAGCAATTATCAAGCATCAGCGTGCATCAATCCACTGCCATTCGTCTCTACTGTGGATTCTGTAGATATGCCTAGAGCTCCAGGCGCTCAACGTACTGTCGAATACTCAATCTGCAGAATTGTGTCTGTTCGTCTTAAAGGATATCATCTCCTGATACGGGAAGTGTCCTATGTCGGGAAAGACCTTGGTCGTCGGTTTTTGAAAGACAACGAACCAGCAGGCCTTTCGCACCGTGAAACTGTGTTGGGGCGAGGCCAACGCGCAAGGCGATGTCAGAATCGTCGCCACAAACCAATTGCTTTTGATACCGCGGGCTTGCTTTCAGCAAGCAGAAGGAGGTTGCTATGGCCCTGACGAAAAACCAGTCTCAGGCTGTTACGGCAAATATTAGCAAGCCGGTGGTCGATTGGGAAGCCTTCCTCGCTGGATTGACCGGCGGGAAAACCAACGTTGAATACGGCGCGAACCGCAACATCTTCTGCCAAGGACAACCTGCGGATTCCGTGTTCTACCTCCGACAAGGCAAGGTGAAGATCGCGGTAACATCCGACCAAGGCAAGGAAGCGATCGTCGCCATTCTGGGCGCCGGTGACTTCTTCGGCGAGGG
>JBEKIZ010000161.1:0-6349 GCA_050011515.1 Terriglobia bacterium | reverse complement strand
TTCGCTAGGCACCTCGCGGTATCCAGCGCAAAACTCGGGGCCGAGCGGGTCGCTAGCCCTTTCTCGTGAGACTCTTGCATTCTCTGCTTCATGCCGGTTTATCCCGGCGCACGGATTTCCATTTTGGCACCCGGCACCATGCCAGTATACATGCAATCTGGAATTTCCATTATCCACTTTCCGCCGACCCAGAAGATACTCCTGACCGCCGCCCAATGCAACTGTGAGTCGAGTTTGCAGTGCAAGGTGCTCTCGCGGGCCACGGAAGGGGCCATTGGTGGCTATCGAGAGAACGCCAATGACCCCGTCGTAAGAAGGGTCCTGGCACTGGGTCCCTCAGCGAATCGCAAACCCATCAACCAGCAAAATATTCTCTGCTTTTGCGTGGGAAAAGTACGGGAATCTCTATACTAACCAGGAGCGTAGGACCGTAGTTTAGCTTTCCCTTGTTTCAGGGCCGGTAGCCGGTAGCTACCGGCCTGCCTCACCGGAGGCAGAGAAACAGGGGATACGGGAAGGCTGAATGCGTACCGCAAGTCGACCTCATCAACAACCGCATTTGGATCATTCCCGGAATCGTATTGCAAGCATAGATCTGGGAGCTCATTGCCTCACGGCTCACAAGCTCCCATATAGTTCCAAACCGGGCTCATTGCCGTAACAGGCTCACAAGCTCGATGAGATCGAAAGGTCTCCGTCATTGTAGGGACGCAGTCATGTCATGGCTTCCTCTGTGCGGGGGAGTCAGGATAACCAGAGAATGAGGGATGAACTCTTACTGGAGCTTACATCCTAGCCGGGTCAATAACTCAAGAGACTTGGTGAATCATCTGGTGAGAGCGTCTGTCAGGATGACGTTAAATACTGGACCCATACCCGTAAGACCGGAAACCGCACCAATGCGCAGTCCGAAGCAAAGCGGATACACTGGGGATATCGGATACGTCAGGTGGGTATGACACCAGAGCCGACAGGAATCCATGAGTCGTCGGTAGCTACGTAAATGAAAGCCACCCGATAGCGAAAGCGAAGCGATGGTGACGGCCACACAGACCCCATAGGTAGGGGTACGTGTCTTCGCTCGGCTCTCTCCGGCTCCGACCTATCTCTCAACTGCCTCGTACGCCTTTATTCGAGGCTCCCGAGTTAGTTCGAGGGGTGAGCTTAACAAACACCACCTGCATGGGCATCCGAGCCTGGCCGAGAGGCCATGGCGAGGGTTCTTAGCTGGATCAGTCTTGTGATATAATGTGGTGTATAGGAAATAGAGTATTACGACTTCTATACACTATGCCATGTCGAAAGAGCAATCAAGCCTTCTCCAGGTTTGTTCATTGCCTTTCATCCATTGCCTGGCCCACTGGAAAGGAGTTGAATATGAATGGTCCACATCAGACTCCCTTCACATACGAGCCGGGCCGTCAGGCCATGGCGAAGTCACCGGGAGACATTCCCCGATTCCAAGAATCCCACAGAAGCCCATGTATAACTGATCCAGCCAAGGCGGGGATAGTGTCGAACTTTGGAGCCGGAACGACAAGAAGCCATCACTTCCTGTGCCTTCTGCCACCTTCTCCCGGGAGGCTACCGCAAGGTCACCCTAAAGGTTTTCTTATCCTGCGAGATGTCGACCTTACCTTCCCGAGCTAGCCAGCCCAAGGCGAAAGTCACAAGCTCGCCTGAGTCACTGAGCCTTGATTTGCGCCAGTGTTTGGGGGCCACTCTCATTCAACATTTCCCAAATCTTTCCAGCAGTTTCACCAACTTGCCCTTTGATTTCCATCTTCTGCGCACCTCCTCTATTAACTCGGCAATCATCCCCCTCACCCTGAAGTTCACCTTTCCCAATGGGATGAACAGCGCAGTTGCTGCCAGTAATCCAACATTTCCGTTTTTGGATCTCGACTGACAGATACCATACACCTGACCGCCGCTGAGCGCAATTGTAAGTCTACCTCGCACTGCAAGGTGCTTCCGCGGCCAACGGAAGGGGTCATCGGTGCCTCTCGCGAGACCCCCAGGACGGCAGCTGCCCTTCTTTTGACGTACTGTCCTGCCAGCAACCCTTCGAGTATCCGTCACGACCAACTCAATCTTCGGTAGTGGGTAAATTCCCTGAATGGGCTTTGCAGCCAAGGGGATCACTTGCGAGTACTCCGTCCGGAACGGACACATCGCTAAACGCTGGGCAACTACTCGTTAGTGATACCAAGACCGATGGGAGTCTGGCCCGTTGTCAAAGTACAGGCGTCCCACTTTCCGGGAAGGGCGTTTCCCAGGCCGAATCACCTTTTAATAGGGATTTGCAGGAGCGCCATGCTGTTGAGAACAAGTTGCAGGCAAAAATCCAGGAGGCTCTGGGGGGAACCTAGAGGTGGGCGGCAGGCATCGGGAATGGACTCTGACGAGCTTGCTACTGAAGTGGTGAGAGATGGAGATGCAGCTCCGTTTCGGGCAAAGCATAACTTCCATGTTTGCGCCTGTTTCCACCTCCCAGAATCTCAATACTGTGAACTCCCCAGCCAGCTTCAGTAAGTAGAGACTTCTACACTCCACACTAGGACTTTCAGAGGCACCGCACACCATTCTGCGCGAAAGGCATCAATTATCCAGCCGAGCCTATTCGGATGCGCGTCGTCTTCTTTGCTTCGATCTTTACCTTCTCTTCAAACTCTTGGTCCCCGCCCAGAAAGACAACCTTCACCGTGTATTCGCCGGGCGTGAGCAACATTCCTTTACCGGCTCCGTCGAACTCACCCACGTGGCCCACGAACCTGCCGTTGACGAATACGCCGTCAAACCTGCAGGCTCCACCTTGAACCCGAAGGAGGCCGTAAGGAGGGGGAGGAACGTTCTCAACCTGCAACGATTGGGGAAGAGTCGTTGTCTTGTGTGCCTCGATCATAACTGTTGTCGAAAAGTCTTGGTAGTGGGAATCCCTTAAAGTAATTTTGTGTTCGCCAGGTGAAAGGCAGTACCTTACCGTCGAACCAAGGTTGGATGCCGGCCCTTCATATTGATCATCTACGAACACTCCGGCGCTACCGGGGTGGGCTTTCACCTTCAAGCATCCGGTATCTTGCGCTGAAAGAGAGAGTCCATTCAATAACAGAACCAGGCAGGCGCCAACGATTGTAACACTTACATACTTTACCGCTGTTCTCATTATCCCTCCGATGTTTCCACCTCCCAGAATGTTTACGCAACTGGAGCTGGAGGAAGTTCGTGGACAGTCAGAATTGACCCCGAGGTAGATGTTGTTGTCCTGGCCAACTTTGACCATATAGCCCTCGGCACGTACGCCGGTGGCGATCTGGAAGTCAGGGATGAACTTGTTCACTTGAACTGCACCCCCGTTAACAGTGATCTTCAAGAGCATTGCCTCTCGATTTACGCCGTCGCCTTCATAGCCTGCCGCATAAATACCACCTGGCCCGGTGACCACGGAGTAAATCTGCGACGGGGTGACCGGGTCAGCCCAGGCATCCGAACAGTTGCCGGCCTTGATATCGCAGAGCTGAGCACCTAGCCTACCAAACGTGTTGACACCCTGGCTGTCAGGCAGGAACAGATCGAGTAGGACCGCCGCTATTCCTCCCTCGTTCAGTCGATCGAGGCCTTCGGAAAGTCGCCTGACGCATTCGACGATGAATGGGCCGTCGCTTGCGTCAGCAAGCGCCTCTTGGATCATCCTGACAACAGCAGGATCGTCCTCAATGAGAAGTACATTATGGTTCATACCACTCCTTCTCATCAAAGAAGATAACAATTCAAAACTTGACCTGTCTGTCCACAATTGAACACCGATGTCGCGGCCTCGTTTTGGTCGCTTCACTGGGGATTTCCATTATGGCCTCCCGGCAGCGGGGGACAATACGGCGCGGGTATTCGAGAGTGCCACGGGGGAGGAGGTGGCCCGCCTCGCTCATCAGGAAACCGTCATGTCCGTGGCCTTCAGCCCGGATGGGCGGCTGCTGGCCGTCGCTTCCCTCAAAGGCGCTCTCATCTCACCGTGGCGATCCCAGGAAATCGCTGACTACGTCTGCGCGCATCTCCCCTTCAACCTCACCCCGGAGGAGTGGAAACAGTACCTGCCCGACGAACCACACCGTAAGACCTGTGCGAACCTCCCTTGATCCCAAGACAACCTGGGAGGTCTCGCCCCGGCGTTCATTTACGCCAGAGCGCACGTAGAGTCTTCCCTTTTACGGCGCGGAGTCGGGGATAGCTGTTGTGAAATCCCCTTCCCACCAGTGATTTTCAGGTGATCGGTATCGCAGGGAGCGGATTGGGCCTGAAAAGTCGGCTTCACGTCTATTGGGCGCCACTTGGCCGTTCTAACGGCCTACTGGTAGAAGTGCAACTCCTGACTCCCCCGAAGTCCGCTTCGGGGACCCGAACCCCGTATCCGGGGAGTTTGCTTGATTGCTGGTGGGAAGGGCTGTTCTCGCAAGGAATAGGTAAACGCTAAGGCTAGCGACCAGTTGTTACTGACGCCGAGGTTGATCGTCAGGCCAACGATCTGCAGTGAGTTGATATCGCAGAGTTGGAACTAGCTGCTGCTCTCCTTCAATAGCTTCAGTACGCCGTCGGTCGTGGCCGTCTCGCCCAGCCGGGGAAAAATCTTCTCGACGCTATTCCGGTGCGCGCTGGCGTCACGGTCCGTCATCGCATCCACGACCAGCACGACATTGTAGCCATGATCGTAAGCGCTGCGCGCTGTCGATTCCACACCGAGACTCGTTGCAACACCCGTCAAAAACACTTGAGTCACGCCGCGCTGGCGCAAGGTGCTATCCAACGACGTGCCGATGAACGCTCCCACTCGTTGCTTTGTCACGATGTAGTCGCTGGGTTGCTGCTCCAGTTCGGGAACAAGCGCGGTCCAATCCGGTGGAAACGAAAACTTGGAAGCTCCGGCATCGGTGCGGCCCGGAGCCCTGCCTGATACGTTGACGAGGACGACCGGCAGCCCGCGGTCGCGGAAAGCGCGCGCAAGCTGGGCAGAGCGATGGACGATTTCGCCGGCAGGGTGCACGGTCGGCAGACCGACAATGCCCTCTTCCAAGTCAATCACGATCAAGGCGGCAGTGGCATCGAGTTTTGTAAGAGGCATGGCTTTTTCCTTTCGGCTGAATTCATTAGAAAGTCATATTGCCGACTGGGGCTCGTCGGAAATCAGATCTATGTCGTGCGCAGGCAGCAGTCCCATCTGCTGGTAGATTGGCCGCATGATCGCTCTGATTTTTGGCTGCTCGAGCGTGAACCATAGCGAGCCGGCGACGCAGAACGAACCAGTAATGATCAGCGTGTGGGGCGCTCCGATTTGGTTAGCCACCGCGCCCGCCAGCAGGCTGCCGAACGGCGCCGAGCCGAAAAAAGCCATGGTGTAAAAGCTCATCACGCGAGCGCGTTTATCCTCCGGCACCAGCGACTGGATGATCGTATTGCTGACGGCCGCAGCCTGAATCAGGCCGAAGCCGACAAAGACCATCAGTACAAGCGATAACCATAACGTATGCGACAGGCCAAAGAAAATCAGTCCTCCTCCGAGCATCGCGGCTGCGATCTGGATCATGCGTGTAAGTCCGACCACCGACTTGCGGATCGCAAGGGAAAGCGCCGATACCAGCGCACCAATTCCTGAAGCTCCCGTCAGCCAGCCGAGAGTAGCCGCGCCGCCATGCAGCACTTGGCCGGCGAAGACCGGCAGCAGCACACCGTAGGAGTAGCCCATCAGGCTGAGAAGCGAAAAGAGCAGAAGGATACTGCGGATGGGCCGAAATGTACGGACGTAGTCCCAACCCTCGCGCATCTGTTCGAACATGCCGGCCTTTTTACGGTGGATATCCAACGGCGTGATACGCATCAGCGCCAAGGATGCGACCACGGCAAAGTAGCTAAAGCCGTCGATCAGGAAGCACCAGCCTTCGCCGAAGGCTGCAATCACGAGGCCGGCGACCGCGGGGCCGATCAGCCGCGCTCCGGTTGCCATCGAGGAGTTGATGGCGATGGCATTACTGAGGTCGTGGCGATCTTCGACCATCTGTACGAGGAAGGATTGGCGCGCCGGCATGTCGAACGCATTGATCACGCCCTGCAAAGCGGTGAGGGCGATGATTTCCCAAAGGGTGATGACATGTGCCAGCGTGAGCGCGGCCATGGCGAGTGACTGGACGGCGGCAGCAGCTTGCGTGCACACCAGCAGCTTGCGGCGATTGAGGCGCTCGACCCAGACGCCGGCAAAGGGCCCCAGCGCAAACGAAACAATCTGCCCCGCGAAGCTGACGATGCCCAGCAGCAGCGGCGAATGGGTGAGCCGATAGACCAGCCAGCTTGTCGCCAGCCG
>JBEKIZ010000160.1:0-6429 GCA_050011515.1 Terriglobia bacterium | reverse complement strand
TCCCGGTCACTTCAAGCACGATAGGAGGGCCAGCGTCGCTTCGCTCCGAAGACGCCCGGGATGACATCGGAATCACTGCCCGGGATCAAACCGGAATCAGTGCCCACCTTCATCGGAATCAGCAGAAGCGACGCCGGCCCGCTTCCGGCAGGAGATGTTGGCCGCGCGCCGGATGCTGGAGCAGGCCAAAGGACGGTGGGGGATCTGTCCCGAGAGTTTGGGGGCGGACAAGGCCTATGGAAGCGGTGAGTTTCTAGCTTGGCTGCTGGAGCAGAAGGTTCAACCCCACATCCCGGTCATCGATCGCCGCCACCAGACCCACCGGTACTTCACCCAAGACCAGTTTCAGTACGATCCTAAGGAGAATGCCTATCGTTGTCCGCAAGGTCAGATGGTGCGGTATCGTGGCCTGGCCGTGCCGACGCAGAGCTACGTTTATCGGACGACAGAGTCGCAATGCCGGGAGTGCCCCGTGAAGAAACGATGCACCCGCGGAGCGGTTCGCAAGATCGCGGTGAGCTGGCTCAGACTCCCGCCTACAAGCAGTCGAGACGTGAACGGAATAAGGTCGAAGCGCTCTTTTCCGAATTGAAGCAGCGGGTAGGATTACGGCAAGTGCGTTTACGTCGGCTCTGGAACGTGGCCGAACAGTTCTATTTGGCGGCGACCGCCCAGAATCTGAAACGGCTGGCCAGTTGGCTCGCGCAACGGGAACGTGCGCCCACCCTCTGCACCGCATAAAGGACATCTGAAGGCAACTTGGCCGAGTGGACTGAATAGGAAAGGAGAAAGGAAAGCACAACGAAATAGCTCGGCTTGCCACTCCTCGAAACCTCTCTGCCGCTTCTTTAGCCACAATTTTCCAACAGAATCAATATATTATAGAATCTTGTCATGCGGTCAAAGGCCTAGCCCTAGCTGCTGCTCGCATCGGTCCGCCTCGCATAGTGAGTGATGAGCAGGGGAAGGGGGTACAAAGACGATTTGAGTATGTGCGGTCGCACTTTGGCCCAAACACATGAACCAAGTCGCCTTCCGGGTGGTTCAACAAGAAGCTACCAAGGGGAAGTAAGGCCGCTATTTACCAATCGGCTTTACTAATCGGCTTGACACTCTTGGCAGGTCGCCATATCCTCCCAGCTCAAAGTTCATGCTTGGGAGAAAACCCATGACCATTGCGGCTTGTTTCAATTTTGTTGGCGGTGTCATGACCTGTGCTGATACCGAGGTGACGGAAGGCAGTCTGGCAAACTATCACGAGCAGAAGATAATCCCCATAGATTCAGGACTTCCAGGAATCCCGTCGAATAACAAGGGGGGAATGAGCTCTTCAAAGAGAGGGTGTAGATAAGGGGTGTTCCGTGAGCTTCGCATCTACGTTGCAGGCTCACGATAGATTCGGACCTCCAGGAAGGCACGGAAACGGAATCCCGATGAAACCCTCGGACTTGAGATGAAATTTCTCGAGGGGTTGTTTGGGAGAGAGGAATTTGAGGTGGCGGGAATCCTCATTCTTGGGGCGGGGGCGATGGGCACCGCCTTTGGCTTTCCAGCTGCGGATGCCGGGCATACCGTGCGGTTGGTCGGGACTCACCTCGACTTGGACTGGATTAAGAGCGTGCGCGAAACGGGCGCTCACCCCAAGCTCAGAATAAAGCTCCCGGAGCAGGTGGTTCCATATACGCACGATCAACTTAGCGAGGCACTTAGCCTAGCAAGTGACCTGATCGTGTTGGGTGTGAGTTCAGCAGGTATTCCCTGGGCAGTGCAGCAGCTTGGGTCTGTTATGAAGGGCCCCATTCCAATTCTTATGTTGACCAAGGGGCTTCAAGCTCGAGACGATACTCTTCAGATCCTGCCTGATGTCGTGCGGGAGGGCCTGGCTGGCTATGGGATCAAAGACGTGCCCGTCGGAGCCGTCGCGGGACCGTGCATTGCGGGTGAGTTGGCAGCACGACGTGATACCCGTGTGGTGATTGGATGCTCCGACGCCCCGCTCTTGCAACGGATCCTCCCCCTCTTGGCCACCCCTTATTATCATGCTTGTCCCAGTACGGACATCGTGGGCGTCGAGGCGTGTGCAGCCTTGAAGAACTTTTACGCACTCGCTGTTGGGTATCCTGCTGGCCTTTTGGCCAAACAGGGAAAAGCCAGCAACGGCGCGCTCATGCACAATCTCGCTGCGGGGTTATTCGCACAGGCACTGATGGAGATGACCCAAGCGGTGAGTTTTATGGGCGGGACACAAACGTCCGTGATCGGTCTGGCCGGTGCAGGTGATTTCTACGTAACTTGCCAGGCAGGACGAAACAGCCGAATGGGATATCTCCTCGGGAGCGGCTTGAGTTATAAGGAGGCAAAAACCAAACATATGGCCAACGAAACCGTTGAGGGAGCGGAATTGGCTTTCGTCATCGACCCTACCCTTAATCGCCTGTTCGAAAAAGGGCGCCTCGACCCACAGGCGTTTCCTCTCGCCACTGCAATTATTGATGCCATCTGTTACGACCTTCCCATGAAAATCCCTTGGACAGCATTTCATTAAGGCCTGAGGACTTGATAAACCTGGGGCCCGGACTGCTTTCATAATTTCCGTGGGAAGCTTCAGGGTCGTATAGATCTCCTTGGGCGCGGGGTCCGGGGCCGTTCCCTTGCGGATCTTCAGCGCCCTGTCGTTACCGGTGGGCAGCACGACCGTGATCCTTGTACTCTCTTTAATCTTTGCAACACATCGGATCAGCGCTAACGAGCGCCGCTTCCGAAGCTCAGGGTCTGAAACACCAAGCCCGCACAATAGAGCGCGAACATCAGCGCTAACAGAGCCTGACTCCGCCGCGGCGCCCCGCGAAATTCCCGCCAGATGAATACTCCCCACAGGGCAGCGATCAACGGGCAGGACATTCCGATGGCATACGCCAGTGCGGTTCCCACCATCTTCTGGGGAACGAAAAGGAAGGTCATCCCGAGAGTCCAGACTAATCCACCTAGCAAGCCCGCGCCGTGTTGACTTGTCGAACCCTTAGAATAGTCAGTCCAGCCGACGGGAGTCCCCTCGAGCGGGTGTCGCATCATGTAAATCATGATGGGGATAGTGCTCGCCAGAGCTCCCAGAGTGAACAGCGAAATCACCCCGTAAGGACCCAGCGGATGAATAGAGGAGAAAGCCTTGGTGAGCAGAGGTCCGAACCCGCTGAACAGAAACCCGGAGGCAATACAAATCAAAAGCCCTCCCTTGGATACCTTCGGGCGCGAAGATGCCGCGCTCCGGTAAGCAAGAGAATTGACTCCCACCGCGATGAAAACCAGTGAGACCCCCGCAAAAAGCAAAATCGGGTTTCCACGCGGGGCAAGAATGTAGCTGCCAATAACGCCCAAAACCAGTGACATCCCAACCGAAACAGGGAAGGCCACGGCGATACCCACCAGCCCAACGCCGGCAGTTAGAAGAACATTTCCAAGGTTCCAGACTACTCCAGCCAGCAGGGCATACAACCACGCTGACCGATCGGCTGTAACCAGGTTTTGAATATAGGTCTCAGGTCCGAAAAAACTTCCCAGCGTCAAACCAACTGAAATAGAGGTCAGAAAAAGCGCGAGCGCATAGTCCCAGTAGAAAAGCTCAAAACGCCACTTAGCCAGCTTAATCGAATTAGCCCACGAACCCCAGCAAAACATCCCTAACAACATCATGAGCAGTGCAACCGTGTACGAAACTGGAAGGAACATGATATGACCACCTTTCTTCTCCTAGCAGAGGTGAGATTACCATACGGCTGGCGTCGCAGCCTTGAACCTGTATCGGGCTGTAGCGATATAGAAGTCCGCGAAGCGCTACGGGTTTCTTGGAACGTCGGACCTGACCTTCCAGGTAGCGATATTCCCCACTGCCGTGCGTCTCTATCGCCAAGCCGCTGTAGGCCCAAAGCTGCCGCTTGGTGCGGAACCGGTCCGGCGTCTGAAGGAGCGCGACCAAAAGAGCAGCCCGGATCGGGCCGATACCCGGAATCTGGCGCAGCAGTTTGGTCGCCTGATGCTTCCGGCTCTCGGCCAAAAGATCCCGCCGCACTCCTTGGCGTAACGCCTGCAGCCCGTCGAGTTGTTGGTAGGTGAACTCGGCTCGACCGCGCACCCCCACTTCCGTTATCTTGCTCAACCATTCCAACCGGTGACAGGGTGCGTAGACTTGCGTGCCGGCGCCAGCAATGCCCCAACTATGGTATAGCGCCTTGAGCCGATTCATCACTCGCGTCAGATCCTTGCTGATGGTCAGATAACTGCGCGACAACTCCTTCAATGTTCGTAGGCCGTTTTCTCCGTGGTAGACCGCTGAGAGCGATCCATTGCGCAGCAGTTCTGCCAGCTTTTGGGCGTCAATCCGGTCGCTTTTGTTGCCGGATTTCAGCAAAGCGTTCTTGCGGGGATTGCACACCGTGACCTTCGTGACGTGGGGCTTGAGCAAATCGTATAACCAGGTAGCCCAGGTTCCTTCTTCAAAGGTGATCAGCAGGTTTCCGCGTAGCCCCTGGATGAACTGCAGAATCGTGACAGCCTTCGTTTCCAGGATCGACTCCATCACGACCTTGCCAGCGGAATTCATCACCGCAATCGAGATCATATCTTTGCGGACGTCCATGCCTACATACTTCGTGCTATCCATTGACGGTGCTCCTTTCTGTCGGGGGATGAGGTCAACCCTCAAAACCTACCGCAAAAGGGGCGCCCTTTTATAATGCGGGTTTATCGATAAATCGACAGTGGCAAGCAACAGCCCACATGGAAGGCTATCTGGAGAAAATCGACAAAACCTCGAATACCCCGCGAGATTCCCCGAGAAGCGGTTTCTCTCAGTTCACCTGTATTTGGCTAGGGCCGGGCCCAGTGCAGGGCTAGCAACCGGTAAAGAACGCGAACAACGCCGGTTTTAAGGCAGGGTCTTGGAGACCGTTATACGTCCATCAACAGCTTCTTTTTCTTGAGCTTTTCCTTGTACTCCCCTTTCACCTCTCTCTCCCATTTGCGGATCAGATCCCCGAGCTCTCCAACGCGCTCATACTCTGTGTGTCCAAGAATCCTCTCAAATCCAGTCCTCATATTCCCAGGACTCCCCGGCACCACGCCGAGGGCAAGAACAATTCTCACGGTCTCGGCGGCCAAGCTTTTGGGCTTGATCTTGCGCCAATCCGCGGGCCACTCGTCCTCGTGTTTAAAATAATTCGCGAACGCATTGATGGCTCTTACTTTTGAGAATGCCGACCCGGTGACCGTCTCGCGGCATAGCTCCATCAAGTCCTGCTTACTGGGTTTGGGGCCCAATTCGGGTCCTATGTGGAACATCTCGCACCGCGACACAACGCTGGTGATATCTAACTGGCAAGCGACGAAAGACATCCCCAACATGCCCTCGATCGCTTCCCATTCATAATCAACCACCGGAGGCATGCCCTCGATCACTTCCCATTGATAATCGAACACCGCATCAACCACCGCATCGCGCGACTCCCCCGATGCGGCCTCAATGCGACCTTTCGCCGCCCCGAGGGCGGCCCCAAATTCACTGAGTAGAAACTGGTATCTGACTGCGGAGTCCAGCAATTCCAGACGCCTCTCCCAAATCCCACTGCTAGTATCCTTAGTCGCTTTCGCCATAGTCTTCCTTTCCCTGTACTCTGGTTCCGCAATTCTACGTTACTCAATAAGTCTTATGAAAAGCGATTTTTCAGCTTGTCGCCCTCTAATTCCGCCTCCTCCTGAGGATCGGGCCTAATGCAAGGCTAGAAACCGGTAAAGAACGCGAAAGACGCCGGTTTCAGGGCAGGGCACTGCAGGCTCGGTGTGGGGGTTTGCGAAGGCAACCAGTTCTGACTAAAATCAACCGGGAGATAGAGCCTTGATTGCGTCGCAACGAAATAACCCGCATCCGTGTGGATTTTTCAACGACCCGTCGCGGGAGTGCATGCGCTCGCGGCCCATCGTCCAGTGATACGTTGCGAAGATCTCTGAACGAACAGTCGAGGTACTGGTCCAGCGTCTGCTTCGAGGATTCGATCTTCCGCCGGAGATCGCGCTCACTGAGCATCCTGCTGAGGTGCGCTTGCGCATTGCGAAACCTACCTTGAACTGTCTTGTCGGGTACTTCCATTTCTTGGTCACGGCGTCACGCCTCACATATTCCCGCACCAACCACGGGCCGCGGGCGATGATCTACGTGCCATTAAAACACCTTGGTAACACGCGGCACACAGATGGCACACGGGGTCGCGCCAAGTGATTCAACTGGTAGGAGTTAGAGCAAGAGAGCCTGATTGTCGGCGCGCATTTAAAAACGTAGAAATTTGAACAGAGGCCGGTTGCCTGGGCGCAGGTGAAGAATCAGGTTTTCGAGTTTGAGGAGTTGGTGGCGGGAGCGGGGTGAAGAGGCACTTTGGTGCG
>JBEKIZ010000159.1:0-6829 GCA_050011515.1 Terriglobia bacterium | reverse complement strand
TAGCAAACCGGGAGCCAACCCGCTCTCTTTACCCTATTCTCTGCCGGAAGAAACCTTTACCAAAGAACGTAGGAGGCATTGTTATGACGTCGATCTCGACTTGTGAACCATCTCTGTCTTCGCGGGCTATGCTGTGCTCGCTTTCGATCAGCATGTGGTCGGCGCGGAAACACGACCCCGAAGCATCCGAGGAAATCGCGCAGCGCCACGGCGCACAGCCCGATGCCGGCCGCTATCACAAAGTGCTTCTCCCCAAGGCGGCGCTCGCCGAGGTCCAAAAGATCGTGAGCGAGGCCCGTCAGGATCACTACTTCATGACCCTGCCCTGGGACGACAACGGCTATCGCGTGCTCCCAGCCGCAGCGTATATGGACCACACGGAGAGAATGCGGCAGCTCTCGAACCAGTTCACACCAGCCATCGATACCTTAACCCAGCAGTTCGGACAGCTTGTGGAGGAGGCCAGGGTACGACTTGGCGGTCTGTTCCGTTCGGAGGATTATCCGGCTCCCGAGGAACTTCGCTCCAAGTTTTCCTTCGAGACCAAAGTGATGCCTCTGCCGGATGCAGGCGACTTCCGAGTCACCCTTGGCGACGAGGAGAAAGAGCGAATCAAGCGCCAGATCACCGCCACGGTCGAGGCATCGCTTCAGGTGGCGAGTCGTGAGCTTTGGCAGCGGCTGTACGAGGCCGTCAGTCACCTGGCCGAACGCCTCCAAGCCTACAAAGTGACGGGGGAGGGGGTTGAACATCCCTTCCGCGATTCCGTCGTCACCAACCTAGTGAAACTCGTCGATGTTCTGCCCAAGCTGAACGTCACGGGGGACCCGGAATTGGAACGGCTGGCTGCCCAGGTGCGCGCCTCACTGCTAGTCGATCCCCAAGAACTGCGGAAGTCGGAGTCGATTCGTAGCGAGACGGCAAAGGCGGCCTTAGCAATCGCGGATCGCATGTCTGCTTATATGTGCGGCTATTCGCTTCCTTCATCTGCTACCGACAACGAAGGGAGGGCCGCGTGAAGTCCTCTCACACGACCACGGCACAAAAGCTGACCCGGGCCAGAGTTCAACTCATTTTGTCGCAGCCATTTTTTGGTACGCTCAGCTTGAGGTTGAAGTTGATACCGGGAGATCTGCCGACCATGGCGACTGACGGCTCGCGAATCGTCTATAACCCCGCCTTTGTGGATCAACTCAAACCGGCGGAACTCGAAGGGACGCTCGCCCACGAGGTTTTGCACTGCGCGTTGGGGCACCAGTGCCGCCGGGGCCAACGTGATCCAGAACTCTGGAATGAAGCCGCCGACTTGGCGATCAATCCTATTCTGATTGGAAACGGCTTCACTCTTCCGGTTGGGGCGCTGATTGAACCGGGCTTCGAAAACTTGAGCGCGGAGGAGATCTACGCCCGGTTGCTGCGGAGAAGAAGCGAAGGGAACGGGGCGCCGAAGCCACAGCAGCAGCAAACGAATGCTGGCGGGGGGATGGCTACCGATCCGCAAGGGACGGACGGCACTGTGCCCTCGAGTCCTAATCCAGACCCATCTCACCAGCCAGTTTCGGGCCAGCGCGAGCGGGCGACGGGTGAAGCCTTAGGGCCAAGGCCGATGCGGCCCGGAGGGTTCGGCGAGATCTGGGACGCAACGGACGAGCACGGGCAAACAGCTTCGCCGGCCGAGAAGCGTCGCCAGGAGCATGAATGGGGCATCGCCGCCGAACAGGCGTTGCGGTCCGCGAAGGCGTGGGGACACGAACCCACCGGGATCGAAAGGCCCCTTAGCGACAGCCGCCAATCCCAGCAGGACTGGCGCGCGATCCTGCGTGATTTTGTGGCCTCTACTACGCCCTGTGATTATCGCTGGACTCCACCCAATCGGAGGTACATCGCATCGGGCCTGTACTTGCCCTCGGTCGAGCGCCAGGGAGTGGGTGAGATCGTGATTGCGGTCGACACCTCCGGCTCGATAGGAAAACTCGAGCTGGAACAATTTGCAGGTGAAATCTCGGCGATTTCCGAGGAGGCGCAGCCGGAAGCCATCCACGTGGTGTACTGCGACGCAGCGGTTCAATGCGCTCAACAGTTTGGCCCCTCAGAGCCAGTGCGACTTGAGCCTCGAGGTGGTGGTGGCACTGATTTCCGCCCGGCATTCGAGTGGGTGGGCGAGAACAATATCGCACCAGTCTGCTTCATCTATCTCACCGACTTGTGCTGCCATTCGTATCCGGAGGCACCTGAGTACCCAGTCCTTTGGGTGACCGATTCGCGCAGAACCGCGCCTTTCGGCGAGACGCTTCGTATAGGAATTGAATGAAGCGACGTGTTTTGAACGAACCCACAGCTACCTTTCTACCCTGACTTGTCGTCATAATCGCCCTGCCACGCTACTAACGGTTTTCACCTAAGAGTGTAACCACAGTCCACGTCCGTGTACGGAACGCAGAGCCGCAGGGTTCGCGCTGACGGTGAACTGTTGCCTTCAAGCGACGGGAACGAAGCCCAAGGTCCAAGAGATTTGTCGCTTAAGCCTTCGACTGAGAGTGAGAAAGGTTTTTATGGCTACGCAATTTGCTCCGGCTTCTCATGCATTAAGCACTGCGGCGGCTACTCTCGGCCCTTCCGGTTATGTGATCACGGAGTCGGCCCCGTCTGCTCCAGTCGTGCCTCCGAGGAGGCGGCGTAAGGAGAAAACCGTCCAGGACAGACAGAAGCTGTTGGTGGAAATGCTTCCTTTGGTGAAGCGTGTTGCCCTGAAAATTCGCAAGCGCCTTCCTGCCCACGTGGAAATGGATGACCTGTGCTCCGATGGCGTGCTGGGACTGATCGATGCCGTTATCAAATTCGACCCAAGCAAGAGGGTAAAGCTGGAGACCTACGCGCGGCGCCGGATTTGTGGAAGCATCTTAGATGGCCTCCGAGGAGCCGATTCAGCCTCCCGTGATATAAGGCGCAAGAGCAAAGAAGTCCAAAAGCTCTATCACGAACTGGAGGTCAAGCTCGGTTGCCCCGTCACGGACGAGGAGATGGCCGCCGTGCAGGGAATGAATCTAGCCCAGTGGCACCGTGAGCTAAATGAGCTTCAGAGTGCGGGGCTTGATTGTGGTGCGCGCACCCTCTCAGCGGCGCCAACCTCCCCACGGGCGTCCATCGAATCCGCGTTCCTGGCCAGGGATGACCCCAATCCCTTCGAGCTCGGTTACCGGAACGAACAACTGGCAATTCTGGATCGTGCCGTTTCACGGCTTCAGGAGCGTGACCGTCAAATCGTCACGCTTTATCATCGGCGAGGCCTAACGATGAGACAGATTGCCGATCTCATGAGAGTTGATGAATCCCGAGTTTCGCAACTTCATGCGGTGGCCTTGGACCGACTGATGGCGCACGTGGATACCCTGCTACGGCCCCGCCAAACAGAACCCTCACAAGCCAGTGCTCTGCCGCTCGCGGCGGCCGGGGCTTAACCCAAGTTCGTCAATGCAGCCCAATGGTACAGATCGCGGGTAGGCGGAGCTACCGCCCACCACCATCCTGCCGTTTATGCCCAAACGTGGCGTCTCGCCTGCCAACTTTTTTTTCGCGGGTCGACGTTTGTGAGCACCAACTCTAACGGAATAGGTGAACTGGGCCGGGAAACGGCAATAAGCAACGCTGCGCACATGTGACACAGGATTAAGCGACGGAATGACGTACCCGGACCGGAGCGACACCGCTCTAAGCGGCTCTACCTCGTCGCCTGGGGAGAGAGTTATCCAGCCCAATGGCGAACCGACGCTGGCGTGCGAGTGTGGCCCGATTTGGCATCCTCAATCAGCAGTGGGAACCAAGTCTGATGTACTTTGAGGCGAAGTGTCTCCCCCGATTAGGCTGAAGTCTACGCACTTAGCAACCACGCGTGCGTCAGCAGTGTTTTCGCTCGCGCACCTCGTCTCTTCTCATTTCACAGTTGGTAACCCTTGATGGCTCAGTGAGTTATACGCTCAAGACGCAATGTACCGTCAAGGCGCCCTAGGCCCGTTTGACAGGAAAATCGATCTGTACTATGAAAGCAAGAGGGGATTTCTCGCCACGCACCTCTTCAAGCCCGCGGAACGCAATCAGACAACGACACTAGCCGCAAGTGCACAGGAAGGGATCAGGTTATGGCGACAACAAATCTAAGCACAGTTCGGAAATGGGACAATCAGAGGTCTCGGGCTGCCCCCGAATTGCTCACGGCTAGAGAACTTGAGGCGATGCTGAAAATCGACGTGAAAACGATCTACAGCTACGTACAACGAGGCCTGATTCCCTACGTGAAAATCCAATCGAATGTGCGCTTCCCAAAGGAGGAAATCTTAAGCTGGGTCGAAGAGAGGAGTCATAGGCCAAGGTTGGCAGGAGGCAATGGTTCAATACGACCATAACGTGTCTTGGGCCGGTTGCGGGGGCCAGAGCGAAAAATGCCCGCCACCTACTCTGAAGAACACAACTACCTCGACGTCACTTTAGGCAGCGTGCCATTGATATTTTTGGGTCCGTAACTCTAGGGGCGACGGTTTGAAACCAACCCCCGCAAACGCTGTTCGCCTTGGACCATTGGTTGGCCCAGTTTCCGACCTTTCGTTGTGGGAGTTAGCCCTCGCCCAGCACTCCGGCAATCTGGACCTTGTCCAAGCGGTCTTGTACGTCCTTTGCTGGCGAGAGGTAACGCATGGTCGTCTCCAAAGACTTATGGCCCATCCAGTGTTGGACGGTCCGTACGTCGAACCCGGCGCGGAGCATCCGCGTGGCGTAGGTCGAGCGAAATTTCCGCAGGTCAAAGCCCGTTGCGTCAAGCTTGGCACGCTCGGCAACCGCTTTACACTTGTCCAGCATATGGAGTTCACGATTGCCGCGCGGCGAGGGAAAGACGAAGCGGCTACCGAACCGGCGTGGATGAACCTTCAGAAGCTCGTTTAGCCGCTTCGGCACGGGCACCTCCCGCTCCTCCCACCGCTTCGGCGAAAATCCCAAGTCAGGTTTGGCGGTCACCCGCACGGTACTCAGAGTAAAGTTGATGTCGTCCCAAGACAGGTGGACAACTTCCTGCTCGCGCAGGCCGGTCAGCAGGAAGGTCGTAAACAGTGTGCGCTCCTCCGGGGTGGAAACGTCGAAGAACCTCTTGAGGTCATCGTCGCTGTACTCTTCCGGCAGGCTGCGGATGGCCTCCGGCAAGTCAATTCTCCGGGTCAATCCTGCTTGGCCTTGCTTCTTCAGAAACTGGGCAACAATGATCAGGTTGTGAATGACACTGTTATTATCGAGGCGGTGCTTTTTCTTGAGATAGACCATAAAGCGGTTGAGGTCGTCGGGTGTGATGCTTCGCGCGGTCGTCCGGTCGGAGAAGAAATCCAAGAATCGATTGAGGACGGCTTTGTACTTGCGGAGGGTGTTGGGTTTCTTCAGGGCTTCGACAACATCCAGGTATTGCTTAAGGGCAACATGGAGAGGGGTGCGTTTCACTTCCTCCTCCGCGGCTGCATAGGCTTCGAACCCGAGAGCCTTACCTTCAAGAATGTGCTTGCGGCGCCGGGCTGCTTCTTGGGCGTCAGCGGTCGTAGCTCCCGCTGCCTGGCGCTTGCGCTTGCCACGCTCCCACCACTCGATGAAGTATCGGCCAGGGGGCAGAGATTTCCAGTTGTAGCGACCATGGTCGTCGTGAGGGATGGAGACGAGCCTCCAGCGATCCCCGACTCTGATCTGCTTCAGGATATTGACACGCGGCACGACGCCCTCCCCCAAGCATACCGCAAAAGAATTAGGAGACAGTATAACAGACAGTGTTGGATGTAATCTACTGAAACTTAAGGCTGTGGGTGATAAGCTGGCATTCTACCGCTGAATTACCCCCGCTCGATGCAAGACCTATAAAACTACGGAAGTATGTACTTTACGCAAACCGTAGGAGGGATTTATTATTAAGTCATTGATTATAAGATAAAATGGGTGGACTCATGCCGCAAGTCACGGTTTGTGGTTACCGTCCCGTGTAAAGCCCGAACTCCCCGCTCTGGACATAAGCCGCGTCACGTAGGTTCACGGTGTACTGCACGATGTTGGATTCCGGCTTGAGACGGATGCCCCCGGATAGGGGAGTATTATAGTCAGGGAGACGGAAGCTGGGGGGAATGAAGTACTCCTCCGTGGTGAAGTGGGTGATGTACTCGCCATTGGCGTCAAAGAGGCGCACCATCATCCTAGTTGGCATAGAGGTACTGCCATTGAACTGGCACCCGAAGTCAATCGTCAGCATCCCGTTCTTGCGGTTCATGAACATCTTTAGATGCTGTATTTTATATCCATTCATTTGGTCCAAATGACCACGTTTTATCCAAAAGGCGGGGTTGGAGTTAAAGAGGGAAAGCTGAGAAGGGTCTATCAAACCCAAGTAGCCGACCTGGGCATCAATCTCGTCCCCCAGTGCCTCTTTTACTTCTCTTTCCTGCTCCTCGGCTTGCCTCTTACGCTCTGCTTCCTCCTCTTGCTGCTTTCGTCGTGCTGCTTCCACCCGTTGTTCCTCCAGACGGCGAGCGTGCTCATGAACGGCATACCTGATTCCTAGTGCCACGGATACGACGATTACTATGATTCCCGTCGCCAGCGCTAATACACGGTTTACCTTCATGCGTTCCTCCAAAAGATTTTAACAGCATGGGGCAAATAATGACAGTGATTCAGAAACCTATGACTGCGGATTCCGGGGCAAGGTGGGCACGATTCCGAAATCATCCCGGGCAGCATTCCGAAATGAACTCGGGCACGATTCCGGGATGAAGCCGGGCGCGGATTCCGATTTCAAGCCGGTCACTTTTTG
>JBEKIZ010000158.1:0-7025 GCA_050011515.1 Terriglobia bacterium | reverse complement strand
CGGAAACCAAGAAGGTGACTCTATGCGACCGCCATAATTGTCCCGGGCAATCACTGCTCGGCGAAGCAAGGTGAAACCCTCACGAAAATCCAGATGCTCGCCTCCGCCAATTCTTTCACAGCTTCTTTGTGATGTCTGCGAATTATGCTTGCCCTCTCGCCGTGGCCTCAACACCGTCACCCAGGTATCGGTTCTATCGCAGACATGCAAACTGTCGCATGTCTGCGCCACCCGGTGGTGCGCTCTCCAGAAACTCGATGAATTACTCGTTTCAATTGAGCAATTTAGGCCGAGCGGGCCGGAAGGCGTTTTACCTGCTTTTTGCGCGTCCAGAACGTCCTCGGAACGGTCCATGCTTGATCCCCGCAGGGGATCAATAGAGTAGCCGGGGGCAACGCCCCCGGAAAATGCGCCCCCCACAAGGTCCGACCCTGAAAGGGTCGAATTCGGGTAACGTCACCCCGGCCTTGCGGCCCATGGCCCAAGGGAATACGACCCGTCCAGGGTCGGGGAGCGAGGGTGGCGCTTTCCGGGGGCGTTGCCCCCGGCTACTATCTTGTGCCCTTGCAGGGCACGAAAAACCTGCCCTTGGGTCTTACCCCGCGGTACCCCGTTTCTGTCATCACGGATAGCCGCTTTCGGCTATCCATGCTCAGAATGACAGCATCGCAGACGAGTGCATGGATGTCACGCTCAGCAGCGTAATCGACCCGTTCAAAGCAAAGGATTTACTGGCCGACGCGGGGTTCGGAACGCCTGCCGGGGGCACACCGGATCTCTTCCTGTTCGGAAGGATGTAGGCTACTGTATGAGCCTATCATAGGGGGGGGTACTGGCTGTCCTTTGAGAACTCTTGGGCTCTATTTACAGACCTCAGCAAGGCGCTAAGTTGTTGATCCTAGGTGCCTTGGAATCTGTCACCGACATACTGCTAGGGATTGCTCTTGGCACCCACACCATTGGTGGCTTGGGCGGTGGGTTCGGGTGTTGGCATGTGGCACTCGCCGTCGAAGAAGCCTCCGGGATCAACGACGAGGCAGGGCGTGTAAATTGCGCCGAGGACCACGCCGTGTTCTTTGATCTCCAGCAACTCGGAGGCGTGGATGTTTCCCTTCAATTTCCCCGTGACGCTGATAATGCGGGTGTGGATTTCCCCATCCACTTCGCCTTGATCGTGGACCACCACCGTGCCTTCGCATCTAATCTCACCCCTGAAGTGCGTGTTGACGCGGATCAGGCCGGACGCGACCTTCATCTTCCCCTCAACCTCCACACCAGGCTCAAGCCACCCGACCCAGTCATCGGGGAGATCAGCCAGTTGACGCCGCCTGGACTTTCCAAAGCCGAATGGCATTGTTGCCTCCCACCGGGATCATTGGTTACCCCGGTTGTTCATATTATAAGGACAAGGTATAACAGAAATAGTTAAATGTACATAGGGCAGTGTTACCGCCTGACGATCAAGTCGTAAATCCTGTTCAAATCTTGCGCTGAAAAATAGCTGATTTCTATTTTCCCCCGGCGCCCGTCGCCAAGGATCTTGACGCGCGTCCCCAGCGTTCGTTCAAGCTCCAGTGCGGCAGCGCGAACGTTGGGATCCACTGGAGGCTTGGACACGGTTTTCTGCGCAGCCGGTTTCATTCCCCGAGACGCCACCATGTTTTCAACCTGCCGCACAGAGAGGCCCCGCTTGGCAATCATCGAGGCAAGCTGCACTTGGGCGGCTTCAGAATCCAGACCCAGGAGCGCCCGCGCGTGGCCGTAAGTGATTTCATCCTTCGAGAGCATCTCCTGGACGGCCGGCGGTAATCGCAACAAACGCAAGGTGTTAGTGACTGAAGAACGATTGATGCCCAGCCGCTCTGCAACCTGCTCGTGGCTGAGTTGGTATTTTTCCTGGAGCGCCTGATAAGCGTGGGCCACATCGAGCGGGTTCAAGTCCTGACGGAGCAGGTTCTCGGTCAGAGCGAGTTCAAGGGTGTCCTGATCCGTAAGCTCGCGGATAATGGCGGGAACGGTTTCGAGGCCGGCAAGGCGGGCCGCGCGCCATCGACGCTCACCCACTACGAGCTGGTAGCGGCCCTCGGCGAGGGCGCTGTGGCGCAAAAGAATGGGTTGGACTACCCCGCTCGCGCGGATGGAATCCGCAAGCTCTTTCAGGGAGTCCTCGGAAAAGGCGTGGCGCGGCTGAAACGGGTTGGGATCGATGCGCTCAAGCCGTACTTGCTCGAGGCCGGATGTGGCCGACTCAACTGTCTGCAGCAGGGCGTTCAGCCCTCGACCCAACGCCTTTCTGGTCATGGTTGATGACCTCCTGTGCCAGGTCAAGATAACTGGCGGCTCCCCTACAATCGGGGTCATAGAGGAAAATCGGTTTGCCGAAACTTGGCGCCTCGGCCAAGCGAACATTGCGAGGTATCACCGTGGAGAAAACCTGGCCACCGAAGAAATCCCTCAGATCGTCGCGGACTTGGTGCGAGAGGTTGGTGCGCTCGTCGAACATGGTGAGGAGGATTCCCTCCACCGCCAGGTTCTGGTTGTGGTAGCGCCGAATGCGAACCAGCGTGTCGAAAAGCTCGGAGACCCCCTCCAGCGCGAAGTACTCGCACTGCACCGGCACGATAACGGAATCCGCCGCTACGAGCGCGTTCAGGGTGAGCAGATCAAGGGCTGGAGGACAGTCAAGGAGGATGTAGTTAAACTCGTCGCGGAACCCTTCCATCCTTTTCCGCAAGGTTTTTTCGCGATCGGGGCGGTCCACAAGCTCGATCGTCGCTCCAACCAGGTTCTTGTCTGACGGGATGAGGTGGAGTCCCTCAAGCTCGCTCTTCAGCACAAGTTCCCTAAGAGGCACATCGAGCATAAGCGCATGGTATAGGGTCCGGCGCGACGGATCCTTGGGGAAGCCCAGGCCTCCGGTGGTGTTGGCCTGGGGGTCGCAATCCACGATTAAAGTCCACATATCGCGGTTGGCAAGCGCAGCCCCCAGGTTGATGGCAGTAGTCGTCTTTCCGACACCGCCCTTTTGATTGGCAATTGCGATGACTCGTCCCAAAGTTTCCAACCCGAAGAAAGTCAAGGCAAATCTATCAAAGGCCGGGAAGTTATGCAAGTGAAACGCGCCTTGTGTGCTGGTGTCATGTGCGAGACATGGGCGCTCTAAGCCGCAGTCATTCCCGCGAAAGCGGGAATCCACTCGGCAAACCCTCGGAAATGCGCTGTCGCTGGACTGGATTCCCGCTTTCGCGGGAATGACCAGCGTTTCGAAAGGCATCCCATCCCGAATGACACCACCGCGCCTTATGTTTCACGTGGAACACACCCGATTTGACCGGCCTCCCGGCATCGCCTCTTTCGCCCAAGATGACATCCTCAAGACGTTTTCTTCCCCCACCAGATTTCCCCTTGCCCGCCGCTTGGCAAACTGATTCTCCCCACCTCTTTGATCCCGCCGTAAATTTGGCCCACTTCACTAGCCTGCCGGTGGCCGAGCCAGAGGAAGATCTCTCCCCCGGGTTTCAGGCAGCGCCAGGCAAGCGGCAGAAGTTCCTCCAGATGCCCCACCGCTCGCGCCGTTGCCCCATCATAAACCGGCGCTGACTGGCCGCCAACGAAATCCTCCAGGCGTTCTTTGCGCACTTCAACGAAATTCATTCCACAAACTCGGGCTACCTCTTTGAGGAACGCCCGCTTCTTGGCGACCGGTTCAAGAAGTGTCACCGACAAGTCCGGAAAGATAATCTTCAAGCTCAAGCCGGGAAACCCCGCCCCGCTTCCGATATCCAATAGCCTGCCCTTCAACTCCACCCAACGGCCCAGATAGAGACTTTCCCCAAAATGCCGGGGAACGCAACTTTCCCAGTCACGAATGCCCGTCAAGTTAATCTTCTTGTTCCATCGCAGGAGCAATTCGAGATAAGCGATCAATTGGCCGATTTGATCGGTACTAAGGTTGAGTCCGAACGGTTCGAGCAACTGGCGGACAGTGGCCTCGTCCAGCATCTCCAGCCAATTCTAAAGGTTTTGCAGGGACTGCGCAAGGGGGTGCGGCGCAGTTGTTTCACGTGGAACATGTCTTCAAAAGTCTGGTGCGGAGGGCCGGAATCGAACCGGCACGTCCCGTGAGGGACAAGGGATTTTAAGTCCCTTGCGTCTACCAGTTCCGCCACCCCCGCACATGCCACAGAAAGAACTTAGCACGCTACCCTTTTTCACTCAAGCCCCCAGTGTCCATACCGTCACCCTAAGATTCACTATTTTTCGCCTTCTTCCTGCAATAGGTGCATTGTGTTCTTCGCCACGAGTAACGCTGAATCGAACGCCCTGGATGACTAGCGTACATACGGAGGCTACAGTCACGAACTGATCCAAAGGCTCCTATTCTGGCGAGCCACGGCTGCTGGCCTCGCGCTCGTCTGCCGCAATTAGCAAATGATTCCGAACCACGTGCCTCATTATAGCGCTCCCCTGGCCCCCGTTCATAATGGTCAGCAATCTATGTAACGCAATACACCAATATCAAAACAAGAACAGACCAAGCCCATTGATCTTGGATCGTTCTGACTTCCTTCAGCACGAGTTGGCGTGTTATCGCGCTTTGATCTCGGTCCAGTACCGATCGTAAAGCTGCGCGACGGAGCCGATATCGCGCATGAACTCGCAGTGGACCAGGGACGCGGGGTTGGGAAAGACGGCGGCATTGCGGAGGAGCCAGGGTTCGATCTCGTTCTTGTCGTATCGATTGGGTGTGTTAAAACCCGAATCGTTCACGAAGAGCGCGGCGACCTCGGGACGGTGGAAATAGTTGATGAACGCTTCCGCTAGCTTCTTGTGCAGAGCCTGGCGCGGGATGCAGGTGCAATCGACGGAAATCGTGCAGCCTTCCTTGGGAATAATATACCGTAGGTTCGGCTCGTCGCGCATCACGAAGGTCATGTTGCCGTTGTAAGCTTGCGCGATCCAGGCATCCCCGGCGGCGAGGTCCTCCTGGAAGTTGGAGCTGTTATACCCCTTCACGAGAGGTTTCTCGCCGAGAAGCAGATCGCGGGCCCGCCGGATTTCATCCGGGTTGGTGGAATTGAGCGAATAGCCAAGCTTCTTGAGGGCCATGCCGAAGACTTCGCGCGTATCGTCGAGCAGAAGGATGTGGCCGGCGTAACGAGAATCGAACAACACCGACCAGCTCTCCACATTCTCCTTGACCAGATCGGCGCGGTAGGCGAGGCCCGTGGTCCCCCAAGCGTACGGCACCGAATAATTGTTGTGGGGATCGAAGGGAAGTCCCAGGAAGCGGCTGTCGATGTTGGCCCAGGCGTTGGGCAGCTCGGGTTTGTCGAGCGGGGCCAGCAATCCCTGCCGGATGAGAACCTCGACCATGTAATCGCTGGGGACCACCAGGTCATAGCTGACGTTGCCCCCCTGGAGTTTTGCCAGCAAGGCTTCGTTCGAGTCGTAGAGGTCGTAGTTGACCTTGCAGTGGAACTCGCGTTCAAACCCCTGAACCAGCCGCGGGGAGATGTACGAGGACCAGATGTAAATGTTCAGTTGCGGGAGGTTTTGGCCGGAGGGCCAGGTCCGGGCGACGACCGGAGCCAGCATGAGCAGGAAAACTGCGGTGGCGCTCAACACCGCGGCCCGGACTTTCATGGCGCCGCGTTCGAGACGTTGCGCGATGTAGACCAGGGGAATGGTCGCCGCCAGGATCACGGTGGAAATGGCGTTGATCTCCGGCGTGACCCCGCGTTTCAGCCGCGAATAGATTTCCAGTGGCAAGGTCGTGGAGCGAACCCCCGCCACAAAGGAAGTGATCAGGTAATCGTCAAACGAGGTGGTAAAAACCAGCAAGGCCGCAGAGAGGATAGCGGGCGCTGCAATGGGGAGGGTGATGCGGAAAAATGTGGTCCATTCGTTCGCCCCCAGGTCGAGCGCGGCCTCTTCAATCGAGCGGTCCATGCCCGCCAGACGCGCCCCCACCACAATGATCACGTAAGAAATGCAAAAGGTGATATGAGCAATGATGACGGTGTAGAGGCTCAACTGCATGCGCAGCAGGCTCAAGAAGATGACAATCGCCACCGCCATGACGATTTCGGGAATGACGAGAGGAAGGTAGACGATTCCATCCAGGATGGTCTTGGCGCGCCGGCGAAGGCGCGGGAAGACCAGCGCCCCCATGGTCCCGAAAACCACGCACGCCAGGGTGGCAGCGCCAGCCACCAGGAGGCTGTTCAGCATCGACTGGATGATTTGTTGGTCGCGCCAGAGTAGCACGTACCATTCATCGGTGAAGCCCATCCAATGCGCGGAAAGGCGCGAGCGGTTGAATGAAAAGAACATCAGGACGATGACCGGCGCATAGAGAAAGAGGTAAACCAGTGTGGTTGCCGAAGCGAGCCCCCAACCCTGCTGCCGTGGACGGGGCATTAGAGAATCTCCCGCGTGACGCGTTCGGCGCGGCGCGCGCCGGTCCAGAGCAGCACCAGGACCACAAAGGTCAACAGAAAGGCCACGGCGGAGCCAAAAGGCTGGTCGCGCACGGAGGCGAACTGGTTTTGAATAAGGTTGCCCACCATGATGGTGCGCGCGCCGCCCAGCAGGTCCGGAGTGATGAAGGCTCCGATCGAGGCGATGAAGACCAACACCCCTCCCGCGCTGAGTCCCGGCAGAGAGATGGGCAGAGTGATCCTGCGGAAGGTTTGCCATCGGTTGGCGCCTAAATCCTGAGCGGCTTCGAGGAGGATCGGGTCGAGTTTTTGAAGCACCGCATACAGAGGCAAAATCATGAAGGGAAGCTCGCCGTAAACCAAGCCAATAAAAACCGCCAGCGGCGTGTACAGCAACCGCAGGGGCTCGTGCACAAGGTGAAGGGCCAGGAGAGCTGTGTTCACAACGCCTTCCGTGCGCAGGATGACCATCCAGGCGTAAGTCCGTATCAGGAAGCTCGTCCAGAAAGGAATCACCACCAGCATCAACAGCGCGGATTTCCACCGGCCGGAGACTTTAAGGGCCAGGGTGTAAGCCACGGG
>JBEKIZ010000157.1:0-7075 GCA_050011515.1 Terriglobia bacterium | reverse complement strand
GCACGGCCAGGGGGAGTCGTACAGCGGCATAGTACCGACGAAGCAGCCGAACAGGGGCGGGGAGCCGCCAGCGGAGGTTGCGGAGGGAAGGCCGTTGACCAAGGAGAACACGCCACAGTCTAACCCGTGCCGGACACCGAGCCGGGAGAGCGGGCCAAGTGGGCTGGAGCGTGTGCGCGAGACAGCACGGAAAAACGGGAAGCTGAGGTTCACAGCCCTGCTTCACCATGTGACGGTCGAGTTGCTGCGGGAGAGCTACTACGGTCTGAAAAGACAGGCAGCGCCCGGAGTGGACGGCGTGACTTGGGAAGAGTATGGAGAAGGCCTGGAGGGGCGGTTGAGGAACCTTCATGGGCGTATTCATCGCGGGGCCTATCGAGCGCAGCCGTCGCGAAGAGTCTGGATACCGAAAGCCGACGGGAGGCAACGACCGTTGGGGATCGCGGCGCTGGAGGACAAGATCGTCCAGCAGCGGGTAGCGCAGAGTCTCGTATTCCAGAGACTCTGCGGCTTTTCCTTCAAATGTGCGTTCGTTCATCCGCCGGCAGCAGTATACGATCAACGGCCAGAATGCGATTCGCGCTGACCGCCGCGCTCAGACTCCCAGAGTAATCGTGCACACTCGACCAGGGCCAGTCCTCTGCCCGCTTGACGAGGCCCGCTCTCACGGGGTTGAGGTGAATGTATTCCACCTTCTCATAATATTCCTTAACGCTCCGGAGAGCCCGGTCCAAAAATCGGGGTTGCCAGAGAAGGCCCGACTCTTTTCTGCCGGCATTGATGCGAAGAGTCGAGCCGACCTTGATCGATTCCATTACCCGCGAGATGCTGAGCGGAAAGCGGGGGAATAAAATCGCGTGCCAGTGATCGGGCAAGAAGACCCAGGCCGTAAGCAGAAAGTGATGTTTCTCTCGTCGTTCCCGTACCACGCGGGCCAAGCACTCGAATTCGGGTTCCTCAAGCCTGCCCCGGTGGGGCGGCAGCCGGCAGGTGATGAAGAAGAATCGGTCGGATAATACCAGGCGGCGCAAGCGGGACATGAAGCAGGATTATACGCCCCATTGCACACGCACAAGCCGCAGAGTCTCTGAAAAACGAGACTCTGCGCTACCCGCTACCCGCTCTCAGTTGCACAGGATTGCCGAAAGCACATGACCTACGCAGCCCTGCTGAAGGCCCACTCTCATTTCTTCGGTAATTCGAAATGAAGCGTCTGTATGATCGACAGTAGGGGAAAAATGCCGTCGTGAGGGGGAGGGACCTCATCTTCCACGGGATCGTTTAAGAGGGTCAGAATTGTGCATTCGCGAGGCTGAAGGACCTCAACGCTCCAATGGCATGCAGCCCGCCCGCAGTCAATACATACGAGAGCCTGGTGCCCGTCAAGGGGCATATAACTAAGAGACTTCGAGGTTGCGCGAAGAAACTTTGATCTCTGCGAAACGGTCCGCGGAGTTGCCTCACCACGATTCACTATGAAGCGCAGCACGACTGTTCCAGGATTTGCCTTCGTGTCCCCGACCAAGTCCACTATTAACTCGGCATCTGGCAAGTGGAATTCTTGAGGATCACGTTCATGAACTCGCAATGACGGTGGATGTCGGAAGGAAATGCCAGTTGCGGTGTTGCGATACAAAATCCAGCCCTGAGTGTCGACATGAGCATTCGCTGGGGCAGCAGCAAGTATTATCAGCAGACTAAGGGATGTCGCACTCATCTCGACAGGACCACCGGCGCGGTCCGAACTCCAATTGTAACGCGCCTGACCTCCGAACCCCAAAACCGAGATTCAGATTAACCCGGTAACCCTGAAAACTGACGCATAAATCTCAGATCTGGGGGCATCTGCGTCGAAAGCTGCACCTTGGCCTGATCCGAATATGCCCTGGGACGCCGCCACAGGCTTACCGAGCAGACTTGCCGAAAGCTCACGGTGCAGTTTGAATTTTATACGAGAAGGTTTGGCAAGCGGATTGCCGTCAACGGAAGGACACAAGGTGCTTTATCGCAGACTCAGCAATCTTTTCAGGAGTGCGCTTCTCGCCCGCACTGGACCTGTCAGCAAGGTAGGCAGTTCCAGATTGTCGATCAATCTCGACATCAAGCCGAACGTCGAACCAGTCGTCTTTACCGCCTTTGATCAATATAGAGTATCCTTCGCATTTGACATTGATTCTTTCGGTTGTGGGCTCATTTCTGAGCAGTGTAAAGCTTCTGCTCCCTGGCTCCTGTACTATCGTCAACACCTGTCGCTTCATCTCGTGATTAAGGGAGATGTGCTTTTCATTGAAGGCGATGACTATGTCGGACCAAAGTTTGTCTATGAACTCTTTCCTGATTCTCTCATCTTCTAGAACTACGGCATCCTTTTGCGATCTATCGGAAAGCAAAGCTTGGAATTCTCTCGCCGCGTTTTTAACCCATTCAGAATCCGACATAGATATTCCCCCTATTTGCAAAATCAACTCTCAGGAGTAAATTTAGCTTAGCCATTTCTAGCTCACCTTACCAAGCATTTCTTCAATTGTCCAGACGTGATCGGTGATCCCCGCTTCCATTGCAGGAGTGACGCGGGCTGGCGCAGCTTTTCCTTCAAATGTGCGTTCGTTCATCCGCCGGCAGCAGTATACGATCAACGGCCAGAATGCGATTCGCGCTGACCGCCGCGCTCAGACTCCCAGTGTAATCCTGCACACTCGACCACGGCCAGTCCTCTGCCCGCTTGACGAGGCCCGCTCTCACGGGGTTGAGGTGAATGTATTCCACCTTACTCGTAATATTCCTTAACGCTCCGGAGAGCCCGGTCCAAAAATCGGGGTTGCCAGAGAAGGCCCGACTCTTTTCTGCCGGCATTGATGCGAAGAGTCGAGCCGACCTTGATCGATTCCATTACACGCGAGATGCTGAGCGGAAAGCGCGGGAATAAAATCGCGTGCCAGTGATCGGGCAAGAAGACCCAGGCCGTAAGCAGAAAGTGATGTTTCTCTCGTCGTTCCCGTGCCACGCGGGCCAAGCACTCGAATTCGGGTTCCTCAAGCCTGCCCCGGTGGGGCGGCAGCCGGCAGGTGATGAAGAAGAATCGGTCGGATAATACCAGGCGGCGCAAGCGGGACATGAAGCAGAATAATACGCCCGATTCCATACGTACGAGCCGCAGACTCTCTGAAACACGAGAGTCTGCGCTACCCGGGTGCGGAAGGAATTTGGCGACGCAGGGCTTCCCGCTGTATAATTGCGCCCCGGCGTTCTAAAACAAGGAGGGAAACAATGAAACGATTTCTCATTGCGGTTCTGGCGATGGCGGTTATTGGCGTAGTGGCAGAGAACGGGCTCGGCCAACGTAATCCTCGTGAAATGGCGAAGATAAGCGTGGGGAGCAAAACGATCTCAGTAGAATACGGACGCCCTTCGTTGAAGGGCCGCTCGGTGGCCGAGTTGCTCGAGCAGTTGAAACCGGGGGATTTCTGGCGGCTCGGCGCCGATAAATCCACCACTTTTTCGACTACGGCTGATCTGCAATTTGGGGATGTGACAGTCCCGAACGGCCAGTACAGCCTTTGGGCGGGGCGGCAGGCGGACAATTCCTGGAAGCTAGTGTTTAACAAGCAGCACGGTCAGTGGGGGACACAGCACGATGCTTCACAAGACCTGGCTTCTGTACCCCTGGAGGAGACCAAGGCTTCCAACTCTGCGGAGATGGTTACAATTAGCCTCACCAAGGAAGGCGCCGCGTGGGGCATCGCCATTCAGTGGGGCGACATGAAGCTGAGAGCTAGTTTCAAAGTGAAGTAGTCCGTCAGGGCGGCGCGTTAGAAGGCGCCATCGGCGCCGTGCCAGCCCAGGCGCAGAGAAGCGCCGAGAACGCGAGAGTTGTGCGCGGTTGCATCCTTCCGCGGCGCAGGCTAAGCGTTGTTACTGGCCGGAGGCGACACCAGCAGGGGCGTTTGCCTTTGGGGCATAGTAACCGGGACGGGTGCGGACCGGAAGTTTCGTGTGAGTGCCAGGCGCAAAGGCATCGATGCGGACGGCGCGGAAGGTTCCGTCTTTTCTTGTATTGCTGGGATAGTAGGCAAGAGTGTATTGGTTCCGAATATCGTGAGCAACCTGCTCGCAAGTGCCCTCAACCTCATCGAGAGATCTTGGGAGGAAGGCCTGTCCGCCGGTCGCTTCCGCGATCTTCTCGAGGATCTTGCCAGCCCGATGAGCGCTTGCGCCGTGTATTTTGAACAACCCTCCGGGTTCTTCCGAACCCAGCAGGCCAATCGTGTAGATGACGGCGCTGGATTTCTGTGCCGCGCGAAGAAGCTCCTCGAAAGTGTAACGGCTGGCGTTGTCTTCTCCGTCGGTAATGACCAGCAAGACCTTCTTATCGCGGTTGCCGAGTTTCACATGGTCAAGCGAAGCCATAACGGCATCGTAAAGCGCTGTCCCGCCCCTTGAATCAATCTTATCCAGAGCGCTTTTCAGGTCCTCGATATTGCTGGCAAAGTCCCCTGGGGTGTCGAGGTAATACACATCATTGAAATTGACCACGAAAACCTGGTCCTGGGGATTGGAGGTTTTGACAAAAGTCAGGGCCGCTGCATTCACCGCCTCCCGCTTCTCGCGCATGCTGCCGCTGTCGTCGATCACAATGCCCATAGTCACAGGGATGTCGGCGTGGCTGAATACTGAAAGCTTTTGAATCGCGCCGTCTTCGTAAACCTGGAAGTCTTCGGGCTTGAGGTCGTTTGCGATGTGACCTTTCTTGTCGAGCACGGTGGCGTGCAGGACCACAAGGTTTACGTCAACATTAATGGTATATTCCCGCCCCTTCTTCTCCGCCGAGGGTGTGCGAGGATTGGCAGGTTCGGATGTCTGCGCGGGAAGGTAGCTCGAGATAGTGAAGGCCACGCAAAGTAGGGCGAAGCTGCAAATGGTCTTTCGGGTCCTTAAACTCATGCTATTGTGTAGGAGCATAGTATCCAGTGCGTGAATATATCTGGAGCGGAGGCAGTCCTTTGGGAGGATTGAGCTTTACCTTGACACGCCTCCACCGGCCATCGCGGACCAGGTTCGAGGGGCGGTACCCGATGACGTACTGGTTCCTCAGTTCAATGGAGATTTTCTCGGCGATGTCGGGTAGCTCGTTCGTATCCTCGACGCTGAACATCCGGCCTCCGGAGACCTCCGCCAAGTCTGCCAGCAGGCTCGGTCCGCCAGCTTCCTCCGGAGTACGCGCGCGGGAGGAGAGCGGCTCGAATATGCCAACGGCATAAATTTGCACGTCGGACTCCCTGACTGCCCGCTTGATGTCGTTTTCCGTGTACCGGCTGTGGTTGTCGCCGCCGTCGGAGATCACCAGCAAGGCTCTCCGATTGGTCGTAGCTTTCTTCATTTCGCTCAGCCCCAGGTATATGGCGTCCAGCAACGCAGTTCTTCCCCCCGATTTCACGAACAGCAACCGATCCTGAATGTTCTCGAACTTCGCGGTGAAGCCCGTGATCAGGTTAGGGCGGTCACTGAAGCTGATGAGCATAAACTCATCCTGGGGATTAGATGTCCTGAAAAACTGTAGGGCTGCTTCCTTGGATTTCTGGATCTTGTCGCTCATGGAGCCGCTGCTGTCAAAAACCAGGCCGACCGAGATGGGCGCATCTTCGGTGGAAAACGCTTCGATCTTCTGTTCGACTTTTTCATCAAACACCTGAAAGTTGGTCTGCTCGAGGCCTGTTACAATCCGGTCGAACGGATCAGTGACCGTCACATTGACCACCACCATGTTGACGTCCACCTGAAAGGGTGCAACATGGATATCTGGTTTGCGGACGGTGATCCGCGAAGATTCGGCCGCGCCGGGGGGTTGCTGTGCGCTATGCTCATCTGCCGCCCTGGGGGTAGCTGCAACTCCCAAAATGCTCCATGCGGCGAGACTCAGAACCCAGAGTCGGGAAACCCGGCGCATTGAAAGTGCTGTCATTCTCGCGGCCCGCCGCAGACAAGTGGGCGCCCCTCCCCAGCCTAGCCTTGCGACTCAACCTGGTTCATCGACGTCAATATTCTAGCACAGTTCTTGTTTCTGGTTCTTAGATGCAGGAGGCGGAACGTAAGATGCGGGAGTTTCAACGGCGCCTGTCACAGAACGGGTCATCACGGTTGTAATGGGAGAATTTTTCGTGGGAATTTGTCGTTGACAAACGGTGAGGGTGACTGGATAATTGACCGTACCGATTCCTTCCGGCGAACATTCACTTCGGTACAAAGGACTTGATGGGGGAGCCCCGTGTAGTGAAGGGCATTAAGGGCGCAGCATATCAACCGTTTGGTGGAGAACCGCCAACCCGTTCGACAATCTCAAGGAGGCCTATGGGCGCCAAATACATCTTTGTCACCGGCGGTGTAGTCAGTTCGCTAGGTAAAGGTCTTGCCGCAGCCTCGATTGGGTGTTTGCTCGAGGGGCGGGGACTTAAGGTCTCGTTCCTGAAATTGGACCCTTACTTGAATGTTGATCCTGGAACGTTGAGCCCGTTTCAACATGGCGAAGTCTTCGTCACGGATGACGGCGCCGAAACCGACCTTGATCTTGGTCACTATGAGCGTTTCAGCCATGTCAGGATGCGACGCGACAACAACTGCACGGCGGGACGGATCTACGAGATCATCATCACGAAGGAACGGCGTGGCGATTACCTGGGGAAAACGGTTCAAGTCATTCCCCACGTTACCAACGAAATCAAAGCTGCCATCAAGAGGGTCGCGAATGACGTCGACGTGGCGATCGTGGAAGTCGGCGGCACCGTGGGAGACATTGAATCACTCCCGTTCCTCGAGGCTATTCGGCAGATGCGGCAGGAACTAGGCCGGGAAAATGTGGTCTTCGTGCATTTGACGCTCGTGCCCTTTATACAAACTTCACGCGAACAAAAGACCAAGCCCACACAACATTCTGTAAAGGAATTGCGCGAGATCGGCATTCAGCCGGACATCCTCCTTTGCCGGACGGACCGCTTTCTTTCTGCCGAGATTAAAGCCAAGATCGCCCTCTTCTGTAGCGTCCCGGAAGATGCCGTCATCACCGCGAAGGACGTGGACGACA
>JBEKIZ010000156.1:0-7133 GCA_050011515.1 Terriglobia bacterium | reverse complement strand
ATCCCGGTCACTTCAAGCACGATAGGAGGGCCAGCGTCGCTTCGCTCCGAAGACGCCCGGGATGACATCGGAATCACTGCCCGGGATCAAACCGGAATCAGTGCCCACCTTCATCGGAATCAGCAAGGGCCGGCGTAGCGTGGCAGCCAAGCGGTTCCAGAAACCCATGACCGCGTCCATGGCTTCAACTTACCATTCTAGCCTACTTCTCTTCACTTGTCAAGAGACACCATGTCCGGGTAGTGTCCTAAAAGTGCGTTGCTACCTTGTTAGCTAACAGGTTAATCCAACAGAAGGGATAGAAGCCGGAATCGCCGAGGATATGTGGGACATCGCAGAGCTTGTCAGGAGTACTACAGTACTATTGCCCTGTTCCTAACCTACAGAGAAACTTGCTACATTTACTGTGCTGCTCTCATCGAGATGAGAGAGCTAAGGAGTTTGGCTATGGCTAATTCAGTTGTGAGTATCCTCGCCCAGATGCACCGCGAAGAGGAAGGCCAAGGCATGGTGGAGTATGTGTTGATTCTCGCCTTGGTTGCTCTCGCTGCCACCGCGGGAATGACTACGTTGGCAACCGCCATCAACAGTGCTTTCACCAAGATTGGGTCGCTCCTCAGTTCGTACGTTTAGTGGGTCCTGTGGTCCGGACGGCTCAATTGCACCTGCAGGTTCCCAGGGTCAGGTGGTTCGCCCACCGAGAACGGCAGGAGTGATTCTTGCTCGTTAGTCGGGCCGTCTGGCGGCTCGTAAACCCCAATAGGATACGCTAACACTCTGTCTCACAGAGGCGGCAACGCACACGCCCGCACCACCATCCTGCATCAACCGGATGAGCAACACCAAATTAGAGCACTAGCCATGTCCGCCTCACGCCTATGGGGTGGCCGGGATTCTGCGCCATTCCAGATAACTGCCGTTTTGGATGACGTCGCGTGGCAATCTCAGCGAAAACTCCCGCAGGCACTGGCTCAGGTGTGAAACTTCCGAAGGGTCCAACGCGTAGAAGGAGACCGTATCCGCACCCAGAATGACGTTGTGTCGGATCGTCCACTGACCGACCTGGACCCATTCCGCAGGCAGGCCCCCCACCTCTCCTGCATACCAATAATCGTAAAGGATCGCAATTCGCGCCCCGGCTTGTTTGGAAAGGCCGGCGATGTCCCTGGTGTGATAGTTATGCTCGCGTTTCAACGAAGTTACATCGCGGTTGGCCAATCCCCAAAGATCAAGGCAACGGATATCCGCCAGAAAGTTGACCGCGCCCACGTCATTCAGCGCGACGGTTGAGCCTTGGTAATACTGAAGGACGAAAGACCCCATTTGATACTGCTGTTCAAAGATGTTGGTGGTGCACTGTGGAAGAAGCCAGAGCAGCCGCGAGCCTTTCACGGCCAAAGGGAAGAAGAGCAGAAGCGCCAGCCCCCAGGCGGCAAGGTATTTGGGAGCCAGCTCCCGGCTGAAGGAGGTCCGAGCCGGCAGGTTGGGAGCCACGATAGGGAGTTGCGAGGCCAGGAAGAGCGCGCCCAGGGCGAAGAGATAGGCATCGTAACGGAACAGCGGACCGACCTGCATGAATTCCACGTGGGGAAATGCCGCCCCGAGCAAAATCGCGCCCATGACTTGGCGGCTATCAAAAACCCCGCGTCCCTTGCCACAGGCCAAGACATAAAAGAGGAGAACCGCAATCAAAAGCACGAACACGTGCAAGCCCTGGTAAAGATTGCCATATGCGTTAATCGCCAGAGAGAGGAATAAGCCACTCAAGGAGGTCAGGTCCGGCATCACGCCCTTCAAAAGAACGGAATTTGGAAACCAGAACCAGCCGTGCGACACCGAGATGATCCCATAAATGACCACGGGAAGAAATCCACAAACCCCGAAGGCGAGGGCGTAAAACCACCGCTTGCAGAGAAAAAGGAGGCCGCAGATGGCAAGGACCAAGAACATTCCCTCGAAACGCACGCCAGTAACCAGCGGCGCTAGCACGAGGAGCAGGATTGAATCGCGAGGGGCGGAGCTCGGCGCTTCACCGGAAAGCACCCGGGCTGCGAGAAAAGTCACAAGCATCGCAAGAACCGTCTGAAGGATTTGTTCCGTGCCTGCGAGGATCAGGGTGGGAAGCGGGATCAAAAAGACAATGGCCAGAAGCGCTGCGAGCTTCAGCGCCGCCGACAGCTTGTACCGGGTAAGGATGGCATAGGCTACCCACAAAACAAGAACCGCGAAGAACAGATTCCAGAGCAGAGGCGCAATCTGGCTTACTCCGAACAGGTAATACGTAAGACTTAAAAGGAGCGTCCACAAGATTGACGAGGAAGAAGAGGTGAATCCGTATCGAGTGACGCCCCAGACGCCATAGTGGGAGAAATTCCTGGCCATGGCCATGTGAATGTATGCGTCATCAAGCGCATAAACCAGATGCCCCTGGTTCTGGGTTAGGGAAATGGCTAAGATCAGCCAAACAAGGAGAGAGAGAATTAGGACCGATGCGTAAAGCGGCCAGTGCTCCAGCAGAGTTTTTTCAATCACCACTCCTCTTTCCAGCTTCCGCTTTTGCGTTTCCGGAATCACCCTCGAGGTCAGCGAGCAACGTCCGAACATCATTCTCGATCAAGTCCCGCACGTCCCGAAAATGGTCCCAGTCCAGGCCGTAAGGGTCGGGGATGTGCCACTGAATCAACCGCCCTTTGAAATCCGTTGGGACAGGACATGTCACCCCGTACCCCATCTCCACCACAACGTCCATCTCGGATATCGGCACGTCCCCCAGTCCTTTCGACCAGTGCCCGTCGAGCGTGATTCCCTTTTCGCGCAGGACTTCATGCGTGCCCTGGCTAATCACACCCAGCGGGCGCGATCCGGCGCTGAAAGCCCGAACTTTTCCCGCCCCGCGATGATTGACTAGCGCCTCCGCCATCTGGCTGCGGCAGGAGTTACCATAACAAACGAAAAGAACCTTGAGCATTGTCTGATTGAATCATTTCTCCATTGAGTCATTTAAAAAACCACTCATGTAACCAAGGGCTAAGGAAGGGGTCTGTTGCAATGATCCAATGGATCAATGATCCGATGGATCAATGATCGGATGGATCAATGATTAAATGAGTCAATGATTCAATTTCTTCCGGAAGTATTGATGGACCGTCTCGTCCTCTGTCAGTTCAGGATGGAACGTGGCGGCAAGGATGTTGTCCTGCTCGACCAGCACCGGCAGGCCATCGCAGCGCCCCAGCACCCGCACCCCTTCCCCCACCCGGCGGATGATCGGCGCCCGGATAAAGACCATCTCCAGGGGGCGGGCCGAGAGTTCGGGACATTCACCTAGGCGCACCGAACTGTCAACCTGCCTGCCGTAAGCGTTGCGTTCGATGGTGATGTCCAGAAGGCCCAAACGCTCCTGGGAGGGACTCAAAACTTCCTTCGCCAGCAGAATGGCGCCGGCGCACGTCCCGAACACAGGCTTGCCCGCCGTCACGAATTCCTTGATGGCCTCGCCCATGCCTTCGTTCGAGAAAAACTTCAGCATGGTGGTGCTCTCGCCGCCCGGCATGATCAAGCCGCCAACCTCAGCTAGCTCCGAGGCGTGTTTCACCAGCTTGTAAGGCGCGCCCAGGCGCTCCAGCATCTTGGCATGCATCGCAAAATCGCCTTGAATGGCAAGTACCCCAATGGGTTTGTGTCCGTTGTTCATATTCCGTCGATTGCAATCCCTTCATTGTTGGCGGCTGTGCGATTCAGCCGCCGTACGAATCAGCCGGATCATCCGAACGATTGTTCTACTTCCATCATCAATATTGGGAAAGTTATACTCGCAGGGAGTACAAATCCCTCCCCGCGCGTCCTCCCATGGGTATTCGCTATTATCTTTGCGAAGATCACCGTCATCGCATGCCGGTGCCAGCAGCTCTATTTCGCGAGCAAGGCGCCTTATCTCCGAAATCTCCCACCGTGCTATCCGGTTGTCATCATTGATTACCGCATAGAAATGACGCGCGATAATAGGAAGGTTACGCGCAACATAAGCGTGGCTCTTCCTTACCTTATCGTGTCCATTCACCCTGGTGAGATGTGCCTTGCATGTCTTTTCTGCTGCCATCTGGAGAAAGTGAAGACGGTGACACTTCTCGCCATTCGCCTGGACAAGCGCCTCACGGGCGCGAAGATCGGAAAGCGCCTGTATCGCGTAACTTCTCGCCCACTCTTCATCCGTCGCCGGCATGATCGCGCATCCTTTAACGTGCGAGCAATTCTTCGCCAATTGTCCAATCGTGATTTCCAAGACGAACTTTACCGGCGGTCTGGATGGACTTGTACTCAGTTGGCGATATCTCGATGATGATCGAGGGGTATTCGATACCGCGGGCCGGATCGGCAGTGAACGCGACCGGTTCAATGCCTCGTTCGATCGTCCCCTCGACTACCTCAAGAAGTTTGATGGGGTCGTTCGGATCCCGATCGTTAATTGGTTGTATGAGATAAATTCGCTTGAGGTTTGGCTCAACCTGAAAATGTGCATTTGCCAGACTCTTGGCCGTCTCCAGCTTGCTCTTTTTCATAACTCCTCCGAATTCTGCCAATATCATGACGTCGCTGATGGCGGACCGCGTCCATTCAATCTTCGTCATTTTGAGAACAGTTGTTCTTTCGCGGTCTGGTGTGAGACTGTGTCGCCCGCTGCCGCCTCATCCAACGCCTTCGCGAGTTTCTTCTTCACGTAGAACTCATACATGATGTCGTCCCACGTCGCATGATCTGGCAGCAGCTCGATCAGCTTCCTGGCCTCTTCCTTCGCTGCACCCATTTCAACCGGCCTCCCTACCTGCCTGATTCTAGCATTCTTTCCCGGAGCAACATCACCCGGCACGGGGCACACAACCGTACACCCCTACTGACTCCTGACTCCTGTCTCCTGACTTCTGCTCGCTACCACCCGCGCGTTTGCAGCAATTCTTTGGGGTCGAGTTTGGCGACGTCGAGGCCGCGCATGGCTTCGCCGACCTCGGCGGAGCATTCCGCCACCACTTGTGGCTCGTTGTAATGCGTGGTGGCGCGGACAATCGCTTTGGCGCGTTTATCAGGATCGGATGACTTGAAGATGCCCGAGCCGACAAACACCGCCTCGGCGCCGAGCTGCATCACGAGCGAGGCATCCGCGGGCGTGGCGATTCCACCCGCGCTGAAGTTGGGCACCGGCAACGTGCCGTGCTCGCTCACCCACTTCACCAGGTCGTAAGGCGCGCCGAGTTCTTTCGATTTCGCCATCAACTCTTCTTCCCGCAGCGTGGTGAGTAGCCGGATTTCGCTGGTGATGGCGCGCAGGTGGCGGACCGCCTCGACGATGTTGCCGGAGCCGGCCTCGCCCTTGGTGCGGATCATGGCCGCCCCCTCACCGATGCGCCGCAGCGCCTCGCCCAGATTTCGGGCGCCACAAACGAAAGGGACCTTGTACGGCCACTTATTGATGTGATGTTCCTCGTCGGCAGGCGTCAACACCTCGCTTTCGTCGATGTAATCGACGCCCACCGCTTCCAGCACCTGGGCCTCCGCGAAATGGCCGATGCGCGCTTTGGCCATCACCGGGATCGTCACCACCTCCATAATCTCCTTGATGATTTTGATGGAGGCCATGCGTGCCACTCCACCTTCCTTGCGGATGTCCGCGGGTACGCGTTCGAGCGCCATCACCGCCACCGCTCCAGCGTCCTCGGCGATCTTGGCCTGCTCGGCGGTCGTGACGTCCATGATGACGCCCCCTTTCAGCATTTCCGCCAAGCCGACTTTCAATTTCATTTGCTGATCGTATTCCCACATGGATGTACTCCTTAAGAAGCTTTCAGCTATCAGCTCTCAGCAAGCGCCCCGTGCCCCGCCGTTCCTGACTCCTTGCTGAGGGCTGAAAGCTGATGGCTGACGACTGTAAGAAGCTTTCAGCAATCAGCCCTCAGCTCTCAGCAAGCGTCCCCTGCCCCGCCGTTCCTGACTCCTCGCTGAGGGCTAAAGCTGGTGCCTGACGACTGTAAGAAGCTTTCAGCAGTCAGCCTTCAGCTCTCAGCAAGCGTCCCGTCCCCCGCCGTTCCTGACTCCTTGCTGACGGCTGTAAGCTGATAGCTGACGGCTGTTTTACACCAGCGCTACCCCGGCTCCCTCCGTGGAGCGCTTCCGGCCTGTCTTTGCCTTGCGGATTTCCGCCTTCAACAGGTCTCCAAGGATGGTGATTCCCTTTTCAATTTGCCCGTCCGTTGGGCCGCTGAAGCACAAACGTAAGGCGTTGTGCTTGGGGTTTTGGAAATAGAAATACCTCGAGGGCGCGAAGATCACGCCTCGCTCCCGCGCTTTCATCAAAAGTTCCGCGGTGTCGAGCTGTGGCGGCAACTCTGCCCAGACGGACATTCCACCTTCCGGAAAAACCAGCCGGACAGCTTCCGGAAAGTGGCGCGCGGCGGCTTTCCGCAGGACCTCCAGCTTGTGCTCGTATACCTTACAGGTGCGCCGAATCCACTTGTCGAGCCAGCCGCGTCTTCCCAGTTCCTCCAAGACCGCCTGACCTAACAAGTTGGTGTGGAGATCGGCCCGCTGTTTGGCCCAGCGCAGGCGATCGATCACACGGCGTGAAGCCGCGATCCAACCCACCCGCAGTCCCGGGAACCCGACTTTTGAAAAACTGTTCAGATGAATCACCAGCCCGGTGGTATCGAGAGCTTTCAAAGGGGGCAACTGCCGCCCACTGTAACGCAAGGCCCCGTAAATATCATCCTCGACGACAGGAACCTGGAAGCGCGCGGCAAGCTCCAGCAGCCTCTTGCGGGCCGCCAGCGGCATAGTGTAGCCCGTCGGGTTCTGAAAATTGGGGCTGGTCAGAATCAGCCTCACCTTGGTTTGCTCCAGCACCGCTGCCAGGAAATCCAGATCCATCCCTTCCGCCGTGACGGGAATGCCGATCAAGCGGGTGCTCGGCGACTCGAAGACATTCCAGAGTCCCGTATAAGTGGGGTTCTCCGAGACCACGGCATCACCGGGGGCAACCAGGGTGCGGCGGAGGAGATCAATCGACTGCTGGCACCCGTTCGTGATCACCAGTTCGTCCAGTTCCACAGGGATTCCGTCACGCTGCAAGCGCGCCCGCAAATAAT
>JBEKIZ010000155.1:0-7620 GCA_050011515.1 Terriglobia bacterium | reverse complement strand
TGTGATGCCGTCTTCACCTCCGGCGGCACTGGGCTTGGAGCGCGCGACGTCACCCCGGAGGCTACGCGCGCGGTCGTCGATAAGGAAATCCCGGGTCTTGCGGAACTGATGCGGGCCGAAGGCGTGAAGAAAACTCCCAGGGCGGCGCTCTCCCGAGGGATTGTGGGAGCAAGGAACCACAAGCTTATCGTGAATCTGCCGGGCAGCCCACGCGGCGCCTGCCAGTCGCTCGCGAGCATTATTGAGCTTCTCCCCCACGCCATAGACCTCTTGCGAGGTCGCACTGAGCATCCGCAATGAAATGCGCGCCCGGCCCCAGGGTCGCGTCAAAGTCCCCGAAATGTAACATCCCAAAGCGGCTCTGCCGCCCGATGTGCGGAAAGGCTTCGCCTTTCCGAGGGCTTCCACCCTGACTAACCCCGTCGGCTCGGCTGGAAGGCTCAGCCTTCCAGCCGAGCCGACGGGGAGAAGGGAAGCAGTCTGTGCCGGAAAGCCAGAGGCTTTCCGCACATCAGGCGGCAGAGCCGCTCACTCACGACCGTCTCAGTCCGCGGGCGCGGATCCAAGCGGCAGAAAATACTGCGTGCCCTTGACCGGCTGGCTCAGCCGCTGCAGGAGTTCCTGCAAATGCTCGCTCCGGTCGACAAAGTCGATCTCGGAGGTGTCAATCACCAGCAGGTCACTGGACTTGTAATGAAAGAAGAAGTGCTCGTAAGCATTCACCACGGCCTCGAGGTACTCGTTGGAGATCTGGTCCTCGAACGCCACATTCTTCTTCGCAATTCGCTTCTTCAGCGTCTCCAGCTTCGCCTGTAGGTATATCACCAAATCCGGAATGGGGACCTGCTCTGCCAACATTGCATAGTATTGGTCGTAAACCTGAAGTTCGATGTCGTTCAGGTTGAGGTAGGCGAAGATCTTATCCTTCTCGAAGATGTAGTCGCTCACCACAACGCGCATGGGGTTGGCCGCCAGGTCCAGGTCACGAAGTTGTCTGTAGCGCTTCATGAGAAAGTAGAACTGGGCCTGAAAACCAGCGCCGGGCTTGTCCTCATAAAACGCTTCCAGGAAGGGATTATCCTCGACATCATAAACTCGGACCGCGTGGAGGCGCTCGGCAAGAATATCTGCCAACGTGGTCTTGCCCACACGAATCGGACCTTCGACGGCAATGAAGTGCGGCGAGTCGTAAGCAGAAGGAGTGATCACTCTTTGGTACCTCAGCTTTCCCGGTTCAATCGCACCACCTGACTTGTGTCGCCGGCTTCCTGAAGCATTTCATAGACGGTCCGCTTGGTAATGGGGTGCCGGAGGTTCCCAGCCAGCTCGCGAAGCGGAAGCAAGACGAATCGTCGCTCCGTCATGCGCTCGTGGGGAATATTTAACGCCGCTGAGCGCACTACTACACTCTCATAAAGCAAGATATCGATATCGATCGGCCGCGGACGTTTGGCAACGGTGGGGCGACGGCCCAGGGCGTGTTCGACGAACTTCACCGCCTTGAGAAGTTGCATGGGCATAAGGCGGGTCTCCGCTTCCGCCACGCAGTTCACGAACCATGCTTGCGGCCGGAATTCAACCGGCTCGGTCTTGTAAAAGGATGAAACTCGCCTGATTTCAACCCCTACTCCGGGTAATCGCTCGAGCGCTTTGCGAATGTTGGCCACCCGGTCGCCCACGTTCGAGCCAAATGATAGAAACACCCGCTTTGCCGGAGATGGAACCTTCGGTATCGGGCTCGCGGTTTGGAGTTCACTCATTGCGAAACTCAGAAATCAGAAGTCAGAAATCAGAAGTCAGAACATCTCCAGGCGGCCTTCTGGTTGAAGCCTGCATTCCGTCTCCTGACTTCTGACCTCTGACTTCTTCTGCCTTCTGACTCTTGTCTTCTGATTTCTGACTTCTGATTTCTGACTTTATGGGTCATTCAAACAGTGACGGTGGAACTCTGGCCGGTGGTTGCAGCTTCAGGTGCTTGTAAGCCGGCTCATTGGCCTTGCGGCCCGCTTTGGTGCGGCTGATAAAACCCTGCTGAAGCAGGTAAGGCTCCACCATGTCCACAAGGGTATCCACTTCTTCATTGAGGGTGGCGGAAAGGGCTTCGACCCCGACGGGCCCGCCATTGTAAACGCGAATGATCGTGGAGAGGAAATTGCGGTCGAGATCGTCCAGCCCCTCGTCGTCCACCCCTTCCAGTTTCAGGGCGTCACAAGCCACCTGGGGAGTTATGATGCCGGTAGCCTTGACGTCCGCGAAGTCGCGCACCCGGCGCAGTAGCCGGTTGGCGATGCGCGGGGTTCCTCGAGCCCGGCGCGCCACCTCCGAGGCCCCCGAATCCTCGATCTGCGCTGCGAGGATGCGCGCCGAACGCATAATGATCTGGCGCAGCTCATCGACGGCATAAAACTCCAGGTGGTAGAAGAGGCCGAAGCGGTTCCGCAAAGGCGCGGAGAGGCTTCCCGCGCGCGTCGTGGCGCCGATCAGGGTGAACTTCTTCAGGGGAATATTGATGGTCTTGGCGAACATTCCCTTGTCCACCACAAAATCTACTTTGAAGTCTTCCATAGCGGGGTAGAGGAATTCTTCGATGTTCACCGGCAGGCGATGGATTTCGTCGATAAACAGGATGTCTCCCTCAGCGAGGTTGGTGAGAATGCCCATGAGGTCGCCGGTGCGTTCGAGCGCCGGGCCGGAGGTCGTCGTGATCTTCGAGCCCATATGGTTGGCGATGATGTAGGCAAGCGTGGTTTTGCCAAGCCCTGGCGGCCCGTAGAACAGGGCGTGCTCGAGAGGCTCGTTGCGCTGCCCGGCGGCCTGCAAGGCGATGGAGAGTTTCTCTACCACCTTCCTCTGACCCACATACTCCTCCAGCGTGGGCGGACGAAGGCTGCGGTTAAAGCTTTCCTCTTCTTTCGAAATCAGGTCCGGCGATACCAGGCGTTCTCTAGGCATAAGAACAGGTGTCAGGTTTCAGGTGCTAGGTTTCAGGCGCTCGCTCCCACTGTCATTCCGAGCGCAGCGAGGAATCTCGCTCTGATTCTTTTTCCGCCAATCCCCTTGAGCTCAATGCAGAGCGAGATTCCTCGCTGCGCTCGGAATGACATCCCTAGGAAAGCGGTCCCGCAATACGGGACCGCACTCCAGAGCGCTGTCAACCATTGGTCCCAGGATGTAACTGTTCAAACACCCGGCGCAAGAAATCTTCGGTGGTCTTCAGGTTCTTGTGCCTGGAGAAGATTTCATCCACCATCCGCTGGGCTTCCGAGCGTGAGTATTCCAACTGTTCAAGGACTTGGAGCGCCTCCTGCTTGAGTTCGGCGCCGGACTCCTGCTCCACGGAAAGCGGCTCTTCGGTTCGAGCCAGCGCGAACTTCGCCATTTTACCGCGCAACTCGGTCACGATGCGCTCTGCGGTTTTGGCGCCGATAAAGGGCAGCCCCTTCAGGAAATTGGTGTCGCCGCGCTCGATCGCCAGGGCGATTTCGTTCAGCGGCCGCACCAGGCACTTCAGTGCCCGCATGAATCCTACACCGGGAACGGTGGTGAACGTCTCAAAAAATTCCCGGTCGAGAGGGTCGAGGAAGCCGACGAGCTTCGGAGTCAAGTGACCACCGCCCAGGCCGCCGTCGATGTAGTAGATGGTGTAAAAGGTCAGGGGATTGTGGCGCTCGGAGGGCGGCGCAGTTCGCAGGCGCGAAGCAATTCCGGAAGGTACGAAAACCTCGTAGCAGAGCGAACTGACGCGGACCAGCAGCGACTGTCGCTCGATGCGGTCGTAAAGGACTTCACCGGTGATTTCGGAGATCAAGGGTCTTGCTCCTTTTCAAGTAGCACAGGGCTACCGCCAGCGCGTCGGCCACGTCAGGCGGATACGGGACGCGATGGAGCGAAAAATAATTCTGCACCGCGCGCTGCACCTGGAGCTTGGAGGCGTTCCCGTTGCCCGTTATGGACTGCTTCACTCGCTTGGCGGAAAAACTCAGCACCGGGATTCCTGCCAGCCGCGCCGCTAAGCAAATCACCCCGCGGGCATGACCCATCAGGATGGCCGTCCGAGGGTAATTCGCATGGCTGTAAACTTCCTCCAGACACATGGCCTCGGGGTTGAATTCCTCGATGACTCGCCGCAGTTCGACGAAGAGCGACTCAAGCCGCTCCGGTAGATTCTCACCGTGGCTGCGCGGCATCCGGATCACGCCAGCTTCCAAGAGTTCTACCTCGTTCGCGCGGCAAACGACAATGCCATAGCCAGTGACGTTTAACCCCGGATCAATTCCAATGACGCGAGTAGGCGACTTTGGGCCGACTGCCATTCAAATAAAGGATAAAGGGTAAAGGGTAAAGGATAAAGGATAAAAGTATGCTTCCAGAGTTTTACCCTTTAGCCTTTACCCTTTTGAATTTTGCCATTTGCCTTTTGCCCTTTGAACTTTGACCTGTTCTTCTGCCGGGCCAGGGGCTAGCGCGGGGTGGAGTCGGGGAGGCCGCCGTCCACAGGGATGGTTGCGCCGGTGGTAGGCGTCTGGCGCGTGGCGAAGAAGAGCACGGCTCTTGCGACGTGTTCCCCGGTGACCTTAGCCTTTAAGAGGTTGCGTTTCTGGTAGTATTCCTCCAGGCCTTTTTCATCCAGTCCCCGCGCTCGCATACGGTCCGGTCCAACCTCCGCCCACAAGCCGGACTTGCGCGTCCCGTGAGAGAACACTGCGTCTGGGGAGACCATGTTCACACGCACGCCGATTTCGGCCATTTCCAGGCTGGCAATGCGGGCCAGTTGATGGGCAGCGGCTTTGGTGGCGCTGTAAGCGCCGAACTTGGCCCCCGGAGCAAAGACGTTCTTGGTTGAAATCATAACGACGTCGCCGCCGGTTCCCTGGTATTTGAAGTGCCGGCCCGCTTCTGACAGCATCAGGAGCGTTCCCTCGATGTTCACCCGCTCCAGTTTCTGGAATACCTCCAGCTTCATCTCTTCCAGGGATGAGACCAGCGCTATGCCGGCATTGACGATGACCAGATCCACGCCGCCCCAGGTCTTGATAATTGTATCGAACCCTTGCGCGACGGAAGCCGCGTCCGTCACGTCCACCGCAACGCCCAGGACGCGGTCCCCAAAGGTTCCCTTCAAGTCGGTGGCCAGGCTTTCCAGGGCTTGCCCGGCCAAATCGGTGACTGCCACGTGGCAACCGTTCTCGAGTAGGCCCTGGGCAATCGCCGACCCGATGGCTCCCGCCGCTCCCGTGATCACCGCGACTTCCCGCGCCAGGGGCAATTCACTGCATTTTCCGAGCTTGGCGTGCTGAAGGGTGTGGTACTCCATTTCAAAGAGATGGCTTTCGGAGAGGCCCTCGTACCTTCCCATCGCGGCTACCTTGGCTTTGACTGCCAGCGTGTGAGCCGTGATATCGCGGGCGATCTTGGCCGCCTCAACATCCTTGCCAGAACAGATTGCCCCCAACCCCGGCAGCAGCAGCACGCGGGGCAGCGGGTCAAAGGTTGCTAGGCCCTCGGGCAAGTGTGCCGAGTTCCTCTCGATGTAGGCTTTGTAGGCAGCCGGGTACTCTTGAACGGCTGTGGCGAGTTGCTGGCGCAGCCTCGCGGGGTCGTTATAAGCCGGGCTATCGAGCCAGAGGGGCAGGGCCTTGGTGCGGATCAGGTGGTCTGAAGTAAGAGGAGGGGACAGGGCAAGTTGCTTGCCCCGGTCGGAGTCGACGAAATCCAAAGTATCGCGATCGGTCAATGACTGAAGGATGACGCGGCGGTAGGGTCGATCGGCGTCCCCGCTGGGTTCGGCAAGCAAGCCACGGACTAAGGGGGCAACGGTAACCAACCTCTCTTCCGCCGCATAAGGGGGCGTCGAAATCTGCACGACCAGCGGTCGAGTGGCGCGCTCGGCCAGGTATTTCTCCGCCCGGGTGACCAGTTCGATGGTGGCCTCATAGGAGTCTCGCGCTGTCGTCCCCCAGGTGACAAGCCCATGCCGCATCCACACCATGGCCTTGCTGCCTGGGCGCGATTCGTAGGCGGTGGCAGCGGCCTTGGCCAGCTTGATGCCCGGTTTCACATAGTCAAGAATGATCACATCCTCGCCCAACGCTTCTTCCACGCGCTTCGCAGCTTCGCTCTGATTCGTCAGGGCGAGCATGGCGTCCGCATGAGTGTGATCGATGAACTGGTGGGGCAGAAAAGCGTGCGCCAGGGTTTCAATCGAGGGCGTTGGAGCGTGAGGATTGAAAAGATGAGTGCGGAACTCGTCCGCCATCGCGGCGTCGGAAAGATCCGCCAGCACGCGAAGTTTCTTGAGGAACTCCAGGTCCACGGCCGAATGCCCCTCAGGTTCGATATCTACCAGGTTGTAGCCCGAGGCTTTCACATAAAGAGCCGGGACCTGCTCCCCCAAAACGTTCGTGGCATAGCCTTTGACGGAGGTGTTGCCTCCCCCGTGAAGAACCAAGCTCTCCTCAGCGCCGAGAAGGCGGCTGGAATACGTTCGCAGAGCCAAATCCTCACCCCACCTGGGAGCGTACTGAGCAATAAAGCGGCTTGCGTCGGAATCTGACCAACGGTTTTGCATAGGGTTTGATTGAGAAGGCGAAAAGCAGAAGTCAGGAGTCAGGAGGCAATGCGCAGGGCGATGGCCCCACCGAGAACAACGCGAATTAGATCGTCTCCGAATTCTTGCTTACACCGGCTAACACCAAGAATTCATCCGCCACTGACAACTGACCACTGACAACTGACTCCTATTTCCTGACTCCTTTCTTCACCGCCTCCAACATAAATTTGGCGTTCGCTTCCGGGGCCTTGCCGTCGAACACCGCGCTGCCAGTCACGATCAAGTCCACACCCAGGGCGGCCACGTCGCCGATGTTGTCGCGTGTTATCCCGCCATCGACGCCCAGCAGTATTTCGCGACCCGAGTCGGCGATCATGCGCTTTACATTCTCAACTCGCCCTCTGGCGGAGGCAATGAATTTCTGCCCACCCCAGCCCGGGTTGACGGCCAGGATCAAAATCAATTCCAGCTCCTCGAGCAGAGGTTCGAGCACCTCGAGGGGCGTGCCCGGATTCAACCCCACGCCCCGCACCAAGCCCCTTTCGGGGTCGTTGACGTTTTTCATCATCCGCATTTGCTGGAGAACCCGGTGAACATGAGAGCAAGCTTCAGGATGAATCGTGATCATGTCGGCGCCTGCCGCAACATAGTCCGCCACCTTATTCAGCGGCTCATCGATCATCAGGTGGACGTCCTTGAGCAGGGGAGTCTTGAGGGCCTTAATCAGCGGTGGGCCCACGGTCATCATGGGGCAGAAGCAGCCGTCCATGACGTCCACGTGGGCCGCTTTGACACCGCTACGTTCAAGCAGGGCTAACTCCGAACCGAGCGAAAGGAGGTCAGCCGTCAGGATGCCTACACTCACTACGGGAGACGATTCGAGGAGTAGATTGAAAGCGGTTGAGACGCTCATTTAGCTTGCAAACACCCCTTTCGTTTCGTGCTTCAAGGTTTCGTACAGCTCGAAGGCTTGCTGGGGCTTCATCAGCTCGTGGACCACTTTTCCCACCGCCTGGATCATGGCGGTGGGAGCGTCGGCTTGGAAGATGTTGCGACCCATGTCCACGCCC
>JBEKIZ010000154.1:0-7686 GCA_050011515.1 Terriglobia bacterium | reverse complement strand
AAAGCGGAAGGTGGACAACTGGGTGTCGGAAAGGCCGTCAAGAGCCGTGCTGGCGGATCGGGTAGACCTGTTGACAGACCGAGCGCAGGTCGGCCGCCCAGCCTGGTTTCTTACTGTCTGAATCGCAGGCACAGAAAAAAAGCACCTCTCCCCACAAAAAAGAAAACATTCTTCACGAGGCACTCGCCTCCCCTCCTGCTTTTTCGGCCTCTTCCTGCTTCATTGCCGCCGGTAGGGCGTAGCGCTTCCGCCTATTCCCCTGGCTCAAATCGATGCCCTCCAGCAGCACCGCCAGTTCCCAGGCCGCTAACTCCTTCCGCCCCGTCGCCGCAAAGGGGAACTGAAACGTTCCCGCTTCCAGCCGGTCCATTCGCGGGCAAACCAACCCTCAGCACACCTTCGGAGCTTGAGGAGCGTGCGCAACGCAAGACGGGAGTGGACGCACTGTTGCATTGCGCCTTCCCTCTTAGCTTCGCTAGAGAGCTTGACCGATTGCGGAAATTATCCTCGCGTGTCATATTGACTGTCAATAGGCCGCCGCGCCGATTCACAGTCACCGGCGTTCGGCTCCCGCACGCACACATTGCTCCAGTCCATATAGCGCGCGGGGTATCCCGTCGCGCCCGATTCAGGCCTTCAGCACCCCCCGCCGCTGTCACCGTCGTCGTTTATCCGCTCCTGCACTGATTTGTGTTATCGCACGGTCTATTATTCCGCGCTCCCTTGCTGCCGACGTGAATCCCAGTAGACAGTGTAACGCTCGTGGTTGGCGCTATAGACAGGCATTAATGGCACACCGCTCGCTCTGCCTGCCCGCACGAGGGTGAAATTCAAAGGCTTATTGGCCACCTGCTGAACATATTCACTAACAGGCCTCCCATCTGTCACAAGGGCAGGAACATCAGGGTCAGGCACGTGTGCATACGCTTTTTGATTGTCCCCCGCGTAGGGCATTGGACTTTGATACCCTTCTGTCCCCAGCATGCCCGCCAGCACAATCGGACCATACAGGATGGAAGTTTTGGCCGGGTCGTCTGGCATCGGTTCGAGATGAAGTTCCATGGGTATGCTCCCTTGAACTGCGTCCCCGTTCCGCCAAACGCGCCGGATCTTCAGATAGCTGCCAGGTTTGCTCGCAGATGGATACCTCTTGCCATTGATTGCCACTTCAAGGCCAGCCGTTGCCCACTGAGGATGCCGGATGCAGACGTTGGCTTCCACGGGCCTGTTGCAACTTACCACCAATCGAGTTGTGTGCTCATCCGGGAAATTAGTTTCCTGCCGGATTTTCAATCCCTGGTCCTTCCAGTCTAGCTCAGAAGCGATGAAGAGATTCACGTACAGATCCTGCATGTTGTGGAAATAGATGCTCTCCCCGTACTTACTGTGGTTTTCCATTCCGGTACCCACGCAGCACCAAAATGAGTCGAAAGGGGTACTGAAGGTCTTGAAGTGTCCAGGCTTGAGCGAGTAGTAGTAGGTCATCATTCCGGTCTCGGGATCCTGCGAACCCAAAATGTGGTGGTAGAGGGCTCGCTCGTAGAAATCTGCATATCCAGCTCTCGCATCCCAGCAAAAAAGGTGGCGCGTGAGCTTTAGCATGTTGTAGGCATTGCAGGTCTCAGCGGTTCCGACACTCAGATGCTGACCCATGTCGCCGATGGGGAAGAAGTCCTCGTGGTCACTGTCGCCGCCCGTAACATATGAGCGCTTCCAGGCAACTTCCTCCCAAAAGAACATGGCGCCGGTTCGGAAGTTCCTCTTACCCGTCACTTCAAAGAGTCGGGCCAAGCCCACCAGCTTTGCAAGTTGCGTGTTCGCATGGAGCCCGGTAAGATCATCCTGCCGGCGCATCAACGGATCAAGCACCGCTTTGTGGTTAAAACGCTCGGCAAGAACAAGGTATTTCCGGTCGCCGGTGAGAGCGTATACGTCTGCGAGTACCTCGTTCATGCCCCCGTGCTCGCAAGCCAGCATCTTCTGGAATTGAGCATCTGAGAGATTCGCCAGCAGCTTGCAGGCCCAGTCCGCGAGCCCCATCAGCAACCCCTTTGCTTCCTTGCTGCCGCAGTAGAGATGAGCATCCCGCAGACCCGCGAACAGCTTATGCATCATGTACCATGGAGCATGAACTCCATTAAGGCCGTCACGGTCAGCCTCTATTTCGCCAGCAGCAATTTGAATAAAGAGCCTCTTCCCCTCCGGGATCCCGCCCACGTAGCCATCGCCATTGGCTCGCTGACACTCCCCAATCTGGCTTACAACGTAGGTTACACGCCCCAGGAATTGCTGATCACGCGTCGAGGCGTACATCATGGAGCACGCCGACAAGTAGTGCCCAAGCATTCGACCCACATGGGCTTCCCAACCGCCGTAGATTGGAGCTTTTGATTGCAGACCGGCAGTAACTCGAAAGTAATATAGAAAGCGATCGGGATCGAGCTTCAACAGGTATGCGCCATCTCGCTGCATGGCCTCCTTAAAGGGGCCATCAAGCAGCGTTACATCTTCAAGGGCGAAGGGACTCGCTTTCATTCGGACAACTTGCAAGTCATCAAGCCTGTCCGCGTCCGTACCGCGGCCCATTGCTTTGCCCGATATTTCCGGGATGAAAACCATCCCGGCTGCAAGCTGCAGTAGTTCTCGACGGCTAAAGTGGAAGTGCTTCATGCTCGACCCTCCCATTCCGTGCTAAATCGCTTAATCGGATCAAAGACTACGCCCTCAATTGCTGATGGCCTGGCCGGTCTGGCGAAGTTTCTGGCCGATGACCGAGGTCGAGGCCCCCGGGTCGAGGAAGCGGTAACGCACGACCTGTAAGGGTGCGAGTAGTCTAATTAAATATGGCGGCAAAAGAAAAGGAGTGTTGCCCGAACCTGGCGGCTAATTGGCCAAGTGCCCCCCTGCGGAACGCTTTTCCGTTGCCGACAAGGCACGTCGCCTAGATGCCAAGTCAGCACCGGGAGTCGACTACGAGCCTTACAGGACATGGCCTCCGCCGCGTTGCCCGACCACCGATTTGACCCCAACTGTTCCGGATGTTGTGGCACAAAAGTGTAGCGCAGGTTGTGGCACTTGACCGATAATTAATGGACAAGAAGGTTTGCGGTGACAAACTGCCGCCATATATAATTGGACTGACAGAGTTCGAGATGCCCTTATCCTTCTCCGATGTAAAAAGGCAATGGTCTAATCATTAGGCCGGAGGAAATCTCTGATGCATCGGGACAAAGGAACTGCCTCGGTTCGGGGAACTGCAGATTCCTCGACCCCCTGGACGCCGCGGACGCAGGATGACAGAACGCCGGTTTTGTATACCCTATTCGTGATTTGACTGGGTCGAGATCCAATGAGTGTTACGTCGTTTCGACTCGGTAACAGGGATTTCTCTTGCAGGGGCGGGCACGAAATTCACAGGATGCGTAACTGGTTACGCACCCTGGCAAATCGCGCTTTGCTCGATGCTCCGGCCACTGGCTATCAAACGGTTAATCTGTGGTCCCCTTGATGAAACCGTTGCCTTGGAGAAGGCGCCGGGAAATTGATTCCAGGCTACCTCTTGTAATCAGGTGAGGAATGAGTGTTAGCCGGGAGTGCGGACATTTGCCGTAACATAGGAATTCATAAAGAACCTTGAACGCCAGGCGCCCCTGACCTTTGGGTCGCTGAAAAATCGTGGCATTTACTGCCCCGGATTTGATCTCGTTTATCAACTCTGGAAACAGGTCGGTGGCGACAATCGTCATCTTGTTTGCAAGACCGAGGTCACGTGCCGCGCGAATGACCGGAATCGATGCATCCGTAGTGACATAGATGCCACCCAGATCGGGGTGTTCAGAGAACAGTCTGGAGCATTTTTCATACGCCAGCGACGCGATGTTGCGATCTTCGATGGGCGGCAGCATGTGCACCCCGGGATACAAAGAATGCAACGTATTCTCAAACGACCTCAGCTTCTCGGCATGTTCCACGGTCGAGGCTTCGGCCATCGTTATTGCCACTTTACCGATCCCACGGAGAGTAAGGCCCATCAAGTCGGCTGCAATAGCGCCGCTGGCGAAGGTATCAATAGAAACCAATGCCAACCTACCTGAATTCGGAGCATCGCTAGTCACGCACACCACCGGAGTATTGTTCCTTGACGCACGTCGCATCAAAGTGCTGATCTTCTGGGGCTCCCCGGTCCATGTAATGATCCCATCTACATTCGCGTCGAGTGCCGCCGCAAATGCCTCCTGTTCACCCTGTCCAATTCGCGGATAGAACCGCTGCTGCACATCCACGTTTTCTCCACCCATCGACTTCGCTTCCTCTATAATTCCCGCCGCTACCTCATGGAAATACGATGTTATACCCTGCAACAAGTTTACAGAGATACGAAGTTGCCGCCCCGAAGACAGGTAGCGGGCAGCGAGGTTCGGTCGGTATTCCAGTTCCCTTGCCATCTGAAGGACACGGGCTTTCGTGACCGCGCTTACCCGACTGTGATCATGCAAAGCACGATGCACGGTGCCCGTGGAGATCTCGAGTGCCTTGGCAATGTCCGAGATGGTGGTCCTTTTGTCCATTCAAGCGCTCGAAGAGTTTAGGCCAGAAGGCACACATAGGCCCTCAAGGCATCGAGCCCGATGCCGCCCTCGCGCATGACCTGCCACGCAGAGGGGCGAAGGAAGCGCCAGCGCTCGCCGAATAGCCAGAGACCGGCAAGCAGCACCAGCTCTACCCCTAAAGCCGACTGGATGATCGTGGCATGCACTGCGCACCTCCCGCCCAGACAAGTTTTGGGAATTCGTTCACATCATGTCAATATACACTGAAAGGGGAAGGTTTTCAAACCAGCTTATCGCGCACATATCTTTGCACACTACCACCTCCGCGCGCTGGGGGCGGGGTCAAGGGCGAGCGCAGCGAGTTTATCGAAGACCCTTGACGCCGCCCCCAGCGCGTCCACAATGGAAACGGGACGAAGCACTGGTGCTTTTTCCAGTGCTTCGTCCTTAGAGGATTCTTTGGGCTCGTCCCGACCAAGGCTTGCCTCTTCGAATCCTGCGGTGGACCGATTCCACCAGCCATCTATTCGGTGTGGCCCTCTCGCCACCACCATGATTCTTTCTGCAATCTCCCGGCTGCCTGCCGGGAGGCCCAGCGCCCAATCAGAGCGGCGATGGACTTGCGTCCACCATGCGCCACCTCGGGCTACCGGACATGCGAACCGGCGGCGTAGCGGCGCAGGCTCCAATAGAGCCGCACCGCCAGGCGGCGAGCGATGGCCACTTTCGCCACCTTCCCGCCCCGCCGGAACTTCAAGCGTTGATACACGCGCCGCAGTTCGGGATCGAGCCGCGCCGCCGTGTGCCCCGCCTCCACCAGCAACCAACGCAGCATTTCGTTGCCTTGCTTACTGATATGGCCCAGCCGCTGATGACCGCCGCTGGAGTCCTCGCGGGGGTTCAGTCCCAGATAACTGACCAGCTTGCGACTGCTGGCAAAGCGCTCCACCGGACCCACCGTGAGCACAAAGGCCAGAGCGGTTACGGGCCCCACCCCCTGCTGCTCCATGAGCCGTACCGCCTCGCAGCGGCGAGTCGCCTCCGCCTTCACCGCCCGATCCAGTTCCTCGAGGCGCGGCCCCAGCCCGTCCAGCAAGGCCAACAGTTCTTGCCGTCGCCGACTGGCCCACGGCCCCAGCCCCAGCTCTTCCAGTTCCTGCCGCCCCCGCGCGCTCCACAGCTTCTGCTTCCGGCACACCCCCTGGCTCATGGCCAGAAAGTGCAGTTGGTTTCGCACCGAGGTCTGCATCTTCACCAGCTTGTCCCGATGCTTGAGCAGTTGCCGGAAATCGCGCTCCTCGGGCGTGGGCACCCAGACGCGCGGGAAACGCTTGCTCAGCAGCAGGTCCAGCAGGTGCTCGGCATCGCGCGTATCGGTCTTCTGCCGCCGCACCGCCCGCGCCCGTATCTCCGCCGGATCTCCTACCCACAATTCGTGTCCCAGCTCCGCCACCAGGCGCTCAAACCATTGCGTGTACCCCGTCGCCTCGATCCCAATCAGCGCCGGCTTCCCCAGCCCCGCGTAAAACCCCTTGACCTCTCCGCCTTCATGTTCCAACCGACGTGTGGTGATCTCGCCAGTCTCCGTCTCCAGCATCGCGATAACTTGGTATCGCGAATGTAAATCACATCCTATAATCGACATCTTCGGCTCCTTTCCCGGCCAGCCTTGGTCCTTCACACCTACCAAGCTTACCGGACCTAAGGAGCCGACGACATTATGGAATCAGAGCGAGGATCTCCAATTGCAAAGCGACCCGCGTCCGGAAAGAGGAACAGAGGACGATAAAGGCGGAAACCAACAGACTGAACATAGGAATGAGAGCTTACCAGCGGAACCGCGCCAACATCAATTGATTCAACATGGACGAGATTCTTGGTAACCACAGGCGGTTGACAGGGACGGCCCTACCCTTATAATTCCTGTGGAGGCAATAATGACCCCACAAGCCTTGAATAAACGAGCCGAAAGCAAATTCCTGGTCACGGGCGCGCAAGGATTCATCGGTGCCTGGGTGGTCAAGATGTTACTCGAACGTGGTGACCGACCGATTGTGTTCGACCTGTCCAAAGAGTCCCGTCGTCTCCGTGCCGTCGTGTCAGAGGAGCAACTGGCGAACGTGACCTTCATCGAAGGCGACGTGACTGAGGCTGCTTCCCTTGACCGGACCGTTTCCGAGAGGGGCGTCACGCACGTCATTCACCTGGCAGGATTACAGATCCCCTCTTGCGCAGCTGATCCTATCCGGGGCGGCATGGTCAACGTGATTGGAACGCTCAATGTATTCGAAGCGGCGCGCCGGCACGCAAACATGGTCAAGCGGCTCGTTTACGCCAGTTCGGCCGCGGTTTATGGGCCGGAAGAAGCCTACGAGGGAGGCCACGTTACCGAGAACGCGCCCCTGCTCCCGACGTCCCACTACGGAGTCTTCAAGCAATGCAACGAAGGAAACGCGCGCGTCTACTTCAATGATGCGGGAATCTCGAGCGTGGGACTCCGCCCGTTTACCGTCTATGGCGTGGGCCGTGACTTTGGCGTCACCTCAGGACCGACCAAGGCCATCAAAGCCGCGATCATTGGGCGCCCCTATACCATCAGGTTCACCGGTACCACGAACATACTCTATGCCAGGGATTGCGCTGAGGTCTTTATTCATAGCGCGGAGGTAGATTTACCCGGCGCCCACGTCTACGCCCTCGGTGGTGCCTTCATCGATGTGGAGGACTTTGTCAAGACGCTGGAGGCGGTGGAGCCCCGCGCGCGCGGGCTTATCCGGGCGGAGGGCAAACACGTACCCATCGCGGCTGACCTCGACAACAGCGCCCTGCGCCGCGATCTGGGAAAGGTCCCGGCCACCCCCCTGGAAGAGGGGATCCGCGAGACCGCCATGATCTTCGCCCGCCTCCAGCGCGAGGGGCGACTCGATGTGCAAGACCTGGAGGTCTGAGCTGGGGCCAAACGCAGAAGTCAGCTATCAGAAGTCCGTCGTCTCGGCTGTCCCTGCCAAAAACTCGATCGACCACAAAGAGCGGCCAATTCACAGGGGCGTCAAAGAGTCGAGGGAGCTGCTGAGCAGGTACGGGCTACAGATTTCATGGCGGCGGGAACTCGGGGAAGATCCTCTTCCCAGGGGGC
>JBEKIZ010000153.1:0-7768 GCA_050011515.1 Terriglobia bacterium | reverse complement strand
CAAAAAGTGACCGGCTTGAAATCGGAATCCGCGCCCGGCTTCATCCCGGAATCGTGCCCGAGTTCATTTCGGAATGCTGCCCGGGATGATTTCGGAATCGTGCCCACCTTGCCCCGGAATCCGCATCGCTTTCAGCAAGGAGACAGATGTCGTGTTTGCGCGTAGTATCACCATGCGGCTCAAGCCGAATAGCGTCACAGAATTTATTCAGACGCTTCAGAACGAAATTGACCCGCTGCTTCGAAAAGAGAAAGGCTTTCGGGGCCACATCGCATTCGTTGTCCCAGATGGAACTTAAGCAGTCGCAATCAGTTTCTGGGATAGGAAAGAAAGCCGGATCAGCCATAACGACGAAAGATGCGAAGTGCTTCATTCCCAATCAGGCTTAAGTCGACATGAACGAGGATTTCAAGAAGTGCATACTGACTTTCGACGAGTATTTGAAAGAGTATTTCATCGGTCGGTGCGTCCTCTTAATCAATCCGAGGGTTCGTGATGGGGGTGGTTAGTACCAACGTGCCATTGCACCAGGAGGCCGTGAGGGACATCTTGGCATCATGGATGAGCGAGACTCTCCCTCTTTGGCGGTCAGGCTGGCAGTGCTCGCCATCCTCTATAGCCTTGGACTTCTGGGATTAGTCGCTGCTTTGAACAAGTTAATGCATTACGTTTGATCGCCGGCCGGAGAACAAGAAGTCTGTGCTCGACCATCTCGTCAAAGGACAAACACGCCGGGCACTGAGCAAGCAGGACCGGATACGGATCGAGTTTGCCGACCGTGTGACAGCTCTTACCCGTAATGTCGTCCTGTATGACGCGTTACGCCAATTGATGCGACCATTGCCTCTGGCAAGTTCACCGCTGAGGCGCTAGCTGTCGCGACGGAGGCCATCGTGAAGAAGTGTTGGAAATATTTGCCTGTGGTGGCTTTGCTGTTGCTTCCAGGTGGGATTTTTATCGTCGGCGCCTGGTTGGCAGTGCGGCATACCCCCGCAAGTGCTGGCTCTGGCGACTCGGTAAGGCCGCAATCGACACCGGGCTGATGGTGCTCATGGTGGCGTCACCGGCGAGTGTAGAGTACCTCCTCGGTGATTTGAGTTCTTTCCCCAAAGGCCCTATATCACTTCAATAGTTCTTAGCCGCCCTCTCTTTCTTTACCCCTTTGCACACTTTATGCCGCACTACCGCCGCCAGCGTCTGTCCGAAGCGCCCCCCGACTGCCTCGCCGTACTCTTCCCGCACCCGTCTCACCACCTTTCGCCGCAAGCTCTCCGCGTACGCTCGGTTGGACCGCCCCCCGGCGCTGCGGGGCTTCGGCCCCGCCGCACCTTCCTCCTGATACCGCTTCCATACTGGGCGCATAGTTGTCCTGAAACGTTCAAACGGCGTTCGAGGAAATAGCTCCTCGTTAGTCGGCCAGTATTTACTAGTCGATTCGGTCCGAACGGTTCTGATGGCGCACCCGGAAGTACCACGAGGGCGGAGCATGGATGAGGGTTAGTCCGGGCTATGACTTGTTCCTCGCCCCCATGACCAGCAAGACGACCCCTCCAGCCAATCCCAACCCTCCAAGTATTGGAGGAAGGGGAATTCGCTCGTGAGTTTCTGTGGTAAGATGCACCGATCCCACATCGAGGACTTTTTTCCGACGTGTGTAGTTGATGCCTTGATAGGCGAGGACCAATGCGCCCAGAACGATTAACAAAATCCCAACCCAACTGATCGGTTTCATGTTTACGTCACCTCAATTAGATGACTCTTCGGCCTTGAACGAGCCTAATTACAAGAACAACGATGGCCAAAACCAACAGAATGTGGATGAACCCACCTAAGGTCTAGGAAGTGATCAGTCCCAATAGCCACAGCACGAGCAAAATCACGAAAATTGTCCAAAGCACGGCTTTCTCCTCTCACACCCGATTCAAGCTACATTGTCCTCTGTCCCAACAACTAAGCCGGAATTTCCGATTTCAACTGTATCTCTGCGCAAAACCATACGCCTGCCGCCCTCTCGTGTCAAGTTCAGATCGACAGTTCAGATCGACATATCCGCCCTCGGGTCCCAAATCGTCTCACCCGGGTCTTCGTCAACGACCCCCGCTAACGAGGGAATTACCGAGGGTTTGACATGGATACTGGTGCTTGGTTACGTAAGAAAGTGGCACAATGCGGTGGCTGTCTTCCTGAGCATGAGCGAAGGTCCTCCCTTTGAGAGCACTCCATCCAAACGACATGATTCGCTCCGCGATACATCGCTCAGCATGGCAGGCTTGGCGCGCCTGTAACACCGATTGCGGTTACACAAGACTAGTCGTGCAGGACCACGCTCAAGAGGCTGCTGTTAACCGTCAAACCCCCGGCGATGCTTTCGTAATCGACAAAGCCCAGCTTCTTGAACTTATTCATGAAATGACTGACCCGCGACCGAGTTGTGCCGACCATTTGCGCCAGGTTTTCCTGATTGATTCTGGGATGGATAGTTTCGGCTCTACTTTCCTTCCCAAAATGAGCCAGCAGCAAGAGAATCCGAGCCAGACGCTTCTCGCTGGAGTTGAAAAGCTGATCGACGAGGTCTCCTTCGAATCGGATGTTGCGTGAAAGCAGATGCATGATGAACAATTCCGAGATCTCGTGCTTTTCATGCAGCATACGCGCCATCAGCGGCTTCGCAACCCTGACCAGATTGCAATCTGTCAGTGTGGTAGCCGTGGCGATGCGCAACGGCTGCGGACGAAGGAGCGAAGCAATTCGCCGTTGTCGGAGGTCGAGTTGGAAATCTCACATACCCTAACGTCGGGTGGGCCCTTGACTAGTTTTGCCAGGGTCACCAGAACGCCCAAACGGAAAGAACTTGCGACCCGGACTCGTCAGCCATTGCTCCGCGGCGCGTTGGACTGCTTCTGGTCAGATGGTCTCCCACTCGAAATGAACGCTCCACGCGGGGGGCTGGTTCCGTGAGGGGTTCGCGGGAGTCCTGTCTGGAGTAAAACCTCTCCGTGCTGGACCGACCGTGAAGTGGTCCCGGCAGCAGAGCAAGATTCCTCCAAGGGCTCCTGCGCGCATACAAAATGGATTGGGAATGAAAAGTCGGCTTCCCATCGAGTGGGTCACCTCTTGGGCTGGATTCAGGTGTGGATGGGCGTTTCACAGGCACCAATCTGGCAGAGGCGGTCGGAGGGGCTGTTCTCCCTTGTTGTCATGTATGCCAGCCGATTCCGCAACTGCGTGGGTACGGAACGGAATCGAATCGATGGCGCACGTAAGAAAAGGGGGAGCCAATGGCGAAGAGCGACCTTGCGGCGGGAAGTTCATGCGGCGCAGGAGTTCCTGGAAGCGCGGGTCCGAGCGCTGGGGATTATTTCAGCTTTGCGTACTCCGCCTTGGCTTCCTTCAGGATGGGAATGTCGGGGTCGGCGTCTTTCCAGAGCGTGAGGAAATCCTGATAGGCGGCTCGGGCCTTGACCGCGTCGCCCTGCATGGCGTAAGCACGGGCCAGTCCCAGCCGGGCCAGCGCGCCCCAGGGAAAGTTCACCACCAGTCCTCGGTGCTCGATGAATTTCTGAAATTCTGCTGCCGCTGGGTTGCCGTCGTGGAGCATGAGATAGGCTTGTCCCCGCAAATAAGCGGGGCACAGCAATATCGTGAGGTTCATTGGGGCACTAAGTTCGATCGTGCTCGCCACCTTCAATAGTTCGATGGCCCGGTTCGGGTCTTTCCGTTCCAGGGCGACCCCCGCCCGGATGGTGGGCAGCCAATATCTTTGGACCAGCGTGTCCAGCGGGAAGGTCTTGTCGAGTTCAGCCGCCAGCTTCTCCGCCCCTGCCGTATCGCCTGCCCGCGCCAGGGCCAGCGCCGCTATCGCCCGCACATCGCGGTTCGGGGCCAGCTTCACTGCCGCCTTGGCCTCGGCACGCGCCTGCTCCCGGTTTCCCGCTTCCACCTCGCGCAGCGCTGCCGCTGCCTGATAGGCTGCCGCACTCTCTTTGGCGTCGTTGTGCTGGGCTGAATCCATCGCCCGCCGGGTCAGCTCGCGCGCGTTCTTCAGCTTGCCGTACCAACCTTCCGTGTCCGCTTGCGTGGCCAGCAGCAGGTCTTCCGAGCCCGGCTTGCCCATGGCGGCTGAGACCAACTGCGGCATCTGCGCCGCATCGCCCTTCAGGAAAGCCAACTGGTAGCGGTACTGGAGCAGCCACTCGCTCTCCAGCTTGCGTTCCTCCGCCTGCTTGAACACCGCCTCCGCTTCATCCAGCCGATTGAAGGTCGTGTAGGCCTCGCCGAGGTTGAGATAGTTGTACCCAATATTTGGCCCCAGGCGCAGCGCCTCGCGTGATTCCTGCAATGCCTTGTCCCAGTTTCCCAGGAGGGAGGAAACAACTCCCAGATTTCTGGAAGGAAAGTCGTCTCTCGGGTAGGTCTGATGCCACAGCTCGAAGGTCTGTGCCGCCTTCTCCAGCTCTCCCGTCGCAAACAGGTAGTAGAACCCCTCGATATTAAAGCGCTCCCGTTCGCTTACTTTCTCCCGCAAGCCGTAAGCCTTGCGAACATATTCTGCCCCCCGCCCGATTTCGTTGTTGTCCCTATACACCACCGACGTCCAGGAGTAGGCCATGGCAAAATTCGGATCGAGGTCCGCCGCCCGTTTGAAGAAGGGCAGGGCGGCTGTCGCCTCTTTCGCATAGGCCGTCTTTACTCCCAGGCTGTAGGCTTTCAGCGCCTCTAGCGACGGCGTGGTCGCTTCCTCCACCGGCGTGGCGTATTTCTGCACCAAGCTGAGCGACTCGCCCAGCTCGCTCCGCAAGCTGACTGCCGCGGCGTCCAGAGCCTTGAGCACCGCTTCCTTCCCCGCAGCCTGCTCCTGCGCTTCCGCCAGCACGTCCCCCGTGTTGCAGTTCACTGCCTTCAGGCCAATCACGTACTGGCTGCCCAGCCCCGCAATCGAGCCCGTCAGCATGGCCTTGCTGCCCGTGCGCTGGCAGATCTCGTGTGTGACCTCCGGCGTCAACCGGTCACCGGCCTGACGGCCCATCAGCTTTAATGTCTCGTTCACCTTGCGGTCGGAAACCAGGGCGAGAAAGGGCGATTGCTCAAGCTGTACCGAGAGCCCCTGCTTCAGCGTGTCGTCGAATACCGCATCGCCCGTCTTGTTGTCGAAATCGGAGAGGACGATGGTGTCCTTGTCGGTCAGGCGGGCCATGGACTGGCGCGAGCGGAAGTAGAGCGTTCCCCCGATGGCAGCAGCGACAAGCATCAGGGCAGCGGGAACAAGAACCTTCCAGAGTTTCCTGCCCGACACAGGAACTTGGGCCGCTCTCGCCTCGCTCGATGACAAAGGTTGCCCAGATTCTGTATCCCGCTTCAGGCGCTGCAACTCGGCGCGCATGTCAGAGGCGTGCTGATAACGCAGTTCCCGGTTTTTCTCCAGCGCCCTGTTGATGATCTCCTCCAACTTGGGTGGCAGTTCGGGATTCAGACGCACCGGTGAGGTCGGCGCTTTGTGGAGTATCGCGTCAAAGATCAGAACGGAAGTCGTTCCAGCGAAGGCCGGATGGCCGGTCGCCATCTCGTAGAGCACCGCGCCGAAGCTGAACAGGTCGGTCCGGACATCGACCTCTTCACCCCGCGCCTGCTCCGGCGACATGTAGGCGACCGTTCCCATCACCTCACCGGGCCGGGTGAGCTGCTCGGGCTCGATGGAGGCGGTGGGCAGCGCAGAGAATCCCACCGTTTCCGCCACCCCCCTGGGCTTTGGTGCCAGCTTGGCCAAGCCGAAGTCCAGGACCTTCGCCTGGGCACGTGTCGTGACGAAAATATTCGCTGGCTTGATGTCCCGATGGATGATGCCCTTGGCGTGCGCCGCGTCCAGCGCGTCGGTGATCTGAATCGCAAGGTCCAGCACTTCGTCCGTCTTGAGCAGTTTCCCGGCAAGGTGCTGCTTCAGGGTCCGCCCCTCCAGGTACTGCATGACGATGAAGGGCCGACCCTCTTGCTCACCAATCTCATGAATCGTGCAGATGTTGGGGTGATCGAGTGTCGAGGCAGCACGGGCTTCGCGCTTGAGCCTCTCCACGGCCTCATGATCCTTTGCCAATTCCTCGGGCAGGAACTTGAGCGCCACAAAGCGGCCGAGCTTGGTGTCCTTGGCCTTGTAGACGACACCCATGCCGCCGCCGCCCAGCTTCTCCAGAATGCGATAGTGGGAAACGGTCTTGCCGACCATGAGGCGATTACCTTACAAGAAGATGACGCGAACTTCGATTGCGAACAGCATACGCCGCGTGTATTGGCAAGTCAACGCGTGGCGGACATGGAAGCAGCCAGCCCTTGCTGAAACCACCTCCTTACCCCGAACTGCCTCCAGCAGACCCGTAGTTTTGAAAACTGCAACTCGACCCGTTTCCACCAAGGTGCCTACCCGCCCGCCTTCGATTTCTTCAAAATATGGAGCCGTTTGGTGCGGCGCATTGCGGACACGAGACCGGGTATCCTCAAAAGGTTGTCAAGCTGAATTGGGGCTGTGATGCATAGCGAGAGATTGAGATGCGGCGTCCAGGCATCATGATATCACCAGCACTATTACGGCCTAAAACTCCGGGTCAGGTTTTGCTAGAGCAAATAAAAAGTGCAAATTTTCTGTTGACAAACTGGCCGCGTGCTACTACATATTGTGGTGTCGGCCTGGTTAGCCACAATTCCTGGCTTTCCACGGCAAATCTAAGTGCCATCGAAACAGGAGGAAAAAATGCTCGAACAGCTGGTGTCCGTTGGTCGGGGAGGCGAGGCGATGAAAACCTCCGGATTTTTGGATCGGCGCACTGGCCCACGAATCCGCGTTGGCTTGCCCCTGCGGTTGCGATTTGGATGGAAGGAATCTGAGGAAGTGAAGGCTTCGAGCCTCGACATGTCTGAGCGTGGCTTGTGCGTGCGCCAGTGCGCTCCGCTTCGCGGGGGAATAGAGGTCAAGGCTATTTTCGAAAGTACCCCGGACGACGTCAAGGTCTACCGCGTGGCGTGGGTGCGCGAGGCAGAATCCTTCGAGCGTGCTTTTGATGTCGGTCTCGAACTGAAACTTTAAGCAACCGATGCGAGAGTTAGAGCCGGGCAATTCCACCTGTGGTGTCTTGTTCAATCCTGTTAAGAGGAATTTCTGTTTTCATTTTCCGGCCGACCAGTAATACACCTGACCGCCGCTGAACGCAATTGTCAGTCGGGTTGCAGTGCAAGGTGCTTCTACGGGCCATGGAACGGGCCGGTTTTGCCTCTCCGCAGAATCCCAAAACTCGAAACTGAGCCTCTTTCGACCTGTGCCTCGGACACTTTTCCCGCCCCTGCCTCTCTCGCCGCCGACTTCTGCTCCGGTCTGCGGCTCGTCTACCCGGCGGGCAAGGGCAGCGAGGCGATCCGCCGGACCATGCTCCCAAACAGTCGCCGAGTCAGATGGCTCTCGGCCAGGAGCAGCCAGTTACCGGTCGTGTTTCAGCGGTCGTCCACCCGTCTTCACCAGCCGCTGCTGCAAGCTCGGTCGTGGTCTCCGATCCGATTCCTGTCGCGAAGTCCCCTTCGGGGACCCGAACCCCGTTTCCGGGGAGTTTGCATGATTGCGGATGGGAAGGGCGTTTATCGGGCCGAATCCGTGGAAATACCTGTCGGCAATCACGTAGAAACGTAGAAATTTGCACACAGGCCGGTCTTGGAGAGTGAGTCATCATCATCGCCGCAGGCGATTTTTGGCTCTGAATATCATCGCCGCAGGCGCTTTGGGAGGCAGTAG
>JBEKIZ010000152.1:0-7801 GCA_050011515.1 Terriglobia bacterium | reverse complement strand
CTGGTTCGGTTCCGCGATGGGCCGGATTTCTTGTGCTCGTAGAGCTCCGGCAGTCAGCAATGAGAGTAGTGCAAGAGACGCTGACCATAATGTGAAATGGGCCGTCTTCCTGATCTTGCTCATAGCGGTTACACACCTCCCCACTACGCAGCATGACAGAAGCCGAAGACAGATGTCTGCCCACTTAGGAACACTCTCCTGTATTGATTTGCTCATTCCCAGCATGTATGTCCCCGTCGCAAAACCTGGATGAGCTATTTTGACCAAACGTGTGAGCAGTACGGAACTGAAACAGGATTCACTCCAGGATATAAGCAGTGTGCTACGAGGGCTCCGGCTGATTGAAATCACCGCCTGAAAGGTAGCAGGGAAAAGGAAGATAGATCATGGGAGCGCATTGGATTTCGAGGCGGCGTCAGGGCCTATAGGTTAACGATTGTTGGTTCAAATTACAGCGAGCCGGTGGCTTCCCCTAAACGAGTCAGACGGGGAGCGAAGTCAATCCGGAGCTGAAAGGAGGTTGCCATGTTACTGATTCTGCTGATTGTCGTTTTGCTGCTCGTGTTTGGCGGCGGCGGAGGCTATTACGGATATCGGAGATGGGGTTCGGGCGGAGGCATCGGGATCGTGGGGGTGATCCTGATCGCTCTGGTGCTCTTGTACCTGTTCGGCGGATTGCATCTGTCCCTTTGAGCTTCGATCCGAAACCGAGGTTAGAGTGTGCATACGTGGCCGCGCACGATAACAAGTATCCAAGGGCAGATTCGAGGAGGGGAAATGGCTCCTGACTATGACTTGTCGAACCTCGAGACCTCTCAGGCCGACCTGTGGATTTATCTCCAGGTCAATGCCATCTTCAGCCAGATCATGGCTGATCAGGCCGAGCGCCTGGGCTTCCCCCTCGTTGTAGGGGACTGCATCGTTTCAGCCGTAACAGAGAAGCCGCAGGCGATATTCAACAATGGGAAACGGGGAGCGGGCCGCTGGGCCCGCCTCAGAAAGCAGAATTAGGAGGATTAGATCATGCCTTTAATGCAAATCTTTATTGCCCTGATCGTGGTTGGGGTTCTTCTCTGGCTCGTCAACAGATTCATTCCGATGGCGGGCTCCATCAAGTCGATCCTGAATGCTGTCGTAGTCATTTGTGTAGTCGTGTGGCTCCTAAATGTCTTTGGACTCCTGCATTCCATCTCCGCGATTCACATCGGGCATATAGGATGAGGCTGGTCTTGGTTTATGGCGGGAGCGCGATTCGTGGCTGGCGCATCCCTGGATTGCGAAGGCTGCGCAGGGGTTTGACAAGTGCGCGGCGGGGTTTATGTGTCCCTTGCGGATGGGTGGCTTACCGGCCACTAATCGTGCGCGCATATAGGAAGATTGGAATTTCGTAAAGCAAGATTTTGTGGAAGGGCAAGTTACGCTCCTCCTGCCCTCCCCAAGCCACCGAGGCGCCGAGGCGACCGACACCGTCCGGTGGTCCACTCGGCCCAAAATCGCTCCGCATCCCGTCTTGCGGGACACCCGTAGCGTGGCCGACTGACGACAGTCGGTCACCCCACTGGCGCGCTGGAATTCTCCCAGCAGGTTGAATAGCATCAGGATGCTCAGGAAGGCTGCCCCGGTGGGGGAGAACTCCTTCAGGCAGAAATCATCAGCGGCCAAGTCCGACTTCAACTCCTCAATCCGCCACTCCATCCCGCCTCCCGGGGCCCGCTGGTTGTAGTCGCGCCAGATCTCTTCCGGTGGGTCCTCCAGGTTGGTCACTCAGACGCGAAACACCTAACCGGGAACCTCGAACAATTTACGGCCCCGCGAGTGCTTGCCCTCCTGAATTATGCCGACTCGCTGAGAAGCGGGGCATAAGGAGCCCCGCTTCTCAGCCATCGATCACTGCTCGTCCTACTTTCACACCGAATGCCTCACGCCTTACGGCGCAGGCACGTTAATGACGGTGTTTACCATGGTGACCGATGCGGTTAGGCCCAACGCTCTCCCGTTCAGCACCGTGAGCGTGGTGTAGCCGGCAGTAGAGAATGTGACTCCTGCCGGAGCGATTATGGTTCCCACCATAGTGCCGCCCCCTGCTCCGTTAATAGTCGCGGCACTGCCGACGTGCCAGAAGACGTTCTTGGCCTGCGCGCCGTTGATGAGTAGAACGCTGCGAGGAGACGTATCCCCAACGGTGAGTCCCGCCGCCGTCTGGAAGACCCAAACAGCATTGGCATTACCTTGGGCGTCGAGTGTGAGAGGTCCACCCGTTATATCAAAGGTGGCTCCCGCGGACTTATAGACACCGGGATAAAGGGTTAAATTGCCTAGGTGACCGGCGCCTGGATCCGTACCTCCTGGAATCGAAGCGGGGGAAGTGTTGTTCCACGCGGTAAGCGCGTCGGCTGCGGCCGCGGCTGCGATCGCTGCGGTGACAGCAGTTCCTTCATTAGGACACGACACAGTGGGAGGCGGGGTGCCAGTATATATGAGTCCCGTGACGTTTCCTACATCAAGCGTAGTTTCGGTATATATACATCCTGATGGCGGGACGTACGGGACGAGGTGATCGTGGAACCCAGTCAGCTTGGTCGAAGCACCTGTGGTCCCAATATCCCCATTGATCACGGTATAAATTCCCGTGTTTGTCATCCCGGCGCCACCCCCAAAACCTCCGAAAGGCGCGGCCGCTCCAAGGGGCACGGCAGCTATACATGCCTTCGTCCCTGTTGTGAAGCTCCATACATCGTCACTTGCCAGTGCATTGCCTGCCAGGTCGGTGACCCCGGTCGTGATCGTGGCAGTGTAGGGGGTGCTGGCTGCGAGATTGAGCGCGGGTGTGAAGGTTGCGATTGTACCTGTTACGTCTAGTGAGACTGCTCCAATGACGGGCGCACTGGCAGGTCCAGTCACCGTGAAGGTCGCTGTGTTGATCGTTGCAGGGTCCATTGCCTTACTGAAGGTTGCGTTGATGGCCCCGTTGATACACACCCCTGTGGCACTACTCGCAGGGTTCGTGGACTTCACTGTGGGCGGGGTGGTGTCTAGCGCCGAACCGGCCGTAAAGGTCCAAACATAATTACTTACCAAATGATTGCCCGCCAGGTCGGTTACCCCGGTTTTAATCGTGGCAGTGTACTCCGTACTGGCTGCGAGACCAGGGGCGCTTGGCGTAAAGGTTGCAGTATTGCCAACCGCTGCGTAGGTCACCACGCCTGATACTGGTGCACTCGTTGACGTTACCTGTAGGGTGAATTGTGGTGGTGTGGTGATCGTTGAAGCGGCCATCGCCTTACTGAAGGTTGCGGTGATAATCTGGTTGAGGGGCACATTGATGGCAGCAGGAGGGCCAGTCAGAGGGATTGTGGAAATCACCGTGGGTGGGGTGACGTCTTTGGTCGCACCGGTTTCAAATGTCCATACATAGTTGCTTGGCATTGCAGTGCCCGACAGGTTCTGGACCCCGGTTGTAATGGTGGCAGTAAATAAGGTAAGGGGTGCCAGATTGCTTGCAGGTGTAAAAGTTGCAATGTTGTTTGTAGTATCGTAGGTAATTACCCCGCTTACGGAGGTTGCGCCAGGTCCGGTTAGCGTAAAAGTTGAGGCGCCGATGGTTGCAGCTTTCATCGCCTGGTCGAACGTCGCGGTGATTTTCGTGTTGAGCGCAACACCCGTAGCTTTATTGAGAGGGGTTACGGCGGTCACCCAGGGTGGCGTGGGGGTCGAACCTGTTTTAAAGCACCATGTAAAGGGCAAGAGGTACTCGAGTCTTTGGCCGTTCACATCTGTCACGCCGCCTGTAATCGTGGCAGTATAGTAGGTATTGGGTTCGAGATCGCTTGACGGTGTAAAGGCCGCCCACGTCCCGGAGCAGTTGACTGTTCCTGCTACGGCTCCACGATCTCCTCCATGTTCCGACCACTCAGAATCCCACCCCTCCCTGTCTTCCTTCAGGGCGAAGGTTGACGTGGTAACCGTTGAACAGTCCAACTCCTGATTGAAGGCTGCCGTGAGCACCTGATCGATAGGCACGCCTCTGGCGCGATCTGTGGGGACCGTGGAAATCACCTCAAAACGGGGTTTCTTGCCGTCCGCCCACAGCGCAGACGCGACTAAAAAAACGGCCGCCATTGTGGCAAAAATCCGGTAAATTTCTTTCTTCATCGTTGCCTCCTGAATTATGCCCACGCACTCAGATGCGGGGCATTCGGACTGACCGGCCTCAGCGTTGGTAGGAGCGTTCTCGGCTCTCGACCGCATCCGGCCACAAAAACGACCGGTAGGAGTGCCATAAAGCACAGCTTGCTAACTTTCCATGTGCCCATTCGTGACCTCTCTCTGTTTGGTCACACGGCGTCTCCACCCCGGCCGGGTGACAGTGCTAACATTAACACCCTAGTACCACACCGACGCATCCTATCGAATCGGGTTCTGACCTGTCTGTTCAAAAACGCACGCCCGTTTGTTCACAATTGCTCAGGCCACTTAAGCGGGAACCCGGCACGCCGTCCACCATTCCTATCGGCTGACCATGGAGGAAACTTGAATCTGTCTTTCCGGATTCAAGGGACGGTGGTTTCTCCACGGCGCGGTGTGGATCCCGAACAGCGCTATTCGTAAACCTCCATTTATGCACTTCGCAGCGCAAAGCCTCCGATGCGGATGACCGGCACGTTGAACTGCCAGCCACCGCGTGACCGTAGGGTTGTGCAATTTTGAGCAGACTGCCGATGCAGAATTTGTTGCACTGTGAGGCTACGCCCTTGGGCGTGCCGGATGAGCCTGCCTGGGGGTAATTCGCTGGATAAATCTGGACCTTTTGCGACCGTCGAGGGTATCAGTGAATCTGAAAGTCGCTTACGCTCTGCTCAAAGAGGCATGCTCTGCATGGGCAGAAGACCATGCCTCTAGCCAGGGTGCAGCGCTGGCGTTTTACACAGTCTTCTCGCTCGCTCCGGTCCTGATTGTCGCGATTGCGGTCGCGGGTCTGGTGTTCGGGCAAAAAGCGGCGGAGGGTGAATTCTCACGGCAACTCCAAGGCTTGGTGGGTGAGACGGGTGCAAGAGCCATTCAAGCGATCATCCGGAGCGCGAATCGGCCCGCGCTTGGCGTCATTGCGAGCACATTTGGCATCGGGACCCTACTGGTCGGTGCGTCAGGCGCCTTTGTTGAGCTCCAAGACGCGCTCAATAAGATCTGGAGAGTTCAGCGGAGATCAGAAAGTATCTTGTTGGGCGTGATTCGAGAGCGGTTTTTGTCGTTCGGCCTGGTTCTGGGCCTCGGCTTCCTGTTAGTGGTGTCACTCGTTGTGAGCGCCGCGCTGGGGGCCGTGGGAAATTTCATAGCACCTCTGCTTCCCTGGCCTGTATTCTTGTTGGAATCGGTCAATTTTCTCCTCTCGTTGGGTGTGATTGCGCTGCTACTCGCGCTGATCTTTAAGTATCTGCCGGACACGGAAATTGCCTGGAGTGATGTGTATATCGGTGCGGCAGTTGCGTCACTACTTTTGACGATTGGCAAAGCGCTGATCGGGTTGTACCTCGCCAGGTCCACCGTGGCGTCAGCATACGGAGCAGCGGCGTTCCTCGTCATTATCCTCACTTGGGTTTATTACTCAGCACAGATTCTCCTTTTAGGCGCGGAAGTCACGCACGTCTACTCCTACAAGCACGGCTCGCGGGCCGAAGGAAGTCCTGTGCATCGATAGCCGGAGTAGTGCTGACCCCGCAAGGCGGGGTCAGCACCGCGGGAAAACGACAAACGTGCCGACCCCGCCTTGCGGGGTCGGCGCTACTGAATCGGGCAATCGATCGAATCTCTGGAGAGGAAAAGGCGAGCAAGCTAAACAGAAGTCAGGTTCCTCACGGAAGGGCAGCACCATCAGGCGCTACCACCGCGGGAGGGGTCTTGCTTAATAACTGCCGGTAAACGACTCGCAAAGTAGCGAGAACCGGAACCGAAAGAAAGCTGCCGGCTATGCCTGCGATAGAGCCGCCCGCCAGGACTCCGAAGATGACCAGCAAAGGATGTAGCTTCATGCCGGCGCTGAGCAAATGCGGTGACACAACATAATCCTGGAAAAAGCGGAACGCGACAAGGAACGCGAAGAGTCCGAGCAGGTGGTGGGAGCCGCTTAAGCCGGCAACGAGCAAGACGATGATGGCTCCAGCCAGAGGACCCACCATGGGAACAAATTCCAGAGGGAAGGCGATAGCCGCCAACAGAATCCCATACGGAACGCCCATGATCGAGAAGAAGAGTCCATAAGTCAAGGATGCCACGACTCCCAACAGCACCAACGCCCGCATGTATTGTGCAAGCAGCAGGTGCAGGTCAGCGGCAATTCTCTCCACCATGTCGCGGTGGGACCCTTCGGCAAGAAAGCCCAGCACGGAATTGCGCATCTCCCGCCCATCTTTCAAGAAGAAGAAACTGAGAATCGGAACCAAGACGATAAAGATGAGGCTTCCAGCGCGCGAGATGACCCCCAAGGCAGCATTCGGAAGCAGTGCCAGGAGATCTCGCGAATGATTGGCCAGTTGCTTTTGCACCGTCGAAATGACAGTGCTCTTCAGCGTCTGAGCGGAGGGTGAAACGGCGGGCGCGACCGGAGGCTCTAATTTCGAAAGGAGCTCTGGGAGCCTGGCTGCCAGTGCGTTCGCTTGGTGGACTACACGAGAGCCGATCGCAATTCCAATGACAATCAGAAACCCGACCAGCGCGAGGTAGACGAAGGTGAGCGCCAGCACCTTTGACCGCCCCGGTAGCCGTCGATCAAGAAGCTTCACCAGTGGCCAGAGCAGGTAGGCGAACAGCAGTGCCACAAAAAAGACAAACAAAGTCTCGCGAATGAGATACAGCAGTCCCACCACGAGGAGAATAAAAACCGCTGTCCAGGTGTAACGCGCGGCGCGACGATCAAGACCAAGCAAGATTCTGCCCCCTCAATTACCCAGACCACCTTCCGGACATGCTGTGCTCTACCCCCGTGGACCCAACAGGTGCATTTGCCGTTTTCTTCCCTGTCCGCACGGCCTTCCCCTTATCTCAGGCGGGTCGGTGTCCACTACTGTTTAGCTCGAAGGCGGTGGATCGCCGCTCAGTTTTTGAGAGGTCCTCCCCTTCAAATAAGGCCTCACCCGCTGTATCGTGTATTCACCGAAGCGTGCCAATCGTGGAATGGGACGAGGATCATCCGATAGGAGGTTTGAGATATGGATGAGCGAAGGGCGCGAATCGGCAACCAGCTTGACGAAGGCCGTGAGCGGAACGGCCAACAGTAATCCCATGATTCCCCACAGCCAGCCCCAGAACAGCATGCTGATGGTCACCGCCACGGGTCCGAGCAGAAGACGAGAGCCGACCAATTTGGGAATCAAGAAGTCCGCGGCGACCAAATGAAAAAGAAGGATCGTGATCGCAATGGTGATGAAGGGACCGAGGGTGTTGAACTGGAGGAGAGCCGCCGCCAAGGGAACTGCGGCGGCCAGCAGGAGGCCGAGAAAGGGAATCAGATTCAGAAACGCACTCACGATCCCCAGCGTCACGGCTCCCTTCATTCCGAGAACCAAGAATACCACCGACGTACCTGCGGCCATGATGGATCCGACGATCAGGTTCCCCAGCACAAATCCGCGGATCATATTGCCAAGATTACTGACAAACTTCGGGACGTCCATTTTGTCTTGGAACATGTTGGTGAGGCGAACAGACATCCGATCTTTTCCGGCCAACATGAAAAACACCAGGAAGGGAAGCACCCCGGCCATGATCAGGACACCGGATATCGATCCGACGCCTCGAACCAGAAAAC
>JBEKIZ010000151.1:0-7856 GCA_050011515.1 Terriglobia bacterium | reverse complement strand
GTGGCTACTGGGTGCCGCTGCCCGCGGGGCCTTGCGGCGGATGCGCCGCCGGCCCACTCTTGTCGCTGCGTTCTGGAAACAGGCCGAATTGTTCTAGGTGTCACTATATTATGTAACGCTCATTAGGTGCTCCTCATGAGCATCCTGCACAACAGCGATGTGAATTTCACAGAGAAGGCAAGCAGGCGGTGTCGAAGACCCGCCCTGGCGGGACGATGACGCGTCCCGCCTGGCGGGAGGCCATCCCTCCTCGCGGGATCCAACGAAGTGCGACTGTAGCTCAGAGTGATTGCCTATAACCTGGGCAACTTGTGGCGGCGGTTGTAGCATCCCTAGAGCGTCGAAAGTTTGTGCTTGACGAGCTTGCAGCAGCGGCTGGTGAAGACCGGCGGACGGCCGGTGAAGCACGCCCCGTATTACCGGCTGCTGCTGGCAGAGAGCGTCGCCGCGGTCTCTTTTGACTCGCCGTGCGCGAGAGACAGGCGGCGCCTCTTTGGAGGCATGCTATGCGAAGCCTTCGAATGATCCCGCCCTTGATTTTGCTTCTGCTCTTGGTTTTCCCTTGGGCTTGCGCGCAGGACCCTCCTCCGCGCCTCGAAGTTTTCCTCGATGGCGGCGGCTCCTTCCTGAATGGTAGCAGCGGCCAGGAACTCGTCGCATGTCCAGCGCCCTGCCCCCCTGAGGGGCCATGTCCAGAACTGGCCTGCGCCCCCTCGTCAGTCGCCGTGACCAGTTCGTTCTCCAAGACGGCGCGTCTTTTTGCCGGTGGACGCATCCGGTTTACGCGGCATGACGCCCTGGAAGCGAGCTATTCTTACAGCCCCAACCACTTCTCACTTCAGCCGGCAGGGCTGCCAGCGCTCTCCGCGTACAATCGCGCTGATCTCATTTCCTTCAATTATGTCCGCTATCTCTGGGCAAAGACCCGTGTGCAGCCGTTTGTCACTGGCGGGCTGGGAGCAAACCGCTTCAGCGGCCCCTCGAATGCCTCTGCGGTTGTTTCAGGCTACTTCACTGCGGACAACGGGTGGCAGTTCGCGTGGAATTACGGAGGCGGCGCCGACCTCGTCCTCCAACGACACTTCGCCTTGCGGCTGGAACTCAGGGATTACATAACTGGACAGCCCAAGCCCAACTCCATCAGCGGGATCACGGGGCTCACCGGGACCAGTCACAATATTGTTCCGAGCGCAGGGATCGTTTTCCGGTTTAAGTGACAATCTTCACGGCTTCCGTGGGTGATCCGTAATCCTCGTTCCGCACTCCCCGCAAAACTTCACGGGCACGGGATTCTCGAAACCACAATGGGGACAAACATAATCCTGGGGGGGTTGGATTTTCCGGGTGGCACGACGCGCCGCGATCTCACGTTCGATCACGGCATCATTTTCTCTCGGTTGTTCAGCCTCCTGCGTGGCAGCCATGAGGGCAGCGGCTTCACCAAGGTAATTCTCCCTCAGGCTCTGGTAGTCTTGGCCGCCGATCTTTCCGGCTTGGTGTTCGAATTCCAGGTCCTTCAGGTTCTCGTAGACCACCAGGCGGCGTCGCTTCAAATCCCCGAGCGGAGTGACATCCACGGGCAAAGTGGAATTCCCCGCGCCTTCCGCCGAAAGCAATGGCGTCGCGACGAAAGCCGCCAAACCTAAAGCAATCAGTAGTCCGATAACGAGAAACATAGAAGCACCCAAACTAACGCGTCGTTAGAGCCGCTTTATTCTGCGTTGGCCCATCTGGTCCCTGGTCCCCCCGCGAGCGACCCCTCACCCGTCCCGCGTCCCGATGAAGTGCATCGGAATCGCGGGACACCCTCTCCCCTTGGGAGAGGGTTGGTTTTTGACTTATGGCCCCCGTGTCCAGCCTAAGATGTGGGACATGCTCAGCCTTGGGAGAGGGCAGAGACCCAATTCCTTCCCTTTGTCCTCGGGAAGAGCATCCAATGAATCAATGGATCAATGGATCAATGAATCAATCACCCAATCCCCAGCCCTCAGTCCCTATCCCCCAGCCCCTAGCCCCGAACTTTTCATTTCTTCTTCCACCGCCGCCAGTAACTTCGGGTCCAGGGGCTTGGCCGGAATGGCGGCCGCGACAGGTGACGGTTTTCGCCAACGCCGCACGATGATGAGTACGAACGATAACCCAGCGAGCAAGCCTACGCCGGGCAGAATCCACGCTGTCAGGCTGAATCCCCTGGCCGGGGGAGCGGCCAGCACCTGCACCCCGTAACGAATTGCCAGGTCCTGGAGAATCGTGGTTTCATCCTTCCCTTCGGCGATTTCTTTTTCGATGATGGGGCGGATTTCCGCCACCGTCGCGCAATCGCGGTGTGGGCAGTGGTTCAGAGTCGCCACGCAGCCACACAGGCACATCACCTGGTCGCCAATCGATTCCAGCGTCGGTTTCCTGGAGCCGTCCGCGCGCGTCATGGAAACTACGGACAGGCCAAGAACGAGAATGACTAAAGCCCATCTAGATGGCATCGTTTGCCTGCACCGCTACTTCCTGGGCCCGTCGGATTTCCGCCATCTCGCGCTCCACCCGGCTGGGCACGAGCGCCAGGAGCGTTCCCAGGAACACCACCACACCGCCGATCCACACCCACATGACCAGCGGGTTGATGAAAACTTCGATCACCGCCTTGCCCGTATCCTGGTCCAGACCCGCGAGCACGACGTACAAGTCCTCCGAGAGCGTGGGGTGAATGGATACGTAGCTTGTGGGCTGCTGGCTGGCCTTGTAGAAGCGTTTCTCGGGATGCATCGAGGTGAATGCGTGGCCGTCCTTGGTGACGGTAATAAGCGCCCGGGTGTATTCGTAATTCGGAGTGTCACCGCTCGCGAGGCCGTCGCAACGCAGCAGATAATTTTTCACCCGCAGCAGGTCGCCCTCTTGCATCAAGCCTTTGGCCTCCGTCTTGAAAGCCAAGCCCGCAAACCCGATAAAGAGGAGCACAATGCCCAAGTGCACCACGTAACCGCCGTACCGCCGCGTGTTCCGCATGGTGAGGTTATAAAGAGCCTGCGCAAAATTCTCACCGGCAGTTTTCATGCGCGTCCGGGCGCCCTTCCAGAACTCTCCCAGGATGCAGACGCCCACAAAGATGGAGAGAACCAGGGTCATCCAGGCATAGAAATGTCGCACGCCCGCGATGAGCAGAATCGCACCTGACACCCCGGCAATAATCAACGGCGCGAGGAAATTCCGCTTGAGACTCTGGAAAGAAGTCTTCCGCCAGGCCAGCAGCGGACCCGCGCCGGTCAGAAAGAGGAGCAGCAGGCCCATGGGTATGGCCGTCTTATTGAAGAATGGAGCGCCCACGGTGACGCTCACATCTTGCACCGCCTTGGAAATGAGCGGGAACAGCGTTCCCCAGAGGACCGCAAAGACCAGCGCCAGCAGAATCCAGTTGTTGAAGAGGAATCCGCTCTCTCGGGAAACGAGGGAATCGAGCTTGTTCTCACTCTTGAGATGATCCAAGCGCAGGAAAAGCAGCGTGAGCGAGAAGAAAGCAATGATGGAAAGGAAGACCGCGAAGAAGGGGCCGATGTTCGATTGGGCGAAGGCGTGCACGGAAGAAACAATGCCGCTGCGGGTGAGGAACGTCCCGAAGATGCTGAGGAAGAAAGTTGTGATGACCAGCACAACATTCCACACCTTCAGCATCCCGCGCTTCTCCTGGATCATCACGGAATGCAGGAACGCGGTCCCCGAAAGCCACGGCAGAAGGGAAGCGTTCTCCACCGGGTCCCAGCCCCAGTAGCCGCCCCAGCCCAGCACCGCGTAAGCCCAGTTGCCGCCCAGAAGAATGCCCAGGCCGAGGAGCATCCAGGGAACCATCGTCCAGCGGCGCGTGGTGCGAATCCAGTTGTCCCCCAATTGCCGTGTGATGAGAGCTGCCATCGCGAAGGCGAAGGGGACCACCATGCCCACGTACCCGAGGTAAAGCATGGGAGGGTGGATCACCATCGAGTGGTATTGCAAAAGAGGATTCAGCCCGTTGCCATCCGGCGGGGTGAAGGGTTGCACCCCAGCGGGCGAGGCGAGCGATAGCTCTTGAAATGGGTTGGCAACAAAAAGCACCAACGAAGAAAAGAAGACCCCCGTGCCCATTAGCACCGCAACCACATAAGGCATGAGCTGGCGGTTTTTCTTGCGGTTCAGCAACACCGCCAAGGCGCTGTAAATCGAAAGCAGCCACGTCCAGAAAAGCAGCGAGCCTTCCTGGCCCGCCCAGAGCGCCGCCACTTTGTAGAAAGTGAGCAAGTCGCGGTTGGAGTGCTCGGCAACGTAGGCGTTGTGAAAGTCGTTGGTGAGGATCAGGTACTCGAGCGCGACCACCGCCACCGTGACCATGACGAAGAACGCCAGCGTGGCCCGCTCGGCGCTCCTCACCACCCGCAAACTGCGCAGCTTCCCGCCCACAACTCCGGCGACTACCGCAAAAGCGGCAAATGCCAGCGCGGCAACGAGGCCAACGCTTCCGAGTTGACTCATAAGAGCTCTCCGGAATTGCCGATTTGCGATTGGCGATTGCCGATTGACAGGGGAGGAAGTTGCCTCACCACTTAAGTTGCCTCACCACTTCTTCAATCGACAATCGGCAATCGGCAATGAAAACCGGGCTTACTTTGGCGGGTCCAAACCCGCAACCTTGGGATTCTTGGGTCCGCCTGCTGGGGATGCCGGAGCCGCCTGATACTTCGAGGCGCATTTCGCCTGGATTTTCTCGGCATGAAACTCGCCGCTTGAAAGGTAATCTCCATCGATGATGGCCTGCGCACCGTCTTTGAAGGTGTCCGGCAAGGTGTCGGTGCCCACGTAAGTCACCGGGATGGAATTGGCATCCTGAGCGAGGCGGAAGGTGAGCTTCCCCGCCCGGCGTTCAACCGAGCCGGGCTCGACGGTGCCTCCCACACGAACGCGACGCCGCGCAGCCTGCCCGTGCGTGAGTTCGTTTACGGTGACGTAATACGTCTTGCTTTGCTGGAAGCCCGAAACAGCTTCCCAGCCTACTACGGCGAGAATAATGCCGACACCTATCCCAAACTTCAGCTTCCTGTTTTTCATAGCTCAATGCGACGTTTACGCCCTGGGGGCGGCAAGCACGCCGAATGCTCGGCTGCTTCGCCCCCGCTAACCCCAAAATAAAATTTTGCACCCAGCCCGGCGCAGAGTCAACGGGATTTGGCTTTCGAAGAAATCCGGGCCAAGTATGGCATGCCGCGTTAGACTCCTTGCCAGAGCGGAATCCGACCTGCGGGAACTTTTCCAGTACCTGATCGAGAACGCCCCCTGGCAGGGCGCTGAGTGGTTCAACGGCCTTATCAATCTTTCCTCAAGAGTCGCCGCCCTTGGACGCGGACCTTGTCTTCCACGAGCAGGCAGACAGCTTCAGAATAGATCCGGTGCTCCTCCTTCAAGATTCGCGCGGCGAGAGATTCAGGCGTGTCTTCATCCAAAACCGGGACAACGGCTTGGCAGACGATGGGGCCGGAGTCGACACCTTCATCTACGATGTGAACCGTACAGCCGGTGAATTTTACGCCGTAATCCAGCGCCTGTTTCTGCGCGTCGGTTCCTGGAAACGCAGGCAGCAAGGCGGGATGAATATTCAGGATGCGACGCGGAAACGCGCGAACGAAATAAGGGCTGAGAATGCGCATGAAACCTGCCAGGCACACCACATCAACCTGAAATTCCTTCAGAACCGAAACGACTTCACGGTCGAAGGCTTCGCGTTCTTTCCCGGTCGACGGAATGAAGCGGGTCTTGAGGCCCATCTTTCTGGCCGTGGCAAGGCCGGCAGCTTCCTCCTTGTTGCTGATCACGACGGCGATTTGGGCGGGGATTTTCCCCGCCTCAACGTTGCGGGCGATGGCCTCAAAGTTCGAGCCGCGTCCGGAGAGCAGGATGCCAAGATTCTTCATGAGAGCCATCCATTGGTGATTGATGATTGGTGATTTGTGATTGGTGATTGGTAATTGCCCATTGTCGATTGCTAATCGCTGACTGTCAATACTGTCATTCACCAATCACAGATCACCAATCGCAAATGCTCAGATTGTCAGTCACTAATCACCAATCACCAATGACCAATCGCCAATGTTCAGACGTACTTCACGCTCGGCTTTCCACGTTGGATTTCGCCGATGACCCAGAACTTTTCGCGCTGTCGAGCGAGCAGAGTCGCAACGCGAGCGAGCTTTCGCTTCGCCACAATCAGCATCATGCCGATCCCCATATTGAAGGTGCGAAGCATGTCGGACTCCGGGACGCGCCCGAGCCGGGCAATCAATTCGAAAACCGGCAGCACCGGCCAGGCTCCCAAGCGAACCACGGCCTGCGTTCCTGTCGGAAGTATGCGCGGCGTGTTGTCGGTGATGCCGCCACCGGTGACGTGGACCAATCCCTTGAGCAAATGCTCAGCGAGCAGGGGCTTGACGACTTTCCAGTAGCACCGGTGTGGCGCGAGCAGCTCATCCCCCAAGGTCCGGCCAAGTTCCGGCACCTGCTCGGTGAGCTTGATCCCTTCCTTTTCGAGCAGGACCTTACGCGCAAGGGAGTATCCATTCGTGTGCAGTCCCATCGAAGGAAGCCCAACGATCACGTCTCCCGGGCAGACTCGGCCGCCATCGATGATCTCGCGCCGCCGCACCCAGCCCACGATGCAGCCTGCCAGATCATATTCATTGGGCGGGTAAAATCCCGGCATCTCCGCCGTTTCGCCGCCGATCAGAGCGCAGCCCTCGGAGCGGCACGCCAGGGCCAGCCCGCGCACGACTTCCGTGACGACTTTCGGATGCATTTTCCCCGTTGCCAGGTAGTCGAGCAAGAACAAGGGCGCCGCGCCATGGACCGCGATGTCGTTGACGCAATGGTTGACCAGATCAGCTCCGACGGTCGAATGGCGATTCAAGGCGAAGGCAATTTTCAGTTTGGTTCCCACGCCGTCGATGCTGGAAATAAGAACGGCGTCGCGAGGAAGGTCCTTGATGGAGAAGAATCCTCCAAAGGCCCCAACATCTTTCAGCACGCGCACATTGAAAGTCTTGCGCGCTAATTGCTTGATTGCTGTTTTGGCTTCGGTTGCAGCATCAATGTCAACACCAGCGTCACGATAAAGCATGGGTTTTAGAAGGTCTTGCCTGTCCTCGACCAGCGAGTTTTGGTGAAGAAGTTCCAAACGATGGATGCGTCAAACCTCAGTCGCGACGCCAGTTCCTCACTCGTCCAGTCCCGGCTGGGGGCATCATACGACCAATAAACGAAGAGCGGCTCGCCCACCACGTTTTCTTCCGGAACAAATCCCCAGAACCTGCTATCCAGCGAGTTATCCCGGTTGTCGCCCATGCAGAAAAGATATCCCTGCGGCACGTGCAAACCATCTTCCCGAATGAAATTGGGCATTTCCCGCGACCACGCCGGGTCCAGCCCCCAGGCGGCTGGCAAGGTATCCAGAGCATTAATGGGAGGAGGAAAGTTGTCCCGCAACGGCAAGGTGGATGAGTACTGGAATTGCGCGTAAGGCTCGTTGAGCGGCTTACCGTTGACGAAAACCTTCCTGTCTTCGACCCTGAGCACGTCGCCGCCCACGGCGATGACGCGTTTCACAAACATTACGGACGGATTTCGGGGATACCGAAAGGCAATAATATCCTGCTGGTGCACAGTCCGGAGCGGAGGAATGCGAAGGGAAGTGTAAGGAAGCCGCGGCCCGTAAAGCAGCTTATTCAGAAACACATGATCGCCAATCAGGATCGTCTGTTCCATGGAGCCGGTGGGAATCACGGTGGCTTCCGCAATGAAGGTCCGAATGCAGAAGACGCCCACCAGGACGATCAGCAAGGAACGGACAG
>JBEKIZ010000150.1:0-7895 GCA_050011515.1 Terriglobia bacterium | reverse complement strand
TGTGGCTACTGGGTGCCGCTGCCCGCGGGGCCTTGCGGCGGATGCGCCGCCGGCCCACTCTTGTCGCTGCGTTCTGGAAACAGGCCGAATTGTTCTAGGTGTCACTATATTATGTAACGCTCATTAGATGGCCTCCGAGGAGCCGATTCAGCCTCCCGTGATATAAGGCGCAAGAGCAAAGAAGTCCAAAAGCTCTATCACGAACTGGAGGTCAAGCTCGGTCGCCCCGTCACGGACGAGGAGATGGCCGCCGTGCAGGGAATGAATCTAGCCCAGTGGCACCGTGAGCTAAATGAGCTTCAGAGTGCGGGGCTTGATTGTGGTGCGCGCACCCTCTCAGCGGCGCCAACCTCCGCACAGGCGTCCATCGAGCCAGCATTCCTGGCCGGTGATGATCCCAATCCCTTCGACCTCTGCTACCGGAACGAACAACTGGAAATCCTTGATCGTGCCGTTTCGCGGCTGCAGGAGCGTCGACGCCAAATCGTCACGCTCTACCATAAGCAGGGCCTAACCATGATACAGGTTGCCGAGCTTATGAGAGTTGATGAATCGCGCATTTCGCAGCTCCACGCGGCGGCCATGGTCCAATTAAAGGCCAATGTGGATTCTTTATTACGCCCAGCCCAGGCTGAAACCTCAGAAACCGGCACTCTGCCGATCGCGGCGCGCGCTCTGGCCTAACGCATGTTCATCGGTGTGCCCCAGCATTACAGATTCGACTGTGCAGAGCAACGGTCGACGGGCCCAGCGTCCATACCCAATGGGGGCATGTTGCTGGCCAAGTTTTTTTAACCGGTCGACTCTTGTGAGAACCAAAGGTAGCGCAAGGGGCAAACGAGGCAGGGCATCGGTTGGGCGCAGCCTGACAATCTCCGTTCTATCGGGGACGAAGGCCTCCGCTGAGTGCGCATCACACTTACGCTGCTGAGAAGGGCAATGCCGCAGTTAGGGCCATCCGATTGATTTGCTTGCATATGCTGGCCTTGTTTCCATGAAGGCTTGATGCGACGCTCCAGTCCGAGAACGCGTGGTCGCGGTCTGGTCAAGATCACCCACGAAAGCTCTGAGTTAGTTATGGGCGCAGATAGCTATAAGCGTCTCTGCGTGGGCTTTGCTAGGGCAAGCTCATGCACGCCTCACCATGCACTTTCTAAGCGCTGATTTTTCAGGCGTTTCCATGACGCGACAGGGCCTCCCGTTACGCCCGTTTGACACGAAGACCAATTCATCTTACATATGGCATTGGGATTCCTACATAAACACCTCCGCGGCTCCACCAACCCGACCGATGAACAGAACTAGCATCCGGGGTTGACTAACCCTCCCGATTTGCCTGCGGCCGCAGATCGCATATTCAAAGGGAGCGTTACGGGGCGCAAGGTCCCACACGTCCTGGGCAGATTTGTTTCACGAACCAGAATCCTGTACTGGAAGGCCGCTGTTGGAGGAAGCATGATTGAAGAACAGACACGGGCTCCTGAGAGCGCTCACTGGGAGAGTAATGGAAGAGACGAAGGAAATGGAGGAGGTGAGTTAGCAGAAAGTGTCCTTTCGGTAAAAGTGCAGCCGGTGCCTGCTGCTTCGGGCCTACCTAGGAGCGAGCAACCGTTTTTCGAACCTGTTCTTGACAGTGAGGAAGCAGCTGAGCTTCTGCACATTCATCCAAAGACCCTTCAGAGATTGGCTCGGAATGGCGACATTCCTGGCTTCCGGATTGGAAAGCTTTGGGCTTTCCGAGCTTCGGCATTGAATGAGTGGCTTGAAAGCAAAGCGTCGAGCTGATGCCAGGGTTTTTGGCGGAGGCTCGACTTACGGCTGGCGAATGCGATAGTCTGTGCAAAGCCATCCGTGCCGCCTAACTGAAAGGAGAGAAAATGTTGAGGCGAGCACGACACCAAAGAGGAAGTCTGAAGCGCGTAAGACGCAAGTCTGGTGAGACTGTATGGGTTTTCAGGTGGTACGAAACCGAAATCGACGGCAGCAAGAAATATCGCAAGGTGGTGGTTGGTTCGGCCGAAGAGTTCAAAACCGAAGCCAGTGCCGAACAAGCGGTAGACGCTTTGCGTTTGACTATCAACCAACAAACCCCTCGTCAGCAGCTCCAGCCCATCGGTTTCGGAACCCTGGTTCAGCACTACCGGGAACACGAAATGCCGGATGTTTTCAACAAGAGACAGCCGGGGAAGATCCGCGTGGAAGCAGAGGGCCGCAAATCCTATGCAACACAGGCGACCTACGAGGGTTACCTGAAAAAGTGGATTCTACCGCGATGGCGTTCATATGGTATTGCCGATGTGAAAGCCGTCCAGGTGGAGGAGTGGTTACGCTCGCTACCGCTAGCGGCCGGCAGCAAGGCCAAAATCCGAAACATCATGAGCGCCTTGTACAGTCACGCGATCCGCTGGGAGTGGGTTCGGCACAATCCCATCACGTCTGTTCGTCAGAGCGCGAAACGATCGAAGGTTCCAACCGTGCTTTCAATCGAGCAGATTCAGGCTCTGTTGGAGCACTTAGAGGAGCCATGTCGCACCATGGTTCTACTGGATGCGGCCACTGGGTTAAGAGTCGGAGAATTGCTTGGTCTCAAATGGGCGGACGTAGATTTCGAGAAGCTCGAGATCAATGTAACCAGGTCTGTGGTCAAGCAAAGGATCGGGCCCTGCAAGACAGAAGCCTCACAGAAGCCCATCCCGCTCGATGCAGAATTGGGAGAACAAGTTTTGAACTGGAGGCTGAAGTCTCCCTACAACAGGCCGGAAGACTGGGTGTTCGCCAGCCCACACAAGCGCGGCAAGCAGCCGTACTGGCCTGGGTCACTTTTTCGAGTGCATGTACAACCTGCACTGCGAGCCGCCGAGATCAGCGGCAAGGTGGGTTGGCATACTCTGCGACATAGCTTCGGAACACTTATGAAGGCAAACGGCGAAGATATCAAGACTATCCAGGAGTTGCTGCGCCACGCCAATTACCGTGTGACCGCCGATGTTTACACGCAGGCGATGACCACCACGAAGCGCGAAGCGCAGGCCAAAGTCGTAAGAATGATTCTGCCGGGAAAGAGCGTCCAAAAGGTGGGCTGAATGCGGTGTTCCTTCCTTATCGAACCCTTTCGAACCCTCGGGTGAAAGGGGCAATCTCAATAACTACTTTAGAATGTTGGCGTCCCCGGCGGGATTTGAACCCGCGTTACCGCCGTGAAAGGGCGATGTCCTAGGCCGGGCTAGACGACGGGGACGGGAGCCTCGAAAGAAAGTCAGAAGGCAGAAATCAGCAAGCAAAACGCATGAACCTGAGAGCAACACCCTGACAACAGCTTAACAACAGGTGTTGGCGGTCAGCCTGGGCGAAGGGTAGCGCGGACCTGATTTGCAAGTCGGCGGTTCGCTCGTATTGCCCAGCAAAAGCTACCCCCGCGGGTCGGGGCGCTACCCGCATTAGGCAGAAAATCGTGCGCGGCCACAACCCTTATTATGCTATCAGTGGGGCTTTAAAGCTGTCAATTATTCTTCGGTGCTGCGCGTCGCAAAAAGTAGGTCGGACTGCCTAGGTAGGGCGGCTGATGTTTCTGGGCCGGCAATCTTTTCCAATTCCGGGTAAAACTCCTGCAAGGTTTCGGGAACGCGCACGGGCTGGTTCCTGAGCAGACTGACTAACTGCAGCGCGTTGGCGATGGCTTTGCCCTGAAAATGGTTATTGGTGATGACGAAGGTGACTTCAGTGCGCTGGGCAATATTTTGAATGCGCGCCGCCCAAGGTTCCAGCTCAGCTTGGCTGTAAAGGTAGTTGTAACGTTCCTCCGGGTGCTCGTTGGAAGTGAACCAGTGCTCGTAGTTGCGCCCGTGCAGGCGGACGTATCCCACCGGGGCCGTAGCGCGCGCGCTGGGAGCAATCGACTGCCCGATCACCGGCTGGTCGATATTGCAGAAGCCCACGCGCAGCCCGGCGAGCCATTCAAAGACCTCCGGCTTGTTCCATGAATTGTGCCGCACTTCGAGCACCAGCGGGTATTCCATGAACTGCATGATGAGTCCGCTCAAGTACTCATGGTTCTCGGGTGTGTTCCTGAACGACCAGGGAAACTGCAACAGCAACGCGCCAAGCCGTCCCTCGGTCACCAGTGGCGCCAATCCCTGCTTGAAAAGCTTTTCGTCCTGGAGGTTGGCATTGCGTTCGTGCGTGAACCGCTTCCAGAGCTTGGCGGTAAACTTGAAGTTGGGGTTAAAGGCGATTCTTGCTGCCCACGCTTTCACGACCTGCGCCCGTGGGGGAGAATAAAAGGAAGTGTTGATCTCGATGGTGTCAAAGAATTGAGCCAGGTAAGCGGCCTCGTGGAAACCGCGCGGCTTGTGGCGAGGGTAAACGATTCCCTCCCAGTCGGTGTACGACCAACCGGCAGGTCCAACCAAGATGGCGGGGTTTGAGGGAGCTCCGTTCATATTCGCCTTTTCTTCGCCTTAAAATTACCTCCAACGAGACGTTTTGTCAAGGGATTTTCGGGCGGGGGGTGCCGGTGTGATTTGGAATGGGGATCCGCTCGAGCCGCCGATCATTGCCGATTGCTGATTGACGATTGACGATTGAAAAAGTGGTGTGGCAACTCGTTCCAATGTTCGTCAGAAATCAGCAATCGGCAATCGACAATTCCAGCCATCCTGGGCCAAGCGATGATCGTAGAAGATCTTCGCCGCACGACAAGAAGATGAAGACTAGCGCATCAGGCGAACGCGGCACTGATGATTTCCAAGTCTACATCTGCGAATTGGTGCGCGACCCAATCGGCGTGCTGGAGTTCGGCCTGAGGACGACTGTGGGCAAGGGCCAGGCATTTCATGCCGGCGGCTTGCGCGGCCACAACGCCGAGGGGCGCGTCCTCGATGGCCAAGCATTCGCCGGCTCCGAGCAGTGGTTCATGCAGTTGGGGAAGCTCCTGGAGGCGGGTGAGGGCTTTGAGATATATCTCGGGGTCAGGCTTCGAGCGCTCGCAGTCGTCTGCTGTCGCCATAACCGCGAATTCTTCGCGCAGACCCAACTTTTCCAGAAGATGTTCGATCTCCGCTCGCAGGCTACCGCTGGCGATGGCCAGCGGGAAGTGCCGGGCGGCGCTAAGGATAAACTCCGCAGCGCCCGGGATGGGTGGCAGGCCGTCGTGGATGATCTTCTCGTAGGCGTGCGCCTTCCAGGCCAGGAGTTCATCGCGCCGGGCGATGCTGAGGGAGCGCCCGTGCGTGCGGTAGAGGTGCTCGATAACGGCGCGGTCATCGAGAGCGAGATAATCCCGGTAATATTCTTCTTCGGAGAGGGCCCAGCCCTCTCGAGCCGCCATCTCTTGGAAGAGATTCATGATGAGCGGTTCGCTGTCAACGAGGATGCCGTCAAAATCGAAGATGATGGCGCGTAGCAAGAATGTTGGTCTCCCGGGAAATCCGGATTCCCTAATGGTGACTCTACGGACGGTCGTCATGATACACTTGATTAGAAAAAGGCGGCAAGCGACGGAATCGACCGATGGGCGTACAGTTTCCCATAGGCAGTGACGAAGGCCAGCCCGCGCGCATCCATTAAGTTGGGGCTGGATAACATTGTGGGCTGAAACCATGGGCCATGAATTGAGCATCCCGATTGCGTTTGTGGCAGGGGTGGTGTCTTTTCTCTCACCTTGCGTGCTCCCACTTGTGCCGGGCTATATTTCAATGTTATCCGGGGCCACGATTGAGGAATTGAAATTCGGGACGAGCCCGGCGCTGATGGGACGTATTTTGCGCAATTCCGTCTCCTTTGTGGTGGGTTTCTCCCTCGTTTTTGTGACCCTCGGCGCTTCGGCGACGGCGGTGGGGAAGTTCCTGCTGGCGCAGCGAGCCACCTTCAACCTTGTCGCAGGCATTGTCGTTATCGTGTTCGGATTGCATCTAACCGGCTTGGTGAAGATTCCGCTGCTTTATCGCCAGGTCCGGATTGAAACGGGCGCGCCGCGCCGCGGACTTGTGGGCGCTTTTATGCTGGGGTTTGCGTTCGCATTCGGCTGGACGCCTTGCATTGGTCCCATTCTAACCGCCATCCTGGCGCTGGCCGCGCAGCGGCACACGGTGTTCCAGGGGATGTTCCTGCTGGCCGTTTATTCGGCGGGCCTGGCGATTCCGTTCCTTCTGACCAGCGTCGGTTTGGGCCAGTTCCTGAAGATCTACGGTGGTTTCCGGAGGCACTTGCATGCCGTCGAAGTAGCTTCAGGCGTGCTGCTGATTGCGCTTGGCGTCTTAATGGCGACCAACAAGTTTACAGTGATTTCGAGATATTTTTCGTTTCTGAGCCGTTTCACGCTGTAAGAAAGCTGTCAGCCTTCAGCAATCAGCTTTCAGCGATGAGCTTTGAGGGCTGATGGCTGATGGCTGACCGCTGACGGCTTATTATGGAGAGAATTTGCATCCCATACTGTTCACTGTGGGTTCGCTGCGATTCACCACTTACGGGGCATTGATGGTGCTTGGTGTTTCGGGCGCGGTCTGCGTTATCCTCCGGCTAGGACGGCGGGAAGGATTGGACTCAGGCCAGTTGCTTGACTTCAGCACCTGGTTGCTGCTCGTGTCGCTCCTCGGCGCGAAGGTGCTGATGGTGCTTTCCGATTGGCATTACTACCGGCAGTATCCGGGAGAGATCTTCAGTTGGAGCACCTTTCTGGCTGGCGGGGTTTTTTACGGTGGCCTTATCGCTGGGGTCCTCTTTGCGGTTTGGTATATTCGGCTTCAGCACCTACCGTTCTGGAAGGTCGTGGACATTTACTCTCCGGCCATTGCCCTGGGACTCGGTGTGGGCCGTATCGGTTGTTTTGCCGCAGGATGTTGTTACGGGAAGCCCACCACCTCCGCCTGGGGCGTGGTCTTTACAAACCCTTTCAGCCACGAGATATCCGGAGTGCCGCTGGGAGTTCCGTTGTACCCCACTCAGCCTATCATGTCGTTGACCTCGCTTTCGATCTTTGCAATTCTTATGTGGAGATACTCGAGGAAATCCCGCGATGGCGAGATTTTCGTGCTTTATCTTGCTCTTTATGCGGTGGCCCGATTTTTCATCGAATTCCTGCGAGGCGACGAGGACCGCGGGTTCGTCTTTCATCATCTCCTGTCTACATCGCAGTTTATTGCGATTCTGGCCTTCGCGACGGCAGTGTGGATGGCTCTAATCCTCCGCCGCAAACCTGCGCGGCAGGGGGCAGGGGGTGTCGAAACCACTGGGGGCGTAGCGCGCGGGAAACCCCGGGATAAGAAAGTGTGTGAGGACGTGGCCCCATCGGCAAGGGTCAAGGCTGCACCCCTGCCTCAGGCGCCGAAAAGGGCTCGGCATTAAGGGAGATGATATGGATTTGAATGAACCCGAAAGAGCTGCGGGCGGCGGGAAGACCGAACAACCGGAAGCCGGCGGCAAGGTGAGGAAGTTCGCGAGCCGAGGCAAAGTGCTGATCGGTGCGGTGCTGGCGGTGACCGTGGTGTCGGGTCTCTATCTTGTCAACCGGTACTGGATCGCCCCCGCCCTGCGGACGCAGGCCATGAGCGGCGGGGATCATCCTGGTGCGCCGCCCGTTTCACTGACGGACATCGGCGGGAAAAAGCTGGACCTGGCTGACTACAAGGGCAAGGTGGTGGTGCTGGATTTCTGGGCTACCTGGTGCGAGCCGTGCCGGATTGAGATTCCGGGACTCGTGGAAATGCAGGACAAATACGCCAAACAGGGCTTTTCGGTTATCGGCATCTCTCTCGATGATGAGCCTGGCCCTGTAGTGGAATTCTACAAGGAATTCAAGATGAACTATCCGGTGGCGGTCGGCAATCAACGTGTAGGGGAACTCTATGGGGGAATCTTTGGGCTGCCGACGACGTTTCTGATCGGCCGCGACGGACGCA
>JBEKIZ010000149.1:0-8205 GCA_050011515.1 Terriglobia bacterium | reverse complement strand
GTGAACGTCCATGCCGATATACTTCGTTTTGTCCATAGGGGTGCTCCTTTTCGTAGGGAATGAGGTCACGCTCAGAACCTACACCAAAAGGGGCGCCCTTTTATAATGCGTATCGGAAGCGCGCCGATGAAAAAGGGATGGGGCAGCGCGAGAGCCCCGACGGCGCGCTTTCGATACAGCCGTTTGAACGAAGCCGCGTCACGACCCTATGGGATTTGAATCGCGTTTCTGGTGCTGGGTGGGAGGGCGGCGCACGAGAAAGGTGTGTGGGACGGGCGGCGAAGCGGGGCGGAAGAGGTAATCGGAGTGTTGATGGACCTTGAGAGAAAGCGATGCAGGGGCAGTGAAAGGGTGTTGCGGGCGCGAAGAGGCACACGAAGAGTGTTGGGGCTGAAGGCCCTGAGCCTTTTGGGAATGCTGGCGAGAATTTCATGAGTTCCTCGCCAGGGGAAGGGGTGGAGAACGCAGGGCAATCTGGGCTGCGCTGAGTCGCTCCAAGATGGTCATGGGCCCGCCGCATCGGGGACAGGTCCAGGGAGAGGAAGAAGGCGGGGTGGTGGAGGGAACCTCCCCGTCCCCTGGGGTGGGTGGTTGAGCCTGGGGCGAATCGGTCGCCGATCTCAGGAGCCGGAAACAGAGGGGTAGAAGTCGAGCGCGACGGCGAGGGGCGAGGAAACCGAAGTGGCGGATGCGCACGAAGCCGGGGGGAAGCACGTGGAGCAGAAAACGTCGCAAGAACTCGTCCACGGACAGGGTCATGAGGCGCTGCTGGTTGCGGTGGGCGGAGTCTCGCCAGCGGAAGGTGACTTGGTCGCCCGTCAGGGAAACAAGGCGATGATTGGAGATCGCGACGCGATGGGTGTAGGCGCCCAGATAGTGAAGGACATATTCTGGACCCCCGAAGGGCGGTTTGCAGTAGACGACCCAGTCCCGACGGAAGAGTGGGCGCAGGAAAGAGGAGAAAGCTTGGAGAGAAGCGAGCGGCTTCAGTTGGCCGTGGAAGCCCAGTTGGCCCTCGGCGAAAGCATGTTTCAGAGCGGCGACGAACTTGCCCCGAAAAACCCGGGCTAGGACGGGGATGGGAAGAAAGAAGCGGCGACGGGAGTTGAGCCAGCGCTGGTGATCGGGGGAGAGCCCGCCGGCGGGGACCACACAATGGACGTGAGGATGATGCTCCAGCTTCTGGTTCCAGGTGTGGAGGACACTGAAGAAGCCGATCTCCGCACCCAGATGCCGGGGATGTCTAGCGACTTCGAGCAGGGTTTGGGCGCTGGCGCGGAACAGCAGATCGTAGAGAACCTTCTTGTTCTGCAAAGCCAAGGGCGCCAGAAGATGCGGAAGGGTGAAGACCACATGCACGTAGCGGGTGGGCAGGAGTTCCTGCTGGCGCGCCTGCAACCAGCGGTCGCGGGCCTGGGTCTGACACTTGGGACAGTGCCGATTTCTGCAGGAGTTGTAAGAGATGGCGCGATACCCGCAGCGGGAACACTCATCGCGATGCCCGCCGAGCGCGGCGGTGCGGCAACGCTCGATGGCCGCCAGGACCTTGCGGTGCTGGGCGGTCAGCCAGGAGCGGCTGCGTCCGATGAATTTCTGCCCCGCCACGCGGATGAGATCGGCCACCTCTAGGGGTGGCCGGTTCATCTAGACGTCTCCCAGGGGCTCGTTTTTCTTCCCCGTAGCCGACAGCGCCAACGCGTCCAGAGGACTGGCGGTAGCGTTGAGATGGCGGGTGGAAAGGTGCAAGTACTGGGTGGTCTCTTTTAAATCATGGTGACCTAACAGAATCTGAATCGTGCGCAGGTCCGCACCGGCTTCCAGGAGATGAGTTGCAAAGCAGTGGCGCCTACTCCGGCCCCGGAATAGGCGCCACTATTCCGACCTCCGGACTATGCCGGGCGAAACGAGAATGGAGCGACCGAATACAGGTTGATCAAGGTTTACCTTCGCATCCTTGCGCACGTCCGCCCGGCATAGTTCGGCCTAGATTACAGGCGTTTGAGGAAAGCCAGCAACTCGTCATCGGCCCTGTAGCGACCGGGCTTTCCATCGGGTGACGTGGTCTTAGCCAGGATTTCCTCCTTGAGTGTGAGATTGGCATCGAGGTAGATTTGGGTGGTTTCGACAGATTCATGGCCTAACCAAAGCGCGATGACCGCTCGATCGACACCCTCTTGTAACAACTCCATGGCCAGCGTGTGCCTCAAAACATGCGGCGTAACGTGCTTTTGGCGGAGTGATGGACAAGTGTGGCCAGCGTGTGCCACGTGCTTGGCGAGTAGGTCTGACACGCTGTCAGGGCTGAGCCGACCGCCACTGGCGCTGGGAAACAGGGCTTGGGCATTGTGTCTTGTCGGCTCCTGTAACCACGCCTTCAGAACCGCCGCCGTCATCTTGGTGAGCGGGGTGCAGCGCTCCTTACGCCCTTTGCCCACACAGCGCACATAGGCTCCGGTGCCCAAAGACACGTCGGGGCGTTGCAGGCCGGTCAACTCCGACAAGCGCAAGCCGGTCTGCACGGCTACCAATAACAAGGCGTGGTCGCGACGTCCAAACCAAGTCCTTTGGTCAGGGGCCGCCAGTAACGCATCGACTTCAGAGCGATTCAGGAAGTGAACCAAGGCGCGCGTGTGGCGCTTACTCGGTATGGCCAGCACGCGCTGAATTTGAGAGGCACGGGAAGGCTCTTCGTAAGCGGCATAGTGGAAGAAGGACCGGATCGCCGTCAAACGAAGATTCCGGCTACGGGCAGTGATACCCCGACTGTTTTCCAAATCGTCCAGGAAGGCCGCAATCAGTGGGGCATCGATCTCTGTCAAATCTAAACGCGATGGTGGCTTGTGCAAACGCCCCTGCGCGAAGGTCAGGAGCAGACGGAAAGTGTCCCGATAGGAGCTGATGGTGTGAGGACTTGCTTGCCGCTGGCTCATGAGGCGCTGAGTAAAGAAGTTCTCCAGTAACGCGGCCAGAGTGGCAGGGGATTTCATGCTTGCCCCTCCCAGCGCTTTTCCAGGCGCTTGACGACCAAGCCCATCAGCTCGGGGCAAGCCGTTAGATACCAGTAAGTGTCGGCCACGTGGACATGTCCCAGGTAGGTTGACAAGATGGGCAGACGACGTTCGGGGTCCTGGCCCGAACGGTACCACCGGATCAGTGTCTTTACCGCGAAGCGGTGACGAAAATCGTGAAGGCGAGGTCCATGGCTGGCGGAAGCCTCGCGCAATCCCACTCGTCGGGACAAATCGTAAAACGTCCGCCGGACTTGGCTGCCATCCAGCCTCGTTCCACGTTGGGACACAAAAAAGTGGGAGGCGGGCCGGTTGCCCAGCAAGCGGTCACGACGCGCCGCATAGCCGGAGAGCACCTTACGGGTCGAGGGATGAAGGGGCACCAGTCGGGACTTGCCAAACTTGGCCCCTCGAACCGTCAGAATACCTTCTCTGAGGTCAACATCTTCACATTGCAGGTTGAGGGCCTCACTGATGCGCAAGCCGGTTACCGACAACAATCCAAAGAGACAGTGGTAGGTTCGACCTCGCAGACCATGAGCCGGCGGTAACTGTTGAGCGGCGCAGAGCAGTCGCCGTACCTCGTCGTCACTATACAAATACGGCCGGGCGCGGCCGGGGCGATGAGGTAACAACCCCCAGGGTGGAATTTCAGTTCTCGAGTCATGCGCACTCCAATAGCGCGCAAACCCCCGCACGAAACTAAGCCGCCGGGCCCATTCTGCAGGCCGCGCCTCAGGATCCTGCTGTGCCCACTGCATGGCCAGGGGAGTGGTAAGGTGGGGCGCGCTGCGCGTTCCGAGAAAGGCAGCGAAATTCAGCAGGCCGATGTGCACGTCGTGCAGTTTGTATCCCAAACTGCGGCGCATCTGGATATAGTCCTCGACGCTTTTACGCCAGGGGTTCATCGCTCACCTCCCGGCCAGGCCAATGCCAGAGTCGCCAGCGAAGTGATGTCGACCTTGGCGTAGAGAGCCGTGGTCTGAGGGCTTTGATGGCGCAGAACTTCGCCAATCTCGGCTAAAGACGCACCTTTCCGGAGCATTTGGCAAGCGAGGCCGTGGCGGAGCTGATGGGCTCCCTTCCGCGGCGAATCAATCCCAGCCCGTGCCAGTGCATGTTTCACCACGCAACAAATCGCCGACGTACTCCTGAAGCCTCGAACCGGCGCCCGGGCACGCAGAAAGACCCATCGGCTGGTGGTGCGCGGCCGTCCCTTGCGCAAATACGCGGCCAGGGCCTTCCCGACATCCCGAGGAAGCGGCAGTTGGGAATCGTGGCCACCCTTTCCATGCACCGTGATCAACCCGCCCTGCCAATCCAGATCCTCCAGAGTGAGCGTCTTAACCTCGCCGCCGCGCAAACCCAGTCGTGCCAGAAGCAATAGGATCGCGTAATCTCGTCTGCCCACGGCTGTCCGCCGGTCGCAGGCGGCCAACACACGTTCCGTCTGGGCGGACGGAAGCGCTCTGGGTAGGGTTGATTGCGACCAATTCGCCACCGCGGGCACACAGGCGGCAAGGTCGTTGTGGAGGTCTCCGCGATATCGAGCAAATCGTAGGAACGAGCGCAGCGCCGTGGTCATCAATTGAACTTGCTTGCTATGAATGGAAGCGGCCCGCCGCTGGACAAAACCGATTACGTCGGCGCCCGAGAGAGCAGTTAAGTCGACGGGGCCAGTGCCAAAACGTCCGGCCAGAAACTCACCAACGAAGGGCGTGTAGTTGGTGAGCGTCGCCGAGGTGAGTGCTCGTTCTTGCCGCAAATAGAGACGAAATTCGTCTCTCAGCTTCTCCGCTGGCGTTAGCGCCGGCAAGGACGCTTGGGGAATTACCCCCAGGCGAAGCAACAGGCTCGAGAGCCGGTTCAGTGTTGCCAAGTCCTCTCGCCGAGGGCGCCGATACCGCGCCCGCCATCGCAGGTAGGGTTGAAAGTGGTTGATCCCAATCTGCGGCGCACTGATCCGACGTTTGGCCAGCCACCGACTGAAGTCAGCAACCAGGCGAATCTGCAACTCCGCCGACTGTTGGGCATAGCCTTCCGCGCGCAACTCGGCCGCGTAGCCGTCAATGTACTTACCCAGAGGCCCCTCATGCAGGCGCAATCGGGTTTCGGGATTCTTGAAAAATGGGTTCATGGGTGTTCTCCTTTACACAACAGCGTGTCAGGAAAACACCGATCCGACTATGCCGGGAAAATTCACATTACGCAGCTGATCGCCGGGCAAAAGCCAATCTCGCCCGGCATAGTCCGGAGGTCGGAATAGTGCCTCAGCGTGTGCGGATGAACACGGTTGTGGAGACCCGCGCGTAAGGCAGCCTGGTGGCAGGCATGCCAGATCACCTTGGAAGTAATCGGATCTGGGGCCGTATGCGAACGATTACCGGGGAAAAGCCATGTCTTGGGCTTCAGTCCGCGCCAGTGCTCGCGCAAGGCTTCTAGCAGGACGGGGCTGAGCATGACGTCCCGATCCTTACGGCCCTTGCCGCCCTGGATGTGGACGACCATCCTTTGACTATCGACGTCGCTAACCTTCAAGCGAGCCACTTCGGCGCGGCGTGCTCCGGTTGCGTAGAGGGTCATCAGCAAAATGCGGTAGAAGGGAGTGGGCGCTGCGTTAATGAGTTGGGCGACCTCCGCCTGGCTCAGCACCGACGGCAGGCGGTGCACTTTCTTGGGATAAGGCGTCACTGCCACGCTCCAGGGCCTCCTCAAAGTCTTAACGAAGAAGAAGCGTAACGCAGCTAAGCGTTGGTTGACGGTGTTGGGATCCAGCTTTCGCTGACGGAGCAAGTAGGCCTGGTACTGGCGGATGTGCTCGGGACCCAACTGGTCCGGAGGGCGATGGAAGTAACGGGCAAAATCTTCCACCGCAGGGATGTAACACTCGATGGTCCTCGGAGAGTAATTTCGACGCTCGAGTTCTTCGAGCATCATTTTGCGTAAACGGGTCATAGGGAACCTCCTTATGACCCGACAATAACCTAGCTCAGCACTACCACCACCACTCCCACGCACGCGAAGCGTCCGCCGCCCTAGCGGCTTCGTTGTGTACTGGGCATGTTCAGCAGCTTGGAGGTGAAAGTCCTCTGGCCAACCTGATGGAGGTGAAGGCCTAGTGATGATGCAAGGGCTACCGCCGCGAGGTGGGGTCCGAAGGAAGCATGGAGCAAACGTGCGAGTCGATGGACAAAAACCGGATACAAGGCGCCAGCACCGGACGAGCGGGCAACTTACCGCGAAGTCCACTTCCATCAAGGTGCGAAGCGTAGATTCGGCGATTGTGCGCGGAAGGCGGCTGAACTTACCCCAGGAGATCTGCTCCGTGTCGCGTAGGCGACTGAGGCGACCGAAAGGCAGCCTGACCGCGGAGCAGAAGTCAGCAGAGGGCATAGTATCCGGCCACGGAGAAGGCCCGAACGAGAAGGAGTGGTGAGTAGGCCATGAGTCTCACAGACGACCAGCAGCAGAATATCCAGATGAAACTGGACTTCTCATCTGCGCTGACGGGTGCAGCCCGAGGTGTCGCAGGGGAAGAGACTGAATCGTCGGGGGCGACAAGTGGACCCGAAAACCCCGCTAAAACCGACCGATTGATGGAGGAGGTATGTGAGCGAGAAAATCTGAAGGAGGCATTGCGGCAGGTGAAGGCGAACAAGGGTAGTTCGGGCGTCGACGGCATGACAGTCGTGGCGCTGTCGGATTATCTGAAGCAGCACTGGCCAGCCATCCGGGAACAACTGTTGAGCGGGACCTACGAGCCGAAACCGGTAAGGCGGGTGGAAATCCCCAAGCCGGACGGAGGGGTGCGAAAGCTTGGCATCCCGACGGTGTTGGATCGATTTATCCAGCAAGCGGTAATGCAGGTTCTACAGAGGCGGTGGGACCGGACGTTTTCCGACTACAGCTACGGTTTTCGGCCGGGACGGTCGGCTCATCAGGCGGTGGCCCAGGCGCAGCAGTACATCGCTGCTGGTTACGGCTGGGTGGTTGATCTTGATTTGGAGAAATTCTTCGATCGAGTCAATCACGACAAACTGATGGGCAGGATCGCGAACCGGATCGAGGACAAGCGGCTGCTAAAACTCATCCGGACATTTCTGAATGCCGGGGTGATGGAGAACGGTTTGGTTAGCCCTAGTGTGGAAGGGACCCCCCAAGGGGGACCTCTTTCGCCCCTGTTAAGCAACCTCGTGCTCGACGAACTCGACCGCGAACTGGAGCGCCGGGGACATCGCTTTGTTCGCTACGCGGACGACAGCAACATTTACGTTCGCAGCGAGCGGGCGGGTCAACGGGTGATGGAGAGCATCACGCGATTCATCACGCAAAGGCTCAAGCTCAAGGTAAACGAGACGAAGAGTGCGGTGGCGCGACCACAGGAACGCAAGTTCCTCGGGTTCAGCTTTAGCGCCGGTCCGGAGGTCAAGCGTGTCATAGCGCCCAAGGCCTTGGATCGGTTTAAGCAACGAATTCGGGAGACCACGCGAAGGGCGAAGGGCGTCAGCATCGAGACGACGATGGAGGAGTTGGCCCCGTATCTGCGGGGCTGGCGCAACTATTTCGGCTTCTGCGAAACGCCTGAGGTGCTGATCGGCCTGAGCCGCTGGGTTCGGCTAAGACTTCGAAGCGCTCTGTGGCGGCAGTGGAAAACCCCACGTCGTCGCCGAGCGGCTTTGTTGAAACTAGGGGTTCGTCCGCGCCTCGCCAGTCACACGGCTGGCAGCGGACGTGGTCCTTGGTATCTTGCCCGCGCCAAGGCCCTATCTGTGGGGCTTTCCAATGCTCACTTCAAATCGCTCGGACTTCCGACACTGATCGATGGGTACTAGCGCAACCAACTCGAACCGCCGTGTACGGACCCGTACGCACGGTGGTGTGGCAGGGGTCGGCGGGTGACCGCCGCCCCTATGCCGATCAAACGGGGTTCTGGGATGTGTGAACCTACGCTCCTCTCTGCTTGGACGTATTACGGCCTAAGCGTACTTTGAGTCGCCGTCGCCAAACCCCACTTTACAAGGAAGGTAAGCCGACCAATTGACCAATGCTCGACTCGTCGAGCAGGCGCTCGTCGAGTTCAATGGCGTGTGCCACAGCTCGGTTGGCACGACATGCGCTGCGAAAAAACGCCAAGCTCCACGACGTGGACATTGCACTCGAAAGACGAAAGCAGAGCCCGGCGTGTTGGGTAGTGGGG
>JBEKIZ010000148.1:0-8283 GCA_050011515.1 Terriglobia bacterium | reverse complement strand
CCCGGTCACTTCAAGCACGATAGGAGGGCCAGCGTCGCTTCGCTCCGAAGACGCCCGGGATGACATCGGAATCACTGCCCGGGATCAAACCGGAATCAGTGCCCACCTTCATCGGAATCAGCAATATATGGTCGGGGTCAGGATTTCCCATCATACGCTTGCGCTCGCAGCCGATACACTCAGCCGGGCTGTAGCGCGTCTCTTCCTGCGTGTTGGCATAAATCTTATGGAGCATGGCGTAATCAATATCTGCGCCGAATGCATCCTCGACGGCATTCAAGTACACCTTGAGACCGTCTGTCGTCAGTTGCACGCGACTGGCAAGGCGACCGGCCAAGTCTTCGATAAAATGCTTAGCTGTGATTCCGTCGCGCCCGCCAAGCATCCAGGAAACGGCCAGCTTGGTATCCGCGTCGATTGCCGTCCAGGTCCAGATGTCGCCAGCTTGATGCTTCTCGGAAATCTCCGGCGTTACGTTCTTCTGCCTTGCATACACGAAGCTCCAAATCTCGTCACACTGGATGTGCTTGCTCTTGATGTTGCGAAGCTCACGGTCCTCATAGCTAGCGCACAGATTGCCGACTTCCAACAGTAGCCTAGCAATCGTGTTCTTGGCTACGCCAGTGATTCGCACCGTTGAGCGGATGGAATTTCCCTCAACGATACATCGGATGACCTCGGCTCGTTTTTGGTTAGGTAGTCTGTTGATACTGACCATTATGCATGAGCGTGTAAGCAATGTCAAGAAGAAAATGCACCCGTTTGAAATCAAGCATCATCAAGCGAGAACCAATTCTCCTCAGGGTTCTTTGGTGGGAAGCACTTCCTGGGAAGTCGCTACAGTTGCAGGCGGGTTAACTTTAGCAGCGTCAACGGTCAAGTTCGTCGGTGAGTCGGTTTTTTGAATGCCGATCTTATTTACTACGTTAATAACTGCTGGCTGAAACACCTTGGAATCAGGCGTCACGGGGATGTTGGCGACTCCGAAGCCGAACTCTATATATATGGCCCAAAGCCCCTCGTGGATGTCCAACTGCTTTATCAGCGTTTCCACAATTTCGTTAAATCCGAAGGAATAGATCTTTGTTTCAGGCATAGATCGCGTTGCTCCCCGTCTTGTCGATCAACAATGAAACAGGAACCTCACATTCGGCATAAGTGAACTCAAAGCTGGCCTTGCTCCAATAGACAGAATACGCGTTGCCCCACGGGTCTACGCTGCCAGTGACCATGGGGAAAGACAACTGCTGATTTGCTATCCAATGAACAGAGACCGCCGTGACAGAGATTACTTGGAAATTGTTTGCCAATTCCCAATAATCATGCGGCCTGCCAGCCTTTTGCCAGCACATGCTGAATATCTCGGAATTCACCGGGCCGTGGAAGTCCTCGGGGTCATCGTCGTCATAGGCGACAAGACCGACCTTAACGCCGACAGCGCGCGCATACCTAACAATTGTTCTCAGAGTTAGGTTCTGAGGACTATTTAGAACGCGAGAAACCGCGCTCTCGGTCACGCCCAGCCTCTCTGCCAACTCCGCTTGGCTGATTGGACTCGATTCCATTTTCTTCTCTAGCTGCGTGAGAAAATCGAACGTGATCCTGTGAAGGAACGCGTCATCGCTTGCGGCGGTCCAGTGATGCTCTGGCTCCAAATGTTGGATTGATTGCTCCACGAGTCCCCCTCTCTGTGGTCTGAAACAGGTCGCGTACTGCCTGGATTACTTCCTCCTTTACTCGCAGTCGGTTAATCTTGTTGAGTATCGTGAAATCCGTACTTTCATCATTCTTCCAATCATAGCAAACCAGCACGCAAGCTCTAAATCTCAGATCGGACTCTGGCCTAGGATGAATTAAGAAACCGTAAAAGTGATGATAAGTCCCCGCATCTTTCCACTTGAATACAAAACACTCCTTGTATTCAGGCAAGTCGGGCCAACCGTGGAAGTATTTCTTGCAGATACCGCCTCCAACCCAATAGTCAAACTGATTCCGCAGGCGCTCATTCCACCTTACCTTGAGACCATCGAACTTCTGCCGAGCATCCAGGAATTCGTCCTCTTGGCACTCAAGAAACGCAAGTCCTTGGCGCAGGCTGGAGTGAACGCCTCGGATCAACGTTGCAGAGTACGCCATTTGTTGTCCTAAGACTCACGGCTAAAAGTTTACATATATCTGAAGTCTGTGTCAAGTGGAATTTTTATGAACTTAAGTCGTCTAATATCAACGTCTTCCCCATCGTGCCCGTGCAGCCTTTCGCGCGATTTCAGCCCTCTTTTTCGCTGATAGGACTTTGGCTCTCTGAATCCCTCCCTTCTGTCCCCCTATACGTCCCAGGGCTACAGCGTGCGGGTTTTTACCTTCATCCGGGTTTTCCAGCGGCGTACCGTCTAGGTGCTCGCCATTGGCCCGTTCAACAACTGAACGGGCAACGGTTACGAAATCATGGTCTTTGCTTGAGCGTGTAGGCACTGAATAAGTATGGCCCTCACTTCTGAATGCGTCAAGAGAAGAAAGGGGAATTATACCTTTTATATGCTCGGGAAAGCGCAGAACGGAAGGGTTAGACCCGTCCGAGAAATAGTGCCTCGTTTAAAGATTCTGCCTGTCGCCAAGGTGGTCGGGGACAACGGCTACCTAATGGGGTGGGATGTTGTGGATCAAAACTCAGAAAAGCTATGCAGCGACCGCTACGTGTGGGTGAGCACAAAAGAAATAGAGTGTGAGGTTGAAGAATAGCTATCTACTAATCACGGAGGTGTGTATAATGATCGCTCCTGGACAAAGTGGTTACACATTCGACTTTAATTCTATCACTTCCTTCGTGCCATCCCAATCTGGCGTCTATGCGATATATAACCAGCAAAGCTGGATTTATGTTGGAGAGGGTCCGGACATTAGAGCGAGACTATTGGCCCACCTCAACGGCGACAATCCTTGCATTCTGAACTATGGGGCGACGGGTTTTCAATTTGAACCCGTGGTCGCTGATCAGCGCGTTGCTCGTCAGGATGCGCTGATACTTCAGCTTGGGCCGGCGTGCAACAAGAAGCTTGGCTGAAACCTACGCCGTCTAGCCTCCCGGTCAGACGGCTGAAATAGATGTCCAAGCCGTTGACTTGAACCACCGTGAAGAGTACGCCAGTTCTTACAGAGATAGATGCCTTACAGATGCCAGCCTTGTAATCGCACGGGCGTACAAAGCCTGGAATTCGCACCCAGTTAAGCGTGGCTCCTAAGTCCATCCTGAGGCGCTGCGGCAGGAACCTGATTCTAATCCAGAGAGTTTTCAGCAATTCGAGTGCCATTCTACTTTTGGCCAGATTCAAACTGACCCACTACCAAACCGGCTGGCAAGCCACCGGCTGGCCGTCTCGGCATAACGGACCCAAAACGCTGTCAGCAACTTACGCTGGCTGCGGCTCTTCAACAGCAAGAGGCAACAGGCACTGGGGGGTGGAAGCAGTCTAGAATTCAGAATCGCCCGCGCCCCCGCCGGGTTGTCTCACCGGACCGCTGGCCCGCATTTCTCACCACGGGTCTGGAAGGGCGGGGCTTCAGCCCCGCCGTTACAAGGCCTTCCTGATTATTCCTGTATTCCGTGCCCCGCGCAGTCCCGCGCCTGCGGGACTGCGCGGGGCACGGGACCAACAGAGGGTGGGAGCCGCGATTTCGGCGGGGCTGAAGCCCCGCCCTTCCGGCAGCCCCCTGAGAGCGTCCAAAACGTCGGTGAGAAATGCGGGCTCACCGCGCGGCGCTACAAGGCACTAGTCAATAGCTGGCGCAGCTCATCCATAGTGAGCGTGATGGGATTGCCTTTGGTGCTGCTGGCTCTTGAGGCTTTTTCGACAAGGGTGGGCACGTCGCGTTCCTGAATTCCGTATGAACTCAGAGGAGGAATCTGCAATTCCTGGCACAGTCGGCGAACCCACTCGATTCCCTCTTCGGCGGTGGCGTCCGGCTCACCGGTGAGCAGACGCGCCACGGTTTCATAACGGCGCAGCGTCTCACCTTCCGGGGCGCGAGCGCGGGAGGCACGAATGTTGACGGCCATCCCATGCGGCAGCAGCGCGGCGCAAATGGCTCCGTGCGGGGCGTCGAACATTCCGCCCAGCGGCGCGGCGAAGCCGTGGACCACACCCAGGCCGGCGTTGGCCAGCGCGAGTCCACCCAGCAGGCTTGCCAGCGACATGTCCTCACGAGCCGTGATGTCGCTCCCGGAGTGATAAGCCGGGCGCAGCGAGCGGCTGACACGCCGCATGCCCTCCAGGCAGAAGCCGTCGGTCAAGGGATTGGCGCGGATCGAGACGTAGGGCTCAATCAACTGCGTGAGTGCGTCGAGCCCCGTGCTGGCGGTGACCGCGGGCGGCAACTCGAGCGTCAACTCCGGATCCACCACTGCGAGGCGCGGCAGCATTAACGGGCTCCTCAGGCTCACCTTGACCTGGTGCTCTGGAGAAGCCAGTACGGCGTTGCGCGTGACTTCAGACCCGGTGCCGGCGGTCGTGGGCACGGCGATAAAGGGGACGGAAGGATGACGGAGAGGCTGGCCCTTGCCAATCACCTCCAGGTAATCGCCCAGCTCGCCGCCGTTGCTCAGCAGCGCCGCAATGGCTTTTCCTGCGTCGATGGCGCTCCCTCCGCCGAAAGCAATCACCAGATCGCACTGTTCCCGGCGGGCAAGTTCCACACCCTGACGAACCAAGGCAACAGAGGGTTCTGCTTGGATGGCCAAACTAATGCAGCCGATTCCCTCCCTTTTCATTGCCTCGAGCAGCAAGGCGGCACTTGCCGCCGGGCACCCTATGGCCAGCAGCGCTCGCCCGCCCATCTCTTTTGCGGCCGGGGCAACCTCGCGCACCACGCCGGGTCCGAAGAGGATGCGCGTGGCGGTGGCAAATTCGAAATGCATCGCCGCCTCACCAGCCCTCATCCGCAGGAAAGACATTGGAATATTTTACACTCGTGCGGGGCTCCGCCATCATGGGGGTCACTTTATCGCGCCAAGCGGCGTAGTGCGCGGTCTCCTTGTGACGGGTGGCGGCTTCGTGGCTGCGATAAACCTCGACCAGCAGCAAGCGGGCAGGGTCATCGGCCTGCTGCACCACGTCAAACCGGGCAATGCCCGGCTCCTGCACGCTGTGGCGCGCATTCTCGAGGCTGGCTTCCTTGAAGGCGTCAACGAATTCCGGTTTGACACGAACATGCACGTGAACGATAAGCATGGATCCTCCTTCGCAATCAAGAACGGAGAGACTCGGGTAATGGGCCAATTTGTAGCGGCGGCTTTACGCCGCCATTTGGCGAGGTAAACTCGCCGCTACAACATCACGTGGCGAGGTAACCTGTCCCGGATGTTTCGGGAACTCGCCGTTACCGTGGGCCGCCGCCAAGGCTTAGCAAGCCAAGTCGGCGCGGGTGAACCTGAAGTCGTTAATCGGCCCGAGGAAAGTGACCGCCAGCCGGTCGGGTTGGAAGAACTCGCGCGCCACTTCCAGGACTTCGGGGGAAGTAACCTCGTCGACGCGCTGGGAGGTCTCGTCCAGCGAGATGTAGCGCCCGAAATACATTTCCTGCCGAGCCACGTTCGACATGCGGCTCCCCGTAGTCTCCAGACTGAGCAGAAGGTTACCCTTCAGATAGTCTTTGGCATGCTGGAGTTCCTGGTCGCTGATGGCCTCGGACTTCAACTTTCGGAACTCATCGAGAATAAGGCCCAGGACTTGGCGCGCGTTCTCCAGCGCTGTGCCTGCGTAGACGCTCAGGCAACCGGCATCGCGGAAGCTGCTGAGGCCGGAGAAAACCGCGTAGGCAAGCCCCCGCTTCTCCCGAATGTTCTGAAAGAGCCGCGAGCTCATCCCGCCACCGAGCACGGTGTTGAGGATGTAACAGGCAAAGCGCTTCTCGTGCGGCTGCGGGTAAGAAGGCGCGCCCACACAGAGGTGAACCTGTTCAAGCTCTTTCTTATGCCGATGGCGGATGCTGGGGTGGGGCGTGGGCGGGGGACCGTCGTCAGCCGCAGGCCCGCAAGGCAGGTCGCCAAAGGACTTGGCAACCAGATCCACGAAGCGCGCGTGCTCGACGTTTCCCGCGGCGGCGAGCAGCGTGCTGTTGGGCGTGTAATGGCGGTGGAAATAGTCGCGCAGCCGTTCTCGGTTGAAGCTGCCCACCGTGCGGCGAGTACCCAGAATGGGCCTGCCCAGAGCGTGCCCACGCCAGTAGCTCTGCGTGAACATCTCGTGCACGAGGTCGTCCGGCGTGTCCTCCACCATCTTGATCTCTTCCTGGATGACCCTCGATTCCTTGAGGATGTCTTCAGGTTGAAAGAGAGGATTGATGAACAGGTCGGAAAGGATATCGAAGGCCCGCGGCACGTGCTCGTCCAAAGCCTTGACGGAGAAGCTCGTACACTCCTTGGCCGTAAAAGCGTCCAGATGGCCGCCGATCGAGTCTGCCTCACGGGCAATCTGCTCCGCACTCCGGTTCTTGGTCCCCTTGAAGACCATGTGCTCGATGAAATGCGAGATGCCGTTCTCCTCCTCGCCTTCTTGCCGCGACCCGGTTCTCAACCAAATGCCCATGGAGACGGAGCGGACGGCGGGCATCGCCTCAGTGAGAATTGTGAGGCCATTGGGGAGAACGTCTTTGCGAACTTCCGACATGTAGATTCCCCTCGATATTTGAAAGATTCTACCCGGCGCGTGGGCCAAGCTATAGGCGGCGCCTAGCCTGCAACTATTTGTACCACATGGCTAGGGAAAAGGCCATGAAAACACAAATGGAGGGATTCCGCTTGCGTGAAGCTGATCCTCCGCCTATACTTGGTAAGTCTTCCGCTTGCCAGTCGCGGGTTGCCCAAGCAACTGCAACCGCGCGCGGGCCTGTAGCTCAGGTGGCTAGAGCGCACCCCTGATAAGGGTGAGGTCGGTAGTTCAACTCTACCCAGGCCCACCAGGATTCATCTGGTTGGATGGAGCAGTTGGCTAGAGCGTCCCGATAAATCGGGAAGGTCGGTAGTTCAACTCTACCCAGGCCCACCAAGCGATTCATTAGCACAGGTCGAGGAGCTCAAAGTATCTCCCCCGCGACATAGCCGCCGTGCGCATGTTGCGCCTGATGATTTCCACGTCGATTGCCTCGTAAGCGGGGATGACGACGGGGCGAAGGCAGCCGGCCTTGGCAAAGATCCAATGGTCGCCTTCCTGGCGTCGGAACGTGAAGCCATCTTTCTCGAAGACACAGCAGAGCCGTTTCCAGGAGACTGGAGTGATGCGCCTTTTAGGCTTGCGGGCAGGCTCAGGTGGATTGGTGCTCACGGGAAAGAAGGGCAATCGGCACGGTCAACCAGAGAGCTCCGGTCGGATACTCAGACCTCTCGAGTGGCTTTCTGGCCGACACGAACCCCGCCTGTTGAAGAACCTCGTCCAGCGTGCCGCGCTCAAAGCAGTCTGCCAGGAACCCTCGGATCGCGTCACGCAGGTTGTCCAGGGCCTTTTCCTTGCTTGGCCCCTGGCTAGCAACGTCGAGTGACTGGCATACTGCGAGATACCACTTTCGCCGCTTCTTCACTCTATACGGAAGACGGAATTCAAAAATGGGTGAAGGTGCCAATCCACATCCTCCTTTGTCAATTAAGGAAGTCTCGCACAAAGCAGCTTAGCACAGCTCGGTTGTCTACCAAAGCGGCTTTCAGAGTCCCCAGACACTGTGCGTAATCTGACCGAGGCCTTATTTGTTTGGGGAGGCGCAGCGTTGATTTAGGATTCGGGATTGGACGGAGGCTTTCCCGAACCCTGGCTCCTGGGTCCTGCGCTTCCGGCTCCTGCGTTTTGCGAGCATTCCAGGCTGGAATCACATTGAGCTAACCGGTATAATTGGCGGTCCTCGAACGAGCGTTGCAATGAAAAGGAAAATCCTCTTGATCGAAGACGAGCCGGGGCTTGCGGTGACTCTCCAAGACAGCTTGCAGTGCGAAGGTTACAGCGTAGAGGTGGCTCAGGATGGGGAAGCGGGCCTTGAGCGAGCGACGCGTGATTACTTCGACTCGATCATCTTAGACGTCAAGGCTCCTGGGAAAAGCGGCCTCGAGGTTTGCCGGGAACTGCGCCAGCAATGCATTACAGTACCCATTTTGATGCTGAGCGCTCGCAGCCAGACGATCGATAAAGTTCTGGGTCTGAAGATCGGGGCAGACGATTACGTTACGAAACCCTTCGACATGCTGGAACTGCTTGCCCGAATCGAAGCCCATTTGCGCCGCGCCCTGAGTGCAACCGGGAGGCC
>JBEKIZ010000147.1:0-8676 GCA_050011515.1 Terriglobia bacterium | reverse complement strand
CGGCAAATAGAGAAAAAATAGGTTCGGAAAATAGGTGCCGCTTCGCCGTGAGATCACCATTGACTGTCAAATGCGTCCCAAACCGCGATTCAGCACTTTCTATCATGGGGATTCCGAAGCTGCTGCCGCATTGCTCCAGCTATTGACACCAAGAAAAACCTGCGATAGCATATCTACTCGGGTTTCGATATCCAGGTTGGATAACGTGAACGATGAAAACTGCTGAAGTCAACCCAGTGAACAGTCAGGAGATTTACTCGGGATTAGTTCGCATTCACATCCTTTATCACGCCTGCCAGGGACCTATCTTCGGCCTCGGCATGATCGAGGAGCTTCGCAGGCATGGGTACAGGTTGAGTGCCGGTACCCTTTACCCGCTGCTCCACGGTCTTGAAATAAAAGGATATCTTCGTTCGCGGGAAGTGAGGTCAGGTAGATCGATCCGCCGTGTTTATAGAGCCACTTCGGCGGGACGCAAGGCTCTTGCCCTGGCGAGAGAAAAGGTGAAGGAGCTTGTCGGTGAGCTTCTGGAGGACGACTGAGGATTACAGGAGGGACCTATGACTGTGAAGAGGATGCTGGCCGCCGACGGTTCGGCTGCGAACTTGCTTATTCGTCTCCTGGTAGGAGGAGTCTTCTTTTTGGAAGGAATCAAGAAGTTCCTGTTCCCCGAACAATGGGGCGTTGGCCGCTTCACACATATCGGCGTCCCGGCGCCCAGCACTCTGGCGCCATTCGTCGGTGCTGTCGAGATTGTGTGCGGTTTTTTGATCCTCGTGGGGCTGCTCGCGCGGCTCGCGTCCATTCCATTAATCATCGACATCTGCGTCGCGATCGCCACGACGAAGATCCCCATTCTCCTCAAAAACGGCTTCTGGCCTATGGAGGCGGAAGCCCGGACGGATTACTCGATGCTGATGGGCTTGGTTTTCCTTCTCATTGTGGGTGCAGGACCCCTCTCAGCGGATAGGCGCCTTCCTCATTCACGGCATTAATCATCGCCGACGAAAAACGGAGGATTGAAAATCGTGACGAGAAACCTTTGGAAGTACCTTCGAGCTAGTCCCGCCATTGGGTTAGCTGTTGTTCTCCTCCCATGCCTCACGGCCGCGCGAACGAACGATCCTCCGCCAAGAGTTCTGACACTCGAAGACGCGCTGGACTACGCTCTTCAGCACTATCCTGCTGTCCGGGCCTCGATGGAACAAATAGCAGCGGCCCGAAGTGGCGTGTCACTGGCACGCACCAGCTACTTGCCGCAACTGAATTCAGTCTATCAAGCCAGCCGTGCCACCCAAAACCAAGTGCCCGGGATCTGGCTGCCTACGCCCATCACCCCCACAGTCGAAGGGCCAATTGGGCCTGCCGCAGGACAGAGTTTTTGGGGCGCGCAGGCAGGGGCGCTCTTTTCCTGGGAGCCTTTGGACTTTGGGCGGCGGCCCGCCATGCTGGGGGAGGCACGAAACGCGGAAGATAAGGCCAGGGCCGATTTGGCTTTGACGCAACTCCAGGTTGCGACAGCGGTGGGAGATTACTTTCTCATGGCACTGGCCGACCAGCAAGCCCTGCTCGCTGCGCAGACCAACGTGGACCGCTGGCAGGTGTTTGACAAGTCGGTCCGCGTCCTGGTCGACAACCAACTGCGGCCTGGCGCGGATGGTTCGCGTGCCGACGCGGAACTGTCCCGGGCCAAAACCCAGCTCTACCAGACTCAACAGGCGGAACAAGTGGCCCTGGACACCCTCGCGGCACTGATGGGGGCGGCAGGCAATGAAATCACAGTGGACACCGGCCCGCTGCTCGGTCCCCCACCGGCCGCTTCGTTGCCGGATGCCTCACCTTCCGGCCACCCGCTGGCCCGTGACCAGATGGCTGCCGTCCGGGAAGTTCAGGCGCAAGAAAAAGTCTTGAAACGGAGCGATTACCCTCGTTTCTTCCTTCAGGCAGAAGGGTTCGGCCGCGGCAGCGAGGTCCCCAACAACGGAACTATCATTGGCAATTGGAACGGGTTGGCGCCGGCGCGCGGAAACTGGGTGGCAGGGCTGACGATCCTCTTTCCAGACGTATTTGATTTCAAGGCGCTGAGCGCCAAGAAGCAAATTGCGCAAGCCAACGAACGCTCGCAGCAGGCCCATTATCAGCAGACTATTCAGGACTTGACGGGTCAGATTCGAGCCGCTCAGGATCAACTGAAGACAGCCCAACTGGTGGCCCAAGAGACTCCCACTGAATTGAGAGCGGCTCGTCAAACAGAGATTCAATCGCGCGCGCGTTATGAGGCAGGCTTGGCAACCCTCGTCGAAGTAGCGGAGGCTGAAAATCTGCTGGCCCAGGCGGAAATGGAAGACGCGATTGCCCGGTTGAATTTGTGGCATGGGCTCTTCAATGTTGCCTATGCACAGGGTGATTTGGAGCCTTTCCTTGTAGTCCTCCGTGCCAATGCCGGGAGGAAACCCTAGAAAGGAGGAGCACTCAGCGCTCAGCCGTCAGCGGTCAGCGAAGGCTTTAGCCCGGATTTCTCACCACGTTTGGACGCTCTCGGGGGACTGCCGGACCGGATTTCTCACCACGTTTGGACGCTCTCGGGGGACTGCCGGAAGGGCGGGGCTTCAGCCCCGCCGGAATCGCGGCTGCCGCCCTCTGTTGGTCCCGTGCCCCGCGCAGTCCCGCAGGCGTGGGACTGCGCGGGGCACGGGACACTGGAATAATGAGGAAGGCCTTGTAACGGCGGGGCTGAAGCCCCGCCCTTCCAGACCCGTGGTGGGAAATGCGGGTTAGCTGATTGCTGATAGCTGATCGCTGAAAGCTGAACTATGTGGCTCATCCGCACCGCCCTTCGGCGGCCCATTTCGGTGCTGGTGCTGGTCTTCGCCGTAGCTCTCGGCGCGATTCTGGCTGTCCTCCGCATGCGCACAGACATCTTTCCGGATCTAAACCTCCCTGTAATCTACGTGGCTCAGCCCTACGGCGGAATGAGCCCGGCGCAGATGGAAGGTTACCTGGTCTTCTATTACGAATACCATTTCCTTTACATCAACGGTATTGAGACTGTGGAGGACAAATCGATTCAGGGTAACGGCCTGCTGAAGCTCACTTTCCATCCCGGCACCGACATGAGCCAGGCCCTCGCCCAAACCATCTCTTACGTGAACCGCGCCCACGCCTTCATGCCGTATGGGACGGTGAACCCCTTCGTGCTTCGTTTTGACGCGGGCACGGTCCCGGTGGGCTATTTGGTGTTCTCCAGCAAGACGCGCACCATCGGGGATATTCAAGACCTGGCGCTGAATCGCATCCGTCCGGTCTTTGCCACGCTTCCGGGCGTGTCGGCGCCGCCGCCCTTTGGTGGCAACCAGCGCACGATCGTGGTCACGGTCAATCCCGACCGGCTGCGGTCCTACAACTTATCCCCCGACGCGGTCGTGCGGGCGATCAACTCCGGCAACATCCTCATGCCCGCCGGCAACGTGCGGACAGGAAGCCTATTGCGCATCGTCGGCAGTGATTCCGTTACCCCGGACATTCACACCCTGCTCGATGTGCCCATCCGCACCGGCCCCGGCCCTGCAGTCTACTTGCGCGATGTCGGAACGGTTACAGACAGCACGGACATCCCCACCGGTTATGCGCTCGTGAACGGTCGCCGGGCGGTGTACATCCCCGTGACCAAGCGCCCGGACGCCTCCACGCTTACCGTGGTGAATGAGGTCAAACAGAATCTGGCGCGTTTCCGATCGCTCGTTCCCTCCGACATCGACATCAGCTATCAATTCGATCAGTCGGGCTACGTCAAGAGCGCACTGCTCTCGGTGGTGCGAGAAGGATTACTGGGAGCGGTCCTGACCGGCCTCGTGGTCCTGCTCTTCTTGGGCGACTGGCGAAGCTCCGTGGTCGTGCTGACCACGATTCCGTTCGCCCTGCTGACTTCGGTGGTGGCTCTATGGTTGACCGGCCAGACCATCAACATCATGACCCTCGGCGGACTCGCGTTGGCGGTGGGCATCCTGGTCGACGAGGGCGTGGTGGAAATTGAGAACATCGACAGCACGCTCCTCGAAGAACCTGATATCCAGCCGGCGCGCGGCGTGCTGCAAGCTACGCAGAGAACCGTCGTGGCCCGCTTCCTGTCGATGCTGTCGATTGTGGCGGTCTTCGTTCCGTCGTTTCTCATGACCGGGGTGACGAAGAATCTGTTCGTGCCGCTTTCGCTGGCAGTGGCGTTTGCCATGGTGGCTTCCTTCCTGCTTTCGAGCTCCCTGTTGCCTGTCCTCTTTCTGTGGACGCACCGAAAAAGCGACGCGTCCCGCAAAGCGCCTCAAACCGGCTGGCTAAACTTCGACAAAGTGCGAAACCGCTGGGCAGCCATCCTCCAACGTCTTGCTCCCCTGCGCTGGCCCGTGGTCGGGATTTACATCGTCGTAGTGCTGGCGATCTTGGGCCTTCTGGGACCGCTCGTAGGTAAGGAACTGTTTCCCAACGTTCCGGGGCATCAATTCCGTCTGCGTTTCGACGCGCCCACCGGAACCCGCGCGGAAGACACCGCGCGTTTAGTGACGAGCGTCCTGGACGAGATCCAAGCTACGGCCGGGCCGGGCAACGTCGACATCAGCCTGGGTTACGTCGGCACGCAGGGCGCCAGTTACCCCATCAATACGGTGTTCCTGTGGACCAGTGGGCCGCAGGAGGCGGTGATGAACCTCGCCCTGCGCCCCGAGGCTGGTATCGACGTGGTTGCGTTTGAAGAAAAGCTCCGCGAAATCCTGCCACCCAAATTCCCGGGTTGCTCCTTCTCGTTCGAGCCGGGAGACATTGTCAGCCAGATCATGAATTTCGGGGCGCCCACTCCAGTCGAATTAGCGGTTACGGGGCCGGACTTCCCCACTACCCGATCCTTCACCGAGAAATTGCGCGACGAGCTGAGCAAGGTATCGGCCTTGCGCGACCTTAGGATTGAGCAGCCGCTTGACTATCCCAGCGTGGACGTGCGAGTGAACCGTGAACTGGCGGGCCAACTCGGCGTAACAGCGGAGCAGGTAACCCGGTCCCTTTCCGAAGCCACGGCATCCAGCCGCTTCACAGCCCCCAACTACTGGGCGGATCCGAAGACGGGGGTCGGGTATCAAGTTCAAGTCCAGTACCCGCAGCCAAGAATGACCTCCATCGAGGACGTTCAGAACACCCCCGTGATGCCCGGCGACGCGCAACACCCGCTGATCGGGGACCTTGCCCGGGTCACGGAGGGCACGATGGTCGGCGAGTACGACCGCTCGAACGGCCTGTGGCTGCTATCCCTCTCGGCGAACACCGCAGGCGAAGATCTGGGTCGCGTAACAAAGAGCATTGATGCGGCTATCCGGCAGGCTGGCACGCCGCCACGGGGCGTGACGGTGCAAGTGCGTGGTCAAGTTGCTCTCATGCGCGAGACGCTCACCAACCTCGGGATCGGCCTGCTGCTGGCGATCCTGGTGATCTTCCTGCTGCTGGCCGCCAACTTTGAGTCGGTGCGCCTGGCCTTTGTAATCTTTACCACGGCGCCTGCCGCCATCTGTGGAGTCGTCGTGATGCTGCTGGTCACTCGTACCAGCTTGAACATTCAATCCTTTATGGGAGCGATCATGGCCATCGGGGTAGGGACGGCGAACGCCATCCTGCTCGTGACCTTTGCGGACGAAAATCGCCGGGCAGGCGCTTCCGCGTTCGCCGCAGGCATCGAGGGAGCTCGAGCGCGAATGCGTCCGATCGTGATGACCAGTGCCGCTATGATTGCCGGCATGATTCCCATGGCCCTGGCTCTGGGAGAGGGAGCGGAGGCGGCCGCACCCCTGGGCCGCGCCGTTATCGGGGGACTCTTGGCCGCGACGCTGGCCAACCTGACCGTATTGCCGTTCGTGTTCTCACTGGTTCAAGCGCGCGCCAGCACCGCCTCGCCTTCGCTTGACCCGGATGATCCGGGGAGCAGGTATGCGGGGTAGCAGGGAAGCCAGCCCCGCAGGGGCTGACGATGAGTAGCCGCAGGTGTCAACCTGCGGATAGCGGGGGTATATCAGATAGCCCAACCCCGACGGGGTTGACCGGATGGTTGTCCGGCCCCACCAGGGCCGGAAGGCCTCAAGCGCCGCGTTTCCGTCGGTTTCACTCACGGCTACCCATGGAACTCCCTCTCGGGGACGGTGGGCCATCGATTCCCTGAGTCGCACAGGCCGGAAGCGTGGCCCGACATCGAGGGCAAAGGATCGCCCGAAGGAACATTTATGAAGCTCAAGCGAATAGCAACTCTTCTCACGCTCTCGGTCTTCACTTTGTTGTGCACTTCATGTAGTCACGACCGCAGCGGTGCAACGGCGGCGGCTGGCCCCTCAGCAGGAGCTGCGACAACCCCCGAGGTGGAAGTGACCCGCGTGGTCTCGCAAAAACTGAACACCACGGTCAAACTTCCCGCCCAACTCACGGCCTATGAGGTGGTGGACGTCTATCCCAAGGTGACGGGGTTCGTGAAGTGGATCAAAGTGGACCGCGGTTCCAGGGTGAAGACAGGGCAACAGATCGCGCAGCTCGAGGCGCCGGAAGTCGTGGCGCAGCGGGCTGAAGCGGAATCCAAATTTCAAAGCGCGGAAGCGCAGCTCTCTGCGGCGCACGCCAAACTCGCGGCAGACCAAGCCACGTACCAGCGCATGAGCGCGGCAGCCAAGACCCCGGGCGTGGTGGCCCTGAACGATCTCGAAATAGCGCAGAAGGCGGCGCAAGCGGATGAGGCGAACGTCGCGGCGCTTGAGCAGAGCGCCAAGGCAGCGCAAGAGGCGCTCCGCGCGGTCTCGCAGCTTGAGGCTTATCTCAGCATCACGGCGCCGTTTGAGGGCCAGGTTACGAACCGCTACGTTCATCCCGGAGCACTGGTGGGGCCGGGCGGCGGGCCCGGCGCCATGACGCCGATCGTGCAGATTCAAACCCTCACCCGGCATCGCTTGGTGGCGCCCGTTCCGGAATACGATGCCGCCGGAATCCCGGAAGGGACAGAAGTGAGCTTCACGGTGCCGACGTTTCCTGGGAGAGTTTTCCACGCGCCTATCGCCAGGATTTCCGGCGCGGTAGACGTGAAGACGCGCACCATGCCGGTCGAATTGGATGTCAGAGATCCTAAGGCCGAACTCAATCCCGGCGTCTTTTGCGAAGTTGCGTGGCCGTTGCACCGCCCGTACCCAACCCTTTTCGTCCCTGCCACGGCCGTGGGCAGTGATTTGGAACGAGCCTTCGTGATTCGCGTTCGCAATAACCGGACCGAATGGGTGGATGTGAAGACTGGAGCCACCTCCGGAAACCTGATCGAGGTTTTTGGAGACCTTCGGGAAGGGGACATGGTCGCCCTTCGAGGCACGGACGAGTTGCGCCCTGACACTCAGGTCACGCCACGGCTTGCCTCCGCAAAATAACCACTTGTAGCGCCGCCGTCCCGGCCCCGCCACTCGGGATGGGTCCCGGCGGCATTCTGCGGTGCCCGCAAGATGCTGGCGCTACCCGCGGCAGGTAAGGGCAGAGCTTGGACGGCGCGACAGCCTGATGTATACTATACATCATGAGGCGGACTCAACTGTACTTCGACGACGACATCTGGAACGCCCTGCACGTTCAGGCGCGGCAAGCGGGCACATCGGTATCGGAGTTGGTCCGTCAGGCGGTGCGCGACAGGTACGCAAATTCTCCGGAGAATCGCCGGCGGGCAATGCAAGACTGGGTAGGAATATGGCAGAGCCGAAAGGACCTCCCTAACTCCGAGACCTACGTGCGCCGGCTGCGCAAGGGGACGCGGCTCAGGAGATTCGCGTCTTGAAAGCGGTCCTGATCGATTCCGATATTCTGATCGAGGTTTCGCGGGCGCGAGACCAATCTATCTTGGCCCGTTGGAACGAACTCAGTCGCAGCGACGCGGCCATCCTCTGTTCGCCGGTGACCATTGCCGAACTTTGGCACGGCGTCCGGCCGCACGAGCACAAGGTGCTTGAAAGTCTCTTCGCCGCGATGATTACGATTCCCATCGACGCGGAGGTCGGACGGCGGGCGGGAGAATACCTCCGACAGTATGGCAGGAGCCACCGCGTCGAGCTGGGAGACGCGCTGATCGCGGCCACCGCCGCCATCCACAAGGTTGAACTCTGGACGCGCAACCGCCGCCACTACCCAACGAAAGACGTCACCTTCTATTAAGCCGCCTCCGTGTTGACACGTGCGGCGAATTGCCGTACATTAGATGGGTCGGGGGAGGTGGGCTCTATGGGGCACAATCAGATATTCCAAGTTCGGAGGCAATCCCGCAAGCTGGAGCGCCTCGAGGCAAGGCTTACCCGGGACCAGAAGCGCCTTATCGAACGTGCCGCGCAGATCCGTGGAACCTCCGTCACTGACTTTGTTCTGGCGAGCGCCCAACGAGCAGCGACGGAGACAATCAGGGACTTCCAGACGCTGAGTTTGCGCGATGAAGCGCGTGAAGTGTTTGTCAATGCTCTGCTAAATCCTCCCGCTCCGAACGCGCCGGCGCGTGCTGCGGCGCGGCGATACAAAGATGTCGGCGCGCATTTAAAAACGTAGAAATTTGAACAGAGGCCGGTTGCCTGGGCGCAGGTGAAGAATCAGGTTTTCGAGTTTGAGGAGTTGGTGGCGGGAGCGGGGTGAAGAGGCACTTTG
>JBEKIZ010000146.1:0-8681 GCA_050011515.1 Terriglobia bacterium | reverse complement strand
AGCACAAAGATCTGCCCGAAATGGGCGCGAGTGGCCTTCAATAGCTCCAACCGGTCGGTCTTGGGCGCCGAGAGAGTCTCCTCATGCGGGTGGACGATCCTCTGCGAGTAATCCTCCAGCCGGCAAAGGGCGATAAAGCCGCGACGCACTTTTTTGCTTCCTGGCCAGCCCGGAACCTCATACTCCTGGTCGTAGGGGTAGATCGCGGGTTCCGCCTCCGAAACCAGGACGCGATCTTCGATCCACTGGCGGTAATGCCGCGCAGCGCGGAGGTAAACGTTGTCCAGGGAGTTGTCGTCAGCGTGATGCTGGCCCCGTATCACGCGTACGAGGTTGAAGGGGCTGCAACGGTAGTAGCGCGATTGCACCTCCGGAGAGATCTTATCGTAGGGCTGCGTCACGACTCTCCAAAGCTCCTGAATCCGTGATGGGTTGTAGTGAAGCGCGCGAAAGGGATGAATCTCAGCCATGAGCTGTCTCCGTTTGTAAGATTGTGAAGTTATCACACCGGAGCTGAGCCGTCGAGAAATCTGTACTGTAGCGCATCGCTTTCGAGAATGCTTCGTAAAAGCCGCAGACTACCGTGAGAGGTGGGGCGCTAGGTCATTTGAGCATTTGCCTGCTCAACAGGGATGACGCATGGAACGTTTGGGACTAAACTAACGGGTTGCGAGCTTCTCGTCCTTACCGTCAAGCGTGCATCTTCAGCCCAAATACTGTTTCTGACTCTATGGAAGAAACTCAACAAAGAGGCAACGACAATGGCTGAACTTCGGCTCGACCCGGTTGCTCACCGATGGGTGGTGACCGGAAGAAGGCGGGTGATGGCGGATTTCGACGATGCGGAAGCCATTTGCCCCTTTTGTCCGGGAAATGAGCATTTCACGCCCCGGTCGATTCAGGAGCTGAGAGACGCCAATGGCGCCTGGAGCGCCAGGGTGTTTCATGATCGCGCTCCCATCTTTCTCGTCGAGGGTGGGGAAGACCGGCGGGCCGTGGGCATGTTCGACTGCATGAACCCTGTTGGCGCGCACGAGATCGTGGTTGAGACTCCGCGACACGGAGTGACGCTGGCGGAACTTCCGCTCCTGCAGATGGAAAAATGCATCGCCCTTTATCGTGATCGCATCCTGGACCTTAAGCGAGACTTCCGGCTTCGCTATGTTTCTGTTGTCAAGGACCAGGGGCTTACCGCCCGGAATGAACATGGTCATAGCCACTCGCAAGTGTTGGCCTCGCCGGTTCTGCCGCAATTCCTGGAGATTGAATTCCGGTGGAGCAAACTCCATTTCCTGAGGAGAGAACGTTGTATTTTTTGTGACTGCATTCAACAGGAAATTCAGGATGGGAAGCGCGTCGTGGACCAGAATGCGGATTTTGTCGCAGTCTGTCCCTTCGCATCGCGGTCGCCGTACGAATTGTGGTTGCTGCCGATACGGCACTCCTCTTCATTTGAAAAGGATCTGGCGGAGCCGGCCCGCGTGAAGTCGCTGGCTTCCTTTTTGAAGCCCTGCCTTCAGAGGATTGAAAAGATTTCTGGGATTTTGCACCTTGTCATCCACACCGAGCCCAACCTCGAAGCGCACAAGCCGACCAAGGATTGGTGGAACACGCTGCCAGACGACTTCCACTGGCACATCGAACTCCACCCTGATGTCGAGGGCGAACGCCGATATTTGGGCAGTGAGGGATTCTATTTCAACCCGATTTCAGCAGAGGAAGCGGCGCTCGTGCTTCGGGCGCTGGAGCCGGAGTCGGAAGCCACTCCGCTAGGGTCGTGAACGGACGGAATGATGATGACAACGTACAGGCGCACCCTGCCAGGAATCCAACTGGTCGTCTTCGACTTGGACGGCACGCTCGCAGACACCAAGAAGGACTTGGCCCTGAGCGTTAATGCAATGCGGGAGCATATGGGGTTCGGCCCTCTGCCTCTCGAAGTCATCACGTCCTATGTGGGCCAGGGCGTGACCGTTCTGGTCAAGCGGACGCTGAGAGATAAAGCCCCCGACGGCGATGTGGAGAAGGGGCTTGCATTCTTTTTGGATTATTATGGCCGCCACTTGCTCGATAACACGGTCGCGTACCCAGGGGTTCGTGAAGCTCTGGGGGAACTCGGGAATCGAAAGCTGGCCATCCTGACGAACAAGCCCACTTGCTTCAGCCGTGCCATAATTTCCGGGCTGGGACTCGCCCCGTACTTTTTTGAGATCTATGGCGGCGACAGCTTTCCCCTGAAGAAACCTGATCCGATGGGAATTAAGACTTTGATGAGCCATTTATCGATTCCTACAGAGAAGACGCTCATGGTCGGAGATTCCGAAACGGATGTGCTTACAGGACGCAACGCCGGCGTTTGGACATGTGGCGTAACTTATGGGTTCGGACCGCAGGCGCTGGAAGAGGCCAGCCCGGACTTGCTCTTGCAGGACCTGCGCGATCTGCCTCCGATCCTGGATGGCCGGGCTGGGTGCTAGGGGCGGCAGTTATTCCAACTCTTGCGGGTCGCTCGGCATCCAAAAACTGGCAGACTGCGGAATGCACAGGGTGAAAGGCATCACGAACGGACCGAACAGCGGAGGTTGGCTTAGGCGCGTGTGGCAGAGCCTTCTGCTCGCGGCCTGCTGCCTTTTCCTGGCCGCCCTCTGCGTGGCGCAGCAGCCGCCCCCAAGTCCCCCGGGGAACCTCCCACCGGCCCAGCCCCAGAATCAAGGCGGTGAGCAGGAGGAAGGGTGTATCTCCAAGGACTGGGCTGGGGAACTTTTGGACGGCATTTTGAGTTCCCCCAATCCTGAGGCGGCGGACTCGCTCTTTCGCGCCGCATTCGCGGCGGGGCGGGGCATCATTCCGCAACTGGCCGAGGCCCTCAAGGATGACCGTACCGCCGAGTACGCCGCACAGTCACTGGCGTTTATCGGGGGCGAAGAGGCGTTGCAAGTCCTCTGGAAACTTCAGGAGGACAAGCGCGATCTCAACTTGCGGCGCTTTTACTACGGCGCCCTGGCTGAGTACGACGCCGACCAAGCCACTCAAACACTCTTTGAGGTCATCAACAAGTCGGATTCGGAGCCGGACAGGACGGTGACCGAAGCAGCGATTCTGGCTCTCACGGTTCGGACCGACCCGCAGCTGCCGGACATGATTCGTCAGGCGGAGAAAAAGGTGAACGATGTAGTCATCCACGACGACCTGGAAAACGCCCTCGACGTCATCCAGATTCGTTCCAAGTACTTGGCCACCCCGGAAGGCAAGAAAGCAGGTGGCTCGATCGATGCAGCCGTCCGCACTTATTTCATCCCGGCGCTTCAACCCTCTCCTCCATCTCAGGCGGATGCCGAGGCTCATCGCGCGGCTCCGAAGCCGGAAGTCAAGGTGGAGATCCAGAACCTCACATTCTCGCCGGAAAGGCTTCGCGCGCTGGCTGCCGTAACCTTGGAAGACCCCTCTGCCGTCGCTAAATACGACTTGGTCCTGCAGAAGCGCCTGGGGAATTGGGGAGTGGTGAGTGTCTGGCTGGGCGGTGAAACCGAGAAGCCGGGGGCAACTCCGCCAAGCAAGCCGTCGGCCGAGAAGTGAACTTCCCCTGCCCTGCAGATTGCGGAATCAGAGAGGCTTTCCAAAAGTAAATCTCAATCCCGTGGTAAGTATTCCATCCGTGGTCTTCACTCCTGGGGGCGGATTGCTCAGGTACAGGCTCGCATGGGAGTCATCCAATTGTTGAATATAGGCACGGCTTGCTCCCGCTGGTCGATCAGCTTGGCAGTGGGTCAATTTGATGCCGTAGCGGCGAGTTTACCTCGCCAAATGGCGGCGTAAAGCCGCCTCTACATCAAATTGACCCACTACCATCAGCTTCGCGGCGATTGCCTCCAGGCCTCCTTTCTCGCATAATCAAAGAACCGATGCGACACCTGATAGTGGGGACAGCAGGTCACATTGATCACGGCAAGTCAGCGTTAGTGCTGGCGCTGACGGGCATTGACCCCGACCGCCTGGAGGAAGAGAAGAAGCGCGGAATAACGATTGACCTTGGCTTCGCCCACCTGGACCTCGGCGAAGGAATACGCGTCGGCTTCATTGACGTGCCGGGCCACGAGCGCTTCGTGAGAAACATGCTGGCGGGAGTGGGAGGGATCGACCTGGTCATCCTTGTTGTGGCGGCCGACGAGTCCATTAAGCCTCAAACTCGCGAACATTTTGACATTTGCAAACTACTGGGGATTCGCAAAGGCCTGGTGGCAATCACCAAGTCAGACTTGGTGGACAGGGAGATCATGGACCTGGTTCGGCTGGAGATGCAGGAGTTTGTGCGTGGTTCTTTCCTCGAGGACGCGCCGCTCCTCCAGGTGAGCGCCAAGACCGGCGAAGGTCTCGAAGCCCTCAAGGACGAGCTGCGCCGCTTGGCGCTCGAGGTGACTCCCAAACCTGAAGAGCTTCCCTTCCGGCTTCCTATTGACCGCGCTTTTGTAATGAAGGGATTTGGCACGGTGGTGACCGGAACGCTTATCGCCGGAAGAATCGAGAAGGACGCGGAAGTGGAAATCTATCCTCTGGGCCGGCAGGTGCGCGTGCGCGGCATCGAGGTTCATAACGCTCCCGCCCGAACCGCCTTGGCAGGACAGCGGACGGCGGTAAACTTGCCCGGCATCGAGGCAAAGGAAATTTCCCGTGGAATGATCCTGGCGCCGCCGGGACTTTTCCAGGCGACATCGCGTTTGGATTGCAGGTTGAACCTGCTGCCCGCGGCACGGCCTTTGAAAAACCGCGCCAGGTTCCATTTCCACTGTGGCACAGCCGAGACGATTGCCGAAGTGGTTCTGTTAGAGGGAAAGGAGTTGGAGCCTGGAAGCAGTGCGTTCGCTCAACTCCGGCTCTCCGAACCAAGCGTGTTAATGCCGGGAGATCGCTTTATCATCCGCCAGTTCTCACCCGTCACCACCATCGGGGGCGGATCGGTCCTTGATAACCAGCCCGCCAAGCACCGCTTGGGAGATGCAACTGTCGTGCCGCTTCTCGACACCTTGGAGAAAGGCGATTCGGAAGTTAGGCTTGAATGGCTGGTGCGACAAGCCGGAGAAGCTCCCCTCTCTGGACTCGTGTCCCGCACCGGATGGCCTCCTGCCGAGGTTCTGCGCGTCGGCAGGGTGCTTGCCTCCACGAATCGGCTTGCGCTGCTGGGGCAGCCGCCGGAGTTGTTCGTGCACCAGGGACATTTCCAAGAATTGGCCACAAGGGTGATTGAACAGCTTGAGAAATTCCACGCCCAAAACCCTCTGGTTGCGGGGTTGCCCAAGGAAGACCTGCGCTCGAGAACCGACACCCGAAGTTCGCCGCACCCCGCATCGCCTTCAAACTTGCTATTCAACGCGCTCCTTCAAACACTGGCCGCTCAAGGCAAAGTGGATGTGCAGGGCGAAACGGTGCGCCTCGCAGGACGCAGGATTCAACTGACGCCTGAAGAGCAGGTTGCCAAGGATCAGATCAGCGCGGCATTTGAGAGAAGGGGGTTGGCGGTTCCCGGCGCGCCGGAGGTCCTGGCCAAGCTGCGCATCGACCGCCCGCGAGCTGAAAAACTGCTCCAAATCTTGCTCAAGGAGAAAGTGCTCCTCAAAGTGACCGAGGATTTGATTTTTCACCGCTCGGCGTTACAGCAATTGAAGGAGCTACTTGTCCGGCGCAAAGCTCAAAGTAACCGCATCAACGTTGCGGTTTTCAAGGAGATCACGGGACTGAGCAGGAAATACGCCATTCCTTTGCTCGAGTACCTTGACCGGGAACGGGTGACGAGGCGGGAAGGCGACGAGCGGATAATCCTTTAGCAGAATCCGGAAAGAAACCGTGACGCTGGCAACTACCTCCCGACTTCCGGCTTCTGACTTCTGACTTCTGCTTTCATGAGCGGTTTAAGGATTTCGTAGACCAGGGCGACCGGCAAGCCTACCACGTTCGAGTAGCAACCCGAGATGCAGGTGACAAACCTGGATGCGAGCCCTTGAACCGCATAGGCGCCCGCCTTGTCCAGAGGCTCACCGCTTTCGACGTAACTGCGAATCTCTTCCTCATCCAGCTTCCGGAAGGTCACGAAGGTTGTCTCGTGCTTGAGGGCTTCAATTTCGCCTGGCGCCCGTACCAGGCAAATGCCGGTGTGCACCTGGTGGGTTCGACCGGATAGAAGCCGGAGCATGCGCGTAGCGTCCTGCCGGCCTGACGGCTTTCCCAGCGTCTCTCCGTCGATGACGACCACCGTATCCGCGCCTAAGACGAAGCTGCCCACAGGACAGGACGCCGCGACTTGCATGGCCTTCTCACGCGCCGCGCGGCGCGCAAATTCCTCCGGCGGCTCGCCCGGCTGGATCTCTTCAACGATATGGCTGGGTCGGACATCGAAATCGAAGCCGGCTTTGCGCAACAATTCCCGGCGCCGTGGCGAAGCTGAGGCAAGGAGAAAACGCATGCGCAGGAATTATAGGAGACCTGCGAGCAGGGTCACAAGTAATTCCCTCGACGGGCCCCGATGTGCTAGACTGCCAAATCTATCTACCTCAGAATTCCGGATCGTCGGAGCCAAGCGATGGAAGAGATCGGAGTACTTCTGCCCAAGGTCCTCAAGCCTCAGTTGTCCCGCCTGGAACCCCCCGTCGTCGAAGTCCTGGCCCCTCTCTGGACTCGCGTGGCAGGAAAGGCGCTGGCCAGACAGTGCCGGCCAGTGGCGTTCAGCGCGGGAACTTTGACGCTGGCCACGGACGATGCCGACTGGGCCGAACCCCTGCAACAGATGGCGGAGGAAATCCGGGCACATGTGAACAACTTCTTGGGCAAGCCCGTGGTAAAACATATCAGAATCTTACGCGTCGGCAAGGTCGATCGCAGCAACAGGGCACAGCGGCGGCCAGAAAATCTACCTGTCTCCAAACCCAAGCGGAAGGATTGGGCGAGACAGGTTTCCTGCAAGGCTCCTGACATGGCGCAGGTGATCGGGCGGTCTCACGCCAAATATTCCGGACGAAAGCGTGGACAGGTACACTGATGGCACTCGAAGAAAAGGACGTGCGCTACGTCGCTGAACTCGCCCACCTCGAATTAACTCCCGAAGAGGTGAAGAAATTTCTCCCGCAGCTCGATTCCATCCTCCAGTACATGCAGAAGCTGAATGAGCTGGATACTTCGCAAGTGGAACCGATGGCGCAGGTGACCTATCCCGCTGCGGCCAACCCTTCCCTGCGGGCAGACGAGCCGCACAAGACATTCGAGCAGGACGAGGCCCTCGCCAATGCTCCCGATCAGAGCGCGGGTTGTTTCCGTGTTCCTCGCGTCATCGAAAAGGAGGAATAACCGCCAGCGGCGACGCCCGGTTCCGAGTGCCCACGCCGAGCTGGGGGGCACTTAGGGGCTGTCACAAAATATGAACCTAACTGAACTCACTATCGACCCACTCCATAACCTTCTGGTCAAGCGCGAAACATCTGCGGTGGAGGTTGCGCAAGCTCACTTTGATCACATCGAGCGGCGCGACAAAGAGGTCCATGCCTTTTTGCAGTTGTGCCCCGAACGCGCCCTCGAGCAGGCGTCAAAGATTGACCGGCAGCTTGCCGCCGGCGAGCCCTTGGGTCCGCTGGGTGGAATCCCGGTGGCGGTGAAGGACGTGATTCTGACCCGAGGCGTGCGGAACACCTGCGCCTCGAAGATTCTTGCGAATTACCTCGCCCCCTATGATGCCCCCGCCGTGGAAAGGTTGGAGGCGGCAGGCGCGGTCATTCTAGGCAAGACGAATTGCGACGAATTCGCGATGGGATCTTCGACGGAAAACTCCGGGTTTTTCACCACCCACAACCCTCACGATTTAACCCGAGTCCCCGGAGGATCGAGTGGCGGTTCAGCCGCGGCGGTCGCGGCGAATATGGCCGTGGCGTCTCTTGGCTCTGACACGGGCGGCTCCATCCGGCAACCGGCGGCCCTTTGTGGAATTGTGGGCATGATGGGGACGTACGGCAGGGTGTCACGGTACGGACTGGTGGCTTTCGCCTCCTCGCTCGATCACATTGGGCCATTCGGCCGCTCCGTCCGCGATGTGGCGCGTCTGCTGCAGACGATTGCGGGCCGCGACCCGCACGACTCCACCTCGGCGGACATTCCGGTTGAGGACTACGTCGCAAGGCTGGATCAAGACGTGCGCGGCCTCAAGGTGGGCGTCCCAAGCGAGTATCTCAAGGGACTCAATCCGGAAATTGGAGATAACATCCAAAAGGGAGTCGACTTGCTGGCGAAGCTGGGATGCCAGGTCGTTCCCATAAGCCTTCCCCACACCGATTATGCCATTGGCTGCTACTACATCATCTGCATGGCCGAGGCCAGCTCGAATCTGGCGCGCTACGATGGCGTGCGCTATGGATTCCGCTCCGCTGAGTACGCGGATTTGCAAGAGATGTACAAGCAGACACGCTACGGAGGGTTTGGCGCCGAGGTGAAGAGGCGCATTATGCTGGGCACCTACGTCCTGAGCTCCGGCTACTACGATGCCTATTACCTGAAAGCCCAGAAAGTGCGCACCCTCATCACCAGGGATTTTCTGGAAGCATTTGACGAGGTGGACGTGATCGTCACCCCAACCTCCCCCATCCCCGCCTTCAAGCTCGGCGAGCGTATGGACGACCCCTTGCAAATGTATCTCGCCGATATCTACA
>JBEKIZ010000145.1:0-9066 GCA_050011515.1 Terriglobia bacterium | reverse complement strand
CTCGCTTGCTTTGGCAAAACAAGATGATCGGACAGATGACCGATGGAATCAACTCCGACTCTCGACTGTTAACTGTGGACTGTCGACTTGATAAATTTCAAATATTTTTGGCTAGGCAGTAGGCAGTGGACGGAAAGCAGAAAAGTGGGGGCGAGGGGCTGGGCCAATTATGAATGGTGAATAGTAAATCATGAATTGTGAACCGAGGAAGCCTGGCAGTGAGAGGCCCCAGGCGCGGCGCGCAAAGCAAACTCGCGTCCGTAATTCACTATTCACTAATAACAATTCCGCTCGTCACTTGTCACTCGTCACTGCTCTACCGGCCATTCATCCTTCTCAAGGCCTGCCAGGATGGCCTGGCGGACACGGTCAATGATCAATTGGCGGTCCTCGTTAGCAGAGCCTTCCGTGGCGACAGGTTCGTGGAAGGTGGTCCGGACACGTCCCGGCCGTATCACGAACTTTCCTTTGGGCATGATCTTGTTGCTACCCGAGACCGAGATCGGAACAATGGGAGCGCCCGCTTTGATTGCCATAACAAAGACGCCTTTCTTGAAGCGCTGAAGCCTGCCATCGGGGCTGCGAGTGCCCTCGGGATAAACAAGGAATGACTTTCCAGCCTTCAGTGCCTGCACGCCTTTTTCGACGGCCTCGAGCGCTTGTTCCCGGTTGCGGCGATCGACGGGGATAAACCCGCACACCACCATGCCTCTCCCAACAATGGGCACGCGGAAGAACTCCTTCTTTACCAGCACGAGCACCGGCGGCAAGACGGCAAGCAGCGCGGGAGGGTCACAGTTGCTCTGGTGGTTGGCCATGAAGACAACGGGCCGGTCGCGGGGAATCTGGTCGAGTCCATGGATTTCAAGGCGCGCTCCCGCCAGCCACAAGGCCATTCTTGCGCCCAGCGTTCCGATCCTGTAAACGGGATCGGAATTCCCGCTGATCGCAGCATAAATCAGCACTAGCGGTCCCAGGATCAAGACGTAAGCGAAAGTGACGACGACTACCAGGAAAGCTCGGATCATTGCTCGTCAGCGCCCTTGCGCGTGGTCTCTCCCTTGAGCCAACCTTCGCGCACCCGGACCTGTTCAGGCGAAGGATGGGCGATTTCCTTCACGCGGCAAGTTGCCTCTTCATTGGCTTCCAGCCGGTATTTAATCTCAAAAACGCGTCCGCCGCGCTGCACCTCGAGTCGGATTTCTTGCCCCGGCTTAAGTAAGGAAAGCAAGTTGGCAGGAGAATCACGCAACGCCTGGCCATTCATTTTCAGCACGATGTCACCCTGCGCCAGGCCTGCCTGTTGCGCGGCGCGGCCGGGCTCGGTGGACTCCACTTGGACTTCGCCCCCTGGATTCACGCTGGCGTCGAATCCCAGGCGCGCCGAGCCGCGGGTTTCGCTCTCCCGCTCCAGGCCTGCGTAGCCGAGATACGTATCATAGTCCAGCTCCCGCGTGCCCCGCACGTAATCAGCAAAGAAGGTCTCCAGCCCGGAAAACCTGGGCGCCACCTGTGCTATCAAGCGCCGCAGGTCCGCATCCGTATAGTAGCGGCCGGGGCGGCCGAAGTCTTCGTTCAAGCGGCGCATCACATCATCCAGACCCGCGGCATTCCCGCTTGCGTGGCGGATGGCAATGTCGAGCAGGAAGCCCAGCAATTCGCCCTTATTGTAGTACGAGATGCTTCGCTCGGGCCGCAGGTAGTCGTTATACCTTTCAAGCCACGCTTCCAGCCCTGACTCCTCCGCGCTTTGGAAGAAACGGGCGGGCCGGGATTGAAGCGTCTCAATCGCCGACCCCAGGCGGGCGTAGAAAGTCTTGCGGGAGATCAGTCCCGCGCGCAACAGGGCGAGCTCGCCATACGCGCTCGTCACGCCTTCGCAGAACCAAAGGTCGCGAGTGTCGTTGCCGTGGACGTAATCGATGGGCTCGAGCGATTGCGGCCGGATGCGCTTCACGTTCCACAGGTGGAAGAACTCATGCGCCGCGACACCCTCCAGGTTCTCCCAGTGGTCGCGAAGTTGGGGGGCCCGGGCCGTGATGGCGGTCCCGTTGCGGTGCTCCATGCCGCCGCCTCCATCCTCACGCGGGAAATGCAGGATAAACGTGTAGCGAGAAAAGGGCACGTCGCGCATGAGCGCGGTTTCGGTGGCGGTGATCTTCCGCAGCGAGGCCAGCAGGCGGTCCGGAGAATAGTCCTTGACATCCGCGTGAACGACCACGCGATAGGTTGCTCCATCCTGAGAAAAGCTGTAATCCTGGAATTGCCCTGCCTCCGCCGGGCTGTCCACCAGGAGGTCGTAATTCGGGGCGAGGAATCCGTCTCCGTCTTCCTCGAGCAAGGTCGCGACTTTCCACCCGGCGGGAATCAAGAGCTTCACATGCGCGGCGCGTCCCCGCTCCTTGGGCAGGTAGAAGAGCAGCGTAGCAAAGTTCAGAAAGGCGTGCTGGCTGTCCAGCGCGCTTGAAAAGGGCGGCGATCCTGCCACATAAACAGCGTATCGAAGCGCCAGCTTCTCGCAGGGCTTGGCCTCCGACCTCCAGGTGTTAAGGTCAACGCGCGTCAGTTGCTCCTGCGCACCGTCACAGTCCGCAGCAAGTTCCTGGATATTCCTGGCAAAGTCTCGAATCTGGTAAAGGTTGTTCCAAGCCGGGAACTGGAGTTCCGTGGAAGGTGAAGCCCCCGCGACCGTCATCGCCACTTTCGCCAGGTGTGAGGCAGGCTCACGCAAGTCGAGCAGGTACTGAATGGGCTCGGAGGCGGCAAAAGAAGACTCCGCGAGCAGTGGAAGCAAACAGCAGCAGGCAAGAATCAGGCCTGCACAACCATACCTCAATGGCCGCATGCCAGTCCTTTTAGATCCCAGGTCCATACGCCGGTTCATTTCCCTGTAGGGGCGACCGGCGGTCGCCCGTGGGGTACACCTTATAGAAAACGTGGATTTGTGGCCATTTTTTGGCTTTGATTGGGGTTTCCTGCACTCAAAAAGCAGTTCGTTTTTTACCCCAAAAAACGCTAACTCCTTTAGTTGCAACAGACTCTTAGGTTCGTTCCGTCTAAATAACATCTTTTTTGCATTTCCTGTCCAATTCCTACCCTCTGCGGGCCAATCACCAACCCCCTTCGCGAATTCGCCCGCGGCGCGCTCCATAGGTCAACTAGAATAGGCTATCAGGTCTCCGTCCACGTGTCAAGGGCGAAGAGAACAGGATTCGGGAGTCAGGCTACGCCGGCCCGCGCATCAAAAGCAAAAAGGCCCGTCGCAATTTGCGACCGGGCCCTTATGCAGCCTATTAAGGATTGTATTGAGTGACTCCGCGTAGCAGCGTCATCTTGCCAACGCGGTGAAATGCCGCCGGGGCGGCCGAGCTACCCAGCAAGACTGTCATCATCGTACGCAAGAATCAGTCATGCCCGCTGTCTGCTACCGTCAGCTTCCTCTCCGAATAGCAGCATCACTGGCGCTCCGCCAGGGAGGCGTTGTAAGTGCGGGTCGGCTCGCTTCCCTGAGAATGCGGCGCCGCTTGAGGCGAAGAGGCGCGTATTGCCGGAGTGGGCTGAGGGCCGAAGTGGTGCCATTGGCCGTCCCTCAAATAGGCGTTGTAAGTGTGAGCCGGCGCGCTTCCCTGAGAATGCGGCGCCGTTCGAGGCGAAGAGGCGCGTATTGCCGGAGCGGGCTGAGGGCCGAAGTGGTGCCATTGCCCGTCCGCTACGTAAGCGCTGGGCGCTGCCGGTGAAATGCTCCTTTGGGAATACGTCGACGGATTTGGTCCAGCCGGAGCCGGGTCGGGCGCATAAGAAACCGGGCCGTATCCAGAAATGCGGCAATCGTACGGACCGTAGGGGTAGCACGGGTTGGACGAGTAGTCAGGATAGTACGAATAGTAGGGATATCCCCACCCTCCGTAATAGCCATAATCCCAATAAGGCCAGTAGGCCCACGGGCCCCATCCTAACCCGAAGCCAAACCCATACCCCCAACCGCCCCGGTAGCCGTAACCGCGTCCATATCCCCAGCCACCATAACCGCCTCGATAACCTCCGTAACCACCGCGAAAGCCTCCACCGCCGTAACCACCGCGAAAGCCTCCACCGCCGTAGCCACCGCGAAAGCCTCCGCCACCGTAACCACCGCGGAAGCCTCCACCGCCGTAGCCGCCGTGAAAGCCTCCGCCACCGCCGCCATGGAAACCACCACCGCCGCCATGTCCCCCGCTACTTCGGGCCCAGGCGTTAGTGCCGGCAGTACAGAAAGCAATTGCCAACGACAATATAACGATATGCAATCTACGCATATTTCCCTCCTGCTTAAAAGCGTAGCACCCTTTGTGGCCTGAAACAAGCGAACCAGCTCGCTGCGGCCTTCGGGCGCAACGCCTATGTCGACCCTGCCCGAACCTGTGGTCGGGCCGTGGGGTGTTACGAAAGCGCCTCCCCTGTGTTATAGATGCTAGATTCGGGGAAAAAGGTCGTATCCGTGGATTTCGAAGGGCAGTGTCCTGCCATCAGCGGTACGGCATCGGCTCGAGCAAGCTCGAGACGCAAAAGCGGTGGGCCCCACTCCACAGCGCTTCAAACAGCAACAACCCAGGCGACGCCGATCTGGGCCACCGTTCTGAGCCGATCGATCAGTTGTCCGGTGTGATGTTGAAGGTGCCGAATGTTGTAGAGTTGCAGCTCCAATTTGCTGAACGGAAGCCAGTGGAACCCTGACGGCGAGTTTACATCCAGGGATGGCACCCTGGCCTCAATTTTCTCGCAGCATATCTGGAGGTATTCGAGAATCTCTTCTTTGCTGTATGGCGTTTCGATCCTGACCCGGTCGTGCGGTGGCCAGGGAAGAGGACCAAGAAATTGATAGTTCTCACGGTGCTTTTTCCATGGGGTGAATTCTTCGTAGGAATTCTGCAGATACATATGCGTGCAGAAAAGCACGTGGTAAGCAATGTGCCAGAACTTGTTTGGATACTCGGGAGCGAGCCACAGTGATTCCGGACACTTGGTGACTGCTTCCCTTAACATAGCGATCGAGGCGCGATATTGCTTGCCAAGTACTTCATGCACGTTCGTTTCAGCCATGACTCCCCTCCTTCGTCTGAGGACGAACGCTCCCGCGCGACGCCAGCTTCCGTCCGGGCCGAACGCGCCGGGCGAGGCGTTTGAGAGTGGCTACTCACTGTAGCACGAACGGTCGACTACTTCTCCTGCCGCGAAGAAGGAATTCACCGCAGAGCGCACAGCGCGGCATAGCCGCAACCAACACGTAGGGCCGAACGGCGTTCGGCCCTGGGGCGAGCGCCGCTCGCCCCTACGTGACGCGCAAAATCTTTGCGGCACAACAACGTCTCACGAACTAGTGCTACAGAGAAAAATACTTCTGCTCTTCTCTGCGAACTGTGTGGCCTCTGTGGTGAGTCTCCTCTCGGGTTGCGGCCACCGGGCCGCGCCGAGTTAGCGGCCATTGCTTCGGGCGGGGTAGTTGACCTACGCTCCCGCGCGGCGGCGGAAAAACCAGCGATAGACCAGGGCCCCGCCCGCCATGGTCAGCAGACCCAGGAAGGATTCTTTTGGCCGCAGTGCCATCGTGTAGCAGAGCATCCACACGCTGGCGCCGATAAAAACTGCGGGAGCGACGGGATATCCCCAACTTACGGCCCCGAGCCGCTTCCAAGCGGGCCGGTTGCGCAGGCGTACCATGCCTGCCACCGCCAGGGCGGCAAACAGGACTAACGCGAAGCCAATGTAATAGAGCAGGCTTTCAAATGATCCCGTCAGGATCATAACGGCCGTTGCTGCCGACTGCCAGAGAATAGCCTGGATGGGTGTCCTCCAGCGCGGATGCACGCGCGCCGCGCCGCGAAAAAAACAGCCATCCTGGGCCATGGCGTAATAGACGCGCGGCCCCACTATCACCATAGCGCTCACTGTGGAAAGTAACCCGACCGACATCACGCCACTGAAGAAGTCTCCGCCTTTCCCTCCAAAGAGCGCTTCCGCCGCCGCTCCGCCGATGCGTTCGATGCCCTTCATGGCTTCTAAAGGCATGGCGTAGATGAAAGCGGCGTTCAACGCCAGATAGAAGACCGCCACGATTAGGGTCCCTGCCACCAGCGAAGCGGGCAACGTACGCTCCGGCGACTTCATCTCCTCGGCCACATAAGTAGCAGCGTTCCAACCGCTATAAGCGAACATCACGAAGACGAGGGAAACCGCGCATTGTCCGCCCAGGCTGTGGTGAGAGGTTCGGACTGCCTCTGCCGAGAAATGAGCGACGCTTCCCTTCCCCATCAGGAAGGCCAGCACCAGAAAGGCTCCCAGGACTCCAACTTTCAAGCCGGTAAGAACGTTTTGGATCTTGCCTGCGAAACGCACCCCAAGGATATTGGTAACCGCAAACACCGCAACCACCCCTACCGCCAGCAGGTGCCCGTTGCCCGTGTGGATCCACCTCGAGGAGGTGGACAGCATTCCTGCCGGCGATCTGGGCGAGAGTGCGGGGAAAAAGTGCGCCAGGTACTCGGAAAAAAGCAACGCCGAGGCCGCGATGGGCGCTGCAAACCCTGCGAAGAAGGAAATCCAGCCGCTCAGAAATCCCCAGGCCGGCCCCCAAGCCTCCCGCAAGTAAACGTATTCTCCTCCGGAGCGGGGCAAATTGATTGCCAGCTCCGCATAACATAGGCATCCGGCTAAGGCGACCAGCGCGCCCGCCAACCAGATACCAAGCACCAGGGAAGGCTTGCCAAGATCCCCTGCCAGGAAGCCTGTGGTGCCGAAGATTCCCGCCCCAATCATGTTCGCGACCACAATGGCCGTACCGTTGGTGAGGGTCAGTTCGCGGCGAAGAGAAGGTTGGGGGTGGGGCATGGGAGAAAGCTATCAGCTATCAGCCGTCGGTTATCAGAAAGCAGTTGACAGTCAAGAGTCGAAGGTTAACAGGATACAGTAAAAAGGTTCCCGCTGTCAGTTTGCGTGCAGCCGCAGTCAACGGCTAACCGTAAACGGCCAAAGCACTTTAGACCTTCAACTTTTGACTTTCGACTTTTAACTGTGGCCCCTCAACTCGCTCGACAACATGCCTTGCAACCCATAGAATTGTCTTATGCGACGAATTGCGCGCGTCATTGACGTTACCAAAGGCTGTGGCAGGTTTGCGGTTTTCACCGTTGGTCTCGGCATGCTACTTTTCTGCCGGGCGGCCACGCCCCAAAATACGCCCCTTTCCCCGGCTCCGAATGATGCCGGCAAGTATCTGGAGCACATTGTTCCCTTTGTCCCCACGCCGCTCGATGTGGCGCAAAAGATGTTGGAAGTTGCCAAGGTCCAACCCGACGACGTGGTCTACGACTTAGGATCGGGGGACGGGCGCATTGTGATCCTGGCTGCACAGAAATTCGGAGCTCGGGCCGTGGGGGTGGAACTCAATTCCGACCTTTATGAGGAATCCTCGAAACGCATCCTAAAATTGGGCTTGCAAGGCCGTGCCCAGATACTCCACGAAAACATGTTTGAGGTCAATGTCCGTCACGCCACCGTGGTGACGCTATACCTTTTGACCGCCGTGAATGAGCGCCTGCGCCCCATGCTCGCGACCCAACTCCGTTCTGGGGCGCGCATCGTCTCGCACGATTTTCAGGTCCCCGGCTGGCAGCCCGCGCAGACCGTGGATTTCATTTCAAAGAATGGAGTTCCCAGTAAAATCATTCTTTATATTCGGCCGTGAGGGAGGATCGTGAGATCGGGTGATCGGGCGAACAAAAAAACACCACCCTGCAAAGTCTCTTGTACTCCTCCCTACAATCAAACACCCGATGACCCGATCCGTTCTCCCGATCACCCGATCACCCGATCAACAGATCTCCCGATCTCCTGCACGGCTTCGTACATGGCCACAATGTTTTCCGGGGGAACATTGGCCAGGATATTGTGAACCTGTTGGAAGACGAAGCCGCCACCGGGGCTGAGGATTTGCACCTGTTCTTTGACGTGCCGGCGCACTTCGTCCGGCGTGGCGTTGGGCAGGATGGTCTGCGTGTCGCAACCTCCGCCCCAGAATACCATGTCCTTCCCGAATTCAGCCTTTAGCTCCCCGGCGTCCATACCGGCGCAAGAAATCTGAACCGGGTTGATGGCCTCCAATCCGGCGTCAATCAAATCAGGCAACAGTTCCCGGACTCCGCCACAACAATGGAGCATTACTTTCACGTCGGCCAGTTGTTTAGCACGGCTCCACATGAGTTTGTGGCGAGGCTTGAAGAATTCCCGGTACATCTTGGGCGAAACTTGCGGCCCGCTTTGCATTCCCAGGTCGTCGCCAAACTTGATGAGGTCGATACAGTCGCCGACCGCCCCCAGATATTTCTCCAGGTTGGCAAGGTGAATCTCGACAAGGTCGTCGAGGAACTTGTGCGCCTTCGCGGGTTCGGCTGCCAGCAGCATAAAGAAGTTGTCGTTGCGATAGAAGAACTGCCCCGTCTCCAGCAGATTGCCGCCAAAGCCGCCCACAATGGCCTTGTCGGTCTTCTGCCGCAGCCGTTTTGCTCCCTCTCTCAACTGCGCGTTATTGACCCATGGGCCTGGAGGACCAGCGACGACGTGCCACATGCACTCTTGCATGGCCCCGGGGATGGTCGTGGGCCCATCTTCATCCGTGAATGGGAAATAAGTTTGTTCGAAATAGAGCGCGCCCTCCGGCATATGGGCAATCACACGCCCGCTCTTGGAGCGGAAGACCCACCTTCCGTCCGCCGTTTGAGGCAATGCCCACGCCGGCATCTTGCAAGGGGTACCATCCGGCAATGTCCAGTCTGCCCAGGATGCTTCGTCGAGGGCGAAAGCGCGGCCCAGATCGAGGACATCGATCCCGAGTTTCTCGAGGACGTCGTCATCCACGATGGCCAATTGCTGAATAGGGTCGTAAACGCGAAGGGTCTTCTTGGGGAGTCCAAGATAATCGCGCAATTTGGCGTAGGCGATGGCGGCGATCCCTGAGGAAGGGTGACCGGAAAGATCAACCGGCACTCGGTCGGGCTGGCGATGATTGCAGGCAGTAAGAACTCTTTCTCGAGA
>JBEKIZ010000144.1:0-9079 GCA_050011515.1 Terriglobia bacterium | reverse complement strand
CGGGAAAGGCGACAATGACCATGAGTGAGAACGTGGTAGCGAGCGCCACCAGCGTTCCCACCAGCCACCAGAAATAGGATTGTCCCAGGGGACGGAGGGCGGACCACGCACTGCTTAGAGCCACCTCCATCTTGACCAGTGAATCCACCAGAACAAAGCGAAATACCGACCTCAGGTAGAGGAAACCGAGCCCCAGTGCGAGAGCGAACAGGATGACCAGGAAGATGAGGGAAGGGTGTTGCGCGACGTATTGCCGCGCGCCGGTCACCAGATCCGTCAGTCGAAAATCACTGGGCAGAGCGCTCAGGCTCCACTGGAATGCTGCGGTGGGTGTGCCGCCTCCCAGCAAGAGGCACAGCAGACTGAGCTTGGTCCACCTCCAAGCATCAAAAGGCCGAAACAAGAGCCGAAGAGTATCGTCGAGCGCCCAGGAAATCGCGCCCGCCGGCGAAATTGCCGTATTGGTGCTGCGGCCCTTAGTGGGGACATCCGAAATGGGCGTGAGCGGTGAGGGCTGGGAGTTCATCAGAAGTCAAAAGTCGAAAGTCAAAAGTCGAAAGTCGAAGGTCAAAAGTCTAGCACCTAAAACGCCCCCGCTTGAAGGTTTTCAAAGTCCAATTGGCAGCACGTGAGCACCGAAATGTCCCGCCTCGTTTTTCCTTAGGCGCGCGGGTGGAGGGCACCCTTGCCGAGCCGGGTCAGGGCACGGGAATGGAAACACGAAACGTCGTGCCGTGGTGGACTTCGCTTGAGAAATCGATGGATCCGTTGTGGAGCTGAAGGATTCGGAAAGCCATGGCGAGTCCAATTCCGCTGCCGCCGGGCTTCGTGGTGTAGAAGAGAGAAAAGATCTTCTGCCGCACCTCCGGCGGAATGCCCACACCCTGGTCGGAAACTTCGAGATTCAGGTGATGACCGTCTGTTTGCGGTTTAACTGTAAGTTGCCCTCCTGAGGGCATGGCTTGGCAACCGTTTAGAACCAGGTTCAGGAGCGCCTGTTTCATGAGGTCGCGGTCAACGTTAATAGTCGGAAGGGTTCCCTCGTGCTCAAAGACGAGCCGAACGTTATTCTGCAGCGCTTGCGGCTCGGCCAGCAGAAAGACTTCGCGGACCAGGCCTTCCACGGGGGTGGGGACCGGATGGATCTCGACCGGGCGGGTGAAATCGAGGAAGGTTTTCACCACTCGATCGAGCCGCCGGATCTCCTCGGAGAGTATCTCCAGATGCGGGCCAACCCTTTCACCTTGGTCGGTCAGTTTGGATTTCAGGATTTCGAGCTGGAGGACCATAGCGTTGAGCGGATTCTTCACCTCGTGCGCAACTCCGGAAGTGATCCGGCCGAGAGCCGCCAGCTTGGTTGTGATATCAATTTGATCCTCGATCTGAGCGCGTGTGGTGGCGTCGCGCAAGGTGACCAGGCATCCCATGGCCTCGCCCTGTTCACGGATGAATTGCACATTCACCGCAACGCGCGCCGGGGGTTCGCCGCCAAGCTCGAGGGTTCGCCAGGGCGTTGATTGCCGTGAGGCGAAGGCTTCCCGCAAGAGGTCATGGAGAGGGTTGTGGGCGGAGAACACCTCCAGCGCCTGGCGATGAACGATGGCTTCCGCCCTGCAACCCAGCAGACGGGCCGCGGCGGGTGTTGCCAGGACCAGCCGGTCCTGCCTCTCAAATAGCAGCAGGCCGTCGCTCAGCTTGGAGAAAAGCTGGTCAAGGTTCTCCTTCAATTGGACAAAGGCGGCTTTTTCGCCGCGCATCTGCTCGCCTAAGAGGTTCAATTTTGAGGAAAGCACGCCCCATTCGTCGGTCCTCTTTAGACTTACAGGCTCGGAATATTCGCCGCGCGCCAGCAGGTCAACACTTCGCGAAATGGTTGCGAGGGGACGCAAAAGGCGATAGGAGAGCAGACCGGCGGAGAGAGTCGTGAAGATGATGATGGCAAAGGAAAGGGTCAGGGCAGCGTGCAAATCCGGGGTGATCTGGTGGGCGAGGAAGAGTGTCGAGACGCCGACGCGTACGTCGCCGAAAGGCGTGTTTCCAATCTCGAGCGGCAGCACGACTTCGTACACCCTGGACGGACCGTAGATCACCCGGAGTTGCTTCAACAATCCGGCATGGAGCAGATCCTCAAACGGCACAGCCGGCGCCATCACTTGGCCGATTTCCCCTGGATCGTTGTGAACCATAACCTGGTGTCGGGTGTCCGTGATGGCGGCGTAGTAAATGGAAGGTGAATATCCGATCGCGGATTCCAGCAGTGAGGTCAACCCCGCATCGGCCGCAAGTCGAGCTTGCACGAAGCCACTTAGCGCCTGGAAATCGGAGGGGTTTGAACCCGCTGGCATTCGGGCCTGGGACAGGAGGGCACTGGCCTGATGGTAGATTTCGTTTGCCACATATTCCCCTCTGCTTTCAACCTCGCTCAGGGCCTGTCGGGTCAGATGAGAGAGGTAGAGCGTCGAGGTGGCCAGGACCATGAGCAAGACCAGGAGAGTTATGAGCGCGGTAAGCTTAATCTTCAGGCTGAGCCCCATATTCCTTCAGCTTGTTATGGAGAGTTTTCAGGCTGATGCCGAGCAGCTCTGCGGCACGCGTCTTATTTTTTTGCGTGGAGGCCAAGGTTTCGAAAATGAGGCGGCGTTCAGCCTCGGCGACCGTCATGCCAGGACGGAGCCGGAGCTCCGCGCCACCTTCCACCACGCCGGGATGGCCGAAGCCGCGAGGCAATTCATGGACGGTCAGGTGCCCGCCCGGACAAGTAACGAGCATGCGCTCCAAAACATTGCGGAGCTCGCGCACGTTCCCCGGCCAGTGGTGTCGGCGGAAGGCCTGTAGAACTTCACCGTCAACATCCTTCACCGCCCGGTTGTGTTTTCGGTTCAGGTCGTTGAGAAGGGCGGTCGTCAACTCCTCCAGATCTTCAGGGTGCTCGCGCAAAGGAGGCAAAACGATATGGACCACGTTGAGGCGGAAGTAGAGATCGCTGCGCAACTGGCCCTTGGCAACCGCTTCCTCCGGGACTTTGTTGGTGGCGGCCAGGACGCGCACATCCACGGAGATTTCCGATTTGCTTCCCAGCCGGCGCACCTTGGAGTCTTCGAGCACGCGGAGCAGTTTGGCCTGGGTGGCGGACGGCATTTCACCTATCTCATCGAGCAGCAGTGTGCCACCGTCGGCCAGCTCGAAGCAACCCACCCGGCGCTCGATGGCCCCGGTGAAAGCTCCCCTTTCGTGGCCGAAAACTTCACTTTCCATCAGGGTCTCCGGTATCGCCGCGCAATTCACGGCCACGAAAGGCTTGGCGCGCCGCGGGCTGAGCTCGTGAATCGTGCGGGCCACTAGCTCCTTGCCCGTGCCGCTCTCGCCGCTGATCAACACCGAAGCGCGGGAGGGCGCGACCATCGAGACCAGCGACGTCACTTCCTGCATACTCTTGGACCGCCCTACGATGTTGCCCAGGAATCCCAGGTCTCGCAGCCGCCGGTGGGCTGCCTCCAGTTGCCGCTCACTTTCATGGCGCTCCAGGCAAATTTGCAACTCAACCTGAAGCCGCTTGGTATCGAGCGGCTTCTCAAGAAAATTAAAGGCGCCCAGCTTCGTGGCTTCCACCGCTTCCTCGATCGTTCCCTGTCCGGTCAGCATGATGAAGTTCAAGTCGGAGTGGACTTCATGGACTTGCCGCAACAACTCCATGCCCGTCATGTGCGGCATCCGAAGATCCGAAATCACCACCGCAGGGTTGAAAGAAGAGACTCTTTCCATGGCTTCTGAACCGTCGCCAGCAGTTTCGGTTTCGTAACCCCAGGCGGAGAGAAGGTCAGCGAGCCCCTGCCGTTCATGGGCGTCGTCCTCAACGATCAAGATTCGCGCGTTTTTGGCCACAAGGTCCTCCGCTCCAACGCTATATTACAACTTATTCCTCTTTATCCGGTTTCGCAATCCCCCGGCCTAACCTTCTTCTTGTCTGGAAAGGTTTACATTTTTCGTAGCCATTACGTAGAGCTTCGTCCCCTGGCATTTCCCATCGACCGCTCAACCTCTGTGTTTACATTGAGATGCGGAAGTTTACTGTTTGGCAATAGGCGTGCTGTGAGCAGTTCAAGATTTGCCGGTCGCTGGCCGATAAAAGCCTCTGGAGGTGGCAGATCAATGGGCCGATGGATTGCCTGGACAGCCACACTGTTAGCTGGCGCTCTCTGCTTTTACCCTGGACTTAAGGTGCTGTGGTTCGGGCCTTGGGGAACCGGGCAAATGATTCAGCCCGGAACCGCCATCTCAGTCCGACTTCTCCGGCCTCTCACCTCCGCAAACGCCCAGCCTGGTCAGCCTTTTGCAGCGTACGTAGTCGCTGCGGAGGCCGTGAAAGGGAGTGCGCCTGTCCTCCCAGGCACACTAGTCGAAGGCACTTGTCTGGCGGTTCGAAGGGCGGCCGGTGAATCGCGTCCAGGCTATATCCGGCTGGTTCTCCAAGGCCTGAGAGATTCTGAGGGCCGATTCACACCGCTCGAGACCACTACTTTCAGCGAGTGGGGCGGCCCAGACCGCGATAGCCCCCGTGCCGTGGGCAATGGCGAGAAAGTCGGTTCCCGATTGTCCTTGCCCATTGCGGGGAACGCCTCTTCAAATCAACTCCTCGCCTCGGTGGACGCCCTCTTGCCGACGGAAGAAAACATCAAGTTCGTCGTGCTTAAACCCTCCCTAATTCCCCCAGGTTTTTGCCTGCCATAGGCGCCTGCGCGCGGCGTGGCGCTGAGGATTGTACTGCAAGGTCTTGTGACGAGGGTAGGCAGGCCACTGAACGGCGCGCTGCCGCTTGCACTCATTCCCTTTTGACTGTTCACGCCTACATGTGTATATTAGCCAGTTACTAGGTCTTCTCCTCGCGTGTGATGGGGAGTTAAACTGCTCTGGTGGTGTGGGCAGCTCACACGGAATGCCGGTGAGAGTCGTGGCAATCGCCGGACACCCATGCGGGCAGCCTTCCACAGGGTTTTCGAAGAGTGCATCAGACCCCGGAAGTCGCGAGCAGGGAGCAAATGGGAATTCCACAGCCAGCATCGCCTGTTTATTCCGATGAATATCAAGGCAACTACGCGGGTTTGAGTGGCGCCTCAGCACGAATGCAGAAGGTTTACGACCTCATCGCCAAAGTCGCCGTGAAGCGGGACCCCGTCCTGATCCTCGGGGAAAGCGGGACGGGAAAAGAACTGGTGGCGCGCGCGATTCACGTGAAAGGCCCATGGGGCGACCAGCCGTTCGTACCGATAGACTGTGGCGCGCTGACGCCGACCTTGATTGAGAGCGAAATGTTCGGCCACGTTCGCGGAGCTTTTACCGGGGCGACTCACGACCGGCAGGGCTTGCTGGCAGCCGCCGGCGAAGGGACTGTGTTTCTGGATGAAATTGTGGAGCTTCCTGTCGAGCTTCAATCGAAACTCTTGCGAGCTCTCCAAGAGCGTGAAATCAAGCCCCTGGGCAGCAACGAGCGGATACACGTGAAAGCGCGAATCGTCGCTGCCACGAACCAGGACCTTGAGGTCGCCATCAAGCGCGGCACTTTCCGAAAAGAACTGTATTTCCGGCTCAATGTTGTTTCCATCAAGTTGCCGCCACTCCGCGAGCGCCGAGAGGACATTCGCGGTTTGGTTCGATTTTTTCTCGACAAGCATAAAGCTGACCTGGGCGGCATCACGGGTGTTTCGGACGAGGTCATGGCGCGCCTGATGAGCTACGATTGGCCGGGCAACGTCAGGGAACTGGAGAACTGCATCCAACGCGCCCTGGCGCTGGGAAGTGCGCCTGAAATCCGAGTGGTAGATCTGCCCTCGAACCTCCTCTATTTAGTGGCCGAGCCGCGCCACGACCCACAGACGCTCGCGACTCTCCACGCGCTCGAGCAGCGAGCCATACTTCAGGCGCTCGAGGCGACCAAAGGCGACCGACTCCGTGCCGCGAAATTACTCGGTATTGGAAAGACAACCATCTACAGAAAATTGAAAGAATACGGGTTGGAAGATGTGGCGGACTCACCACCTTCCTGCTGACCCACTGAAAATTCATAGTTGACAGCCGCCCGCCAACAGCCGAACATCCATTCCTTGTGAGAGCAAGGCTACTGTCGGCAATAATCTGGTTGCTCACTGATGGCGACTATCGGACTGGATGCTACCTACACTGTCGAGCCCAAACCGTCGGGCATCGCAGTATATTCCCGTAAGCTGATCGAAGCCCTTGCCACGCTCGAGACTCCGCACCGGTTTTTGCTCTGCTATCGCCTGTCGCGGTTTGCCCGGCGCCGGGAGTTCTTGCGTCCTGCCTCGACGCCGGGTTCCAAGAAATCGCATTTCTCCGTAAGGCTGTTTCAACAGCCTTTAACCTTCTGGTTGCCCTGGCAGGCGGAATTGTTCCATAGCTTGGCGCAGCGCCCTCCGGCGTTTCGTTTCAGGAGGGAGATCGTCACCGTGTTTGACATTTTTCCTATTACCGGTCAGGAGTACTCGAGCGCAGACTTTCGGCGCAAGTTTTCCGGCTTGCTTCTCGAGGCCGTGGAGCGTGCCACACGCGTTATCACATCGTCGCGTTATACGGCCGAGCAATTACTTGCACACACGTCGGTCCCCGAAAACAAGCTTCGAATCATCCCCTTGGGGGTCGATCCGCCTTCGTTGACTTTGTCTCCAGGCGAGCGTCTGTTGGCTCGGGCAAGGCTGGTGGGAGAAGGCCACGAGATGATTCTGAGTGTGGGGGTCCTTCAGACCCGCAAGAATACGCTGAATGCACTGCGGGCTCTCGAGAAACTGCCGGGCCGCTATCGGCTGATTCTCGTGGGCGGAGACGGTTACGGTAGCGGAGCCATCCACGATTACATACGCCGCCAGGGGCTTGGACCGCGAGTGCAAGTGCGGGGATATGTGGCCCTGGAGGAATTGGAGTGCCTATATCAGTCGGCAAGCGTGCTGCTTTTCCCGTCACTGGAAGAGGGCTTTGGGATTCCCGTCCTGGAGGCCATGGCGAATGGCTTGCCGGTTGTAGCCTCCCGAACGGCTGCGCTTCCTGAAGCAGGCGGGGAAGCTGCCCTCTATGTTGATCCCCACGACCCTCAGGACATTGCGGATGAAGTCCTGCGCGCGGTCGAGGATCCTGAGCTGCGCCGGAGGATGATCCAGCAAGGATTGGAGCGGGCCCAGGAATTCTCCTGGCGGCGAGTAGCAGAGGCGACCCTCAAGGTCTACGACGAGGCGCTGTGTCTGTAGCTGGAACAAGTCAAAAGACAAATCCGGAAGAACAAATCAAAAGGCAAATCGCAAAACGCAAAAAGCCCCCCCTGTCATTCCGAGCGAAGCGAGGAATCTCGCTCTGATCTGTGGAGTAAGGACTCAGGGCCAGATTCCTCGCTTCGCTCGGAATGACACCCCAGAACGACTGCCCTCAAGGATGGCGTTCCTCGCTGTGGCTTTACGTTTTGCACTTTGCGTTTTGGCTTGTTCTTCGCTCCTGGTTGCGGCTACGCTCCGTTGTAGCACTAGTTCCAAAATCCTTCGCTTCTGGCGACGAATCTCCGCTCACGATCCCGTGCTGCTGTAGTTCTCCACCCCCTTGTTCCAAGCAAAAATGGCGAGCAGGAAGAAACCCACGGCCACCGCCGGCACGAGATAAAAGTAAGGAGCGAATACTCGCCGACCAAGGAAATGCGTTGTGGGGTAGAAAGAGGCAAAGGCGAAGGGGATGATCCAGCTCAGAAGGAACTGGAGGAAGACGTTGTAAATGGTCAGAGGATAGCGGCCGAAGGTGAGCATGTTGAAGACCGGCGGCACGATGCCCACACGGTCCTCGAACCAGAAAGATACAGAGGTGAGGATAAGAAACACGGCGAGATAAATCACCGCCCCACAGATAACCATCAACAAAAACCAGAAAGAATCCGCCACTTTCCAGGCCAGGTGCAAACGTCTGACACAGAGGGCGACCACCAGCGTTCCTGTCACAACTTCCTGCAACGATTCCAGCCGGAACTTTTCGAAGATGACCTGAAAGAGCGTATGCGCAGGCCGCAGCAGGATGCGGTCAAACCTGCCCTGGATAATGTAAAGGTCCCCGAACTCGTAAAGGTTCCAACTGATGACGTTGAACATTCCAAGAGGAATCAGTGAGAAGCCGTAGAGAAATAAGATTTCGTAAAACGACCAGTCCTGCAGCTTGGGAATCTTGGAGAAGAGCACCCACACAAAACCGAATCCCAGAACCGTAGCGGCCATGGAGGAGAAGAAGGCGATGAAGAAATCCGCCTTGTATGCCAACCGCACCTTGGCGTATTGGGCGAAGTACAGTAGGAATAGTCTGAAGTGCCTTTTCATCTTGTTGGCCCGTCTGATCCCTGCTCGCCCTGCAACTGACCCCTCACCCGGCCCGCGTCCCGATGAAGTGCATCGGGATCGCGGTCCACCCTCTCCCCTCGGGAGAGGGCAAGGTTTAGCCGTGACGCCACGCTACTCCCCAGCCCCTGACACCTGGCACCTGCTTTCCTCAGCCGCCCTGAATCGTGATCTTCCGGCTCGACCATCTCCACATGGCATCCCCGATGGCAAAGAGCAGGACCACCCAGACAAGTTGCAGGGCAAGCGATCCAAGGATCGCCCCGCCATTGATTTTCCCGAGGTAAAGCAACACCGGGATATAGCTGATGTACTGGAACGGCAGGAGCTTGAAAAGCTTTTGAAAGGCGTCCGGGAAAAAGGAAATCGGCAAAAGCAAACCGGAGAAGAGTTCCAGCAGAAAATACTTGGCGCGCAGCAGACCCAGAATAGACTTCAACCTCACCGCCAGCGTCCCGACAGCGAAATTGATGGCGGCCACGATGAAAAAGCTGAGCACCACGCTGGCGAGGAAGGCTATGAAGTGGTGCAGGCTCGCGGGCCGCCGCAAGGGGTATATGAGCATGAGCACCAACGCCGTGGGCAGGCTCAGCATCCCGGCGCGAAACAAGGACTCCCCGAATGCCTGGGCGACGTACATGAATTGAATGTTGACGGGCTTGATGAGGTCCATGGCCAGCTTGCCTTCGATGACCTGGTTGGCGATG
>JBEKIZ010000143.1:0-9199 GCA_050011515.1 Terriglobia bacterium | reverse complement strand
GGCAAGTGCCCCTTGATGCCGATTCCTCCGCTTTCTTCGCCGCCGATCAGCACGTCGCGGGTGAGCATCAACTCGCAGATGTACTTGAATCCGATGGGCGTGACGTGCAAAGGAAGACCGTATTTCTGGGCGAGCTTGGTTACCATCTCGGTGGTAGAAAACGTTTTCACCACCTCTCCGCGCAGCCCCAGGTCTCCTGCCAGGTGCTTTAGCAGGATGGAAAAGATCTTGTGGGAATCAATAAAAGCACCACTGCGGTCCACGGCTCCCAGCCGGTCGGCGTCACCGTCAGTGGCGAAACCGGCATCGTAGCCGCCCTCCAGCACAGCCTGCCGAAGCTGCTCGACGTGAGGTTCGATGGGCTCCGGATTCATGCCTGGGAAAAGCGGGTTGTGCTCTCCGTGGATCTCGCGATAAGAAATTCCCGCCTCGTCAAAAAGCCGGGCCAGGCAGCCGCGAGCGGCCCCATACATCGGGTCGATCACAAACCGCCGGCCCGAGGATCGGATTCGATCGAGATGAACAAAGCTTTTGAGCCGCTCCAGGTAAGGGCCTACCAAGCCCACGGTCTGGATGGAGGCCGGGCGCCGTTTCCGTGGCTGTGTCCCTGAACGATCCAGGCGGTGAAGATGGATTTCAATCCTTCGCATGATGGAGGGAGCCGCAGAACCTCCATAGGGCGCCTTGAACTTTACCCCATTCCAGCGATAGGGATTGTGGCTGGCCGTGAGCATGATGGCGCCCGCCGTCTGCCGCGCCACCACAGCATAGCTTACTGCGGGCGTAGGCGTGGCGCTGTCAGCCAGGGTCACCGGAATGCCGGCAGCCGCCACCACTTCACTCGCGTGCTTGGCAAACTCTGGGGAAAGAAAGCGAGTGTCGTAACCCACCACGAGGCCCTTTGCCGGGTCACCCTCCTCGCGGACGTACTGCGCGATGGCTTCGGCCACGCGTTGCACGTTCGCAAAGGTAAAATCTTCCGCGATTACACCGCGCCATCCATCGGTACCGAACTTAATCTTATCCAACATACGCTACAACAGATCGTGCCGACCCAGCCGATCAAGTTCCTGGACTGCTTTTCCAACTTCCTGAGACCGCGCACGCGCGCAAACCAGCAACGCGTCGTCGGTCTCGACGACGATCAGGTCTTGTACCCCAACCGTAATCACATACTTCTTGGGCGAAACCACCATATTGCCGTGCGAATCAAGGCTCAAGCTGGCGCTGGGCCGGACGTTCTTCTCCGAGTCCTGATTGCCCAGCTCGTACACGACGGCCCAACTACCCACGTCGTTCCATCCGATGTCAGCGGGCAGCGCATAGATATTCGAGATTTTCTCCATGAGCGCGTAGTCAATGGATATCTTCTGGAACTTGGCGTAAAGGCGGCGAAAAGCGCGCGCCCGGACTCCGCCTGCGTCAGCGATTTGCCCCATCTGACTCGCCATTTCTGGCTGGAAGCGCTGCAAGTTCTCAATCAGCGTTGAAGCCTTCCAGATAAACATACCGCCGTTCCAGAGATATCGTCCCGAAGATACGTAACGACGCGCGACAGCCATCGTCGGTTTCTCTTTGAAACTGTCTACGTGAAACACTTCATGCCCCGCCAATTTCCCTTCGCGGCGGCCCAGGCGAATATATCCGAAGCCGGTATCGGGTCGCGTGGGCTTCAGCCCCAGAACCACGGAACGCCCAGGCGTAGAAGCCACTCGGCACGCCGCACCCAGGACCTGCCGAAAAACCACAGGCTTTGCGATGATATGATCGGAGGGCAACACCACCATGAGTCCTTGGGGGTCACGCCGGGCGATTTCATGTGCGGCGACTCCCAGGGTGGGGGCGGTGTTCCGCGATGCCGGCTCGCCCACAATCTGATGGGAAGGAATACGCGGCAGAAGCCGGCGAACCTTCCTCAATATCACCTCGCTGGTGAAGATGTAGATGTGGCCCAACGGGATGACAGGCTGGATGCGCGCTACGGTTTGTTCCAGCAACGAGTCCTGGCCGAACAATGTCAACAGTTGTTTTGGGTGTTTGCGGCGGCTAAGGGGCCAAAAACGTGTCCCGCTGCCACCGGCCATGATTACGGCGTAGGTATGTTTGAATACGGGATCTGTAGCCATGCTTATAAATCAAACACAACTTTCTCCACGTGTTCGGGGGGAACGTTGCGAGCCGCCAGCGGTCGCCGGAAGTCCTCAAGGAGGTTGGGAACATAGAACTTCAGCAAGCGGGTTTCCTGTTGGGGAACCAACCTATAGGCTCCCGCCGCCGGGGGTATTATCCAGGTCTCTCCGGTCCGATAGCCCAGCCAGCCCGATGTGTTCTCAACGCGACCCTCGCCTTTAAGAACGGAATAAACCTCCACGCGCTGCGGCGAACTCTTGAAGGTGGCCATCTTGCGCAGGAATATCTCCTCGACCGCGAAGTAACGGCAAGCCATAATATACCGCCTTGTGCCGAAGGGCTCCTGAAATTCCCACCGCGGGAGGCGGCGGCGAGGGAGCAAGTCTTCCTGGATAACGTCCAATCCTTTCGCCAAATGGAGGGGGCGGGGTTTCCCGTCCAGTCCGACTCTGCCAAAGTCATCCAGGCGATAGGTCAGGTCGGAATTTTGCTCGACCTCGAACAGAACCAGCCCTGGGCCTAGCGCATGTACCGTGCCGGGCGGAACGAAGATGGCCTCGCCGGCCTTGGGGTAATGGCGCTCGAGGAGTTCCTTCGACGTTCCATTTTCGAAAGCTGCTTTTAGCGCCTCCGTTGTGACCCCCGGCTTTATGCCCAGAAGGAATTCCGCATTTGTGTCGGCCTGGAGGATATACCACATTTCGCACTTGCCGACATTGCCCGGGTCGTGGACGCGCGCGTACTCATCGTCCGGATGAACCTGGACTGATAGCCAGTCGCCCGTGAAGATGTATTTGGCGAGCAGGGGGAAACGAGTACCATGCCACGACCGCCCATGGAGCGCGGGCCCGTATTTTTCCGATGCCTCGCCCAGAGTAAGACCTGCTACGGGGCCGTTCAGAAACCGGGAAGTATCGTCTGTCACCCAGACTTCTCCGATCAATTCGCCAGGTTTCGTCGCGCTCCCCGAGATCTCAGCTTTCCTGGAGGCCGGGGAGTCAGTTTCCTCCGGGGCCGAGTATATGGGTGAGAGATCCTCCCGGCCCCAGATTTTTGGTTTGAAGGCAGTTGAAAGTTGAAGAGGAATGTTCAAAGTGGACATAATTCAGTCATAACTTGGAGAAGAACGCTGCCATACGTCGTAACCCCTCATTTATATGTTCAAGAGAGGTTGCGTATGAAATGCGGATGTGTTCTTGAGTTCCAAAGGCGGACCCGGGCACTACGGCAACGTGCGCTTCCTCCAATAGCCGCTGCGCTAGCGTGGATGTATCCCCCAATCCGTCTTTCTTCAAGTAATACCCGACATTCGGGTAGGCGTAAAAGGCGCCATGCGGAGGAACGCACCGTATGCCGGGTATAGATTGCAATCCTTCGATGACACGATCCCGGCGCCGCCGGTACTCGGCCAGCATCATTTGCACGGGGGCCTGCGGCCCATGAACTGCTGCCAGCGCAGCCTTCTGGGCGATGGAATTGGGGTTGGAGGTCGAGTGGCTCTGGAGCTTCAGCATGTTTGCCAGAAGTCTTGTCGAACCAAGGGCAAATCCAACTCGCCATCCCGTCATGGCATATGTTTTGGAAAAAGAGTCGACAATCAGCAGGTGCTCCCGCTCTTTCGAGGCACCAAGCGAAAAAGGTTTGCGGCCGTCATACAAGAAATGGGAATAGCATTCGTCGGACAGCAGAAGCAGATTGTGCCGGACCGCCAGCGCCAGGAGTTTTTCCATTTCCCCCGGGGGAACCACTGCGCCGGTGGGGTTGTGCGGAGAGTTAACAACCACGAGCTTGGTCTTCGGAGTGATCAGTTTTTCGACGCCCTTGGCGTGCACCGCGAAATTCTCGCTCTCGAGCGTCTCGAGCAGGACGGGCTTGCCCCCTGCGTATTTGATGATCTCCAGGAAGGTAACCCAGTAGGGGGTAGGCAGGATCACCTCGTCGCCATCGTTCAGGGCGGCGGACATCGCCTCAAAGATGGCCTGCTTCCCTCCCACGGTCACCAGGCACTCCTCGACCGTGTAGTTCGATCCATGGTCCTTCGCGTGCTTCTCCACCAGGGCGTGCCTCAGCTCCCTGATCCCGCCCGTGGCTGTGTACTTGGTGAAATCTTCCTCAATTGCTTGGATGGCAGCTTTCTTGATGTGGTCAGGAGTGGGGAAATCCGGCTCACCGGCGCCAAAGTCCGCCAGCTTCGTATCCCTAACCTTCAGCTTTTCCGCCTTTTGCAGGACGGTCGCGATAGTGGAAACCGAAATCCGTGAAATGCGCTCCGAAAGCTGCACTCCAACCTCCTTTAAACTTTATTCTGAAAAACCTTTTGATGAAGTCGATCCTCGACCAAAGGGGGAACCAAGCCCTTCACTGATCCCCCGTTCTGGAAAATCTCTCTGACCAGGCGTGAACTGAGGTAGGTGTAGGACTCTGCGGGAACCAGGAAGACAGTTTCAAGGCTGGGCTCGAGTTTGCGGTTCATGATCGCCATTTGGAGTTCGTACTCGTAGTCTGTGAATGCGCGTATGCCGCGCAGGATGATCGCCGCCCCTTTTTGCTTGGCGTATTCAACCAGCAGCCCGCCAAACGTGTCCACGGCGACGTTGGGCATTCCCCGCGTGGCTTCCTGCAGCATCTCCACGCGCTCCATAACGGTGAAAAGTGGGAGCTTGTCGGGGTTCGTCAAAACCGCAACAATCAAACGCCCAAAGATCCACCGGGCCCGCTCGATGAGATCGAGATGACCGTTGGTGATCGGATCGAAAGACCCGGGATAAATGGCTAGACTTTCAGACATAAACTGTCTGCTAAACCGCGCCCGCAAGGATTGGACCCGGGAACGAATATTCTAACGTTCGCCGTGGAATTTTGTAAACGACAATTTGGAGACAAAGGCGATTGCGCCTCCCAGCGAGGAAGTGCTTGAAGGATCGGATCTGAAATCCCCGGGGATGTTGAAGAACCACTTAAGATTCGGGCGCAGGGGTGAGCCCCAAGCGTTCCTCTCCACAGTAGCAAACAAATCGTCTGCCACGCAGGAAGCCGACCAGTGTAAGTCCGCACTCGCGAGCCAATTGGACCGCCAGATCGGAGGCAGCGGAGACCGAAGCCAGCAGCGGAACTCCGGCTACCAGCGATTTTTGAATGATCTCGAAGCCCCCGCGGCCACTCGCCAACAACGCGCAGTCCGCTAAAGGAATGCGACCTCGTAGCAAAGCCCAGCCGATGAGCTTATCCACCGCGTTATGCCGCCCCACGTCTTCTTTTACAGCAATCAGCTTTCCGGAGGCTTCGAATAACGCGGCGGCATGTAGCCCTCCGGTTTGGCCAAACAGTACTTGGGCAGACCGGAGAGTTTCGGGAAAACTACAAAGGATTTCGGGATCAAGTCGGAAGCGGGGATTGGGCCGCTTGATCCCTTGCAGGCGACACCCCTCAATAAATGCCTTGCCACATAATCCACAACTGGAGTTTGCGGGGAAATTACGTTTCGTCCGAATCGAATTGAGAGTTTTGCCGTGGTTGAGCTCAACATGAACAGTATTCCGATCAGACCCTGATCCGTTGCCATATTGGATGCTGGCGAGCTCTTTCGCCGAACGGATGATCCCCTCAGTGAAAAGGAAGCCCGCCGCTAATTCAAAGTCGTCCCCGGGAGTTCGCATCGTCACACTAAGGGGACGCTTCCCAAGTCGGATTTGGAGTGGCTCCTCACCCACCAGCGAATCGCGTAGACGCCGGACCTTCCTGTCGTTCCATTCCGACACGGTGGAGAAGTTCACCGAACGCGGACCAGACTCCATTCCTTCGCGCTCCTTTAGTTGACAGCCGAGACTTCCATTGTAGGCTCCCCAGCAGCGCCGAGTCTACTTGGTTGCGGTACGGGATGGCCGAATCCTCGCGCGGTATCAATCCACTTGTCGTTGTTACCCGTCACGTTCGTCCCCGCACACGCACAACAATCTCCTGGAGATCAGTCGCTTCAAATCACCTGCGATTGGCACCGCAGCTGTCGAGACCGAGCATCGGAACGCAGGCGGATCAGCGAAAGTTACTGATCAGGATGACGTCGCTGTTTTCGCTGCCTCGGGTAAGCGCGAGTTGCTTGCCATCCCGCGACCAATCAAAGTCGAAGATCAGTCCCGACTTGAAATGGGTGATCTGTTTCGGCGGTCCACCCGTCAGTTTCTGCTGCCAGATGTTGGAGACGCCCTCGCGGGTCAAAACGTATTCAACGGCCTTGCCGTCCGGCGCCCAATGGGGACTACCTGCTACCGCCGGCCAGTCGAATTGGTAGATGGGTGTACCGCCACCGAATGGAATAACCTTCAATTGATTCGGTTTAGGAATGTCGCTGGGCACCGCGAGATAAACGATCAGCTTGCCGTCTGGAGAGATCCAGAGGGGGGAGTAAGAACAGTCCTGCGTGACTACTTGTGGAGGCTTCTCACCCGTGACGGGCACTTGTACCATGGTACTGGAAGCGCCCTGCCGATAAACCACCCACTTGCCATCCGGAGAACATTGCGGGGACGACGCAAAGCTCTCGTCGGCCAAGCGGACGGGGTTTGAGCCATCGGCATCCATGCGCCATACCCCGACCTTTTGTTCCCGGTTGGAGAGGAAGACGATGTAGCGCCCATCGCCACAAGCCGAGGGCTCCCAGTTTTGCCGTTCGCTGGGAGTCAGCAGGGTGCGGCTACTTCCATCCGGGTTTACGGCGAAGAGGTTGCCATCCTCATTGGCAAAAACAATGCTGCCGTTGGGCATCCAGGAAAACTGGCCAATAATGGGGTCCTTCGAGGTGGTTTGCCTTGCTCGTGCGGCATCTCCCGCTGGGGCTACCCATAGATCGGAGACCGTTGTCGTCTCGGTATCGACGAGAGTTGTGCCATCGTGAGAAAGGTCAAGCCAGCCGAATTGGTAAGCAATCAGATCGTTGGTGAGGCGGCGTACCTCTCCCTTTGGAAACGGGATGTACCAAAGTTGCCCCCGAAAGGCCGGGGGGTCTCCCCTCGCCACGAATAGACCACTCCCATCGGGCAGCCAGCGCGGACGGCCAATGGCGTGCGGAGCGGAATAGACTTCGCGGACCGATCCATCCGCGACAGATATGGCCCACAGCACAGCGCGCAGTCCCTTCGCCGTCTCATAAGTTGTAAGCGCCACCGTCTTTCCGTCGGGAGACCAGGCCGGACCGAGCAGGGTGCCGATGGCAGAACGTGTCACGAGCACCCGTTCGCCACTCCCGTCGGCTTTGGCAATCAGAACACGAACCTCACCCTTTTCGGGGACTCCCCGTCCAAAAGCGAACTGTGTACCATCGGGAGAGAAACTAATGGGCGTGTCGATATCGCGGATCAGTAGACGCGGCGTTCCGCCGAGCACGGGCATCTGGTAGAGATAGCTGTAAGCAGGGCTGTTCTTGTCGGAGCGAACGAAGTCAATGTAGTTTGCGTCCGGAGAGAATGTCAGACCCCTGAACCCGACTTCGTCCGGCGGCAGAATCTGCACGTCGCTGGCGGTGGCCACCTGGCGAACGTTGAGGCTCTGTTTTTCCCCCTCACGCAGAACGTAGACTACATAGTGCCCGTCCGGGGAAATCGCCACGTTCGCGGCGTTTCCGCTCTGTGTAACACGGGTGATCTTCATAGCCTGTACATTCCATTCGCTCCTGCGTGCATTGAGCTTGAACAGATAGATTCCCAGTACAACCAGCAAAAGCACCAGCCCAAGCAGCATCAATGCCAGCACGCCCTTGTGGCGTCGGGCTTCATTGAGTATGATTGCGCTACTGGAGGGGGGCCCTGCCGCTGGACCGACGGATGCTATGGAACCGGCCGAGGTGACCTCACTCACCACGCCCGAGTGGCCGGAATCCGTGTCGCGCTTTAGCCGCTTCAGGTCGCTGCGGATGTCTGAAGCGTGCTGATAGCGCAACTCACGGTCTTTCTCCAGGCACTTGTTGATGATTCGCTCCAGCTCTGGGGGCAACTCGGGATTCAGTCGCACCGGAGCGGTCGGGGCCTTGTGCAGAATCGCGCCAAAAATGACTGCGGAAGTACTGCCGAAAAAAGCCTGGCGGCTCGTCGCCATCTCGTAGAGCACTAACCCAAAACTGAACAGATCCGTCCGTGCGTCCAGCTCTTCACCGCGCGCTTGCTCCGGGGACATGTAGGCGACTGTGCCCATCGCGGTGCCAGGGCTGGTCAAAGGCTCCTCGGACGCTCCCGCCGTAAGCTGGATACTAACGCCAACCGCCTCGGCTAGCCTCTTCGGTTGAGGCGCTAGCTTGGCTAAGCCGAAGTCGAGAATCTTCACTTGACCCCGTGTGGTCACGAAGATGTTCGCCGGCTTGATGTCGCGGTGGATGATGCCCTTGGCGTGCGCGGCATCCAGCGCATCTGCGATCTGGATCGCCCGATCCAGCGTTTCCTCGGTCCTGAATGGCCGGGTGGCAATGCGATGCTTCAGCGTTTGGCCTTCCAGCAACTCCATCGCAATAAAGGGCTGGCCGTCGTGCTCGCCGATTTCGTAGATCGTGCAGATGTTGGGGTGATTGAGTGCTGCCGCCGCCCGCGCCTCGCGCCTGAGGCGCTCGAGTCCCTGGGGGTCGCGGGCCAGTGCTTCCGGCAGGAACTTCAGGGCAACAGGTCGGCCGAGGGACATGTCTTCGGCCTTGTACACCACACCCATGCCGCCGCCCCCGAGCGTCTCCAGAATGCGATAGTGGGAAACAGTCTGACCGATCATGTCGAGACGCCCTCGGAATGCCTGGAATCAGAACTTCGAATACCGCCATCATAAGCCGTGCCCACAGGCAAGTCAACGCTCGGGATTGACGGTGTCGTCATTGAAGGACTGGCTGATGTCTCTGGTGGACCACTAAGACGCAACTTGGCGCTACACCAGGTCTTTGACTGTCAACTGTTGACGGTGAACTGTTAACTGGTTTTCTGGCGGAGAGGGTGGGATTCGAACCCCTTAGCATATTGATGGCGTGTAACTTACAGATTTCATTCGAGGTAAATACGATAAATAAGACTCACGCGGAGTTACCTAACACAAAAGTTTCTCA
>JBEKIZ010000142.1:0-9205 GCA_050011515.1 Terriglobia bacterium | reverse complement strand
CCCGTGGCGCCGTCGATGACAAAGGGCAGACCTATCTTTTGGTCAAAGCGGTGGAAGGATTCCTGAAGACCGAAGGCAAGCTGCCGATCAACATCAAGTTCCTGCTCGAGGGCGAAGAGGAAGTGGGCGGCGAGCACATCGAGGAATACGTGCCAGCCCACGCGGATCGGCTGAAAGCTGACGCGGCGCTGGTCTGCGACACGGAAATGTTCGCGCCGGAACTGCCCACGATCACCACCGGCCTGCGCGGCCTTGTTTACACCGAACTGGAAGCGCGCGGGGCCGCCCACGACCTGCATTCCGGGTCGTATGGCGGAGCTGCTCCCAACCCGTTCCAGGCCCTGGCGGAGATGGTCAACAAACTCAAGGGGCCGGATGGAAAGATCCGAATTCCGGGCTTTTACCAGCGTGTGAAAAAACCGAGCGCTAAGGAATTGGCTGCATGGGCGCGGTTACCCTTCAAAGAGAAGGAGTTCCTGCGAAAGGAAGTCGGCGCCAGCGCCTTGATCGGAGAGAAAGGCTACTCGGTGCTGGAACGTATTTGGGCCAGGCCGACACTGGAAGTCCACGGCTTCCGCGGTGGTTTCACGGGGGAAGGCGCCAAGACGGTTATTCCGGCTTATGGTGTGGCCAAGATCAGTATGCGGCTGGTTCCGGACATGGACCCCAAAGAGGTGATCCGGCAATACACTACCTACGTGAAGAAGATCACGCCCAAGGGCATCAAGACGTCGGTGCGGGTGATCAGTTCGGCTCCCGCTTCCGTGGTGAGCACGGAGAGCCGTTGGATCGCTGCCGCTGCCGAGGCCATGGAACAGGTCTTCAAGAACAAGACGGTTTACATCCGCTCGGGCGGATCCATCCCCATCGTGGGTGTTTTCCAGAAAAATCTGAAGATACCCAGCGTCATGATGGGGTTTGGTTTGCCGGACGACAACCTGCACGCCCCCAATGAGAAGTTCTACCTGCCCAATTTCTATCGCGGGATTGACGCAGTGGGGCGATACTTCCAGTTCCTGGGGCGGTAGGGCGGAAGGGCACGTCATCGAGGTCGTTGGGGCGGTCCCGTGTGATCGCCCCCTTTTTGTGTTCTTAGGTTCTGCCTTTCAAACGTTCGATGAGGAAGCACTCCTCACCTTCGCCGAAGATGCGGTAGAGCACCGCACTCCAAGGAGTTCCTGTGCCTGAATTCAAACCCTTCGTTCCCCACGATTCCAAAGAGCCTGAGTTCACAATTAAAGCCGTTGTGGCCGGTATCTTCATGGCTGCCATTTTCGGCGCGGCAAACGCCTACTTGGGCATGAAGGCCGGCCAGACGGTAGCCGCCACGATTCCAGCGGCGGTGATTGCCATCGCGCTATTTCGTTTGCCCTTCTTTCGCGGCGGCGTGCTGGAGCAGAACCTGACGCGCACTGCCGCCTCGGTAGGTGAAGCGCTGGTGGCCGGGGCAATTTTCACCATCCCTGCCTTCATGATGGTCAACGTGGGCGGGCAGCGGCTCTGGACTGACTTGCGAGGTCATTACTGGACCGGCACGTTCATTCTCTTTGCGGGCGGCTTGCTGGGAGTATTCTTCATCATCATCCTGCGACGCCCCCTGTGCGTGGATTCACCTGACCTACCTTTTCCTGAAAGCACGGCCAGCGCCGAGATTGTGAAAGCCGGCCAGAAGGGCGCCACCGATGCTCCGAAATACATTTTCGGCGCCATGGCATTGGGCGCTTTCCTCCAGTTGCTCAAGGACGACAAAGGCTTCCAGGTTTTTCGGGATTCGGTCAGTGGTTTCTGGAAGTTCCCCAAATCGGTTGTCAACTATTTCGGATATCAGAAAGAACTCCTGGGCCGCGTGCCTTACACGGGAGGCATTGCCTACTCCACACCTTCCGTTTCCCCGGCGCTCATCGGCATTGGATACATCATCGGACCACGCTTGTCGGCGATAAATTTCTCAGGGGGCGTCATCGCCTGGCTGGTGCTGATTCCGCTGGTCCTGTTCATCGATCCCGACCTGCCACACCGCATCGGGGCAACAACCGGAGGCACGGCGCCCTGGGACCTCGCGAGCTACACCGTCTGGTACAACGTGGTCCGTCCTATCGCCGTAGGAGCGATGCTGGTGGGGGCGGTTTACACGCTCTATAGCATGCGGGAGTCGATTCTTACCTCCATCCGCGGGGCTTTTCATGCTTCCGCAGTGACCGGCGAACAGGCGGCAGCACGCACGCGGCTGGATATCGACATCCCCATCAAGTGGATCCTCATTGCCATTGGCGGCCTCATCATCCCAATTACGATTATCTACAAATACTTCGCGCAGAGCTGGGCTGCGGCCATCACGGCGGCGATTGTGATGACCCTGACCGGCTTCTTTCTTTCCGCCGTGGGCGGTTACCTGGTGGGGTTGGTGGGCTCCTCGAATCAGCCTGTCAGCGGTCTGACCCTTGCCGCGCTGGTTGTCGCCGCGTTGATGATGGTAGCCATCGGTGTGAAAGGCCTGGGCGGAGTCGCCGCCGTGCTGGGTGTGGCCTCGGTGGTTTGCTGCGCGTGCTGTGTATCCGGCAGCCTGATTCAGGACCTGAAGGCTGGATATCTGCTCGGCGGGACGCCGTGGAAGATGGAAATCGTCGAGGTGCTGAGCGTCACCGCCGTTTCCTTTTTCCTGTTGCTGCCCATCATCGCGCTGCACGAAGCGAACCTCGCCACCGGCGGCATCGGCGGCAAGTTGCTGCCCGCGCCACAAGCCGGCCTCATGGCCCAACTCGCGCAGGGTATCGTGGGCGGACAAATGGCTTGGGGGTTGCTCCTGATGGGATGCTTCTTCGGCCTGGCGCTGGTGATGATTGGCGCGCCTTCTCCGATGCTCATCGCCGTGGGCATGTACCTACCCCTCGAAACCAGCGGGGCCATATTCGTGGGTGGCGCCTTGAAGTGGGCCGCCGACCAGTGGGCGGCGCGCAAGAAGCTCCCGACAGAAGAAAAGGCGAAATTCGATGAACGAGGAACGCTCCTGGCTTCCGGATTCATCGCCGGCGAGGCCATCACGGGTATTCTGCTCGCCGCCCTGTTCCTCACCGGCGTCTCCTCCATCACCAAGGTCATCACCGGCCTCGATGAGTTGCCGTTCCTGGCCAACTGGGGCGGTTGGATTTCCCTCATAGCCTTCGCAATCATCGCCTACATCTTGGTTCGGGTGCCCTTGCGGAAGCTGAACAAAGCCAATTGAAGACCACTCACTGTTGACGGCGCAAAAGCCGCGGGGACCGCAGTTACCCGGGAGCACGAGGTTTCGTAATTTCCTTGTAATATATAGTGAGGTAAACTCTTCTGTGCTGTGGCTGTACAGAAAGACCGGGAGAGGCGCGCAAGCCCGGCGGCCATCTATGCCACCCACGGAAACACGGTGCGAGTGCACAGACAGGCAGAGCGTGAAGAACCAAGGAGAGGAGGAATTATGACCAAGAACGAGTTTTACGAAGTTGTGATGGAAAACTACCGGCCGACGGAAAAGCTAATCGGCATGGTTCCAGGGGACAAACTGAACTGGAGGCCCGGGCCGACGTTCATGAGCGTTGGCCAGGTACTTTGCCACCTAGGCGATGGCTTGGGCGCCGGGTTGGAGTGGCTGCTCGGCGGCAAGTGGCCCTCCATGGAAGAAATGGGAGAGAGCATGAAGTTGGAGAACCTCCCTTCCTGTAGCCCCCAGGAGGCGCTGGACAAGCTCGAAAAGGACAAGAAAATTCTGCGCAAGGTCCTGGATGACATGAGCGAAGAGGACTTCACCAACAAAGTCCTCTCCGTGCCGTGGGGCTGGAAGGCAAAGATGGAGCGTATGGCCATCCACTTCCTCGAGCACTTCACGAATCACAAGATGCAACTATTCACCTACCTGAAGCTGCTCGGCCTGCCCGTGAATACGGAGACGCTTTACGGAATGTAGGAAGATCAGTGACGTCGGAAAATGGTCAGTCACTTGGGAAGGGTCACCACGGCGACGGCCAGCCCTCGCAACGTAATCTGGTCGGCATTCAGGTGAGCCGTTGCCGGCGGCTGGAAGCCTGTTGTCTGATCGACGTACACGACCTCTGCCCCGTTGCTCCCCGCAATCGACAAATCAAAATCCCGGTCTCGCTCGTTGACCAGCAACAGCTTGCGCTTGCCGTCGCGAGTCACAAAGCCCTGGGCGTAGACGTGGGGAATTGCAGAAGTCGTGTCCACCAGCTTGTCTCCAAGGCCGAAGTTGTCGTGGAGCAGCTTCAACACCCAGTAACGGGCGTTGGGTTGCCCTGTGTTCCAATCCACCATGGATACGCCGGGAAACTGGGAGGGGTAACCAACCATTTGAGATTCACCCGCCACGTCAATCCCGAAGCGTGCCAGCTCCCCATACAGGTAGCCATAAACTGCCCCGCAAAGGTTCCAGTAGGAATCGGGTATCGCTTTGCGAGGCACCGCATTATCGTCAGCCGGAATGCATCCCAGTTCGTCGAGGTCGGTCTGTGTCTTCGGGGACAGGCGCTGTCGAATTGACTCTAAATACCGGACGGAATTAAGAAAGCCGGTAGCCTGATCGAAAACAGTGTACTGCTGCACCTCCGGACTCTGGTCAGCCGTCGGATTAGCGTAGAAGTGATAGGAAATCATATCCACCGGGATCCCAGGCTTGTGGTTCTTCGGGTTAAGGAAATATTCGAAGTATCCCGGTACATTCTCTTCAAGGAATATGTTGGGAGAGGTCCCTGCCAGGGCCACGCCCACAAACTTCATTTGCGGTTCCACGTGTCGAATTGAACTCACTATAGCGTCGTAGACCCGGCTATACGTTTCTGGCGACATCTGGTGCTCAAAATCGACCTCGTTCAACACCTCCCAGTACTCGATTTTGTAATGATGACCGGACTTATGGCGCTTCCCGTATTCATCTGTGAATCCCCCCTGCGTGTACCAACTCACCAGTCTTGCGTAGTAGTCCCCCACTTCTTTTAAGCTCACATCCCGGAACTCTGTTCCTTTCTCGTAGTCCCAGGTCACTTGGTCCGGATCGGCAGGATAAGGCACCGGCTTCTCCGTCTTGAACATCCACTGGGGGATTGTGCTGAAGTTGATAATCACGGAGTGTCCGGCGGTAGCATTCATCAAATCTTCCATCATGGGGTCGATCAAAGAGAAGTCCCAGGAAGTCTTCCCGTCTTGGGGGGGTTCGAGTTCGGCGACGCCCAGCTTGGGGTAGGGCAGCCAGGGCACGTAGCGCACATAATCTTCACCAAGCTCGTGCAAAGCTTGAAAGACCCGATCGTGAATCTTGGTGCCCTGACGCAAGGGAGGGTTGACGACGACTTGAAGCGTGGGCGTCGTTTTGGAAATGGTCACGACCTTGTCCCAGTTGACGGTGACCTTGGCCTTTTCTGCTGGAGCGGGCTTTGACACGGCTTCTTTGGCAGTTAGGAAAATCATCAGACAAATAGAAAACAAAGCGAGTGGTCGAAGTGCTCTATCAATTCTCATGGCAGTCCCTCCAAAAGGGGAATCCGTTCTTGCAGATAGATTCGGGATAAGACGCGAGGCTGAGTTTATTATGCATTGAGCACAAAAGCCAACTCTTCGCTCGAGGGCCTTCTATCAGAAATGCGCCGAACCGAACTTTCCAGGCGGAATGATAGGTACCCGGACGCGGGCTAAAAGTTCTCCAGGACTTCTGTGACGAGGGTGCGGGCGACATCGCGGGAGAGGCGGTCGAGCGCAGCTTGGTCTTCTTGGAAGAGTCCGGAGGTAGTCTGGCTCACCTGATACTCTTCCCTGAAGACAAAGTTCGGATTTGCATAAACCACCTTCTTGCTGTGCAAGTCCTCGAGCTTTACGTCGGCTGTGACCTGAATCTGGAGCGACGAGGCGCGCCCTGTACTCAGGTCAAAGGTGATAACGCCTGAACGTACGTCCTTGACGGTTCCCTTCAAGACGGCATCGGCCCCGGTTGGATTGGGCGTAATTCGGAATTTCGTTCGCTCGATGAACTCGCGGCTGATGGCGGCAGCGAGCTTCTCTTCGATGCGAAAGGTGGAAGATTGGTTGACGAAGATGGGTACGGCGATGGTTTTAATGTCGGGGGGTAAGCGGTCTCCGCGTCCGGCAACCTGGTACCCGCAGGAAAGAAGGAAAGGCAAAACACCAAGGCCAAGAAGCAAAAGCCAATGACGCCGGAACAGTTCATGACCAGTGTTCATGGGCATTCTACAAGGCGATTCGTTGGCGAAGACTCTCCGCGACCTCGACCGCGTTCAGGGCCGCAAGACGAAGATTATCAGCGACCGCCCAAATCCAGAGGCCGGTCGGGTGGTCCGGATCAGCCGTTACACTATCCACCAGGATTTTGTCCGAACCAGCGACCTCGACTTGGGTGGGCGAGTCCTGTGAGCGACGCCGCACTTGGACTCGCTCTCCCTGCAAAGCCTCTCCGGCCTTTTCTGCTGCCACGGGCTGACCCGTCTCGATGAAAAGGGAAACCGCCAGCGAATAAAACACGGGAACCTGAAAGAGGCGCAAAGCGGGGAGCGGAACCCTCCCCTGCAAGTATTCCTTGAGCTGCTTCCGGAGACGATTTTCGAGAGCCAGCAGTTCACTTCCACCCATCCCGCCCGGACGCGACAACAAGTTAAAGGCCAACTGCGCGCCAAAAACCTTGCGCGGAATCTTCTGGAAGCTGAGCAGGCTTACGGTCTGCTTCTGAAGCTCTTCAATCCCGTGCGACCCGATCTCGGAGACCGAAGTGAAGATATTGGCAACGGCGCTCTTCAAAGGGAAGCGTGCTGCCAGGCGCAGCAGTAAACTGCTGATTACAATCGTGGCGGGGTGAGCAGAAACATAAACCCGGCTTTCGCCGCCTTCCTCTTTTTCCCCTAGCGGAAAACACCGGTCGAGGAATGGCACGCTCCCCACTTTCCGGGGGAGGGGGATCTGCGGTTCCGCCGCCTCTTCGCCGGGCGCTGCGGGGCTGAGGTCGATGATGAAACAAGCGGGCCGCCCTTGGCCCGAGGCTTGGGCAGGATCCAGGAAGGAAGGCATTTGGCGAGACCGCGCCGCAATAAAGGCAAAATCAAGCTCGGATGCGGTAACGTTCTCGTCAAGCTCCGAGGGTTTCGATCCCTCACGCAAATCCAGGATTGGCAATTCGAGTTCATTTTCTTCGTCCGAAAACGTAACCAGGCGGGAGAAAGGAAAGTGGTATTCCTCCAGCACATTCAGAAGCTCTTTGCCAAGAAGGGAAGATGCACCCACGACCGCGATCCGGTATCCCTGTTGGGAGGTTTTCATGCTGCGTGAACCTCTTGCGGCGCGGGAGGATGGGGGCGGAACTTCGAGGTGATCCGAAGAATGATGCCGGAAAGGGCGTAAGTAAGGGCGATGATCAGGAGGACGGGTTCAGAATATACCCAAATGGCCCAGATGATGAGCCCCAGGAATATGATGGCGATGTAAGAACGACGCCTGCGCAAGTCCAGCGTTTTAAAGCTGTAATAACGCATCCTACTCACCATCAAGAAGGCCAGAATGGCTACCACCCCCATCCAGACCAAGCTGTAAACCCAGTGGTTGAGTGGTGTCTTTTCCCAGTGGACGATGGCCGCAATCGTTCCCGCCGCGGCCGGGATCGGCATGCCCACGAAATACCGGCGGTCAGCCGTGGGTTTGACGCTCTCGATGTTGAATCGCCCCAGGCGCGCCGCGCCGCATATCACATAAGCGAAGGTCACGATCCAACCCGCTTGACGTAGGTGCTCGATCAACGGTGGTCCGAACATCTCGCTTATGGCGCGGATGCCCCAGGCATAGGCCAAGACGGCCGGGGCAACGCCGAAAGCAATGACATCGGCCAGAGAATCGAGCTCCCGGCCAAAAGCGGATGTGGCATTGGTCAGCCGCGCAATTCGACCGTCCAGCCCGTCGAATAGAATCGCCCACCCGATGGCCCTTGCGGCGTTATCGAACGCCACCGCGCTCAGTCCTTCACCCCCGCCTGCCGTCATTGCTACAGAGCCTCGCAACGCTGCCAGGATGGCGTAATAGCCGCAGACCAATGTGCCTACCGTGAACAGGCTGGGCAGAATATAGACGCCCCGCCTCATTCCACCCTTCTTATTGAATTTGAGATTTGGTGTGGCTGGTTCCAAGGATGCTGCTCCCTGCCCGGACGTGATCTCCGACCTTGATGCTCAATGCCACATCCGGTTCCATGAGAACATCAACACGCGATCCGAACTTGATCAGGCCAAAGCGCTCTCCGCGCTCCAGAGAGTCGCCGGCACGTTTCCAGAATACTATTCGGCGCGCGAGTATTCCAGCAATTTGCTTGACCACGATCTGACCTTGCTCACCCTCGAGGGTGAAAACGTTCTGCTCGTTTTCAACCGAAGCGACTTCCCGTGAGGCCACCCGAAACGCCCCTTTTCGATAGGAAACCTCTCTGACGACGCCTGCAATGGGGGCCCGATTGACGTGCACGTCCAGAGGGGACATGAAAATGCTGACGCGGCACACCGGGCGGCCTTCGTAGCTCTCCTGGACGACTTGCACGATGCGACCGTCGGCGGGAGAAATGATGGCTTGAGCTTGGGTAGGAATCGGGCGCTCAGGATCACGAAAGAAGTTGAGTAGCAGGAAGGCAAGGACCAGAAAGAAGATGGCGCAGACTAGCAGGAAAGGGCTTCGCTCCCGGAGCCAGAATCCGAGAAGACCGCCGGAGATGAGCACCGGCGGAAGACCGTACCAATATCCCTCCTGCAGCATGTATCTTTGCGCGTCAGCCCCGGAGCTTTTCGCTTCCTCATCGAGCCGCCTCCGCGCGTACTTCAAAGGGTGTTGGCTTTGCCAGCCCGGCGCAGAATCTCCCCCCGCGAACTCGCGGGCTGGCCGGGGGCGGCTAGTGCACTGTCTGGGCTTGCCGTACCAGCAATTCCATCTGGTCCTTCACCCGCAGTTTCAGCTTCTTCAGCCGCACTTCTTCGAGTTTTTCCTCTTCCGTAAGGAAGATCTTTGCCTTAAGTTGGTCAAGCTGGGAAGCGTAGCGGGTGTGCTCTTCACGAAGGTGTCGATATTCTGGGTTGTTGGCCATCAATTCCTCCCGGATGGCCTCGGCAGGAGTGCTCACGGGCGTGCCACCTCCCCATTTGATTTGATACCGTAGTCAGGCTAGCACACCAAACAGGTCCATTCA
>JBEKIZ010000141.1:0-9226 GCA_050011515.1 Terriglobia bacterium | reverse complement strand
GCGGTCGAAACGTCAGATCCATAGCTACGCCATCTAGCCTCTGCGTGGTTCCGTCCGGCATTTCCAGCCTGTCGAACCTGATATCGACGTTCCCCGAGCGGTCCGCTTGACGCAACTGGCCGATCGCTTTTGCTCCCGCCGGCACCACAATCTCACCTTCCCGCTCGAAGTTGTACTCGATCACCGCGACAACCGGTTCTTTCACGCCCGTACTGACCGCCGATTCCAACCGCGCTACGAGGCGGGTGCCAGGAGGCAGCAGAGTGACGAAATCGCTCTGTTCGAGGACGGCCGGCCTCATCGGGGCGCCTCCGGCAACACCAGTATCTGCCCCTCGCACAAACACCAGCGACGGCTTACGGAGAGCGGCCTCAGGGGATTCGTCAGGTGAGGGAGGCTGCTGTGGGCGTTGATAGCCTGGCTCCTGCGGCAGGGTGGAATCGAAATCAATCTTATTCAGCGCATACTGCGGAGTTGTTTGTTGCGCGGTGGGGGCCTTTGGCCGACCCGGTCGCGCCGTTCGCCCGATCATCTCGGGTGTCACGTCGCCCCTATTCACTGCCTCGTCGCCGCTTACCTCGGCGTTCAACATGGGCGTTACAGATCCGCTTTGGCCACTCTCCTGGCCCGGCGTTATCCTGCGCCCCAGGTCCGGCGCTCCTGCCTGTCCCACTGTTCTCTTTGCCTTTTGAGGCGAAGAGAATATGCCCAGGAACAGCAGGAGCATAGCAACGGCCGCACCACCCAGCACCACGAGCGACTTGCTTTTGTCCTTGCTGAGCTCGCGGCGTGTGGTTCTGGGCTGCTGGGTCTGCCGCGCCTTGTCAAACGCTTGGCGGATGATTTCGCGCCATTGAATCCCGCGCTTTCCATCCGCCGCTTTCGGTTCCGCGGCTTCCTCCAGATCGGCTCGTGACTCCGCTGGCGTCGTGTGCAGCGTGTTATTTTCTTGTGACGGGCTTTCCATGCGTAGAATCCTCCTTCAATGTGTTGATGCCAAAACCGATGGGCGCCAAGGCAGGGTGATCCACGGCCCCCGTCTCGGCAATTTGCAAGAAAAGCGTCTCGTTAGATTGTTTGTAGGGGGGACGATCGAAGACCACCACCCCATCTGCGCGCTCACCAGGCGCCAAACGGCGCTTGCTCAAGCGAAAACTCAGCACAGGAAGCTGTTCGGATGTTGTCCAGCGAGACCGCCGAATGATCTTCCCTGACTTGACCTTGCCTCCAAGCTGGACTTGTGGCGGCATGATCAGGATGCTGCGGCCAGTTGGATTGAGGGCAGAGAAGAGCACGATGACCCGCTCTCCGCCATCTACTACCTCGCCCACGCCGGCGCGCACTCGGTCTCCGGTGGCCGTTTCCGCCGGCACATGTTCGCCGTAGAGAGGTGGCAATGGAGACCGTTCCTGCCGGGTAAGAAGCTCATCCAACCCCGCCGGTGCGGGGTCATCCGGTGGGTCTGGTGTGACGGAGGACGCTTGCTTGACATCCGTCGCCGCCCTGCCTGTGCTTGCTGTCTCAAGAGCTGGGGGCACGGCAGTCGCTCCGGGCGATCCTATTTCCACAGTTTTCGCTACCAGCGCAGAGGGGTAATCTGGCTCGATTAGAAAGCCTTTGGCAGGTTTGTAATTGAGCAGAAGGTCCACGTTTTCGGGGTCGTTTGATTTTTGTTCCCCTCGGCTCACCAGCAGCAAACTTGCCTCGCGCCCGTGAGTCGTTGAAATCAGCAGATTGGTCTCCGCCGCCTTCTCTGTAAGGGCCTTGACAAACACCAGTTGTGGTTCCCGGTCCGAGTGCTCGACTTTGAATAATGTCGGGTCGCCAACGACTACTGAATTCACAGTCTCCGGCATGCGGATCGCCGTCACAAAGTGGGCGGCGACTTCGACTACCGCGACCTTCCCGTCCATTTCAAGTTTGGTCAACACCCGCGGCTTGACCTCGGGAACCTGCGCCATTGCCGACCGGAAAACGAACAAGATGCAGATTACGAAGGCCTTACTAAACGTACTCATTGGTCACCTCGTTTCCTTTCGCCGACCCCCGGTGCGGTCACCTCTCGCATCCTCTCAAGCCTTTTCGTGCGATAGAGACGAGCCACACGGTTAACGTAGCTATAAACATCCGGTGAAGAGTATTCGAGTCCCCTCGCGAGGATCGTACACTCTCCGGCGTAATAAGCTGCTGTCACCAGTCTTAGGTCGCCTCTGAAAAGGTGCATTAGCCAAGCCAGATATTTAACGCCCGCGCGAACGTTCTCCTCGATCTGAAATGGATTCCGCACCCCAAGTCTCACGGCGGTCGCCGGCATCAACTGCATCAAGCCTGCGGCGCCTTTTGGCGAAACCGCATAAGGCTGCCAATCCGACTCCACTTCGATCACGGCCTCCACCAACTCGACCGGAACTTGGTAGACATTCGCGTAATACTCGACACAACGAGCCGAATAATCGCGCAACGGAGGAGGCTCGGCTCCCAGCGCCACACCCATGAAGCAAAACAAGGCGATCAACGCCCTGCATCCCGTCTTCATACGGCCACCTTCGTCAATTCGTCACGATATCTTTTCGAGTCCGCGACCAAGCCATCGAATCCGGCGCGCAGCAGCAGACGCTTCCGGTCGGCCTCAGTTTTGGCCAGAAGAGCAAGCAGTACATCCCGTTGCTCGGGTTCTATCTCACTTACGCCCATGATCTCGAGAGCCCTCGCCAGATCGAGCATTTCTGCAATGGACGGCGGTTTTTCGAGACTCCATCCGCGCAACGCCCGCGCCAGACCGGCCAGTTGTCCCCGTAAGGCGGGGTCCATATCTGTGCTGTGCACGGCGAGGATCTCCGCCTCCCGTTCCACGGTCGGGTACTCCACGCGTAAATAAAAACAACGTCTTCGCAGGGGATCACCGAGCCGGCGTTCTTCATTCGAGCTCAGAACCACAAAAGGAACCGTTTCCGCCTTGATGGTCCCTAACTTTGGAACTGTCACTTGCCAGGCGCTCAAGATCTCCAGCAGCAATGCTTCAAACTCGTGGTCCACCTTGTCGAGTTCGTCCACCAGCAGCACGCATGGTCGGTCCCGGCAAAGCAAAGCCCGCAGCAGGGGACCTTCAGCGAAGAAATCGAGCGAATGCAGGCGCTTGCGAATAGAGTCCCAGTCGCTGCTGAATTGATTTCCTTGAGTTTCGAGGAAGAGCTTCTGCAAGGCCTCATCGAACTTACCGATAGCCTTATCATCGGTGATGCCTTCGTAACACTGGAGACGCTCCACGAACGTGCCGGCCGCCTCAGCCACTGCGTATGCCAGTTGTGTCTTGCCGCAGCCGGGCGGCCCCTCGACAAGCAGCGGCTTCTGCATGCGAGCAGCGAGATACACCACTTCCAGGGTCACGTCGTCGATAACGTATTTGGCCTCGTGCAGCTTGCCGGAGAGCTCCTCCCTTGATCGAAACACGTCCACCGCCTCCCGAAGCACACGATACACTGCAATTTTCTTGGAACGGGCCATTTGAAGTCGGCACGCAATACCCACCTCATTCGCAAAGAGGCAGGAAAGGTAAGCAGCGCACGCTTTTGGGCGAGGGAAGCCGACTTCAAGAATTATTTTTGCGGGTCGACGATTGTGAGAACCAGGAGGGAATCGAGCGGCTCAAGCGGGCATTGGCCCGCCATGGGCCGGCTCGAACAAAGCAAGGTAAGGAGCGTAGCGGAAGCGCCGGTTGCGTTGAAAGCCGGTGACCTCTTCAAGTAAACCGAGTTTCATGAATCGGTTGACCACCTTGTTCGCGGTGACGTAGACGCAGTTCAGACGCTGCTCGACCATGCGAATAGTAACGATCGGTTGCTCAAACAAGTATTCAAGCAAGAGCAAGTCGTAGTGCGTAGCCGTCACCTCTTCTCGCGAGTGCCCCGCCAATGCTCTCCGGCGGCGCGACTGGAGCGAGTCGGGCGCCGCAGTCGTCGGCTTTTCCGGCAGCAGCTTTTCGCTGAGCACCCGGCGATGCTCCTCCCTTAGCCGCACAATGTTTCGCGCTGTCTCCGTAGCCTTTTGGCTGACCTCAAAAACACCGCGGACAAAGAACTTCAGCCAGCCTTCCCAGTCACCGTCGTTGCGAATGGCCATCAGCCGGTCGTAGTACTCGGCGCGATGCTGTTTCAGGTAGTGGCTCAAATAAAGCAGGGGTCGTCCCAACGCCTGTCTATGGCAGAGAAGAAAGGTGATGAGGAGGCGTCCGACTCTGCCATTGCCATCAAGAAACGGGTGGATGGTCTCAAACTGCGCGTGAGCTAGCCCACATTGGATGAGCAATGGGAGTGAGTTGTCGTGGAGAAACTTCTCCGTATTATCCAGCGCCTCGTGCATTTCGTGGACAGGAGGAGGCACGAAGGTCGCGGCACTGAGTGTGCATCCCTGTGGGCCAATCCAGTTCTGACTGGTACGAAACTCGCCTGGGGTACGGTGCGAGCCACGGACCCCTTCGAGCAACTTGCCATGGATTTCGCGGATTAGCCGTAGGCTCAAGGGCAGGGTCTTCAGGCGTTCCAGGCCGTAATTCATAGCGCGCACGTAGTTGACGACTTCCTGGATGTCTTTCGGGAATTCCCGCCCCTTCGCATCCACTTCAAATTGGAGAACGTCTTCAAGGGTGCTTTGGGTGCCCTCGATTTGCGAACTCAGCACTGCCTCCTGCCGGACATACATGGAGACGAAGAGGTCAGGATTCGGGAGAACGGTCGCGACTCCGTCCAGTCGGCCCAGGGCTCGATCTGCTTCCGACGTGAGCCGGCCCAATTCCACATCGATTTCGATGGGTGGGTCAGGCGGCAACGGAGCAGGGATGAAGGCCTGGTAACCGGTTGCTTGTTTTACATAAGTTCCAGCACGCATAACATGCAGACAGTGTTTCGCTGCTCATTTTACAGCACGAATCTAAGCAGCCAACTCCACCAGCCTTATTTTACAATGTCGGCATATGGTAAAACAAGACCATCAAACGGGCAGATATCTTTCATGGGATAAAATAAGCGCGATAGCGCAGGTGCACATCGGAACAGTTGGAAGGCTCCGAAATTCTGGGCAAAGCCGACGAAGAAGGAGCGGTTCCGAAGGCAGAGGGATGAGATCGAAGAACCCGTGGCGGGACATGAGGAGCATGGCCGACCGCCGTTTGGCCGTGGGGGCCCACCCTCGCCGCTGCCTACTTGAGGCTCGGGCTTGCGTAGCATCCAAGGAGGCAATACACAATTTTTTTCACCGGTCGACAAATGTGAGAACCACCTGCCAGAGCGTCTTCGCGCGCCCTAATGCTCCGGCAATGGGTAGTATTCAAAGCTCTATCGTCCTGTTCGCCCAGTGCCCAAACTACTCTCGAGCCTGTAGCAGGGGCGCTCGTTTGACTGCCTTTACATCTTCCCTTACAACCAAGCCATGATAGACACCGCGCTGCGAGCCGAGCTAAAGAATGCCCTCGTCAAACAGGAACTTTCCGGTGGAGGCTGGAGCTATTGTTCCTCGACAAGTCAGGGCGCGCTCGAACCGACGTGTCTTGCTATGCTGGCTCTGCGATGGGATTCCAATCTTGCCCGCGCACTCGGCCTTGAGTTTTTGCTCGGAATGCAGAATCCAAACGGAAGCTGGCCGGCGTTCAGCGGCGACGACTCTGAGGGTTCAGGTCTGACGGCCTTGGCCGTGATCGCGCTCATCAACAACGGCGAGATGGCACTTCAAACAGAGCGCGGAGTCGAATGGCTGCTGAGATTGAAAGGAAGAGAATCACACTGGCTTTGGAGATGGAAGTTTGCGACCACGGATACTCACGTCCGCTTTGACCCCAACAAGTTCGGCTGGCCGTGGCAGCCTGGAACTTGCAGTTGGGTCATTCCCACAGCCCTGTCAATGATTGCACTGAAGCAGGCATTCGTTTGCTGTAAGCCAGACCGCGTCAACTTCCGAATCCGCCGTGGCGAAGAGATGTTGCTGGATCGCGCTTGCCCTACCGGAGGCTGGAATGCTGGAAACGGTGTGGTTTACGGAGTTCCTCTGGCACCACATCTGGATGCCACAGCCATCGCCTTGCTCGCCCTGGGCGGAGAACAGAGCAACGGCGCCATAGCCTCCGGTCTTGATTGGCTTGAGCGCAGGACGGGGACCTGCTCCGCGCCTTGGAGCTTGGCCTGGTCCATCCTGGCTCTTGATGCCTACGGCCGGCCCGTCGAGGGTTTGCTTGCTCGCCTCTGTGCTCTCAGCGATAAAGGCTTCCTCGCGGATTCTGCCACCCTGGCCGCTGTGATCCTGGCCATTGATTGCCTGGTCGAAGGCAACGTTTTCAAGGTGATCGCATGACAAGAAGAAGCTTGTTAGCCGGTTCTGTCGGACTTGTAGCGGGAGCCGCGACTGCGGCTCCCTTTTTCCTTCCCAAATACAACCGAGTCCGGCGACCCGCCCGTTCACGCGTCGCCATCGTGCGTGCGGACGAGTATTCGGAACGGCTTGAATGGACCTTGATGAGTGCTCTTCGGTTATTTGATCTCAATATCGGTGGAAAGTCAGTCCTGCTAAAGCCAAATATTGTGGACTTCGTATCGGGCGTCGATATCAATTCCCATCCCGTTCTGGTCACTGCCGCCGCGGAGTGCTTCAGGCGGCTTGGTGCTCTCTCTGTCACCGTGGCTGAAGGCCCGGGGCACCAGAGGGACACGCAACTTGTACTTTTTGAAAGTCGGTTCCAAGACGATCTCACCAAACAGCATATTCCCTTTATTGATCTGAACCGCGATGAGTTGGCCAAGATCAAGTTGTGTGCAAACTACACTGCCCTGGGCCATCTTTTTCTCCCACGCACAGTGCTCAGCCATGACTTCGTCGTTTCCATGCCTAAGGTGAAAACCCATCACTGGTCGGGTGTCACGCTAAGCATGAAGAACATGTTTGGCGTTGTCCCAGGCACAAAGTACGGCTGGCCCAAGAACATCCTGCACTGGAGCGGAATCCAGCAGAGTATCCTCGACATCTGCGCGACGGTGCCGATTCATTTCGTCATCGCTGATGGCATCGCGGCAATGGAAGGAAACGGTCCTCTTGCCGGGACCTCCCGGCCGCTCCACAGCATTGTGCTTTCAGATGATCCTGTAGCCGCGGATGCAACGTGCGCGAGGCTCATGGGATTCAAGCCCGAAAGGATTCCCCACATCCGTGAAGCTGCGAAATTCCTGGGCAACGCCTCAACGAAATTGATCGATCAGGCTTGGAGGCACATCACAACCAGCGTCCCACAGACTGATCGAGGACATTCGCAACCGAGCCAAGCATCCCGATGTGGTCGTCAAGAACGTCAAAATCTCGACCGTCGCAGTTAACGCTCAAGGGGCGCATCAGCAATTGGGGCTGACCATCGAATGGACACTTGCAAATATCGGTCGAATCAAGGCGAACAATTGCTGCGTGGTCACCACCGGCGACTACGGTTCCTTCTCGACCGAAAGGGGGGTTACCCAGACAGTCCAGGCTCGATCCACCCACTGGCGCACTTGGTTTTGGGAACTGCAGTACCCGATCTATCCTGAAATGGAAACAAGCTTCAATGTTATGTGTTACGTGACCACCCGGATGTGGCAGCCAGCCGGGGGCAAGAGGGAAGACTTTGTGCAACCACCAGCGCCAGGTATCGCTGAACAGTGCATTGAGGCAATCGTAATTTCCTGGAAGTTGTTTGCTGACAGTGCCCCACCGAAGTCCGGCAGACGGACTCTAGGGGAAATGGGAGTTAGAACCGTCAGTTGGCTTCCTAGAAGGTAACGCATTCCAGTGGTGGAGAAGAGTTAAATGCGTGTTGGAGCCTCAACAATTTGCCGTTCGGTGGCTTACCTTGCGGTTATCCTGGCGACACCGCAAGGGGCTTTCGCCTGGGGTCGTGAAGGCCATCAAATCATAGTGATTCTGGCGGAGCATTACATGCGCCCGGAGACGGCAACTCACATGCGGGAGCTGCTCAGTCCCGAGAGCCCCGAAGAAGCCTCAGTGTGGGCTGACGAGTACCGCAAGGACCGCCGCGAGACTGGCCCATGGCATTACATCGACATCCCCCTTGCGGATTCCAAGATCGACTTGGCCCGCGAGTGCCCTAACGGTGATTGCGTAATCGTCAAGACGGAACAATTCCTCACCGTCCTGAAAGACCCGAACGCCGACAAAGACGCCAAGGCGCAGGCCCTGAAATTCGTGATTCATTTCGTCGGCGACTTGCACCAGCCGTTGCATGATGAAGACAATGGCGACAAGGGCGGCAACACGCGCCAGGTGATGTTTGACGGTCATCCCGATAATCTTCATTGGGTGTGGGACACGGGCCTGCTTCAACACACCAACCGCAACCCAGCGGCATTCGCGGCGGAGTTGGAGAACCGAATAACACCCCGGGACCAGGCTGAATGGCAGAAAGGGAGCATCGAGGATTGGGTGATGGAAGGGCACCGGCTGGCTCAAACGGTTGCTTACGGAAATCTCAGCAACGACAATCCAGCCCCGATTACTCCCGCGTATGAGCAACAAGCGAACGCGGTGATCGAACTTCAGTTGGAGAAGGCCGGAGTCAGGCTGGCATACCTGTTGGATGCCAATCTGATGCTCAAGCCAGATGGGCAAAACCCCGAGTCCAAGGCTCAAACAGCCGCCACACGGGGTAATCCCGATGTAAGAGTTTGGGTCAACACGAACTCCGGGACTTACCATTGCCCCGGGACGCGGTGGTACGGGAAGACAAAGGAAGGCGAGTACATGACGCAAGAAGAAGCCCAGGACAAGGGCTACCACGCGGCCGCTAACCGCCCATGCGACGGGCACATCAGTCTGTGAGGGAATAGCGGGGATTTACCAATTCGTGCCTTTGAAGGCTGCCAACTTCCACGAATCCCCCTCTTGAATCCAATACAGGATCGCTGTCTCCCGCAGCAGACCAGCTCCCTTGGTGGAGTAGAGAACGATGTACAGTTTGTTTTTGTAAGCTTGGCTCAAATGCCAAAGGTAGTTTGCGATGGGGTCGTTTCCCGAAGGCTTGGCGGCAGGAAGCACGGTACCTTTCGGCAACTGATCTGGTGCGCAGATGGCAAACTCAAGGGATGTCATACAGTTCCCCGAAGTCGTTTTCCTTGTTTTCATTGGGGGGTTCTTGGCCGGCGGATATTCGATTGCCTCGCTGAGGGTATTCAGTCGCACAGCCTCGCTGCCGATCGGG
>JBEKIZ010000140.1:0-9239 GCA_050011515.1 Terriglobia bacterium | reverse complement strand
ACCAGGGATTTTCTGGAAGCATTTGACGAGGTGGACGTGATCGTCACCCCAACCTCCCCCATCCCCGCCTTCAAGCTCGGCGAGCGTATGGACGACCCCTTGCAAATGTATCTCGCCGATATCTACACCGTTACCGCCAGCCTGGCCGGCATCCCGGGCATTTCCGTTCCGTGCGGAAAGACCAAAGGGGAACCACACCTTCCGGTGGGCATGCAACTTCTCGCTAGGCACTTCGACGAGGCAAGGCTCCTGCGCGTCGCCCATGCCTTCGAAAAAGCCGGTGGGTTTGACGTGGCTTAGCCTGTGCGAAATGGGAACAGGGCTGCTTGCGCTTCTGGCCGCAACCAACTTGAAGAGGCGGAGCGCTAGTGCAGCTTGGCAACGCAGCTAACCTCTAAACAGCGAGTCGAACCCCTTCTTGGGGTCTACGGCCTTGGAGTCGAGGCGGGTGCGGAATCGGAGATCACAAATTCCAGATTCAAGAAAACAGGCGGACTCATCTCAAGGCTTTTCTGCACCTGAGGCACTCCCCTTCCGAATCTGCTCCAATTTCCTCAGGAAATCCTCGCGTTCCTGGCGGGCTTGGGTCACCCGGCGCGTTTTCTCTGTAACGTAGCGCTGACCCTTCAACTCGGAATCCCGCAGCGTGCGAATCCAGGCGCCGAGCTGCCTGGAAATGCTTTCGATTTTGGATTTCAGATTCAAGATTTCGGATTCCAGATTGCTGAAAGCAGGCATGCGTTCGAGCAGGCACAGCATCGAGCGTGTCTCTCCCGCCGAGCCGCGAGCGATATACAGGAAGGTGAGCAATTCCTGATTCGTTCCCCTTTCGAACCCTTCCGCGATGTTGTTCGAAACGGAAAGCGCGGCACGCTCAAGCTGGTCACGCAGACTGCGCTGACGCCGGAAGGCCGCCTGGGCGGTCATGCCGTAGGCCGCCAGAGCCAGTTCGACACTGGCTTGCCACACCGGAAGTTGCTCAAACCGTTCGTAACGCACCGCGCGCCCCTTGAATCTGGAATCTTGAATCCGGAATCTTGAATCTGCAATCGGAACGAGTCGATCAGAGAAACCACACGCTGTCGTAGTTTCCGTGCAAGGCGCCGTGCCTCAACACCAGTCCCTCAAATCTTGAACAGCGAGTCGAACTTCTTCTTGGCGTCGTCGGCCTTGGAGGCGGGGCGATCCGCGCTAGCCAGGAGGGTTGGGTTAGGTTGGAAGTAGCGGCAGTAGTTGGCGGCTTCTTTATCGCGGACCCATTCGGCCTGGGTTTCCGCGCACTGATTATGTTTGCCGGGGTCGTAGAATTGGCAATTGCGGCAGGCATGCAAGTCGGCGTCGCACTTGGGGCAGACGTCGAGCGTGCCCACACGGCTTCCGGATGGATACGCAATCTTCTCGCGGCACTTCCAGCAGTTGAAAGGCATAACTATTGGCTGTCTAGCGCGAAAAACCGCTCGAAGTTCCGGACCACTATTTCTCCGAACTCTTCTACGCTCAGGTTTCGGAGCGCGGCCAGCGTCCGGGCAACTTCGATCACAAAGGCCGGCTCATTGCGCTTACCCCGGTGTGGAACCGGGGCCAGGTAGGGGCAATCGGTTTCTGTCAACAAACGGTCCAGTGGAATCGCCCGCGCCGCCTCGCGGAGGTTCTCCGCCTTCTTGTACGTCACGTTGCCCGCAAACGAAATCTGGAATCCCCAATTGAGAAACTTCAGAGCATCTTGCCGGTCGCCCGAGAAGCAATGTAGGATGCCGCCGAGCCCGCTCGATTCCCAGTGGGCCTGAATAATCTCCGCGAGGTCCGCCCAGGCATCGCGGCAATGAATGACGATGGGAAGTCTTGCTTCCCGGGCCAATTCCAATTGCCGGATGAGGGTCAGCTTCTGAATCTCAGGAGGGGAGTGGTCGTGATAGTAGTCGAGGCCAATTTCACCAATGGCCACTACCTTGGGATGTTGCGCCAGTTTGCGGATTTGCTCGGCGTGATGTTCCGCGAAATGTCTCGCGTCGTGCGGGTGAACGCCCACCGTGGCGTAAATCCACTCATGACACTCGGCAAGGGCGACGGGCGCCTCCACGTTATCCGGTCCGGTGCCGCCTCCCACCGCCAAGAGATAGCGCACGCCGGCGGCGCGGGCCCGTTCGATCACCGCCTCGCGGTCAGCATCGAAGCCCGGATCGTCCAGATGGGCGTGAGAGTCAACGAACATAGGTGTCGGGTGCCAGGTGTCAGGTGTCAGGGCTTGCATGTCGGGCTTTCAGCTTGCTAATCAGCCCGGCCAGCATCCGGCCCAATTCGGCCGCGTTATCTAAAACCGACTGCAATTGCGCTTCGGTAATGTATGAGAGCCTGCTCGCAATAAGGAAATGTGTCTCCAGTTCCATCAGAGAACCATTGGCGCAAGAGAGATGATGGAGGTAGTCTCCCAAATGTTCCCTGCCATGCCCCTCTGCAATGTTGGCTGGAATTGAGACTGCTGCTCTCTGAATCTGTGTTGCCAGGCTATAGACCTCGTTCTTAGGGAGGAGGTTCACAACCTTATAGCTCTCCACCACAAGATCCATCGCCTTCTGCCACACCTTCAGGTCGCGATAGCTCTTGATGCTCATCCGTTTATCCTTACCCCGTGAAGCCAGTCATCAGGTTCCTGGCACCTGAAACCTGTCTTCCGGCACCCGACCCCTGGTTTTCCCCTGACACCCGACACCTGGCACCTGACACCTACCTCAACCTCGCTCCGTTCGCTACCTCTTCCTTGAAGGTCACTAGGACGGGTCGGCCAGGCTCGCCGGCCGAAGCCGCAACGATCATGCCGTTCGATTCCACCCCGCGAAGTTTGCGCGGCTGGAGATTGGTGACCACCACGACTTTCATTCCAATCAGGTTTTCGGGCTGATAGTATTCAGCCAGTCCGGCCACAAGCTGGCGGACTTCCGTGCCGATATCCACCATCAGCTTCAAGAGTTTTGAAGCGCCAGGAACGCGCTCGGCGGCTTTCACTTCGCCTACTCTCATGTCTACCTTGGCGAAATCCTCGATGGAAATCAGCGCGGGGCTGGGGGCTGGGGACTGGGGGCTGGGGATTTGGTGTTCGGGCGCGGCTTCGGGTTTTTTCTCTGTTTGCACGGGTATGAATGCCTCCTTGGGTTTGTTTCGGTTGGGGTCGGCTTCGGCAAGGTTGGCTTGTAGGGGCGCTTCGCGAAGCGCCCCTACCGTTGACTTGCCGCGCTCGCGGTCGCGCTCAGCGAGTTCCTCGAGCTTCGCCAGCGTTTTTTCTTTATCCAGGCGCGGGAAAATGGGTTCGGGTTTGCCGACTTTGGTGCCGGGCTTCAGTTGACCCCACTTGAGTTCGTCCAATCGCTGGTCTGTTACGTTGCCTTCGCAGCCGAGTTGCCCCCAGAGGCGCTGGGAGCTCTGGGGAATGAGGGGAGACAGGAGCACGCTGATCGTACGCAACAGGTCTGCAGCCGTATACAGGACTAGACGCAATACATCCTGATCTTCGGACTTGGCTGACGACGCGAGTGCCCACGGCTGCCGCTGGCTGAGGTAGTGGTTCACATAAGAAATGAGAAGACATAACTCTTCCACGGCAAGGTGCAGCTCAAAGTTATCGAAGTGTTTTCTGCAGAATTCAACTTCTCCATGTATCGCTGCAAACAGTGGCAGGGATTCGAAGAACTTAGCTTTTAGCCCGGCCTCCTCTGATCCCGGGACTAGGCCGCTGGGCTCGGGGACGCGTGCTGCAGAGTATCGGTTGAGCATCGTCACAATACGGCTCGCCAGGTTACCGAGGTCGTTCGCCAGCTCGAAGTTGTATCGGTCAATCAACCCGTCGTACGAAAAGCTCGTATCCTGCCCAAACGGAGCTTCGCGCAGCAGGTAATAGCGCAGCGCGTCGTTTCCGGGAGCGCCGAAGGAGTCGAGCGCGTCGACGATGGGCTCGGGATAGACCACGTTGCCCTTCGACTTCGACATCTTATCTTGCTCGTAATAAATCCATCCGTGCGCAAAGACGGTCTTGGGCAGCGGCAGGCCGGCCGCCATCAGGAACGCGGGCCAATAGACGGCGTGGAAGCGCAGGATGTCTTTGCCGATCATGTGCACGACTTCACCCGGCCCGTCGGTGTGCAGCCAGTACTTTTGAAAATCCGGGCCGCCGTTTTCGTCTTGCGCATACCCAATGCCAGTGAGATAGCTGGTAAGCGCGTCGTACCAGACGTATACGACCTGCTCTGGGTCGTTACGCTCTGCATCAAGGGGGAAAGGAATGCCCCACTTAATGCGTTTGCGGCTCACAGAAATATCCCGCAGTCCGCTCCTCACGAAGCTCTTGACTTCGTTCATGCGGTAGCTCGGCTGCACGAAGTTTGGGTTGTCGCGGTAAAGCGACAGATGAGGGCCATCGTCGCCATCGGGCTTGGTCGGACCGAACGCCGACAGCCTGAAGAAGTAATTCTCTTCGCTAATCAGTTCTGCCGGGCGGCCGCAGATGTCGCAGTTCACCGGGTCGGAGCCATCGGAAATGTAACGCTCGTCTGAGACGCAGTAGCGGCCCTGATACTGTGCCTTGTAGATTACATCCCTCGGCTCCAACGACTGCTTGCACTGCGGGCAGTCGACTGGTTCGATGCCATGCACATAAAGACAGCAACGAACACAGTAGCGGAGCGGGTAATTCTTCGCCCCGATAAGCATCCTATGCACCGACGTGACGTGATCCGGCTGACCCGTGTAAACGAACCGGAGGTTGTCGATGCCGAGCTTCTTCCAGAGTTCGATAAACAGCTCGCGCTTCTCATCGACGAACTCCTGGGGCGTTACGCCCGCGGCGGCTGCCGCGCGTTCGAGCTTTTCACCATGCTCGTCCGTGCCGGTGAGAAAAGCCACGTCGTAACCGCACATGCGCTTGTAGCGTGCCAGCACGTCACAGACGATGGTGGTATAAGCCGACCCCACATGCGGCCTGGCGTTGGGATAGTAAATAGGTGTGGTGATGTAGAACTCTTTCATGCGCCCGTCGCCTTCTCGCCCTCGCCATCCGGGGTTACTAGCTCGGCGGGGGCTTCGGCCTCTGGCGCCCTGGCCGTGGTTTCGGGGGAGGGTTCGACCTCCGGCTTCTTGCCCCCTTGCAGGTAGGCTGCTTGCGCCGCAATGATCACCTGCTTGAGTGGAACGCCCTTCTCCGTCGCCAAGCGCTGGCAATCTTCATATTCCGGCGCGACATTCAGCGCTTTCCCGTCCCGCCTGGCCACCTTGACCTTGACTGCACCGTAAGGCGTCTCCACGCTGATGAGTTCGCGGTCGAGAACCTTACGCCGCGCCTCGTAAATACGCACGCCGATAGTCGTAGTCTGCTCGAAGAGCAGTTGGGCCAGTGCGTCGCTGGTCTGAGGAGCGCAAAGCACACTCACCAGGATTCCCGGGCGGTTTTTCTTCATCTGGATGGGAGTGCAAGTCACGTCCAGCGCGCCTGCGGCCAGAGCCTGGTCAACGAAAAAGCCGTAAAGCTGCGGGCTCATGTCGTCCAGGTTGGCCTCAATGACCGAAACCACATCATCCCCGGGAAAGCCGTCCCGTGTCGTCACGACCTCAGCGCTCTGCCCCACCAGCAAGCGCGCCAGGTTCGGCTGCCCCGGAATTTCCCTTGCTCCAGCGCCGTATCCAATGCGCTCCACTTTCATTGCCGGGATGGGTCCAAAGCTCGCGGCCAGCGTGGTGATGAGCGCCGCCCCGGTTGGAGTCACCAGTTCTCCCCCGACACCCGAAGAATAGATGGGGACGTCCTTGAGCAATTCGAGAGAGGCGGGAGCCGGAACCGGCAACGAACCGTGCGCCGCCCACACGCATCCGCTGCCCACATTCACCGGCGAACATGTGAGCGCAGAAAGATCGAGGAGCTCGAGCCCGACACAGGTTCCCACGATGTCGAGAATCGAATCCACCGCGCCAATCTCGTGGAAGTGCACTTCTGTGGGTGGCATGTTGTGCAGCTTTCCTTCCGCCTCCGCCAAGCGGTTAAAAACCTCCAGGACGCGTTGTTTGACGCTTTCCGACAGTGCGCTCTGCACAATCAGTTCCGTGATGCTCCCAAGCTTCCGGCTGGGCTGCTCCGCCGGGACGCGGATCTCGATCCGGGTTCCCACCAGATTTCCCCGCACCGCGCGCGTGCGCTTGAACTCGTAAAAGCCCAGTGGAATCTTCCTCAGTTCGGCAAACAGCCGGTCCAGCGGCAAGCCCAGGTCCACCAATGCACCGACAAACATGTCCCCACTAATGCCAGAAAAGCAATCCAGGTATGCCTGTCTCATATTGTTAATCCCGAGCAATTCCGCCCAAAATTGGATACTATGCTCTACGCTCAGAAGTTGTCAACAAGACAGGATTCAGGGGTCGGGATGCAGGAGTCAGGGTTCAGGAGACTGACGGTCGATAGCAGGTGGTAGATGGGCTCAATCCAAAATCCAAAGTCTGAAATCGCTTCAGCCTCGAGGGCCCGGTTTCTCACCTGACAACTGGGTTCTGAGTCCTGAATCCTGACTCCTGAATCCTGTTTCACGAGGTAACCATCAATGCAAACACTCGACCGACGCGATTTCCTGAAAGTTTCCGCCGCTGCGGGGACTGTTGGGCTGATGCACGGACTCCCCGCTGCCCCCGCCCAAAAAGGCATGCGCCTGGGCTTGATTGTGGGTATGGGAAAAGACCCCGATAAGGCGTTGCAAAAAGTACATGACCTTGGAATCCCAACCTGCCAGGTTTCGACGGAGGATCTCTCCAACGCAATGCTGGAGGGCATCCGGGAGGCGGCGCGGAAGTTCAATATCGAGGTCACAGCCCTCAATACCAATGGCCCAGGACCCCAAATTTACGACTTCTACCAGGGCCCGCTGACGATTGGTTTGGTACCCCGGCAATACCGCCCGCAGCGAATCGCCCACCTCAAGCAAGCTTCCGATTTCGCCAAGAAACTGGGGCTTCCAGCCCTTCACACGCACTTTGGATTCATTCCCGAGAATCCCAACGACCCTCTCTACAAGGAGACTCTGGAAGCCCTTCGCGAAGTCGCGACTCATCTCAAGGCGAACGGCCAGATGATGCTGTATGAGACGGGGCAGGAAACCCCCATAACCTTGCTCAGGGCCATTACCGACGTGGGACTCGACAACCAGTTCGTCAACCTGGACACCGCCAACCTGATCCTTTACGGCAAAGGGAACCCGCTCGATGCGCTGGACGTGATCGGCAAGCTCGTGCGCGGCATCCACGCTAAGGACGGGCTCTTTCCCACTGACCCGAAAAATTTGGGCGAAGAAGTCCCCATCGGCCAAGGGAAGGCGAATTTCCCCATGCTCATTCCGCGCCTGAAGGAGCTCGGTTACGACGGACCTCTTACTATTGAAAGGGAGATTTCCGGTCCCCGGCAAATCGACGACATTCGGAAGGAAAAGCAATACCTGGAGAAGTTAATCGGCTGAGCGAAGTAGGGGCGGTTCGCGAACCGCCCCTACTTCTGCGGCCTTACTTCTTGCCGTACACGGGACCAAAGGTGGCGCAAGCGCGATAATCCGCTCCCTGCGGGTCCTGAGCGCCGAAGGCCGTCCAGGCGCTGGGGCGGAAGACCCGCTCCGCCGGTACGTTGTGCATGCAGACAGGGATGCGCAGGAGCGAAGCCAGGGAGATCAGCAGGTCGCCGATGTGGCCATAGCTGATGGCGCCGTGGTTAGCGCCCCAGTTGTTCATCACAGAATAGACATCGTGGAAGGGACCTTCACCCGTGAGCGTAGGAGCAAACCAAGTGGTGGGCCACGTAGGATCCGTCCGAAGATTCAGCACGTCGTGGACTGCGTTGGGCAACTCCACGGTGTAGCCTTCGGCAATTTGCAACACCGGCCCCAGGTCCTGAATCAGGTTGATGCGGGACATGGTCACGGGCATCTCACCCTTGGTCGCGAAGCAGGAAGAGAAACCTCCTCCACGGAAGTAACCCAGGCTTGCCGGGCTCCACTGTGTGGCGCCCAAGCATCGCCCGACTTCCTCCGCAGTGATCTCCCAGTACGGCTTCAGGACCCTCTCGCCATCCTTCATCTGTTCGCCCGTGGCATCGAGGGTGGCCGCGCCGGAGTTGATCAGGTGGATGATGCCTCCGCTGGCCGTTCCCGTCAGACTCTTTCCGGTGACGCGTTTGACCGCTTCCGGACTCCAGAACGTGCGCACGTCAGCGAAGATCTGTGCCGTGTCGGTCAGCAGATGCCCGAACAGCATGGCGGCGCCGTTGAGCGCATCGTTCTCGGTGGCGAAGACAAAAGCCTCCCGGATGCCGTTCCAATCGAAGGAGGAATTGAGGATTGCCTCCATGAAGTCCCCATTGGGGAAGTGGTCCGTCCATTGCCGCTGACCCTGGAACCCGGCCAGAATTGCGTTGTGTCCAAGAGCCTCTTCGCCAAATCCTATCTCCGCCAGCCTGCCATTCCCAACCATCAGGTCGCGTGCGATCAGGGTCATCTTCACCACGGTGTGCCAGTCGGCGTCCTTCTTGGCCCGCGGCATTTCCGGAACGTTATGATCCTTTCCTTCGGGGCAGTTCGCCTTGACCCATTCATAGGCGCGTTTGTACTCTTCCTGGTCATAGATTTTTTCGTCGATCCGCCGGAGGAATTCCGACATATCCACATACTCATTGCGCATTCCCAGATAGTTCTGAAAGAAGGCCGGGTCAACCGTAGAACCCGCAATGCCCATGGAAACGGAGCCGAGTGAAAGATAGGACTTGCCTTTCATTTCCGCCGCTGCCAGCCCGGCTTTGGCGAAGCGCAGGAGCTTTTCCTGGACATCCCTCGGGATGCTCTTATCACCTGCGTCCTGCACGTCCTTTCCATAAATGCCGAATGCGGGCAGTCCTTTCTGATTGTGCCCCGCCAACACTGCTGCCAGGTAGACCGCGCCGGGCCGCTCGGTACCGTTGAAGCCCCAGACCGCTTTGGGCGTCAGGGGATCCATATCCATGGTCTCCGAACCGTAGCACCAACAGGGCGAGACGGTAAGAGAAAGTCCCACACCCTGGCGCGCAAACTTATCCGCGGCCTCCGCTGCCTCCGCCACACCGCCGATGCAGGTGTCAGAGATCACACATTCCACAGGGAGTCCGTTGGGGTGCCGCAGATGCTCGTCAAAAAACTTGGCGGCGGACTTCGCCATTTCCATGGTCTGGTTTTCCAGCGATTCCCGGACGCCCT
>JBEKIZ010000139.1:0-9410 GCA_050011515.1 Terriglobia bacterium | reverse complement strand
CGGCAAATAGAGAAAAAATAGGTTCGGAAAATAGGTGCCGCTTCGCCGTGAGATCACCATTGACTGTCAAATGCGTCCCAAACCGCGATTCAGCACTTTCTATCATGGGGATTCCGAAGCTGCTGAGCGGACACCGCGTCTCTTGACAAGGGGAAGAAGATAGGCTAGAATAGTGAGTTGAAGCCATGAAAGCGGTCATGGCTTCCTGGGAAGACTTGGCTGCTATGCTACCCCGATCCCCCAGTCTACTCTCGAAGGTGCCCCAAGCGGGGCGAAAAGCCCGGAAAAGCTTCCTGGTTTGATGCGGACAAACAGTCAGCTCTCAGAGGAAAAACAGAAAAAGGACTTTTCAAAATTGAACGAGCAATGCGGGAATGTCTATGAAAACAACGGGTCGGCCTAATACAGGCGGGGGCAAAGCGGGAATATTATAGAAAACAAAGGTAGTTACGCGTCGAGAGCGGGAATGTTGTTGAAAACAAGCATGTTAGCTGGAAGCCGTGAGCCCTTTATGGCCAAGTCGCCGAGATAGACCAGCGATGTGCCACCCGACCCGTTCCGAGCTTCTGCGGCTCCTGGTAGGCCTCAACGAGGAGCGGACCTTTCCAGTTCGTCAATCGACCCGCCGCGGCGGGGCAATGAAAACCTGTCATTGTCTCACACTCCCCAGCCCAATCCGTAGGCTTGGTTTCCATGATAGAATCTTATTCTTGCAGGGTGGATTCGCCTCAACTTTCTTCCGCATAGACCCGGAGCAGCGCTGAGGATTGCCTGGGCGTTGGGAAGGCTTGAGGCGGGGTTTGTCCAACAGGAGAACCGCGATGAAGATTGTCCGGCTCATCTTGAAGAACACAGTCCGGAACCCGCGCCGGACGGCACTGACCATCCTGAGCATCACCGTCTCCATCTTTCTGGTTAGCACCCTGCGAGCTGTCTTACACAACCTCGAGACCACAGGCCAGTCAAACAGTTCGAATCTTCGCTTGGTGGTCCACCGCGCCACTGCTTTGACCGAGTCCATGCCCGTCGCCTACAAACAGCGCATCGCGGCCCTGCCGGGAGTGAAATACGTCGAGTCGATGGATTGGTTCGGCGGATACTATGCCGACCCCAGCAACTTCTTCGCGAACTTTCCCACGGATGTTGAAGACTTTGAAAAGATCGCCGACGAACTCGTAATCCCTCGTGACCAGCTCGCCGCATGGAAGCAAGAGCGGATGGCGGCTCTGGTGGGCAAGAAGCTCATGGAAAAGTACGGTTGGAAATTGGGCGACCGTATAACTCTAAAGGGAACGATATACCCGGTGGATCTGGAGTTTATCATTCGCGCCGTCTATACCGACCCCGAAGACGTCTCAGTGGAACGCGCGATTTATTTCCACTGGGATTACTTCGATGAGTCCCTGGGCCGCCCGGGGCGCACGGGGTCGTTCTATGTGAAGGCCGCCACTGCGGAGGATATTCCTCGCTTGGCGGAGAAGATTGACGGCATGTTTCGAAACACCGACGCCGAGACCAAGACAGAAACGGAGAAGGCCTTCAACCTCAGTTTCGTGTCCATGCTGGGAAACATCAAATTGCTGTTGAACGCCATCTGTCTGATCGTGGTTTTCACCATCCTGCTGGTGGCGGGAAATACCATGGCGATGTCAATTCGCGAACGCACCGGAGAAGTGGCAATTTTGAAGACCCTGGGTTTCCGCCAGAGCTCGATCCTTTATTTGCTGGTGGGCGAGTCGGTGGCCATCGCGCTGCTGGGAGGTATTCTCGGCGCCGTCGGGGCCAAGACGACTTATGGCTTCATCCATATCACTTCAACGAAGGGGAGAACGTTCGGCCTGTTCTACGCGCTGGGCGTGGCGCTGCTGGCAGCATACGGAACCTGGATGCTCTTCGCCGGCTCTTCAGCTTCGCGCCCGTGGATGAAGGTGACGCGCATGGTGGTGACTTTTCTGGGAGGGCTGCTCGGTTTGGCCGCCGGTTTTGGGTTTTACATTGCCACGGGTTACGTTATGAATCAGGGCGGCTTCCTCGCGGATTTCGGCGTGAACTACGGAACCGTGGCGCTGGGCCTCGGAATCTCGGCGGGGGTGGGCATCGCGAGCGCTACGCTCCCCGCCTTGCGCGCTTCGCGCATGAGCATTGCTGAGGCGCTGCGATATGTTGGCTGAACGAATAGCCTTTTTGGGAAAGTACAAGCTGTGCTAACCTGTGGGGCAGCCGGGATTTTCGTGGCTCTGCTTTATGTCCCTAGCCAGGTTAGTCCTCCGCAACGCCGTCCGTAATCGGCGCAGATCTCTGCTGACGGCGGCGAGCGTAGCGGTTTCGATCGCTCTTCTTATAATCTTCCTCGCTGCCTATCGGTTCCTGGAGTCTCCTCCGGCCTCGACGACCGAGCGCTCACACCTTGTCCTGGTGGTGATGGCAAGCGCTTCCCCACTCCAACCTATGCCTGTCAGTTACCGAAGCCGCATCGAACGGCTGGAAGGTGTGCGCGCCGTAACCCAGGTCTTCTGGTTCGACGCTCGATACAGGAACGAAAATACGATGATCGCCACATTCGGCCTCGATCCGCAAATCCTGTTTACTTTCTTTCCCAACTGGCAATTGTCGCCGCTGGAGAAGGAGCAGTTCATGCATGAGAAAGTGGCGGCGATTGCGGGGCGCAGCACGGCGAACAAATACGGCTGGAAGGTCGGCGACCACATCCATGTGAGCAGCCCAGCCTATTTCGGCGTTGGCGTCGATTTGATTCTCCGGGGCATCTACGATTCCAATGAGGAGCAATCCTACCTGGTCTTTCACTGGGATTACCTGAACGACGTCCTGGGAAGTCCGAACGTGACCGACCTGTTCTGGATCCTGGCCAACTCAGCCGACGACATGCCGTCCTTGATGAAAACCGTCGATGCGCAGTTTCGGGAAGAAACGGTCCAGACCCGCACCCAAACCGTCAAACAAGTTGTCTTGAACTTTATCTCGTGGCTCGGCAATGTGAGGTTGATTCTGGTAAGCATCTCCGGGGCTGTGGTATTTGCAGTTTTGCTCACCGTGGCGAATACGATGGCCATGTCCATCCGCGAGCGCACCACAGAGCTTGCCGTTCTCCGCGCGCTGGGCTTCTCCACCAACACCCTGTTGACCGTGCTCACGGCTGAATCTCTTGTCATCTCGCTGGTGGGGGCTTCCTGCGGCTGTGTGGCCGCATGGCTAATCTGCCGAGCCGTGGCCGGCTACGCCCTCGGGGGCGGCCTGCTGCTTGTTAACCTTGAAATCGGCCTCACGGGCGGCCTGTCTGCATTAGGCGTTGCAATCCTCACCAGCCTTTTGAGTACCCTGGTTCCCGCTTACCGCGCTTCGCGCATGAGCATTGCGGAGGCGCTGCGCTACACGGGATAAGGCCAGAAGGTCCCTCCGGTTAACTTCCCTCTGAACTTTCCCTGGCTTTGCGCGTAGAATTAACCGAGACCCATGACGCGTAGCCAGTTGGTCATCAAGAACCTCCTTCGCAATCGTCGCCGGACGATCCTGACGTTCCTGAGCATCGCCACCTCGATCACTCTGTTGACGGCGTTCTGCGCCACTTATCGTTATTTTGAAAATCCCATCATGCCTAGCGACTGGCGTCTGCTACTGACGGTTTCGCCGCGCACCTCGTTGATGATTCCCTTGCCGCTGAGTTACGGTGAGCGCATCGTGCGCCTGCCCGGAGTCGGGGCCATAACGCCGGTCAACATGGTGGACGGCCTGTATGGCGCCCGGGACGACTTTATGTTCGCGCTGGCCGCCGATCCCGCCACTTTTCTCAAGGTTTACACGGAGTGGCATGTGCCTGAGGATCAGCGCGCCGCTTACATTCGAGAAAAGACGGGGGCTCTGGCTGGACGCCGAACAGCCCTCAAATACGGTTGGAAACTGGGCGACCGGATTCACTTGCGAAGCCCCGGATACCACGTCGATCTGGATTTGATTCTGCGCGCCATCTATACCTCTGAGGATGAATCATTGCTGGGGTTCCACTGGGACTACTTGAACGAAGCGCAGGGCCGCCTGGACAAAGCCGGAGCCTTTTTGGTGCGCGCCCGGACGGAGGAAGACGTCCCACGCCTGATGCAGACCATCGACAAACAATTTCGCAACGGCGAGATGGAAACACGCACGCAACCCATGGGACAGTGGGTGCTCGACTTCCTGGCCATGATAGGCAACGTCAAGCTGATCGTGCTGAGCATTTCGGCGGCCATGGTCTTCGCGATCCTGCTGGTGGTGGCAAACACCATGGGGATGTCGATCCGTGAACGCACCGCCGAGTTGGCGATCCTGCGAGTTCTGGGATTCCAGCCGAGGCATTTGTTGGCACTCCTAGCTGCTGAGGGTCTGACGGTCTCCGTGGCCGGCGCGCTCGTCGGCTGCCTGCTGGCGGGAACCGCCTTCGCTCTTATCGGGGGATATCGAGTCGGGGGAGCCATGGCCATTTACATCCAGGTGGATGTGGTCACGGTGGGAGTCGTCTTGAGTGTGGCCATCGGTATCGGCCTGTCCAGCACCCTGCTTCCCGCCTACCGCGCTTCCCGCATGAGCATTGCAGATGCACTCCGGTATACGGGGTGAAGAAAACAGGTCTCAGGTGTCAGGTTTCAGAAAAGGCCTTCCCTGAATCCTGAATCCTGACTCCTGAATCCTTCCTGTGCAACCCATTCGTGGTGACTCGCATGTTATGATAGAAGTGTTTGAGTGTGCGATATCATTTGCGCTCCGGCTGAACATGGGGAGCATCGCGGGCGCATCGCAGGCGATTCTTGTTCCGTGCGATCAGTGCTGCCTGCGCGCGGGCTTACCTCGCTCGGCCCAGGACGCGACAGGATTGCTGGAGTGAACTGAATATGTGGCGACTAGGACTTAGAAACCTGCTCCGCAACAAGCGCCGGACCATACTCACCGCCTCGAGTGTGGCCGTTTCCCTTTTCCTGTTATCGTCACTGGCCATTGTTTACACCGCGCTCGGAAAACCCTTTGAGGGCGAGGAAAGGAGCCCTCGAATGATGGTACGCCGGCTGAGTGGCATCACCTTCATGATGCCGGCGAGTTACGGGCAGAGAATCAAAGCTGTGCCTGGGGTGGTGGCCGTCACTCCGATGAACTGGTTTGGAGGATATTGGAAAGACCCCGCTAATACCTTCGCGAATTTCGCCATCGACGCCAACACGTTGTTCGACGTGCTGGATATGGCCCGAATCGCTCCCGACCAACTGGAGGCGTTCAAACGCGAGCGAGTGGCGGCGGTGGCCGGCCGTCAGTTGATCGAGAAGTTCCACTGGAAAATTGGAGACCGGATAACTTTGATGGGGAGTCCTTACGGAATCGCTCCTGAACTTGTCTTGCGCGGAACGTTCACGGGCGGGCCCGACGACCAGTTCTATTTTCATTATGACTACTTGACCGAGGCCATGGGAAAATTCAACCAGGTTGGTCTCTACTGGATTCGGGTTGAACGTCCCGAGATCGCCGCGCGCGTCGGGCAGGCCATTGACCAGACTTTCCGGGATACTGATTCAGAAACCAAGACCGAAGCGGAGGGAACCTTCCTGCTCGGATTCATCTCCATGCTCGGAAACGTTCGCGGCATCATTCTCATGATCGGCGCCGCCGTCACGTTCGCTGTCCTGCTCATTGTGACCAACTCCGTGGCGATGTCTGTCCGGGAACGAGTGACAGAGGCGGCCGTAATGCGCAGCCTGGGATTCACTTCCCGTCATATTTTGGCTCTTTTCGTGGGAGAATCGTTGATCCTGACGGTGGGCGGGGCGCTGGTTGGGGTGGGAGGAGCCAAATTGCTCTATGATGCGATGGCCCTCAGGAAGATCGGGTCATTGGTCTGGGCCGACATGAGGATGAGGCCGGAGACTTTTCTATTCTGTATGGCGCTATCCGTCGTCTTGGCCTTTCTCTCCTCGAGCTGGCCGGCCTACCGGGCGGCGAGAATCAACATCGCCGAGGCGCTTCGTTTTACGGGCTGATAAGGGAAACGATTTATGGCGATCCCGCTGAAATACAACGCACGGAATCTGATCGTTCGCAGGACGACCACGCTCATGACGGCTTTCAGCATCACGCTCACGGTCGCCGTGTTTGTGGTGCTCATGGCGCTTGCCCAAGGACTTCAGACTTCCCTGTCAGCTACGGGACAACCCCTGAACGTCCTCATCATGCGGGAAGGGGCGCAGTCAGAATCCACCAGTTCGGTCACCCGCGACTCGCTCCAGGTGATCAAGTACCTCCACGGCATCGCCAAAACGGATAAGGGAGAGCCGTGGGTCTCCCCGGAGTCGATTATCCTCATCAACCTTCCACGCCGTGGTGAGACGCAAGGGTCCAACGTGACGATTCGCGGTTTGGGCCCGGATGGTCCCACGCTTCGACCGGAGTTTAAGATCGTGGAGGGCCGCTTCTTCAAGTCCGGCCTCAGGGAAGTCATCGCCAGTAAGAAGATTGCCGGCCGGTTTCAGAACTGCGGCCTCGGGGACAAACTAAAATTCGCCAAGGGCTATTGGACCGTGGTGGGCATTTTTGATGTGGGCAACACCGCGTACGACTCAGAAATCTGGACGGATGTGAATGACCTGGGTACAGACTTTGACCGTGACGGGTATTCAAGCGTGATGGTGCGGGCAGCCGACTCGAGCAGCGTTGCCAACCTGCGTGACCAGATCGCCAACGATCGCCGCCTGCACCTGAAACCTCAGACCGAGCGCGAGTACTATGAGAGCCAGACTCGCTTTGCGGCTCCCATCAAAGCCCTGGGACTGTTCATTGCAGTTTTGATGGCGGTGGGGGCGTCCTTTGCAGCCATGAATACCATGTACGCTGCGGTGGCGCGCCGCACCAAGGAAATCGGCACGCTTCGGGTTCTGGGCTACTCGCGGGGAAGCATCCTCTTCTCCTTCGTCCTCGAGTCGGTGCTCATCGCGGCGCTGGGCGGCGCGCTGGGCTGCGTGCTGGCCCTGCCGGTCAACGGCCTGACCACGGGAACCACCAATTTTGCAACCTTTAGTGAAGTGGCGTTCAACTTTCGCGTGACCCCATCGTTGCTGCTGAGCGGTATGATCTTTGCGGTCTTCATGGGCTTCCTGGGCGGCTTTTTCCCCGCCTGGCGGGCCGCGCATGAAAACATCGTAACCGCGTTACGGTCTGTGTAGAGGATTAGTGGGTCAGTTTGATGTAGAGGCGGCTTTATGCCGCCACGTGGCGAGGTAAACTCGCCGCTACGACGATAAAGGGGCAATCCACGGATCCCCCCGCAGGAGCGAGCGAGAATATGGCCCCAGTCGAGCCGGCATCAAAGGACTTGCGCGTCTTGCAAATCGACCGGTCTCAGAAAGACGCGCTCGACCAAAAAGACAAAGGAAACCGCGGTCCGCTCCTGTACGCCGTGGCGGCGGTGGTATTGCTGGCAGGCGCAGGGCTGGCGGTCTCGCGCCTCTTCGGCAACGCGGCTGAGGTTGAGGTCGAGCGGCCGGCGCTGGAACAGGGCGCCGCCACGGGGAACGCGGTTTTGACCGCTGGCGGATACATCGTGGCCCATCATCCCATCGACGTCAGCTCCAAGGTGGTGGGAAAAGTGGCTTGGGTGGGCGTTGAAAAGGGGGACCGGGTTCGCGAGGGCCAGGTGATCGTGCGCTTGGAAGACGCGGAGTTCGTCGCTCAACTCAAGGAGGCACAGGCCAACGTGGCGGTTTTGAAGGCCCGGCTCAGGCAACTGGAAACCGGTTCGCGCCCGCAGGAGATCGACGCTGCCAAGGCCGCCATGGAGCAGGCACAGGCCAATTTCCTGAACGCCGACATCACCCTCAAACGCAGCAAAGAAATGTTCCGGCAAGAGATCACGTCGCAGTCACAGCTCGATGCCGCACAGATGCAGTACGATGTGACCCGGAACCAGCTCGAAAGCGCTCGCAAGAACTACGAACTGGTGAAAATCGGCCCGCGCATCGAAGAGATTGAATATGCTCGAGCCCAGGTCGCTCAGGCCCAGGCCGCCGTCGAGTACGCGCAAACCATGCTTGATTCCACCCTCATCCGCGCGCCCGTCACCGGCACGGTGCTGGAGCGCCTGGTCGAAAAGGGTGAAATGGTCTCCACCATGACCTTCGGCGGAACCGGCGGGGTCAAGGCTTCGGTCGCCTCGGTTGCGGATCTGAATGACCTCCAGGCCCAGCTCGACATCAATCAGAACGACTTTTCCCGCATTTCGCCAGCCCAGCAATGCAGCGTAACGGCAGACGCTTACCCCGACCGGGTGTACCAGGGAGTGGTGGCGGAAATTGCACCCGAGGCCAACCGGCAGAAAGCCACCATCGAAGTCCGGGTCAAAATCCTGCATCCCGACGCTTACTTGCGCCCGGAGATGAACGCCCACGTGTCGTTCCTGGCGCCGGCGGAAAGCCAGAAGCAATCCGTCCGCGAGATCATCACTATTCCCCGCCCTGCCATGACTCAAAAGGACGGCAAGACGGTTGTGTTCGTCATCGATGGTTCGCATGCCAGGCTTCGCGAGATCCAGGTGGGGCGGGACCTCGGCGACCGCGTCGAAGTTCTTGATGGGCTTTCACCCAACGAGCGGATTGTCGTGCGAGGAGCTGATGCTTTGACTCCCGGCCAGCGGGTTAGGGTGAAAAGCGGGGGCTAGGGAGAAGAGCAGGATTCAGGAGTCAGGAGTCGGAAGTCAGAAGAAAAGCGCCCCGCCCCAGCGAACCGTGTGCGGGCCGGGCCCGCCGTGGCGGGACGGCTGACCACTGACTACTGACCACTCACAACTCTGCCAAAGGACGCGCCATGTCTAATGCTGTAGTGGAAACTAAAGGGCTTTCCAAGATTTTCCGGCGAGATTCTTTCGAGGTCGCAGCGCTGGAAGACGTGAATCTGACCGTTGTGGAGGGCGAGTTTCTCTGCCTGATGGGCCCCTCGGGATCCGGAAAAACAACCCTTCTGAATATTATCGCCGGAATCGATCGCCCCACCCAAGGGCAACTGCGCGTCCTGGGCGAAGACGTGGCGAGCATGAGCGAGGACCGCTTGGCGGCATGGCGAAACGTGCACGTTGGTTTTGTGTTCCAGACTTTTAACCTGATTCCGGTTCTTACTGCCTTCGAGAACGTCGAATTACCCTTGCTGCTCACGAAGCTCTCTTCGCAAGCACGAAGAGAGCACGTTAGCGCCGCCTTGAAACTTGTCGGTCTGGAAGAGCGCATCCACCACTTTCCTCGACAACTCTCCGGCGGTCAGGAACAACGGGTGGCGATTGCGCGCGCCATTGTTACCGACCCCACGCTGCTCATGGCCGATGAACCCACGGGCGACCTGGACGCGCACTCTGCCGAAGAGATTCTCGATATACTCTCCCGATTGAACCG
>JBEKIZ010000138.1:0-9487 GCA_050011515.1 Terriglobia bacterium | reverse complement strand
GATGCGCCAGCCTTTCTGGTAGTGTTCATGTGCAACCACTGCCCTTATGTAAAGCACATCCGGTCCCGCTTCGCCGAACTCGCCAAGGAGTACCAGGCGCAAGGGGTAGGTGTCGTCGGGATCAACTCCAACGACATCGAGAGCTACCCGGACGACGGGCCGGAGAAAATGGCCGAAGAGATCAAACAGGTCGGCTATACCTTCCCGTATCTGTCCGATGAGAGTCAGGAAGTGGCCAAAGCGTATCGAGCCGCCTGCACGCCTGACTTCTACCTCTTCGATCGGGATCGCTGCCTCGTCTATCGGGGGCAGTTTGATGACAGTCGGCCCGGCAACGGGCGCCCAGTCACCGGTGCTGACCTCCGCGCGGCCCTCGACGCGGTCTTAGCGGGACGCCCGGTGCCCAGTAATCAGACGCCAAGCTTAGGTTGCAATATCAAGTGGAAGCGCGGAAACGCCCCGGAATACTTCTCGAGCTGGTAGCACTGCGAGTTCGGAGGATGCTTAGGTCAACCAAACGGTATCCTCGAAAAGGTTTTCTATCCCGCAACGCACTTTTAGGACGTTACCACAACACCTTTCGCCGCGGCTTTCCAAGCCGGCCCGGCTTCACGAAGAGCTAAGCACGAGCCCGCCCGCCACCTCCGGCCTAAGACTCCGGTTCGGGTTTTTGCCCGAGCAAATAAAAAGTGCAGATTTCTCTTGACAAACGGGCCGCGTGCTACTACATATTGTGGTGTCGGCCTGGTTGGCCACAATTCTTGGCCGTCCACGGCAAATCTAAACGACACCCACACAGGAGGGGGAAGACATGCCAGCAAAGAAAAAGGCTAAGAAGAAGAGGTAACAACCGATCATCTCCAGGTTTCTTCCTTTCCCAGGCCCGCTTCCCCAAGCGGGCCTTGTTTTCTTCTAACACGACTTCAGCGAGCACTGCCAATGGCCAGCACACTTTCATCCTGCGCCCCAGGCCCCGAAGTATCTCGTTCCCTCTGTCACTCGAAGCGAAGAGTCTTGGCGTTTTCCCTCAGCACCTCGAGAATCCGCCCTCTTCGGGCCCCGCCGCGCAGCGGTGTCTGAAAGAAATACTGCCAGAAGCCGTGGTAGCATTTTCCCAGGACCCCGATAGGCCAGTTGGGCGCGGCTGGGACAATCCTGGCGCGAAACAGGAAATCAACGGGTTCGCTGGGACACGATTGGGTGTATACTCGGAGCCGCTGGAAGGCCAAAACGGAGATTTGTGTTAACGTGTCATCAGCAGCCATATTCTAACGCAGAAGGAGGTTCAAAAAACAATATGGTGCAATATATGATGTGGGTGATTGGTTGCCTGTTTGTCATCGCAGCGATAGCAGTGTATTTTCCGACGATTTACATTCGCAGGACCGACAAAATCTTGAAGATTCTCCAGCAGATTGAGGCCAATTCTCGCAAACCGTAAGGCCTAAGATAGAGTCCAAAGTGGTTGCGGTTCCTTCTTGTTCCACTTGGGCGAAGAGTTGTCGGCAAGCACAGGACGGCGCAAGCCCTCAGGTCTGCGGCCCGAGTGGCTGGTTTGTTCCCGCCAGGGGAGGGGCGCGGGGGCAATGGACTTATCCTGGCTCACAGGAAAGCCCGCCCGTAACGAACTTTACATCAATTCAAGTTTATTTCCCGCCGACCGCCTGCCGTTTTCCTCCTGACTCCCGAGTCCTGAGTTCTACACTTAAAATGACATGCCAGTACTTTTCTTCGGCAACCTGCTAACCCTTCGCACTCATTTCCCTAAACAATCGCCGAAACTCTTCTGAGGCCTTGCGTAGCTCCAACCAGTCGAAAAACAGATCCGGCGTTTCCAGCCAAATGCGGAACCATGTCGCGATCTCCTGTTTTTCCGCTCGCTTGTCCGAACTCACTCGCGGGTTCGCCGCCAAACTCCCGGCGCGCAACTTTCCCTTCTGAAGCAGAGAGCGGACCAGGCCCGTCCCGATCCGGTCCGAGGCCTCGCGGTATTCCCGGTAGACCTCGTCAAGTTTTCTGAGCGAAGCCTCCGCGCTTTCGAAGTCGTGGAATTGAAGTAGGTTGCGAAGACGGCTCGCATAAGGCTCCTCCATAGATGGAGCGGTGAAGCGGTCGTGGTACTCAACGATTTTCCCCGCCTCGCGTAGAACGCTGGCAATGTAAGACGGCGAAGTTCTGAGGTTTGATCCCAGCCGGCCGCGCAACTCATTCTCGAGGGCGCGGATTTCCTCGGCCCCGATTCGTTCGAGTGCCTTCGCCCGACAGTATTCAAGGATGATTTGCTTCTTGCTGGGTGTTCCTGGCACGTTTCTGCGCCTGGGCGGCGCGCGTGCTTGCTTCGCGGGCGGGTGACTTCGAATCTCCGCTGACCGTCTTCGGCTGGTTGCGAAGCAGCGCCGCCTTTTCCCTGCGATATCGTGACACGTTGCGTTGATGTTCGGCAAGAGTCCGGGCGAAGACGTGCCCGCCATGATTGTTGGCGACGAAATAGAGCGCGTCCCCGTCTGCCGGCTGAAATACCGCCCGGATTGAGGCTTCCCCCGGGTTCGCAATGGGCCCGGGTGGAAGTCCGGAGTGGCGGTAGGTGTTGTAGGGTGAATCGAATCCGAGGTCGCTTTGGGTAATAGGGCCTATCGGGCGATAGTCCAGTCGCGCCGCATAGGCCACCGTGGGATCGGACTGCAAGGGCATACCCCTTTCAAGCCTCCTCTCGAAGACCCCAGCGATGAGGGGACGTTCCGACGCCTCAGGTGTCTCCTTTTCGACGAGCGAGGCCAGGGTCATAACCTCATGCCAGCCGGCCGACGAAGGCCGCTCATTCGCTAACCTCGTGCCCACGATGCGGCGGAAGCGCGCCAGCATCGTGACGACAACGGTCGCGGCACTGACGCCGCGAGGGAACCGGTACGTGTCAGGAAAGAGATAACCCTCCAGCGAGGGCGCCCTGGGATCGAGATCGCGTATCGCCACCGTTTGCTGAGTGACTTCGAAGAACTGCACGGGATCGATGCCAAGCCGCAGATTGAGAATCCGCGCGATGTCAAAGCGGTCCGAGCCCTCGGGGATGACTACGGGATGAAGGAAAACATCACCCTGGACCAGTCTTCGGTAAACATCGAGGGGACGAAGCGGGCGGTCAAAGAGGTATTCACCGGCTCGCAATACGTGACGGGGACGACCAGCCCAGTAACGGGCCAAAAACGGCAGGCGATGCCTCAGCACTCCACGAGCAATCAGCAAATCCGCGACTTGGGAGGCCCGCGACCCGGGTTCAATGACGAGCAACATGTTCCCGGAGTATCCACGATAAGGCGAAAGCAAATCGGAAGCTAACCAAAGCAGCCCCGCCGCCGCTGCCCCAAAGACCAGGAGGAGAAGCCGCCATCTCATGGCGCCGCCCCGGCGTTACGGCTTCGCTCGTTGGAAAGGAAGTCCAGGTAGCTTTGCAGGAGAAGAGTCGCCGCCACGCGATCCACCGCTCGTTGGCGTTTGCCAAGGCTCAAACCCGTTTCGCGAAGAGCGCGGTTAGCTTCGACACTGGTCAATCGTTCGTCCCAGAGATCGACGGGGCAGTTCACTCGCCGGCGCAGCTTTTCCGCGAACTCCGCGGCGTGTCGAGACATCGTGGTCTCGCCTCCGCCGTGCCCGAGGGGATTTCCCACGATTACTCGCTCGGTTGAATATTCTTCCGTCAGTTCCTGGATCTTTTGCAGGTCATCCTCCAGGCGTGTGCGCTGAAGAGTCGTAAGCCCCTGGGCGGTGATGCCCAAAGCATCCGAAACCGCCATACCCATCCGCCTCATGCCAAAGTCGATTGCCAGTACTCGCACTGACGTGTCCCATCGCCTCAGGGCGACTGCGGCTCAGACCCAGATTTGGCCCCGGCCCGCGCGCCCTTGCTGATAATACACCTTATGGGCGGGAGTAGAGGTCGATGATTTCCTCGATGGCGTGTTGGCAAACGGCGCAGAACCCCGTTCCGGAAAGCATGATGCAGCGCTGCTGAGGCCTATAGTAGCCTTTAGTTTCATACATCGCGCCTTCGAACGCGCCCACCTTATTCGCGTAGGGCCCATCGGACAGGCAGTGCTCTTGTGTTTCGCGCGCTTGGCGCCGGAATTCGTCGATCTCGGCAACGGGGCGGCCTTCTGAGCGCATCTGCTGGATCCGGCTTTGCGAATCTCGAATACTGCTCTCGTAACAATCCTTCGGCCAGGGAGTGGGAATCGGCGTGTCGGGAGCCACGAGAGCCTTCCACTTCAGATGCTGGGGGTCGAGGAGGGCGGTAATGTTGGGCTGCCACGGCTCGAGGCGGGTGCTGGCAGGCGCATAAGCGACGTTCGCGTTGAAGTAGTACTCATCCCCAAGGTCCGCGAAGTGGTGTCCGAATTCATGAACGAACACGCGAATGGCGGACGGATAATCAATGCTGACCGTGGCGTAGAGCCCAAAGATGCCTCCGTTCCCATACTCCTTTGAGTTCATCACAATCCCCATCACGTCATAGGGGGCAAACGATGCCACGCTGCGAATAGCGCGATTATCGAACGACAGGGCGTAACGCTCGGTGCCGAAAACATCAAACTGCGAACCGAAAAGGGTGTTGCGGTGGACGCCCGCCGACGGATGCGATACACCCGAGTCAGGAGAAGGCGAGCAGATCGCCCAGACGTTGAAATCCTTGCGGCGCTCTTTGAAGGGCGAGAAGGTGAAGACACCTTCGGCGAGCCGGCGCACATCTTTCTCACATTTATCCAGCTCGGCCGCCGTATAGCCCTCACCCAGAAACAGCAAATCCAGCTTCAGCGCGGGATCGCCGTTTCTTTCTATGGCCAGCACGCGCCCCGGGGAGGCAGGCTTTGACGTGTCGATGTACTTATCATGGGGATCGATGTTTGTTGACCAGACCTCACGGAAAGTATTCTGCGCGTCGCGCTTTTTGACGACGATTTGAACCGGACCTTCCGGGGCGGGGAAGCGAAGGGACTCATGGAAAGTGCGGTTCGCCCTTTTCGCTTCTTCCGTAGTTACCCATTCGCCGTAGATGGATGAGAAACCGCGTGAGTACAACACGCGCTGGCTGCTGGGGTCCTTCACTTCGAAGTAGTACACGCCGCGGTTCGTGGTGTCGATGGGTTTCGAGGGATTCCCCGGCCAAGGTAGAGGTTCGATAACCACGCGGTCGACGCTGAACAACTCCTGGGTGGCGTTGCCGGTGTGGAAATAATCCAGGCGCATGGTCGGCGGGCTCCCGGCCAGTACGTCCAGCGCGCAAACAATGACGAGCGCTATTGCGATTGCAAGGTTCTTCAAACGCATACACACCTCATTAACTTCGTCGCCTGGGACTGAAGCTTGTACAATCTGTACGAAGGAGGTTGCCTATATGGCTCGACGGCTTAATGCCGGCCAGGTACTGGCGGCGTTCGCAGAGGCGGTTAACCGGGCAAACTTTGCGGGCGAACGCACCGTCATCCACCGTCACGGCAAGGATGTTGCCGCCGTCGTCTCGGTGGAAGATTTGAAGACGCTCGAGGCTCTTGAAGACCGGCTGGATTTAGAAGAGGCTCGGCGGATCATGAAGAAGCCAGGCCGCCTCATTCCCTGGGAAAAAGTAAAGTCGGAGCTGGGCCTTTAAGGCGTCTCCCTGATGCTCTTTTCCATTCAGTTTAGCCCGCGTGCGCAGCGGGATTTTTCCGCTCTTGACAGACCCGTCCAACAACGACTGCGGCGGCACACCGATCAACTGGCGGAAAATCCCTTCCCAGTCGGCGTCAAGAAGCTGCATGCCGAGGCGCCAGTCTATCGAATCCGTGTGAGCGATTATCGCGTCAGCTCACTGCGTCGATAGCTTCTAAGGGGACCTCAACCTCTTCCGTGCGCCGCCAGGCCAATTCGTAGCTTACCGCAACCTCATCACAACATGAATATTTGGGACAGCCCAGGCAGTCCTCAAAGACCTTAACCGGAAATCTCTCGCGCGGCACCATTTGGAAGCCCAGCTTTTCAAAGAAGGCCGGGACGACGGTCAGGGCGAATACCGTTTTCAGCCCGTAGCGTTCGGCTTCATCCAACAGCGCCTCCGTGAGCTTCCTCCCCACGCCCTTTGAGTTGAGCCGCTCATCAACGCACAGCGAACGCATCTCAGCGAGCTCCTGGTTGTAGAACTTGAGTGCGCCACACCCGAGAAGCTTTCCCTTCTCTTCTGCGACGGTGAATTCCCAAACGTCTTCGTAGAGATTCGTTAGAGGCCGCGGAAGCAAGATCCGTTTCAGCACGTAACGGCTAATCAGTTTGAAGAGTGCAGGCACATCCTGCAACTCAGCTTTTCGGATGTTCAAAGTTCCATTCCCTCCACTCCGGTAGGGGCGGACGGCGTCCGCCCTGGGGGCCGAGCGCCGCTCGGCCCTACCTCTGCAAAAGCAGAATCAACAGGGCCTTTTGGACATGCAGCCGGTTTTCCGCTTGATCGAAAACCACCGACCGTGCGGAATCAATGACCTCGTTGTTAACCTCATGACCTCGATGCGCCGGCAGGCAATGCATAAACACCGCCGCAGGGTCGGCCACCGCCATCAACTCTTCCGTGACGCGATAAGGCGCAAACACCTGCTCGCGCAGGTGCACGGCGTGCTCCTGGCCCATACTCGCCCAGACATCGGTGTATATCGCCCGAGCGCCTGCCACGGCCTCGAGCGGGTTGTTGAAAAGGTCCACTGTCGCCCCCATCGCTGCCGCCAGCGCCTTCGCCTCGGCGACGATTTCAGGTTTGGGCTCATAGCCCGGAGGTGTCGCCACGCGCACCGAGACGCCAAGTTTCGCGCCGGTGATCATCAAGGAATGGCACACATTGTTTCCGTCACCCACGAAGGCCAGTTTCAGCCCTGCAAGCGTGCCAAACTTCTCCCTCAGCGTGTAAAGATCGGCCAGCGCCTGGCAGGGATGAAAGAGGTCGGTGAGCGCGTTCACGACCGGAATCGAAGCGTTGTTCGCCAACTCCAACACCGACTCGTGCAAGAAGGTGCGCGCCACAATCCCATCGACCCAGCGCTCGAGATTGCGGGCAATGTCCTTGACGGCTTCGCGTTCACCCAGCCGCGGTTTAGCGTGATCCAGGTAAACACCAAAACCTCCCATGCTCGTCATCCCAACTTCAAAAGTGACGCGGGTGCGCAGGGATGGCTTCTCAAAGATGAGCGCCAGTTGCTTGCCCAAGAGCGCCTGCGCATAGGCCCCGGGCGAAGCCTTGACGCGTTCCGCCAGCTCGAAGATCAGGCGCAGGTCGCGGGGCGAAAGGTCACGATCGGCAAGCAGATCGCTCACACTCAGCTTCTCTTGTTTTTCGACGACACTCAGGCCCGGCGTCATGCGCTCACCCCCTTGCTAGCCGCCGCTGGCGTAAGGGCTGCCAGAATCGGCCTTAAGACCTTAATAAATTCATCCACGTGGCGTCGCTCGACGATCAGCGGCGGAAGGAAGCGCAGCACTTTCTCCTGAGTGCAGTTCAAAATCGCTCCCGCCTCGAGCGCCTGCCGGACCACACCCCTACCTGGAACGAGGAGTTCGGCCGCCAGCATCAAGCCGTCGCCGCGGACTTCCTGAATCACCGCGAATTCGTCGCGGAGTTCCTCGAGTTGGGCCCGGAAGTAAGCGCCGACTGCGCGAACGTGCTCGAGAAACCCGGGGCGTTCGAGAATCTCGAGAACTTTCAGGGCCAGGCGGCATTGGAGTGGCCCGCCGCCAAACGTTGTGCCATGCATGCCGGGAGAGAAAGCCTGCGCCACTTCTTCACGAGCCAGGATGGCTGCCAGGGGCAGACCCGCCGCCAAGGGCTTGGCAACCACCACAATATCCGGCTGTAGTCCAAACTTCGTGAATGCAAAGAATCGCCCGGTGCGTCCCAGCCCGCACTGGATTTCGTCACAAATCAACAGGGCATGGTGCGTTCGGCAGAGTTCTTCAGCAGCCTTGAGGAATTCCTCGCTGAGCTCCACGACGCCGCCCTCACCCTGGATCACCTCCAGCAGCAGCGCCGCCACTCGCGGTGTGAAGCTTTCCCGTAAGTGGCCGGCGTCATTCAGCCGGACGAACCGGACGCCCGGAACCAGGGGCCCAAACGGCTTGCGGTACTTTTCAGGCCAGGTCGCGGAGAGCGCCCCAAACGTTCTTCCATGGAAAGAGTTTTCAAGCGCCAGGATTTCGTCCCGCAGGAAGGGTTCCTGATGCTGGCGAGCGTAGGCGCGGACCAGCTTAAGCGCCCCTTCAATGGCTTCCGTGCCGGAGTTGGCGAAGAAGGCCCGATCAAGCCCGGCCAGGGAAGTGAGTTTCTTCGCGAGTGGCGCTTGATAAGGGTGGTAAAGCAAATTGGAAACGTGCAGGAGCGTCTCGGCTTCGTCCCGTAGAACGGCGAGGACTTCCGGGTGCGCGTAGCCGAGAGAATTCACGGCCAGCCCGCCCAGGAAATCGAGGTACTTCCTGCCTCGATCGTCGTAGAGATAGCAGCCCTCGCCCCGCACCGCCAAGATCGGCAAACGGTCGTACGTGGGGATCAAGAATTGTTTCTCAAGCTGTGCAATCTCGTCGAAGTTCATGCGTTTTTCACAATCCTGGTCCCACCATGCTGCCCATTCTCAATGGCTCGGAGCAGCGCATGTGGCCCGTCCGCGGAGAGGATGTCAACTTCTCCAACCTGCTTGCGGAGCAGGCGTGAGCACGCAAGGAGTTTTGGAATCATCCCGTCACGCACGATGCCTTTCCTGATCAGGCTGGATATCTCACCCAACTTCACCAGCGGCAGCAAGCGCCGCTCGGCGTCCCAGACTCCACCCGATTCGGTGAGGTAGAGGAGCCGGTCCGCCTGGAGAGCCACGGCGAGGGCCGCCGCCAAGTCATCGGCGTTGATGTTCAGGAATTCTCCCCGCGACCCGAGCCCCAGGCTGGCCACCACGGGGACAAGGCCTTCCCGCAAGGCCATCTCGAGGACGCTGGTCCGGATCTTGTGGGGCCGCCCGACGTAACCCAGGTCTTTCTTCTGGCCGTTGGACCCCAAAGATATTTTCTTTGCGTAGACCAGCCCCGCGTCGCCGCCACAGATGCCCAGCGCCGGCTGGCCGAGCGCTGCGAACTCTGCCACCCACTGCTTATTCACGATGCCCGCGAGAACCATCAGAGCAACATCGCGCGTGGCAGCGTCCGTCACGCGCATTCCCTGGTGGAATTCCGTGGCGATGCCCAGACGGTCCAGAGTCCGGGTGAGCGTTTTCCCACCGCCGTGGACCACCACCACGGCGTGGCCGGCGCGCCGCAGTTCCACAATTTGCCGGGCCAGCCTCCTCCGTCCCTTTGGATCCTCCGCCACCTGTCCACCGATTTTTACCACCAGCTTCATACCAGCCCCAGTTCCTGCGGGAATCCGAACATGAGATTCATATTCTGGACCGCCTGGCCCGCCGCGCCCTTGCCGAGGTTGTCCAAGGCGGAGACAACA
>JBEKIZ010000137.1:0-9612 GCA_050011515.1 Terriglobia bacterium | reverse complement strand
CTGTCAAGTCCTTTTTTGGGGAATGCGAAAATAGGAAGGGTTCAGGAGAACTCGAGGGGAACGCCGGGAGATGCGCGGCTCCTAGCTACAGCCGGAAGCGCCTATCTGCCGTTTCCGAAGCTGCTGGGCGAGGCGGGGAGACGATTCGCCTCAGCACGAGCTCTCTGGAGAGATCGAGCTAGGCTCCCACCGCAGTATCGCGATTTCTCGCCACCAGGGTGCGTGGTTTGCAAAACCCGGAAGTTGAAGCAGGCTTCTTATTGCCCGTTTGCCGTGCGAGCCGCATCGACTGCCTCGGCGTTTTCGGCGACTAACACCCACACATTGCGGAACTGTCCCGGTCAGCTTGATTCGTTGCACGTTACTGATGGCAGGACAGTTGCGCTCCGCATCTAGGATTCGGCCTGAAAAGTCGTCTTCCCGGAGAATGGTCGCAGGCCAGGGTCGCTGCATAACTGTTGGTAACAGCCCTTCCCACAACCAATAGGCGGATAGGTCCATGCTCCTCGTGGCAGCTTACGCCTTGCGCCGCCGGTCAGGGCCTCGGCTTAGCAGGTTGCTGAAAAAGGGGTCGGAGGCGCTGTAGCGGCGGGTTTACCCCGCCATAACCTCAGTGCCCTCAACCCGGACTGGCGGCGTGAAGCCGCCGCTACACCCTTTTTCAGCAACCTGTCAGAAATGGGGCCTCTGCGGGAGGCGCATAAGCTCTCACATTCGTGCCTCACCTCACTGCGCGGAAGGCTGGAAGAGCCGCCCCGGGGCTGCGACGATGCCCCCAGATCATCCCTGGGATCAGAATAAAGCTCGCGCTTTGCACTTGACAGGCGATCCGACTCATGGTAGCCTATTCTAGTTGTCGCAGGAGCGCGCGGGCAAGCGGACGCGGCAAGGCAACGCCAAAGGGACTTGGCAAGGGGGAAAAAGGCGCGGAAAATGAAAAAAAGATACTAAATAGTGGGAACGAACCTAAGGATTTGTTTAAAAGAAAGGAGTTAGCGTTTTTCTGGGCCAAAAACGAACTGGTTTTTGATGCAAAAGAACCCAAATCAAACCCAAAAATGGGGCCAAAAAACCGCCTTTTGCGTGGAATCGAAGTCAAATTCGCGAGTCGAAAGGCGTCGGCGGACAGGCGAGCGCAAGGGGGCTACACGAGTATCGGATTTGACGTCGCCCGGCATTGGAAATCCGCTGAAGGGTAAAGTTTGTGTCATTCCGATCCCGCGGTCGCGGGAGAGGAATCTCGCTCTGGCTGTGGCGGCGCTTCCTGGGAAGAAAGAATCGGGGCGAGATTCCTCCCCTTCCCCCTCACTTCGCTCGGGGTCAGGGTCGGAATGACACTTGTGCTCCGCGCCAGCCTCCCAAATGTAAAGAAGCGTTGGACGCGCTACACTAGAACCCGAATTAGCCGGTGAGGGAAATGAGACTTCAATGCTCCGCGCCATTCGATCCGAACAACGAGCCGGAATCTTTCTTCGAGTCTTTCCCCTCGCGCCCCGCGGTTTTTGCACTTTTCCCGTCTGACTCCGGAGTTGCTTCCCCGCCATACCTCACGCGCACGCGGGACCTTCGCCGGCGCTTGAGCCGGCTGTTGTCCCCAAAGCGGGAAATCTCGCGGATGTTCAACTTGCGGGGATTCGCTCGCCGGGTTGAGTGGCAGGTTGTCGGGTCTGCCTTTGAGGCTCAATGGCTGAATTATCTTCTGAACAAACAGTATTACCCCCGGCAATACCGTTTCCGGCTACGCCTTAAACCTCCGGCCCTTCTCAAGCTCAACTTGCGCAACCGCTTCCCGCGCTGTTATCCCACTCGGCGACTGCTGAAAGATGGGGCTTACTACTACGGCCCTTTTCCTTCGCAAGCTGCCGCCGAGCGTTTTGCGGCGGAATTCCTCGACTTCTTCAAGATCCGCCGCTGCGTCGAGGATCTAGACCCCGACCCTTCCCACCCCGGTTGTATATACTCGCAGATGAAGATGTGTCTTGCGCCCTGCTTTGCCGGTTGCACCGATGACGAATACCAGCGTGAGGTGGGGCGTGTGGTGGAATTCCTGGATGCGCAGGGCCACTCGCTGCTCCGTGCGCTCGCGGAGGAGCGCACCCGGGCGTCGGAAACGCTCCAATTCGAACAGGCGGCGAAGATCCATGCCAAGGTCGAGAAAGTCAACGGAGTGTTGCGCCAGAAATCCGAACTGGCGCGCAACCTGCGTGAGCTTCACGCGCTGGTAATGCAGAAGGGCGCGGAAGAGAAGAGCGTGCTCTTCTTCCGCGTGTGGCGGGGCGAATTGCGCGGACCCGCCTTGCTTTCGCTGGACGAGAACGTGCCCTCGCCTGTCCCCCTTGACCAGCAACTCCATAACTTGCTGGATTCCCTCGCGGGCGACTCGCCGCCTGTATCTCCCACCAAACCCCCTTTGCTGCCGTCGCCCCATCCGCCCGCTGCTGTCAGGACTGTCGATGCGAGAGGGCAGAGTCCCGCGCCCCCGCGCACTTCCACGCCCTCGCCTATTTACCCGCGGGGGTATGGTGCCGAATTCGATCCGGCGGTTCCGCCCTGGGAACACTTGAGCCTGTTGGCGCGCTGGTTCTACAGCAGCTTCCGCGAGGGTGAATTGGTCATGCTAAACGCTGAGCAGACGATTCCCCACACTCGCCTTATCCGCCTCTGCCGCAAAATCCTCACCCCGTGAAGCTCTCAGCCGTCAGCTATCAGCTATCAGCAAGAAGAACTTGTTCGCTGATAACTGATAGCTGACGGCTGATGGCTTTGTTGTTTGACTGCGAGCGCCGACCAACCTACAATGGCTTAAGGCGATGGACCATGCCTGACAGGTTTCTTTCCATAACCACGCCCCCTCCGCCTCGCCGGCCCTCTCCGCCCAGGGTCGGCAGCCGCAAGGTCTTCGGCCAGTTTGTATTTCTGACTCTCTTGCTTCTTTCTGTGGGATTGGGCGCGCTGGCCGGGCTGGTCTTTGTGTATTCGTCTGACCTGCCGCAGATTCGCGAGTTGGAAGATTATCGGCCGGACGTGATGACGGACCTTTATGCGGACGACGGCACCATCATCGGAAGCTTTGCGCTGGAGCGGCGCGTCATCGTCACCTACAACCAGATTCCCCCGGTCATGAGAGACGCGGTCATCTCCATAGAAGATCGCCACTTCGAAAACCACTGGGGCATTGATGTGCTGCGCATCGTGCGCGCCGCGGTTACGGACCTGATGGAGTGGCGGAGAGCTCAGGGGGCCAGCACCCTCACCCAGCAGCTTAGCAGGAAGCTGTTCCTGACGCCGGAGAAGAGCTTCCGGCGCAAAATCCAGGAAGCCTTGATGGCCATTCAAATTGAGCGGCACTTCACCAAGTCCCAAATCTTCGCGATGTACGCGAACCAAGTGGATCTTGGGCATGGGAATTTTGGTTACGAGGCCGCCGCGCAATTCTTTTTTGGCAAGCACCTGGACCAGTTAACGCTCCCGGAAGCGGCGCTGGTGGCGGGAATCCCCAAGTCACCCACGGCCTATTCGCCCATCCTGCACCCCGAAGCCTCGCGCCGGCGCCGCAATCAGGTGCTGCTCGCCATGCTGGAGAATGGAAAGATCTCGCTGGAAAAATACCGAGAGGCAGCCAATGTCCCCCTCAGCTTGAATATCCAGAAATGGAATTACACTGTGGCGCCTTACTTTGTGGAAGAGCTCCGCCAATTCCTCGAGAAGAAGTACGGGCCGGCGGCGGTCCACGAACAGGGTCTCCGCGTTTACACGACGCTCAACATCAACATGGGAAAGAGGGCTGAGGAAGCCCTTCAGCAGGGCCTGCGCGACGATGACAAACACCGGGGCTGGCGCGGCCCCGAGAAGAACATCTTGAAAAACCCCCTCACCCTCGCCGGCGGTGAACCCGTGACCCTGGAAACCTACACGGACAGCGACTGGAAGCCAGCCTTCCAGCCGGGTGATTTGGTGCACGGATTAGTGATGCAAGCGAGCGCAGACCATGCCATCGTCCGGTTTGGCGACTCCACGGTGCGCGTCACCCCCCCGGATTTTGCCTGGACCAAGCGGACCCAGGCAAGCGACATCTTTGCTCCCGGCGACCTGGACTTGTTTCAAGTAAAGGAAATCAAAGGGTCGAAGCTTCACGTGGCCCTCGATCAGGATCCCAGCGTCCAAGGGGCGTTGCTGGTGATTGACAATGCTACGGGCGCCATCAAGGTGATGGTCGGGGGATACGACTGGAACGACAGCAAATATAACCGGGCCACTCAGGCGGAACGGCAAGTGGGCTCTTCCTTCAAGGTGTACGTCTACTCGCAGGCGATGCTCGACGGCATGTCACCCTTGGACACGATTGTAGATGCGCCGGTCAGTTACCACACTTCCTCCGGCCTCTGGGCGCCGCACAACTACGATGAAAAGTACGAAGGGACCATCACGCTGCTGCACGCGCTGGCCGAGTCGCGCAATGTTCCGGCCGTTCGCCTGCTGGGGAAAGTCGGGGTTGATAGCGTCATAAGACTGTGCCGCAAATTTGGCATCACGTCACGGCTGGTTCCCAACCTGCCGCTGGCGCTTGGCGCCTCGGATCTGACCCTGCTCGAGCATACCTCCGCTTTCACTACTTTCCCGAACGACGGTGTCCACATCGCGCCGCGCCTGGTCTACCGTGTGACCAATTACGACGGGCGAGTGATCGACGATTTCCAGCCGGAAGTCACGGACGTTCTTCCGGCTTCTGTCGCACGCCTCATGGTTTCGATGTTGCGGGAGGTCTTCAACTCCGGCACGGCCGTGCGGGCCAGGTCGCTGGCCCAGAAATACCCCATGGCGGGCAAGACGGGCACCACCAACGATTTCACCGACGCGTGGTTTCTCGGTTTTACGCCGTCCCTCACCTGCGGCGTATACGTGGGCTTTGATGACCACCAAACGCTCGGCGATAAGGAAGAAGGAGCGCGTGTGGCGCTGCCCATCTGGATGCAGTTTATGAGCGAGATCCTGAAGGAGCGGCCCGTCGAGGAGTTCCCGCACTCACCGCTCCTGACGAACCCCGGCCAGGTGAAGGAAATCCTCGCCAGCGCCGGGCCTGAACTGTTGCTGGGTGGGAGCCCGCCAAGCGTGACCAAAGCCGCGGCCCAGCCTGCGTCAGGGCCTGCGGGGCACGCCGCAGGCCAACCGGAGCCAAAACCCGCCGCTCCGCCACCTCCGGCAGGTTCAACCTCATCAGTTCCTGGTCTCGCGGTAACACCAGTGTCCTCTGCGGCCACCGGAAGTGCCGCTGCACCCGCAAAGGCGAAGCCCCAAGCCGTGCCCGCTCCGACAAAAACGAAACCCTCCTCCACCCCTGCCGGCGCCAAAGCCACACCAAATCCTCCTCCGAGTGCGGCGCCGAGTCAGAATCCTGCGCCGCGTTGAGCTGCGGTGACACCCGCGTTATGTGCGCAGAGCAGGCGTCGAATCTTTGCCAAGAGCACGCTTTCTTCTCCTGCCACAGGCGCGCGACCCGCTCCCGCCGGGTGCGGCAAGGTGCGCTGAATGCGAGATGACAGAGTGCGTCGGAGGGGGCCACGCCGGGCTTTTTAGCTGCTTCAATTAGTTCTTCTTCGGAAGCAGTCCCAACCTGCCGGCTCGAGCGTGCGGACGTTGCCTTCGGGCATAGCCAGCTTTATGGCTTTTGAGGCTTCAATTTCTCCGACGTGATAAAGAGGCCGTCCCCGGAACTTCAAGGGAAGACGCGAAGCCTTCCGCCGCGGGACGGTGAAGAGCAGTTGATAATCTTCGCCCCCGTGGAGCGCCAATTGAAGGGAATCCGCAGCCTCAGGCAGGTTGGGGCCGGGGATCTTCGCAGCCCACAACCGTGCCCCCACGCCGCTGGCAGCGCAGAGTCGGGAGAGGTCTGTGGAAAGTCCGTCACTCAAGTCCATCAGCGCCGAAGCCATGCGGCGCTCGGAAAGAAATCTCCCCAGCGCACATTGTGGTTCTGGAAAGAGGTGAGCATGCACGGCCTCCCTGGCTGCCGCGTTTGCGGGAAGACGGGAGCCGCCTCGCTTGCTCTGGAGCAGGCGAAGGCCGAGCGCTGAAAGCCCCAACCGGCCGCTCACAAAAATCTGGTCTCCGGTGCGGGCGCCTGACCGCCGCAGTGCTTTGTCTCTGGGGACCTCCCCTGCTACTAGCACGTCAATGAAAGTCCTTCCGGGAACCAAGGCAGTATCCCCTCCGACCAGTCGAACGCCGAAGCGCCCCCCCAGTGCCAGCAGTCCACGGTAGAACCCGGAAACCCAGTCGCGCGTTACCTCTTTCGAAATGGCCAACGATACCAACACGTAGCGGGGGACGCCACCCATCGCCGCCACGTCGCTCAGAGAGCGGGCAAGCGCCCGGTGACCCACGGCCTCCGGCGGGTGCAACCGGCGGGTGAAATGGACATCCTCGATCGACATGTCGGTGGTCAGAATAAGTTCATGCCTACCCTTGACCGCCACCAGCGCGGCATCGTCGCCAATGCCGAGTTTCACCCCTTCTTCAACCCTTAGAGGCCGCACCCTTTCATGCCCGTGTGCGGGGGCCGCCAGTGCCTGGAGCCACTGTACGAATTCGTTTTCAGTCCGAAACAAGTCTTCACCCATAAGACAATTGCGAGCCCAGCGCACCGGCCTTGATATCCGGGCGGTGAGAAGTCAGGGGATAGAATATCGCTTTTCGGGCACAGTCGGAATCTGGTCGCTGCACAAAAGTCCCGCGAACTTCAAGGGCACCTTACACATGTTACAGGATTGCGCGAAGGAAGCAGATGGGGATAATGTTAGTCCAGTCAGACTTAAGTGAAGTCATTTTACTCCCCTTTGAGAAACTGGACATATTGACCTCATGCATTTGTTGTAGGGGTGCCTACTCGTTTTGGTGTATTTGACGCTTGACATACGCTCTCATCTTCAATAGGATTCTTCCCGATGTGCCTAAGTAAGACTTTTCTAAGGTCCGTCCCCGACGCCCCTAGCGGCTAACCGATAGGGAATTCATAGCAAGAAATAATCTCTCGACGGGAGAACTAATAAATGGAAAAGAAGTTTTATGCCTTTCTTTTTTTTCCTGGCGCCCATGGCAGGCTGCACAAGCTTCAACTGCCATTTTACATGATCCATCTCGTTTTGGCTTTCAGCGTGGTTGGAATCATGACCGTAGCAGCATTGGCCAACAGTTATGCCAGAATGCTTCTGAAGGTATCAAATTACAATAGTGTTCGAAGTGAGCGCGAAGCCCTAAAGACGCAATACCGGACGTTGGAAAGCACTGTAACCAGTACCAATGCCAAGCTGGACTCATTGCAGTCGCTGGCTGCGGAAGTAGCGCTGACATATGGGTTTGGAGACGCGCGGCGGCCACGCTTCCCCGAGGCCGTGCTTGCCCTCGCGACCCAGACTAATGCCACCGTGGACTCCAGTTTCCGCGCCTCATTATACGCGTTTAACCTTATCCGCAGGGCTTCCCTGGAACCGGAGGGGAGTGCCTTGGGGCGCGGCATGTTTTCGAATCCCCAAATAGATCGAACAACCGTGCCGTCACTCTGGCCTGTACGTGGGCAAATTACCGCAGGCTTCGGGCAACGAATGGATCCTTTCAGTGGCGAGGGCGCATTTCACCCTGGCGTCGACATCTCTGTTCCTTTCGGCACCAAGGTCGAGGCCGCTGCCGACGGAATTGTCCTGGAAGCCGGTCCCGAATCCGGTTATGGTAGCCAAATCCTGATCGACCACGGCTATGGATTGACTACCAAGTATGGGCACCTGAGCAGGATTTTCGTAGTGGTCGGCCAGGAGCTAAAGCGCGGGCAAGTCATTGGCGCCGTGGGCATGACCGGGAAGACTACAGGACCGCACCTCCACTACGAAGTGCTCATTCACGATACGCCCGTGAACCCAATGAAGTACCTGCACGGCTAACCCAGCTCAGGAAGCCGCATCATTTTCCAGCCGCCCAAGATGTCGCTTTGGTTCCAGCTTTTGCTGGCTCTAGCCACCACGGTTGCCGTTTCGGTTGGACGGCTTTTGCCGGATGTTTAATAAGAAGGTGCAGGGGGGACGACTCATTGCTTCCTCCTCGCGCCTGCGGCTGGTTTACGAGCCGGCAGAGCAAAAGAGCATCCATCCTGCGGAGGCCTCTGACGCGACTGCCATCAAACAACAAGGGCAGGGCGAAAAAGTCCTAAAGCCCCCGGACTGCAAAGGGTTGGTGGACAGCAAAAAAATGTATTGTATGCCTTGCAATTCGGAGTCCGATTGGCTATAATTGTTAGGTTTCGGCGGCTGGCGTAGCTCAGCCGGTAGAGCATCTGATTTGTAATCAGAGGGTCGGGGGTTCGAATCCCTTCGCCAGCTCCAGCTCGAGCGCGCACAGCCGCGAGAATGGCCGGCGGGCGCTGGTCGAAGTTTCGGGAGCGGGTTTTATCAAATCTGAAAAGTGCTCAGCCTCGCGCGGGGATGGTGGTGTGCCCGCGTCCAACCGCAGACTCGAACTACTTGGCTCAAACCAACGAGACCCGAACACGGAGCGAAAGGGCGTGCCTGTCCTTGCCAGCGCGTGCGGGAACGAGTTACGGACAGGTGGCTGAGTGGTCAAAAGCAGCAGACTGTAAATCTGCCGACCCCTGCGGTCTACGGAGGTTCGAACCCTCCCCTGTCCACCAGAAAGACAGTGACGAGGGACAAGTGACAAGAGGCGGGCCAAGATGGGGTTTATGGCTTGTCACTCTTCACTCGTCACTGAAGTTCGGGGCGGGAGTAACTCAATGGTAGAGTCACAGCCTTCCAAGCTGTTGGTCGCGGGTTCGATTCCCGTCTCCCGCTCCAGGAAGCTCTCAGCCTTCAGCAATCAGCACTCAGCCTGGAGTCTCTTAGCTGAATGCTGACCGCTGAGCGCTGATGGCTGGCGCGGGCCGATGTAGCTCAGTTGGTAGAGCACGTCCTTGGTAAGGACGGGGTCAGCGGTTCAATTCCGCTCATCGGCTCCAGAGTTTGAGTATGGCCATGCGCAAATGATCGGCCCTGATGCGAAAAGAAAGGCCGAGGCTCATTTGACACTGGCGGAGGGCTTCATAAAGACGGCGGTCGTCACAGATAGCTCGTCCGAGTACGAGGGAAGAAGGTAGCACGCGATGCCCGAATCTGACGGGCTCCGGTTGGGCAAGGCCGCAGTCTCTCGGATTTTTCGAGACGAGGCGAAGCTCAAACAACTCTTGAAGCGGGTGAAGGAGTCCGGGATCAACGTTGAGACGTGCGGCTTTAACCAGGTTGAGAGCTTCGTCCGAGAGATGTCTTCGCACGCAACTGCGATCCCTGCGAGGGGCGGACGAGCAGTTGGTAGTTATCAGGGTCTGCCGGACAACGAGGGCAAGGTGTTGGACGAGTTCTTCAGGCAACGTGTAAAGGAAGTAAAGGCAAAACACCCAGACCTTTTCAAATAGATGAGGCGAAGGCAACATGGCCAAAGAAAAATTTGACAGATCGAAGCCGCACATGAACATTGGGACGATTGGGCACATCGATCACGGGAAGACGATGTTGACCTCGGCGATCACCAAGGTATTGGCGAAGGAGAACCCGAAGGTGAGGTTCCGGCCCTTCG
>JBEKIZ010000136.1:0-9678 GCA_050011515.1 Terriglobia bacterium | reverse complement strand
ACTGCCTCCCAAAGCGCCTGCGGCGATGATATTCAGAGCCAAAAATCGCCTGCGGCGATGATGATGACTCACTCTCCAAGACCGGCCTGTGTGCAAATTTCTACGTTTCTACGTGATTGCCGACACCTGATCGAGGTTCAGCAGTCTCTCAGCCTCATTCAACAGAATCTGCTTGCTGATCACCCATGACCACGCTTCCACCAGCGACTGAAAGGACGCGATCCGCGAGCTCCCAGACAAGTGGTGTATGGCATATGAAGAATACTTGATGAAAGCCGCCCAGGTCCATGGCTCGACGCAGCATGTGCACGTACTCCTTAGCGTTAGTCGTGTCCAGAGCTCCCACGGTTTCGTCCCGGAACAGAGTTTCGTGACGAATGCCTTCGCCCTGCCGCATGTTGTAGATGGCGATGCCCAGGTTGACAGCTTCGTTGACCAGCACGAATTGGCCGCCCGAAAGCTCATCCACGAGGCAAGTGCGGTCCAGGTTCTTGTTGCGGACCTCAACATCAAAATCGTCTACCATACCCTTGCCGTCCGCCTTGGGCCGCTGTGTCCTGAAGCGGATTTCGAACTTGTTGTCGAAGCACCCCTCAAGCAAAGAGTTGACCAAGATCGAGACCTGTGGTCCGGCAGCCTGGATCTCGCAGAGTTGGATCTCGTCCGGACCGAAGACCTTGGCGAGATAATTGAAGTCCTCGCATTCATTTCTCACCGTGCTGAGTTCGACCTCGACCTGAGCCAACCGAGTCCGCGCCGCCTCCATCTGCTCCTGACGCTGTTTGATTTGTGCTTGGCGGGCAATAAGGCTGTCCCGTTGACCGCGGCATGAGATGAGAAGCCGGTCCGTGTCTTCAATCTCTCGCCGTGAAGCCTGCACCCGCGCGTCGAGATCAGCGAATGCAGAGAGTGCGGATTCCTTCCTCGATAGTTCCTCGCCGACTTCCGCACGGGCCTGAGCCAAGCGATCCAAAGCCTTGACCCGTTCGTCTCTCCGCGCCTCCACTGCTTGCAATTCCTCGTACCGTTGCCGCTCCTGATCAATTTTCTTGCGGTTTTGTTCGCAGCCTTCGAGTGTCCGGGTGAGTTCAAAGGATGGGGTGACAATCTGAATAAGCGAACTGCGCTGGACCTCGACTTCAATTGAGAGTGTGGCAACCTCTCCCTCCAATGCGGGAATCTTCTGACCTGCCTCAACGGCGCGTCGAATCTTCGGGCACGAGGCGTACACCCCCTCGCCCCGGCAGGGTACTACCGCGAGCTCCTCACGCTCCACCCGTACGCGCTCAAGCTCGGCCAGGTTCGCTCTAAGTTCGGCATCCAGAGTTTGGACCGTGCGCTCGGTATCCCGATTGGATGCCTCCAGACTCTGAACCTCACGGATCTGTCGATGGAGCTCTTCGATGCGAGTAGCAAGTGTCGCGCCTCGTTGCGTCAAATCGGCGAGGTCCTTCTTTCCCGTCAGAAGGCTCTCATCTCTCCCTATCTGGCGTTTAGTCTCTGTGACCTCAGCATCGGTTTTGCGTAGGCGCTGTTTCAGAGTCTCGACCTCGGCCAGGAGCGGCTTCCGACTGGCATCCGCTGCCTGAAGCTCCAGCAGCCGTTGCTGGGCCACACGCTTCTCAGCTTCCAGGGTCTCAAGACGAGATGACACCTCCCCAAGCTGGGCCTCGACCCCCGCGGGTTCTTCAACCCCGGCCTCCACCAGCTCCTTCAGGCTCCGCGCCTGCCCTTCAAGGCCAAGCGTGGTCCTGGCCACTTCGTCGGCCTTGTCTTTGGCCGCGGCCGCAATCAGTCTCAGCCGGTCCAACCCGAGCAACTCGCGGATGAACAGCTCTTTCCGCTCGCTCCGGTCCAGCGAGAGAAAGTTCCCTGTGCGCTTCTGGCTGGAGAAAATGCTGCTGAGAAAGAAGTCGGGGGTGCCAGCACATTTGCGGACAAGCTCCTCAAAGGGCTCCTTCTTGCCGTTGGTAAGCGGTTTCCCATCCCCGTTGAACAGATAGCTCTCCATCTGGCGGGACTTGGGATCGATCTTGAGTAGCGACCGGTAGCAGGCGCCATTGACACTGAAAGTGAGGTCGATTTCGGGCTGGGGATGAGTGGTGAAGTCATAGAGCGAGCGCTTCTGGCCGGGCAGTTGGCGAAACAGAGCCGCGAAGACCGATCCGATCAGCGTGGACTTGCCGGCGCCGTTCTCACCCACGATGGCGATTAGCCCCTCACCCAGAGTCTCGAAGTCGACGCAGACTTCATTTGGGAATGCCTCGGTAATTCCCCGCAATCGCAGGTGATGCAGTCTCATCGTAAGACCTCCCAGAAGTAGTCAACGTTAGTGTGGATATATATCAGTGGACATTCGCATTTTGAACTCCACTTAGGAATCTTCGGATGTTCGTCGGTATCAATATTCATGCGGGTTTGAATGGAATAGGTTGCCAGAAATACGGGTAGTTTTCGCCTTGCCTTCTACAGGCCCTCACAATCGCGCTGTGTGGCCCCCACAGTGGTTTCCCAGTTTGGTTGAGGGGAGAGCGCCCCGTCCGTGCTCCTCCGGTATTCCAGGATGACGCTTGAAACTCGACGGCGCTTCGCGTACGATGCAACCTACAAGTTCCATGCAGCGATAACCCAAGAAGGGATACAAACATGCTGCCTATTGCCGCTCGCCTTCGCCTACTCCGCGAAGTGAAGGGAATGTCTCAGGGCGATGTAGAACACCGGACGGGCCTATTGCGTTGCTACATCTCCCGCGTGGAAAACGGCCACACCGTCCCCACGCTTGAAACTCTGCAACGCCTTGCTGAGGCGTTGGATGTCCCCTTGTATGAGCTTTTTTATTCCGGCGAACAAGGGCCGACCACGCGCCGGTTGAAAGCTCTAGAGACTCTGGAAAAACTTGCTCAAGAAGGCGGCAAGGCCGGAACAGAGGCTCGCTTCCTCTTGAAGCTGAGGCCCCTTTTGTTGCGCATCCCCGAGACCGATCAGGGTCTCTTCCTGTCTTTCGCCAAGGGATTGGCCACGCGCTGACTAAACCAAGAATCGTTTGATGGCCTGCCAAAGCCGCCGTACCGCCAATGGCGGCGCAGGTCGCCAGATTGCCCAGGGTCCCCAAGATTGCCGCCTTGCCTTGTGGGATGGCCCGGAATCGCGCCCTATCGCTCCGTAGAGCTGTTTTTCGGGCCGAGTTAATGGGCTGCTGGGGGCTTCGAGCCACAGAGTTGACGGCAGATAAGAATGATTGTGTTCAGCTTTCCCGACTGAAGAGAACTGCTTTCTCCACTTCCGCCAGCTTGGTAAGCAACCGCTCCTGGCGGTCGGCTGGCGGGGTGCCTTTCATGTCCCAGTAGGCACGAAGCTTCTCCTCCGCTGAGCGGGCGGCAGCGATAGGAGCAGGCTCTGCCGGAGTGTCCGCATCGTGCTCAATCTTCACCTTCAGTTCGGCGGGGTTGGCAGCCAATAGCTTCTCCCGGAGATTCTCCTGCTGGTCGCGGCTTAGCAAGTGGTCAGGTCCGTTGGGGACCGTCACCACGACTTTCACCCGAGAGTCTTTCAAGGTGAGTGGATCCAAGTTGTCGGGTAGCCGTAGCTCTCCGTCCTCGTATACGGCTTGAAGCTCGATCATCCGGCGGGTGGGCGATATCCTAAACTCAACGTCCAGGTCCGACAAGTCCAGGCGAAGCTCGGGAGCGTGAAGTGTCACCATGTGGTAGCCTTTGTCTTCGACCTCGCTGTAATCACACCGGGAAAGGGACCCGGCATACCAAATGCGCGGGGCGAGCTGCTGCCGCAGGTGAACGTGGCTGAGCCCGACATACTGCGCCTTCAAGCTACGTAACGGATCAAGGGGATACTCCGCGCATCGCCCGACCAACGGCTGACCACTGCTCACCCTGGCGCCGGCCACCCCGAAATGCCCAAAGAAAAGCTTGTAGCATCCAGGCCGCTGCTCAAAGCGCCGGCTGAACTCATCGAGTTGCCGGGCGAAGGTCTCACCCAGACTTTGCTCGTTGCGAGCCATCACAGCTTTGCGAGGATACGGGAAGACCGCGACGGCTACATCACCCAGCTCAATGAACTCCGGCTCAGTGCAAAGGTATATCGGGTGCTTCCCCTTAGCCCGACCAAACACATATAAATCGCCCTCCAGCTCCGCCCCGTGATTTCCCGCCACCAGTATTACGGGCGCGTGGTTGGCCATTTCGACCAGCCTGTCAACCCAGAAGTTCCGTTCTTTAATCGTGGCCTTGTAGGTCGTGAGGTCACCGTTGATCACAAAGAGGTCAACGCTCGCCTGGATGGCATCTGCGACAAACCATTCCAGACACTGCGCGGTGTCGGCGAAGTAGTGATCCTCTTCCAAATGTATGTCACCCAGATGTGCGCACAAGAACGCCATGATGAAGGTGCTCCTTTCCGCCGTGGTTGCCGTTGTTGCTCCTAAAACAGGTAAAAGCATTTCTAATGTGTGAAGTTTTACCGCTACGGAACGGGCCTCGATCACACCCAATTGGTGGACTCAATACTCCTCGGGCAGAAGGAGAGTCGTGCTGGCTCGGTCCGCTTCAGTTATCAACCAAAGCGTGTCGCCAGACTTCGTTCGATAACTGCTCATCACTCGGAAACCGTGCTTCAGGCTGTACATGTTTTCGGCCAAGTCATGCGCGTCTAACTCTCCCCAGTCGCCAGAGACGTGGCGGAGCAGGAACTCATTGGGCGTCTGGTTTGCCCGCGCCAAGGTCTCCAGAGCGCCGGGCGTGGCAACGATCTGACCTAGGGGAAATAGGGCTTGCATTTGAGGACTCCTTCCAAAGTTGGTTGACTTCATCCCTTCCCCTTCGCTTGGCCATGGGCCGCTTCTGGAGGGGGAACGGAAAAACTTCACACTTCACTTTGTTTATGGTGGAACCACATACCGGGAAGGTCGCGCGCGTAGACGTCTCCCCCAGCTCGCGGTCCCCGCGAGAAGAAGAGGCGTTGGAAAGGGAGAGTGGCCGGGATAGTCAAGCCGGAAAGGGGGAGAGTAATGACGCGGTACGCAGATCAGCAGGCGTGTGGTTGGCGGGGTTTAGTAGGATGCTCCCGGGAGAAGTTCGAAGGCTGTAAAGAGGAGAATCAAGGGACCGAGGCCGGCCTGTGGCAATCGCGAGGCCTGACTCCGTTCGATTGGAACCGAATGCTTGACATGTAGATCAACCCCGCGACATGCCTGCTCCGCTTGCAAAGGCGGTGGATCCGTTATACTCTCAAGCGCGGCAGAAAATCAATGGACCACGGCATGGAACAGTTTCGCGACTGGATTCAGGAAAGGGCAATTTCCGACCCCTATTTTGCCGGGACATTCTGGTTTGTGCTTTCCCCGCTTGTTGAGGCGGACTTAGCCGCAGCTCTTAACTTGGAGGCCGTTCATTCACAAATTGTTCCTGCGGCCGACTTGGCGGGTAAAGTAACTTTCATCGGCAGGACAGGAAAGAAATCGGAAGCTATTTTCTGGCATCTTCCGTTCCACAAGCACCAACTGTACCTTTTCTTCTCGCTTGTGAAACCTCGCCGAGCGCTAAGGTTCATTTACAAGTTGCTTGGGAGGGCACGCGGTAGGGCCCACTTGTTTCCCATAGGACATCGGCTGGCAAAGTCCTGTGTTCGTTTGCATCCCCACAGTCCCTTTGAGCAGACAAATGTCGTAAGAGGCGTTTCGTACCCCAGCCGGCCACATGAAGGCGGCGCAGACATCAACTTAAGGCCAGGGAATGCCGCGATTTTCTTCGCGAAACTGGAAGATGAGCAGAGAGTACTCAAGCTTGCACGAATGGTGGCTCCAACGGGGACAGAAACCAGTTGCGAGTTCACCGTCAGTCGCATTGGTTATATCAGCTATCACAGAGGCGAAGTGGGACCACTTCTTGAACTCATCCTCGGGCAGTTGAGCGATGAAATGGTAGCCTCGGTGAAGCCATTCGAGGAGGCAAAGGGACGCTTCGTGGGCTTGCGTTTCCCGGAACCCGTCTTTACAGAGCAAGCAGGTTACAGGAGCGTATTGGAAGCTCTTAATCGCTTACCCCGGACGACCATGGCACTGATTCATGCAAATCCCTATTTTCACGCCACACTCACCAACTATGAAGATGGCGGTGAGTTCGATGTCTTCATCACAGACTCTTCAACAATTTACTTGCACGGACGGAGCGAAGCCTCGGCAGCGTCTTTTCTCCGTCTTCACACTAATCTCGCCGAAGTTTTCCGTGAGGCAGCAGTTGCCCTAGAGGCGCCCCACGAGTACCACTTGCGCGACCTGCTTGAGGGGCGCGTTTAGCGATATGGCCGAAACGGAAAGCGCCGAAGATCAAATCCATAAGTTATTTCAAGAGAAGCATAAGGAGTATGCTGCACAAGACCGGACTCTGGATGCGCTCGCGGCGCTTGCTTTCGTTCTCAAATACGTCAAGGAAATCTCAGAGGAAACCGTTGCATACGATTTCAAGCCAATGGTCTCGCTTCACGGCTCCGACGTAGATCCATACACACCCGATGGCGTGATCTGGCAAAGGCCGTCTTTCAGCTTCCTTCTAGAATTGAAGTCCTCTTGGAACAATGCTGACGTGGACCAGATCACAAAATATGGGAAAAGCGAGGGGTGTCTTCTAGCTGACCATAGTGTGAAGAAATTCGAACGAGCGCACTGCGTGTTGCTCGGGTATCAGAACCTGCCTGGAGAGGCGAACCTCGACAAACTCTTCGGCGAATGGGAAAGAGAGAAGATCCCTTTCCCGTTGGTTGTTTTCCGCTATAGCCTTGAGGTAGCGCCCGAAGGCACCCGCATGTTTTTCACTAGGGTCGCTGATGACCGCAATGGCCGGTGTCCTCCTTCATCCTTCGGGAGAGCGATGAATTCAGTCCGCGGCTACCCAGTGAAAGCTGATAACTTCAAGTTCGTTCGAGACAGATTTCACAAAGCTAACGACCAAATTGTCGACAGCTATGCAGCAGTGATATGGTGGACCGTTTATGCAAAGCATTATCTTTCAGAGGACCAGCGAGCTGAAATGGCGGCGAATGGACGGGTCAGCAGTTCTCTGATCATTCCGGCTCATGGCCTCGACCAGGTGCCAGCTCTTCCCGACATCGAAGTTCCCCTTACAGCCAAGGATGTGAAGCGAGCCCTTGAATTCCTGAGGCAAGCAGGGCTTGTCGCTTTTAAGAAGCGTGCTGGCAACTATGAAGTAAAGTTAAAGGACGACCGGTATGTGCGCTTTCCCCACGGAACTGCACTCGCCGGGATATCCGGCCAACAAGAAATCGCAGCAAAAATCATCACACGCTGGGCCACGAACAAGATCAAACATCCCCTTCCTGAGGGTCGAAAGAAGAAGGCGCCAAAGATAAGGGCCAAGAGACACCGAGATAAGACCACGCCTTACCTCCCATTTCCCGAGACCGTCCCTTAGCACTCGAGACGAGCCGATATCGGAGTTTTTCCTATGGTTAATCACCCGGCGATGGTCGTAGAGGTTCCCCAGTGCGTCCGGAGATTTCCGCATTTCTTCGCTTACCCCATGGGTTGTTTAGGGTGGGATGCTGTGTGGTCTCGCAGAAGGTCTGCTTGATCACGAACTTCGTTTCGTTGTTATACTTCTTCCGCGTGGGCTTTAGGTCCTTTTCTATTCTCTGCGCCAGGAAGGTGACGACCTCTCGCGGAAAATGGCAAGGAGGAAGCCCTCCTCGGTGATGTTTACCCCTCATTTTGGATGATTCAAAACAGTCCCAGCTGGCTCGACGGGATGGTAGCAGCCATTGTGCGCCGTGAAGCTTTGCGCTTGGGCAGGTTTTCGAGTGAACTACCGAACATCAGGAGTTGCGTCACTACTGCCGGGATTGGTGCTACGGGTGGAGTGATGACTTCCGGTAGGTCCGGAACAGGATGTTCAGCTTCGATTTCCGGCTCGCGGGCCTCCACCGGCCGCGCTCCGAACACTTCCGCTTGCTTTTCTACGAGCCTTTTCCAAACGGCGTCCGCTGATTCTCCGATCCCTTTCTCGGTTACCAGCTCACGTGCCATTGCCATCAAAATGTCATCGCCTTCGTCGATCGCCTGCAGGCCGTCGCTGGCAAACTTCCCCTCCATCGCCAGAGAAACCAGGAGCTTCTTCCCCATTAGCCGCAAACACGCTTCCTGCATAGTGCCAGCGTAATAGAAGAACTTGACGTTGACGTTCGACCGCTGTCCGATCCTCCACGACCGTCGGCTGGCCTGCCGCAGGGTGTAAATCGAGTAGCCGGTCTCGTAGAAGAAAATGTCGGGGAAGGACCAAAGGTCGAGTCCCGTCTGAACCAACCGCGGGTGCGCAATCACGACCTGGACGCCCGCGCGCAGTTGACGCTCGTACCAGGACTCCCGCAGCTCCGGGGCAACCTCCGTGGTTAGCACAGCCACACGGATCCCTTCTTTTGCCAGGATGCTCTCCAGCCGGCGCGTCACGTCGCGCTTCTGGGTATAGACCGCGTAGACCTGCACCTTCCTCCCGCGTTCAAGCGAGGCCTTCACTTCCTCCACCAGCTGCCGTTCTTTGGCATACGCGAGGTTCTGATCCAGGTCGTGCGTCGCTGCGATCAAGAACGGTTCGCGACGTTGGGTTTCAGGATTGAATTCCCGCCCAATCAAATCCCCGAAGCCGAAGGGCCGGTCAGGGTAAGCAAGGAGAGCATTTAACGCCACGCTGATCACTGACTGGTTGCCTCGATGCTCGCGGAGTGCCTTCTTGATGTCCTCTTCCAGATCCTCGTACGCTTTCTTCAGCGGCTGATCCATTTCGATGCTGACCACTTCCTCTCGGTAAGGAGGGAGAGCGTCGGAGATGTCTTCCAGCGACACGAAGGCGCCAAGACTCATCAGGAAGCGACCGAACAGCAGGGGTGACGCTCCCGGCCGGTGGCGGGACCGGGTTGTGACCCGAGCTTCAGAACAGGCGTTATCAGCCGGCTCGATTACTGTGATCTTCTCCAGTAGGCCATACGTCTCGGTGAAGGCCCGAACACCTGCTTCCCCATGCTCGAAACCCTCTTCCAGCATCCTGGAAGGTTCCAGACGAAATAGGATGTTGAACAAGTCCAGTGCGTAACCGCCCAGCAGTGTGCCGGTGAGTACTGCGATGTGGCGGGCACAGGAGGCGAGCGTCCCAAGGGCGTTGCCCTGGGCCGTGTCTCCTCCCTTCAACTCGTGCACCTCATCGGCAATCGCATAGTCAAAAAAGTTGTCCATGTACCGACCGATGAAGTCGACAGGTGCAAAGCGTCGGATCTTCTGGCCATCTGCCTGCCAAAGCGCACTGTAGAGCGGCCGGCGAGCATGATTTGTTTCTTCCGCCTGGCCCAGCGTTTCACTGAGCTTCACCTTCTTGAAGTCCATCGCCAGGAGGCGTTCGCCCTCTGTACCGAGGTAGACCGGAGACCCACTGTCAGGATTGATGACGCTGCCCTGATAACGGCCGCAGCGGGCAACCTGGTAGGCGTGCCTCCAGAAGTACCCGAGCTTGGCACGGTCTCGACCGACCACGAAAATTGCAGGCGAAGGACAAATCGAATCCCACCGCTTTCGGGCCGAGGGTGCTGTCTTGCGCAAGCGCAATTCACTCAGGCTGGCCTTCAATCCCTCGCGCACGATGCGTCCGTTTCGTAACTTCACTT
>JBEKIZ010000135.1:0-9789 GCA_050011515.1 Terriglobia bacterium | reverse complement strand
CGATCCCGGTCACTTCAAGCACGATAGGAGGGCCAGCGTCGCTTCGCTCCGAAGACGCCCGGGATGACATCGGAATCACTGCCCGGGATCAAACCGGAATCAGTGCCCACCTTCATCGGAATCAGCATAAAGAAACAAAGATGTTTTTTGAATACGAATTTGCCATTTCCGAAGAGGATCAGACTGTAGAGAACCTAAGAGCGGCGATTACTCAAGAATCCCAGCACTTACCCCAGTCAGGCTATCCCTCCGTTGTTGAAAACTTGTTGACCGCCATGAAGAATCAGCCCATTGGCACGATTACGCTGCGATTACGTGAAGTTGTCGATGGACGACCTAATGTAGTATACCTATCAACGGGAACGAAGCTATTTATGTTTGATCCAATCGCCCGCGTAGTTGTGTTCCACATGATGACAAGCTCCGGGCGATCCGTGGACCTCCATCTACCCTTAGAAAAACCTGCACCCGACGGTCTTTATTTTATCGCGCTCGTATGGGATACCTCAAAGGGGGCTAGGCTTCACGTCAATGACAGGGTCGCGGACGACGGCCTACAGTCCAAAAGCGGCAATGCCACAACAACGGGTAACCAAAGCCCAGCAGTGACAGGTGATGGGAACACTATCACCTATGGCCAGTTGTCCGACTCCAAAAAGCCGAAACCGAAACCATAAAAATGAGAGGGTAAAGCCATGAAATACGGCTTGATCTTGTCTCTGCTTATTTCCCTGCCGTGCTTGGGCCAAACCAAAGCGACAGGAGAAGCCAAAACAGCCGGCCTTTGCAGTCCGGCGGTGACAGGCAGCAAGAACACATTCCAAATCACCTGCAAGATCGACAACGAACAGGGTCAGAAGATGTTGGGTATTCTTAATAAGATTTTGGCTAATCAACTAGACCCAAAGATGGTCATGGAAAAACTTGATGAGATTTTAAAGGCCGTAAACCCGAATATGCCAGCAAAAACGTACTCCTGCGGCGGGGATTGGGTAATCACTTCACATGAACCTGGACTAACGCTCAACCCTGGAGGAGATACCTCCGCATATATGGAAATGTTTCGCCTCTACAACTCTAGACAGTTCGCAGACCTAATCAAGACGTGCCTTGCGCAGATTCGCTCAACGCCGGAATGGCTGACACCGCGCCTATTTTGTGCAATGGCCTATTTTTACACCGGGGATAAAGCAAAAGCCAAAGAAATGCTGGCAGACTTCGACGCCAAAACTGGACCCGCGTATACCTCCGACGGGTGCGGCCAAATGTCGGACTTCCTGCATAAGGCCCTTCAATGACCCACCAACAATTGCGCCGCTTTCTTCGATAAGTCGCTGATCCTGCCAACTCGCCTCCGGCTCCCTCGAGCACCTCAGATGTGAATCCTTCCAGCCGAAAATAAGGCTCAGAAAGAATGGTTTTGCGGCTTTGATAATCAAAAGAAAACAGACATTGATGTTGTCAAGCAGAAAGTGCGAACTATATTCGTCTTGTTTTCATACAGTTGCAGATTAACTGTACTACTTACCTGCGACTGAGTCCTAAGTAGTGTTATACTATCCTGGACTTAAGAAAGGTCGGAGGTTTAAGATGGCTGAAGGTGAAGCGATAAGGCTGGCGATCAAAGAACTCCAAGGGAAGTTAGAAAAACAGGAAAGAGATGTATCCCAAACCAAGAGCGCGATCAACGTGCTTCTCGCCACGTTGGGCGAAGTGCCCCTCTTTGAGCAAACCGAGAACAAGACCTCGGCACAGGGTAATGTCACGATCAGGGCCGACCAGTACTTCAAGAAGGGCATTACTGCTGCTGCTAAAGAATATCTCAAGGCAAAGGGATCTGCCGCCAAGGTTGAGGAGATCATTGATGCTCTTACCAAGGGCGGGTGCGAGCTGGGTGCCAATGCCCTCAAGAACGTAAAGATTTCGTTGTCAAAGAACTCCCGAATTTTTGCCCAGATCAATGAAGACACTTTCGGCTTGTGGGAGATGTACGGTGGAAGGCCGAGGGAGAAAAAGGCTGAGCCCGAAGGCGCTGGCGAGCAGCCTGAATTGGGCTCCCCTGAAGATGCTGAAACTCAAAAAGTGGTAGAGACGGAGGAGCCCGGTAAATAAACTAAGGGGCTCGCAACGGCTGTCACCGTCCGAGCCCTGGAAGTCAAACGCATGTACCTAGCGAGCACAAAGCGCGGCTTCGTATTTATCTTCCCACGACCGCCCCCACTTTGCAAGAGCAAGGCTGTTGGTAAGGCCCGTTCGTGCGCCAGCGTGGGCGGGCCTGCCACAGTAAGAAGCCCTGCCAGTAGTTGAGACCTACCGACAGGGCGTAATCCCCAGGCGCGGATGATGCCCGTACCCAGAGACCCGAAAAGGATTGTCGGGCTTCTTCCCGCCGAAGTCAAGGAGCCTGACATGAAAATTCAATGCCCTTTCTGCAAGAGCGAAAGTTACAAGGTCCACCAAAGGAACGGACACGCCTGCAACACGATTTATCGCTGCCTCGGTTGCAATCGCTGTTTTTCGGGGCGGAGATTCAGTCCCTACGCTGGACTAAAACTGCGGCCCGAAAAAGTTGTGCGCGTGTTGCACAGCCTGTGTGAGGGGTGCTCGGTGCGTGCTACCGAAAGACTGGCGGATGTTCACCGCGACACAATCCTCCGAATGCTCGTCATGGCGGGAGAACGCTGCCAAGCCGTCCTCAGTCGATATGTACGCAACTTGCGTCCTCGGTACGTCCAGGCCGACGAGTTGTGGACGTTCGTTCATACGAAAGAAAAGCGTCTGCATCACGACGATCCGGTAGAGTGGGGAGACACCTACATTTGGCTCGCAATGGACAGCGAAACAAAGCTGATGATTTCTCATCTAGTCGGCAAGCGGGATGCGGTAAGCGCAATGGAATTTATCGGAGACTTCAGCCGTCGCCTGAAACCTATGTGGCGTTGCCAGTTCACCAGTGACGGATTCAAGCCGTACATTGGTGCCATCGAGGAACACTTCGGAACCGATATCGACTTCGCACAACTCATCAAGGTCTATGGGAAGCCCGACAACTCTGGCCCGGACTGGTACGGTCCGCCGAAGGTTATTGAAGCGGTCCCAACCCAAGTCAGTGGCAACCCCGATGAAGCCCACATTTCCACCAGCCATATCGAGAGAGCCAATCTTAGCGTGAGAACGCATCTGCGGCGCTTTACTCGCCTCGCCTTGGGATTCAGCAAGAGTCTGAGAAACCTGAAAGCTGCTGTCGCCATGTATGCAGGCTGGTATAATATGTGTCGTGTTCACCTGACCCTTCGTGTAACTCCCGCCATGGAAGCGGGATTGACGGACCATGTGTGGAGCATCGAAGAACTCTTGCGGGAAGGTCGGAATGTCTCAGAGGAAGTGGCAGCATGAGAACAATGAAGGCTCACATAACAGAAGACGGCTATGTCGATTACTACGAGTGCTCAGAGTGTGGCTGGGTACACGCGTTCCCCAGATTCCTAAGAGAATCTGACGTTTGGTTGACGAACGAGCAGATGGCGAAAACGGAGTTTGACCGGCATTTCTGCAACAAGCATCCTCGAAAACCTGAAAATCGGGCGGCTCATATCAAGTGATTTTAGGACACTACCCAACTTCGCGTTAGATAAGACGATCGTCGCGGCTTGCCCCATCCCCATCGATGACGTTCACCTGCCGCCGGCTATGGCGCCGGAGAAAAGGCCACGGTCAGCAAGGCACTGGCCGTGGCCACCTGCTTAGGCAAGGTCGTAGCGATCAAGATTCATCACCTTGTTCCACGCCGCCACGAAGTCCTTTACGAACGCCTCCTTCGAGTCGTCCCATGCATAGAATTCCGCGATGGCTCGGAGCTGGGAGTTCGAACCGAAGACAAGGTCGACACGGGTGCCGGTCCACTTGATTTCGCCCGTCGCCCGATCGCGCCCCTCATACACGCCTTCGGATGTAGAGGAGGCCTGCCACTTCGTATTCATGTCGAGCAGGTTGACGAAGAAATCATTGGTCAGCGTCTCGGGTCGGTTGGTGAAGACGCCGTGTTTGGACTGCCCGAAGTTAGCCTTCAGGGCGCGCATGCCGCCGACGAGAACCGTCATCTCGGGGGCCGTCAGCGTCAGCAACTGCGCCCGATCCACCAGCCGCTCCTCCGCGGATCTTGGGTCTCCATTCCGGAGGTAGTTGCGGAACCCGTCTGAAGTCGGCTCCAGTACGGCGAATGAGTGCACATCGGTCTGCTCCTGCAAAGCATCCGTGCGCCCCGGCGAGAAGGGAACCTTCACGGCGTGCCCGGCCCTTTTCGCAGCTTCCTCGACGGCTGCGCAGCCGCCCAGAACGATCAGGTCAGCAAGCGAGACCTTCTTCCCCCCGGACTGCTTGCCGTTGAAATCCGTCTGGACCGCTTCCAGCGTCCGCAGGACCTTCGCCAGTTCGGCCGGCTGGTTGACTTCCCAATCCTTTTGCGGCGCGAGGCGAATGCGTGCCCCGTTGGCGCCGCCGCGCTTGTCGCCGCCGCGGAACGTTGCCGCCGACGCCCACGCCGTCGTGATCAGTTGGGAGATGGACAGTCCGGAGGCGAGGATCTTAGCCTTCAGGGCAGCAATGTCCTGCTCGCCGATCAGTTCATGATCCACCGCGGGAACGGGGTCCTGCCACAGCAGCGGCTGGGCAGGAACGAGCGGCCCAAGGTACCGCGAAACCGGCCCCATGTCGCGGTGCGTCAGCTTGAACCAAGCCTTGGCGAACGCGTCTGCGAAGGCCTGCGGGTTCTCGTGGAAACGCTTCGAAATCGCCGCGTAGCTCGGGTCCACCTTCAGTGAGAGGTCCGTCGTGAACATCATCGGGGCGTGCTTCTTCGACGGATCGTGGGCATCCGGCACGGTGCCCGCTGCCGATGCGTCCTTGGGCGTCCATTGGTAAGCACCGGCGGGACTCTTGGTGAGTTCCCATTCATAGCCGAACAGGTTGTCGAAGTAGTTGTTGTCCCACTTCACCGGGTTGGTGGTCCAGGCGCCCTCCAACCCGCTGGTGAACGCGTCGGCGCCTTTGCCGCTGCCAAAGGTATTCTTCCAGCCCAGGCCTTGCTCTTCGATGTCGGCAGCCTCGGGTTCGGGACCGACATACTTGCTCTGCTCGGCAGCGCCATGGGCTTTGCCGAACGTGTGTCCGCCGGCGATGAGGGCCACCGTCTCCTCGTCATTCATCGCCATACGGCGGAAGGTCTCCCGGATATCCCGTGCCGCAGCGACGGGATCCGGCTTTCCATTGGGCCCTTCCGGATTCACGTAAATCAGGCCCATCTGAACCGCGGCGAGAGGATTCTCGAGCTCACGATCGCCGCTGTAGCGCTCGTCTGCCAGCCACTTGCCCTCCGGCCCCCAGTAGATGTCTTCTTCCGGCTCCCAAATGTCCTCGCGCCCACCGCCGAAACCGAAGGTCTTGAATCCCATCGACTCCAGAGCCACGTTACCGGTGAGGATCATCAGGTCGGCCCAGGATATTTTCCGGCCGTACTTTTGCTTGATCGGCCAGAGCAACCGGCGTGCCTTGTCGAGGCTCACGTTGTCCGGCCAACTGTTGAGGGGCGCAAACCGCTGTGCTCCGGCACCCGCGCCGCCTCGACCATCGGAGATACGGTACGTGCCTGCGGCATGCCATGCCATACGGATGAAGAGCGGCCCATAATGGCCGTAGTCCGCGGGCCACCAGTCCTGCGATGTCGTCATCAAGGCATGGAGGTCCTTGATCACGGCATCCAGGTCAAGGCTCTTGAATTCTTCAGCATAATTGAACTCCTTGTCCATAGGATCGGACAGGGGAGAGTGCTGGTGCAGGATCTTCAGGTTCAACTGATTCGGCCACCAGCCTGCATTCGCCGGGGCCCCAGCCGCCGTGTGTCGGCGAGCGCCGCCCGATACCGGGCACTTGCTTTCGGTTGACAACTCTTGCTCCTGATTATCGGGGACAGCCGCCCCCGCTGCGGTCTTGAGTGTTTTATCCATATGTTTGCCTCTCATTGAATTAGTTAAAAACATTGTGACGAACTACGAAACCATCATGGCTTTCCCTTTCGCGCCATCGCCGCCGGCCGCGCTCGCTGACGCGCGCCACTCATCCGGTATCCACACGCCTACGACACGGAACGGGAAGCGTGCCGCGGAGCGCACTTCGCGCAGAGCCCCCGGAAAATGAGTTCGCATTCGCGAACAATCCGCTTACCGAGGGAGCCCGAGGCAGGCCTGGGCACGTCGTACCACTCAATGTCCTCAACATTGCCGCAGCGGTCGCAGATAAAGTGGTGATGCCGCTTGCCTTTCGCATCGAATCGCGCGGCGCGGCCCTCGACGGCCACTTCACGCACCAGACCCGCCTGCACCAAGTCCCGCAGATTGTTATAAGTCGTGGCCCTTGAACAGCGCGGATCCGCGCGATTCACGGCTTCGAAGATTTCTGCCGCCGTGGGATGACTGGTGTGCTCCATCAAGAAAGCTATGACCGCGTACCGTTGCGGCGTGCACCGCAACCCGCTGCCCTCTAAGGATTTCTTGATCGCCTCGGCGTCCATGACGACGTTAGATTAAATCTAATGTGATATTTTGTCAAGACTTATGCTTGCGGTGGCTGCTGCGAGCAGAAAACCGGTGGATACCGTATTGAGCCCACATTTCCATTTTGAACTCCACCTGTGAACCTTCGGATGTTGCCCGTCATGAATATTGATGCGGGTTTGAACGTGATGAAGACACGCCGGAGGTCGACACCCAATGGGTTCTATAAGGGGGGAAGTCAAGAGAAACAGTTCCCCCACGGCTGGAGGTTCTCTTCCTTCCAGCCCCACGTGATTAAACAGGGTCGGTTCTGACCGACCGCGCCATCCACACGAAGGATGCACACTGCGGCGCAGCACTTTCGGTTTACTCTCCCAGCGGTTTTCATCACCTCTTCGCGACGAAGCCAGTCCGCTCTGAAACCAACAAGCAGAACGGTTGTCAGGTGGCAACCATGGTTCTATGAGGGACTCGTGGCCCATTGCTTTTTCGGGTTATCCGAGGGGGCCTAGAGTGAGATTGAGACTGGGTGCACGAGGCACGCCGAGCCTACCTATTGGGTTGAGACTCACCCTCGAACCCAAGTGTCCCAGAACCGGACTCGCCACCGTCAGGAAAGATCCCCAGGGATGGAACGAATTCGGGTCAGAGACACTCAAGCTGTTTGTGGTTTCAGATATTTGGCGTCAAACGCGACTCCTTTCCTCCAAACGGTCAACGTGATGGCGGCAATCTTACGCGCCAGGGTGAGACGGGCTATCTCGGGCCTCATCCCTTTCGCCAGGAGAGCCTCGTAGAACTCCCGGAAAGGACCCTCCCGGGTGGCGGCCTGGATCGCCGCACCCTTGAACAAATCCTTGAGATGGTGATTGTGATTGGGGTCGAGCCCGCGAACCGATACCGGTTTCTTGGATCGTTCCAGTTGCCCCTCGACATACCGGTGATCGGCACTGGTGTGCGTCACCACCCCAAACCCGCTGTATTTCCAGAGCGGCCGCTTGCTGCGGAACCGGTGGGGCGTCTGGACAATGCCCATCAGCAGGGCCACGCGAATCGGACCCAGGGCCGGAATTGAGCGGAGCGATTTCCAGGCACTGTGCTTCCGGCTCTCGGCCAGGAGCTTTCGCCGCGCTTGCTGGCGCAAGGAAGCCAGCGCATCGAGCTGCTTGTAGTAAAGCTCCGCCCGGCGGCGCACGCCGGCCTGCGCGATTTTGCTCAACCACTCGTCACGACGGCGCGGGTTGTAGACACTCTTGCCGCCACAGGGAATGCCCCAACTGCGAAAGATCGCCTTCACCCGGTTCATGACCCGCGTGAGATCTTTGCCGAAGGTTAGATAGCTGCGGACCAGTTCTTTCACCGAGCGCAGCCCCTTCTCTCCTTGATAGACCGAGCGGAGAAGATTCGCGCGCAACAGCTCGGCCAGCTTCCGCGCATCGATCCGGTCGCTCTTATTGCCTTCTTTGAGCAGGGCGTTGCGGCGCGGATCGCACACTACGATCTTCGTGACGTGGAGCTTGAGCAGGTCATACAGCCAGCCAGCCCGCCCAGGTGCCTTCTTCGAAGGTGACGTGCAGGTCCCCGCGCAATCCCTGGATCAACTGGAGAATTCCGGTCCAATGGAAGCGGTTGGGTATATGATCATTGCTGGCCAGGAGGCCAAAAAGCAAATCCTGGAGGAGATGATACCAATGAGACGCATCTCAACCATCTGCATTGCTGCAATGCTGCTCGTGGCCACGGCCTCGATGTCACCGAGCCAATTAACTGGCCAGGCAACCTCGGTCACGCCCCAGGAGCCACCCACCCTTGGGGAATTGTTCGGCATCGACCAAGCCACGGGCACACCGACTCCTCTGGAACGTGTGGAGGTCAAGGGGGTGGCTCTAAACCTGCGTAAGGTGGAATTCGGCATTGAAGGTTCAGCTTCTCCTGTGTCGTTTAAGGCCGGCGAGCCGCTTCAGTTCGCCATCCGTCTCATGAGCCGTGGAGACCGAAATGACGGGGAGCTCAATGCAAAGGAAGTGCAGAGACATATAAGGCTGGGGCGGTTAGTTGTTCAGCACTTCAAAAAGGGGGGCTATGAAAGAATTCTCACGCTGGGGACTATAGGATTCAATGTCCAAACCTATGGACTATTGACGCGCGGCCTGGATCCCAGAAAGCCAGACCGCGTGGCGCAGTCGTTTCGATTGACGCCAGACATCGCACTTACTCCAGGCCAATATCAAATTTGGATCAATGGCATGCACGACTTTGAGTTGGATACCCACTTCCATTCAAGCTACGCAAGCGGCGGTGAACACTGGGCGTTCGAAATCATCGCACGCTGATCTAACGCATATGCGCTTAGCTCATAATCCCCCTTGAGTATCCTCATCGAGTGGCCGCCCTGTTACTCTTCCCCATGTCAAACGGTCCCGACGTTGCGCTCGCGGGGTTTTGCGACGACGAGCGCAGCGGGCGACAGATTAGTGCGGAATCATGAGGCACGATTTCCCTGAATAGCACCGACCACCCGCCGCGCCAGCGGGTTCGTTCTGGTCGGCCACTCGGAAATTACTCTGAAATGGTCCCCGAATAATATATTCGCTCGTCACGCTGCAAGCCACTGCCGGTCAAGAGGTTACACTAGGTTTTGGGGATTCGGCCTGAAAAGTCGGCTAGCCGTCAACTGGCCCGCTGCGCTGGGCCGGATGCCGGCGTGGAAGGGCGTCTTCCAGGCGCTATCAAGCTTGGTGATTATAGGCGCTGTCCAAGGCCGCCAATGAGGGTCAACCTGTTTCCCTCATGGTGACTTGGGATGCCACTTTACTCAGTGGGGGCGGATGGACGTCGCTAGTGTCAAGTCACACTTAATTCTCCACAAGAGCGATTCCCTTGAACCCCCTCACCCCCTGTTCCCTCTCCCCCAAGCTGAGCGTGTCCCACATCTCTCGCTGGACACAGCGGTTCCACCGCTGTCTTCTGCCCCCTGTGTCCAGCCCAGATATGGGTAAAGACCAGAATGGGGAGAGGGGGATCCAACTCTTGACTAGGGTTCTACTGGCCGCCTACTTGTAAGGGCTTCCGGCGCCCACGCTCGGGGCCGGTTTGTAGGTCTCGAGGAATTCGGCGACGCTTGCCTCCTGGGCGTTCTTATAGGCGACGCACAGGTCGATGCCCTCGAGTACTTGAGTGAGGATGCGAGGTCCTCCCGTGTACTTCGTCGACCGGCCGCTAAAGAAATTCTCCACATCCT
>JBEKIZ010000134.1:0-9948 GCA_050011515.1 Terriglobia bacterium | reverse complement strand
GGCCATCCAGGAAGGCATGGCAAGCGCGGAACGCGGCGAACTGAAGCCCGCCGCCCAGGTGCTTGACGAAATGCGGGCTAAGTATGGCCTATCGCGTTAGCCTTTCCGCTCCTGCGGAAACGGACGCCTATGCGGCCTTTGAACGCATCCGCGAAGCGGCTCCCATGCACGCGGAAAAGTGGCTCACCCGTTTATTTGAGGCCATTTTCAGTCTGGACGAGCTCCCCGCCCGGTGCCCCGTCATTGCTGAAGCAAAAGAGCTTGGCTATCCGGCCCGCCACTTGCTGCACGGCAAAGGAAAAGGGCTTTACCGAATCATTTTTCACATCCGCGAGGAAGAGCAGCACGTGCGAGTGTTGCGAATCTGGCACGCTTCCCGCGATGCCATTACCGCCGCCGACGCGGAGGATTAACCATGACCCCTTATTTGGCCCAGACCCAATAGTCTTGTCACCAGCCGCCATCTGAGAAGCAAGCGGGTAGCGGGTAGCCACGGTCAGCGCAGTTCTGACCGTGGGTTCTTCCGTTCGGCCACACCTAAAACTGCTTCCCACGATTCCACATGTTTGACCGAGTTGCGGGTTGCCCGGTTAAGACTGAGTGCGCACGAAGTCGCTGGGTGTATCGCGCACAGGAAAAGACCACGGTCAAAACTGCGCTGACCGTGGCTACCCGCTTAGCCTTAGACATTCAAGTTGTCGTGTGTAAGAATAGGTTGAGCCCTTGCGGCAAGAGATCTCATCTATGGGGAGTGTTATCCTGGATGTCGCCACAATTCGGTCAGCCTGCCGATTTTTCCGACTGCCGGATGACCCTCCAGACGACACGGACTCACTTAGAGACCTGCATATTGCCGCCCTTGGATCACTCCTTGAATCACTGGTTTTGTTCGATGAGATTCTTGTTCCTGACCTGGGCCATCAACTGCTAGCACATCTTTTGCAGGAGGCTGGTCCCGCAGTCAAAGTTCTCGCGATAGATCCTCAACGGACATGTGCCATAGAGGCTAAGGCGAGGGAATGGCTGCGGAGATGGCGCAACATTGAGAATTTCATACGTGTGCTAGGCGGCCATCCTCTGTACAGCCTCGCTGGGTCCAGTACGGAGTATTTGTTGCTGCAAGCCATAGGAACAAAGGGCAAATATGATTCACAAGTGATCCAGTGGGTCCGTGACCTCAGATCTCAAGACGCCAGCTACTTTCAAGAGCCAATAGTCTCTTATAGCGAGGACAACTCAAAGGCTGTGCGGCCCATCCATACAGGCAAGAGTGATGACTCTTCTGTCCAGTTAAATGATACCTTGCTGCAGGAGCCACCCAGACCAGTGCCCATTTTGAAGAGCTCGGCCATGATCCAATTGTGTGCCGACGATGCCCTAAAACACATTCTCGATTCTATGGGGCTCCCGCACGTCGCTTTCGGAGAAGGCCTCGGTTTACCTGAAGATGAAGATGCGCTCCACATCTTCCACCCTTCGAAAGCCTGGCTGGGTGGGTCCGAAGTGCTGACCTTCTGTGCGAATCTCATGTGGACGACATTTCGTGCTCGTTGTTATGACCTCGTCTCTCGGCTACAGGGAGTCAGCTATATGCCACACCCACTCCGCGCACGATTGGCAGGGTTTTCTATGGCCTCGGATGGTGTTTACCCAAGGAAAGCCGCACAACAAGAATCCTTTACTCGCAGATACGTTGATGTGCTTGAGAAAACCTATCAGGAAGGGGCTGAAAAAGCCGCGACGCTTGGAACGGCTGTATTTCAGCCATTGACGTGGTCTCCCCTTCTTCCTTACCTCTTGAAGCGTTGGAGGGGAAAGGGATCCCTGATCAAGGTCGCTTACGAGGTGCGCGAGGAACGAGGAGCTCGTAACTTGCGGAAGCACGTTTCTAGCTTGCAGTTGGAGGTGGCAGGCGGGAATCTCAAAGCGGCGTTACAACTTGTGAAGGAGCTTTCCAAGCTCGTCGAGGAGTTTCGATTCGAGCTCGGCATGGACGATGTGTCCGCGGCCAAGTTAAGCCTCTCCATCTGTGGATTGTCCGTGGAAATACCACGGACCCTGATACCCCGCTTCCTCTCACGGGGAAGATATCCGTTCAAGTCGCGCATGCTCTTCTTGAGGAACGTATTCCGGGACCTTATGACGGCGTCGACCCTAGGGACGTCTTACGAGTTGCTTTATCCAACCAAGACGGGTCCCAAAGGTTGGACGAGAGAAACAATGTAATGCCATCTTCGCTGGATGTTCGCATCATTGGATATAAAGGTCTTGCGGCGTCCCCGCCGATGCTTCCAAAAGCCAGTTCCTCAGTGGCCGATGATATTGGCCCCCTTTTACCTCGGTGCTGACAGTAATTCGCGCCTCACGACTTTGTTGTAACTTTTCCTCTCATTCTCGAACTCCGGTTCCAGCCGCGCAGCCCAATCAAACTCTTCGCAGGCTTGAGATTCCAGCCCAAGGGCCCAGTAAATGGAACTCAATTCCAGATGTGGTCGATAGTCGGCCGGTTCGAGCCGCTCTGCTTCGCGAAAGTCTGATAGGGCATGGGCTCGGTCCCCCTTCGCGAGTGATTCTTTTCCAATCTGGTTGAGCATGTTAGCGCGGCAGAGAACCGGATAACGGTCGATCGTGGCACTGGCCGCAAGTCAAACTGTGGTCAGCGCGATCATTAATGGAGCCCGCAGAAGTCCGGCTCCAGCCAAATCTGGGTATCGGCGACTCTTGCGTAAGCGGGTAGCCACGGTCAGCGCAGTTCTGACCGTGGGTTCTTCCGTTCGGCCACACCTCAAACTGCTTCCCACGGTTAGACATGTTTGACCGAGTTGCGGGTTGCCCGGTTAAGATTGATCGCGCACGAAGTCGCTGGGTGTATCGCGCATAGGAAAAGACCACGGTCAGAACTGCGCTGACCGTGGCTACCCGCTGATCAAGCAGGATAGCGCAAAGGTGCGCGTATTCTGAGGGGGAAAAGGGGAAAAGGTGTCAGAGGATAAAAGGTGTCAAGAGCGGGTAGCGCACAGGTACGCGCATTTTGCGTTCCTGTGCGGCTTTTCACTTCATCTCCGCGACGAGAAATATCGTAACGCTTCTCGAATTCGGGAAGATCCGCGGAAAAGAAAAAGGTGTCAGTACCAAAGGTACCTGACACCTTTTCCGCCCCACTTACATGGAAGGCAATGCATGCGCCACCCTCGTGACCTTTGATGGTTGTTGGTGACGGTGCGCGTCTCTGCTAAACTGTGTGAAAGATATGGCTGGATCAAAAGGAATCCGACGCAGCACAAAGGCATACCAGACCTTCAAGGACCAGATGGAAGCGCTCTGGAATTTTGCAACCATGATTTGTTACGCGGTCCCCACGCTAAAGAAGAACATCAAGGCTGTTGAGGAGGCTGTTCCGAATTACGCGATTCCAAAAAATGATCTGTTTATCCACGACCAGTCAACAACGGGACAGCTAAACGAATTGACAAAGGACTACAAGTCACGACTAACAGCGTATCTTTGGCTTTCCAGCTTTAGCTTCTTCGAGGCTTTTGTATCCGGTGCACTCGAGGAATTCATAGGGTTTCATGGGGGTGCTGAGATGCTAATAGCCTCCACGGAGGAGCGCACGCGAGAAGTCGTAATGAAAGCTCATCCGACTGAGGTGCTCACAAGCAGGTCACGGCTGAGCGGAGAATTCGCTTCTCATAAGATCGATAAGTACATAAAGCACACCCGGATACTTGAGAAGCATGGATACCACTTCCCGAGCGAACTGCTGGCCTCCTATGGTGTTCGTATGCTGATATCGAAAGTGGGAGAATTGAGGGCCGCCGAAATCCCCACTTTTCTTAGCGAAGCACTCCAGTTTCATTTCACGGAAGATATGCTTGAGCGCTTCAACAAGTACCGGAATATTCGGAACGATATTGCACACGGGAAACAGTCGACACATTCTCTCAAAGACGCTTTTGACGTCCGTAAAAATCTCGGGAAGCTGGCCTTCCAAGTAGACGAGCATCTGGTAGCTAATTTCTTTGTCCGAGAGAGATTTCGGAGTTAGTCCTTCTCTAACGGGCGGCTGGCGCAGCGCGAGCCCAGCTCTGCGATTCACGTCATCTCATCGCACCAGAATCGTAGAGCTAGGGTCGCCCTGCGCCATCGTGCCTCGTAAGCGATTCTCTTATGTTGATTAAAACTTTCATTGACGACAGCGCCGACGAAAGGCAGGAGAAGGTAGTTATCGCAGGTGCATTTATGGGCCGCTTCGGACAGTGGACCGAGCTAAAAACACAGTGGAGGAGAAGACTTCGGCGAGAAGGAATTGAATATTTCAGATCGACGGAATACAACAGCCTTCGCGGTCAGTTTGAAAAATACCGCGACAGAGTTAAGTACCCTAAGCCGCTCGGAAGCAAAGCCGCATCCCTGCTGCGCGACGAATTGGAAGCAATCGTCACAAAAATCAAACTGTCTGGAGTGGCCGTGTGCATCGACATACCACTCTATAATTCATTTAAGCAGAAAAGCTCGGCGGCGGAACAAATCTTCTCGGATCCATTCGAAATTGCCCTGCAAATACTATTCAATCAACTGTCGAACGCAGTAAAATCCGAGTTGGGCGAAGGTCATAGATTTACGTTTGTTGTTGACGAGAGTCCGTCTGCCGAGCGAATCGAGAAAGTGTACCTTGAGTTCAAAAGAATAAACCCCGCTGTTGCAGTCAACATGGAGGGGTTAACCCATTTGGATGACAAAGCCATGCCGCCCCTGCAAGTGGCCGACATGATGGCTAGTATTGCGAAGGAAGTCTATTCGGGCTGGCCTGGAGGGTCGGCCCAAATAATCCCCAAACGTTTAGAAGGCTGCATTCGAAGTATATGGGTTCCCGATATCAAATTCTTCCAAGAGATGCTGACCCATGAAACGGCCAGAAGGGGTTTGGCCTAGCAACAGGATACGACATTTTCTTTGGAGGGGAAAAGGTGTCAACTTTTCTCGCCACCTTTTCCCCTCGCAGAACTGGTTTGTTGATCTGGCCCCGGCCTGTAACCACCTCCGGCGGCATGCCGCCGCCCCCTCCTGAATCTCGTAACCACCCCCCGGCGCGAACGCGCCGCCCCCCTTCCTTCACTGCGTTCAGAACAAGCTCTGAATCAGGAGGGGAACACGTCCGTCCGCCCTGGCGGCCTGTGGCGCGGAGCATCCGCCGGTTTCAAAGGCAGTGACGAGTGACGAGCGAGAAAGAACAGTGAAGCTTGGTCTGGGGGATTGGGTAGGTCGCCCCCTTCGCTTTGCTCAGGGCAGGCTCTTCAGGGCTCGGGGCTGATTTTGCAGTGGTTGGTGGCTAGTGGTTAGCGGCTAGAAACAACAGGGTGAAGGGATACGGGCGAAAAGGTGGGCGAAAAGGGGCGAAAAGGTGTCAGGTACCTTTTTCTGAGGGGAAACAGTGTCAGGTACCGTCATCCTTTACCCGGGCGCGTCGCTAAGGGCACCGTCACGCCTTTCTCCCTAGCGGCGGGCCTCTTCCTGCATCGCTTTGCGAAGCAACCCATTCAGTCTCGACTGATAGTCTGCTCCTGGGCGCTGGAGCCAAGCCACCACGTCCGCGTCCAAGCGCACCGCGAGCTGCTGTTGGGCTCGGCGGCGAAAGGGATTGCGGACAGCGTTTTTCCAGAACTTCTCCGTGAGCGGGGGAATCTCGGAAAAGTCAATCTGTGAATCGGGCTGCGCCGCCACCCGCGTCAGCTTGCGCTTGCGCGCTGAGGTCATAGGTCGCTCAGCCAACGTCCTGTGTACCAGTTTCCTCATAGCGTTTTCGCTCCTGCCGGGTAGCTTGGCGCGCCGAGATCATGCGCACGATTTCGTCGCCGCCTTCTTCTCGGATCGTGTGGGCCACGAGCACCACGGCCACATCTTCAATCAGGCCGACGGCGTGCCAACGTAACTCCCCGAACTCGTCCCCGCGGTCCGGCTCGAATAGAGCGTGGGGATCGTCGAAGACGTGCATGGCGTCTTCAAAACTAATGCCATGTTTCCGCTGGTTCGTCCGCGCCTTCGCGGGATCCCACTCAAACCGGAGCATCGCATTAGCAGTATAGCGCCATTTGAGCGCGGGATGGCGGAGAATGCATCAGGTTCCCCCTTTCGCGGTCCGCCCTGGCAGCCTGTGGCGCGGAGCATCCGCCGGTTTCAAAGGCAGTGACGAGTGACATGTGACGTGTGACGAGCGAGAAAGAACAGTGAAGGTTGGTCTGGGGGATTGGGTAGGTCGCCCCTTCGCTTTGCTCAGCAGAGTAGGGCAAACTGCGGCCAACTCTGCTACCCGCTGTGCCACGCTACAGGCCGCGATAAACGTCGCGACGGTGCCCGATCCTGATCGCCAGAACAATCAACCGAACATCCTCGATTGAGTAGATGATCCGATAGTTTCCGGAGCGGAGACGAAACAGGTTCGACTCACCCTGCAATTTCTTCACCCCTGGCAGACGCGGATCGACGGCCAAGCGGTCGATTCGTTCCTTGATCTTCTTCTGGTCGCGGCGGGGAAGCTCGGCCAACTGGCCGAGCGCGGAAGGCAGGGTCGTAACCGTGTAGGTCGCCACTAAAGGTCCAGTTTCTTCTTCGCTTGCGCCCAGGGAATTGGCTTCTCGCCCTTTGCCTTGGCATCCGCCAGGGCCTTGCGCGCTTCCTCCGCGTCCTGGCGATCCTCAAGTTCCTCGAGCAGCGCCAGGTCCTCGAGGGGAATCAGGGCGGCGAGATTCCTGCCGCGGCGATGAAGGACGACCCGCTCACCGCCATAGGCGACGCGGTTCACCGTCTCAGCGAAATCCTGGCGCACCTTGCCGGCCGGAAGACGGGCAGCCGACATTGACGTTTTGCTCGTTTTGTACATCTGGCTCTCCTGTACAAGGATAAGAGCAATTCTGGTTTATGTCAAATCGCGGGTGGCGCGAAGCTCTGCGTTTCGACGCAGCTCAGACGAGGGCGTCCATACTCAAAAGGGAGGAATCGTTGAGATAATAATACCTGTAGCTCGACCAGGGCCACTGTTCTGGTGACCGCACCAAGCCTCTCTTGACCGGATTGTTGTGCCTATAGTCGAGCTTCTCAAGGCGTTTCTTCTCGCTATAGACGCCGTAAGGGTAGAAACGCCGCTGCCAGACACGATAGTAAGAGTCGCAGTGAACGGTGGGGGGCAGACGCAAGCCGTTCAGCATCTTGCGGCACCAGGCATGCCGCCGATTTTCACACAAGATCGAGATAATCTCCTGTGCGCTGCGCTTCTTTAGCTCCCTCATGATGCTACTGGTGCTCTCCGCGGGCTCGGGCTTGATCAGTAAGTGAAAGTGCTCCGGCATCAGAACCCAGCCAATGAGGAGAAAGCCCGCCTCATTCAGACGCTCGGTTGATGGGTTCAGGGAATACAAAGGGGAAAAGTGAAAAACAATTTCCAGTCCCCTCTGCATTTGGCCAAAGGAGGCTAGTTATATAGCGTATCACAGGCAAGTTGACCGCAAAGTGAGGCAAAATGCCACACCAATGCACTTTTCTACATGTGCCCATTTTGCTTCTAACCACTTGAAAACACAGGGGAGGATGGCGCCGCCCGCGCCCTGCACCTCAAAAATGTGAGAAAAGGGTTGGAGATGCAAATCCCACCCACCCTATCATTCTGGCGTAGAGGCCGCTGCGGGCGGCAGGACATCCACCGTGATGCCCGATGCCAGCTTCGCCGACCGGTACACCCTTTGGGTAGCCTTCTGAAAGTCGGAGGCCCGCGCCTCATCGATTTTCATGAATTTCTGCGGGTTGCGGTCCACCAGCGGGAACCACGAGCTTTGCACTTGCACCATGATGCGGTGGCCACGGCGGAAGCTATGAAAGACCCCCGGAAGTTGGTATTCCACTTTGTCCGGCTTACCGGGCTCAAAAGGCACCGGATTCTCAAAACTCTTTCGGAATTTCCCGCGAAAGGGCTCTCCACGAACAAGCTGCTGGTAGCCGCCCATGCGCACGCCCTTCGGGTTCGGGTCAGGGTCCGGATAATTCCCCGGATAAACATCGATGAGCTTGACGACCCAGTCGGAGTCCGTGCCGGTGGTGGAGACGTACAGTGAGGCGGTCACCGGCCCGGCGACATTTACCTCTTCTTCGAGCGGCTCAGTCTGGTAGACCAGCACATCGGTACGGGAAGAGGCGAAGCGCTGGTCGCCCGTCATGTATTCGTAGGTCATCTGGGTGCTGGTCCAGGAGATGTGCGGAACCGGCTTGGCCGGGTCGCTGACGTACTCGTCAAACTCCTCGCCGGACGCCGAGGGGCGCTCAGACGAAAGCTTGCCCGCGCTCTGGAAATAGAACGTCTTCTTCACAACATTCTTGGGCGGCCAGCTATCGAGTTTGAACCACTCGTTGCGCCCGGTTTCAAAAACGTAGGCGCCCGGAAGCTTCTCCTCCCCTTTGTCTTTCAGAAAGTGCTGGAAAAACGGAAACTCGATGTGCTCGCGGAAGTACTCGCCCGTCTTCTGATAGAAGCGCACGTCGCCGAGATACTCGCCGGCGTCACGGTTCCACTGCCCGTGCGACCAGGGACCTTCGACCAGAATGTTTACTGTGCCAGGGCTCTGGTTCCGGATGGCTTCATAGGTGTGGGGCGGCCCATACACGTCTTCGGCGTCGAACCAGCCACCCACCGTCATAACGGCAGCCTTAATGTTCTTCAAGTACGGCAGCGGGTCGCGGGCCTTCCAAAAGTCCGTGTAGGTGTCGTGCGAGACGAGATCGCGCCACCATTCGATCTGGCCCTTGAAAAACTTCTGGTCAGCATTGCCCAGCGGCCCCATGCGCAAGAAGAAATCGTAGCCGTCTGGGGTAGCGTAATTGAAGCGGGGGCCGGGCACTTCGTTTTCTCCTGGCTGCGGGCGTCCAAAGGAAGAAAAGAAACCAAACGCGTGTGCCAGAAAGAGCGTGCCATTGTGCCGAAAATCGTCACCGATGAACCATTCGGTGACCGGGGCCTGTGGCGAGACTGCCTTCAGCGCCGGATGCCCGCTCAGCGCCGCCATGGTGGCGTAGAAGCCGGGATAGGATGTGCCGGAGATGCCCACCCGGCCGTTGTGGTTCGGGATGGTTTTCAAAAGGAACTCGATCGTATCGTAGGTGTCGCTGGCTTCGTCAACCTGGTTCTTCGCGGTCTTGTTGGGAATGTACGGCCGGACATGCTCGAAGGTGCCTTCGGATTTGCCGCGCCCGCGCACATCGCAGTAGGCAAAGATGTAACCTTCGCGCACGAAAAACTCCGAGGGGCCGAGGGAGCCGCGATAGTTGTCCACGCCGTAGGGCCCCACCGTATAGGGGGTGCGAAGCATCCAGATGGGGTATGGCTTCGAAGCGTCTTTAGGCGCGTAAACGGAGACAAAGAGACGAACGCCATCGCGCATCGGCGCCATGTATTCGCTCTTGGTGTAATTCGCCTTAATGTAATCCCGGAGTTCCTCGGCCTTCCGGCACTGCTCGTCATCCGGCTGGCACTTTTGGGCAGCGAGTGGAGCAGCAGACCAAGTGATAAGGAGTATTGCGGCAACGCCAAGCAGCCTGCGCATTTTCATCATCTCCATGTAATCAACGGCTGATTTGGATTTAACCCTTAGACTCAACTGATTGAAAGTCTGGCGGAGAGGCAGGGATTTGAACCCTGGGTACAGCTTTTGACCGTACAACGGTTTAGCAAACCGCCGCCTTAAGCCACTCGGCCACCTCTCCGCTCTTTTGGTTCCATAGCTTAGCACGACTCACCCACCTTGTCGAGCTTTACGCAAACAGTTCAGCAGCTTCGAAATCCCCATGATAGAAAGTGCTGAATCGCGGTTTGGGACGCATTTGACAGTCAATGGTGATCTCACGGCGAAGCGGCACCTATTTTCCGAACCTATTTTTTCTCTATTTGCCGACAGGTCGGCGATA
>JBEKIZ010000133.1:0-10012 GCA_050011515.1 Terriglobia bacterium | reverse complement strand
GGCTGCCGACCGGTGCTGCCCGCCGTTGCCTCGACCGGCTCTCCAACCGCCTCACCAAAATCACCACCCAAGCCCACAAACTTGTCACACCCTGAGAATGGGCAGAGATTGGCCGGTTATGTCGGCATATCGGACAAGTGCAAAGTCGGACCCAATCTGTCCAGGGAGCGCCTAGCGGGGCCGTGGCGCGTCTAGGTCGGGCGAGACCTGCTCGGGAGCCTTAATTTAACCCGAATTCGTAAGTTGAACCAGGTTTCTGGTTTCACGGAATGGAAAAACCCCTCACCCGTCCGTCGGCTGACGGGCACGCTCTCCCCGAGGAGAGGGCTGTCATTTCTGGGCGGCGTTGAAGTTATGAAAACCGCCCTCTCGCTTGGGGAGAGGGTGGCCCGCTGCCGGCGTTTTCACCAGCCCGAGCGGGCCGGGTGAGGGGTTAGTTGGGAGGCCCTCGAAGCCCAGAGTGAAGCAATTCTTAGGCGCACTGTCCTGTTCCTGCGCAGCTTTGGTCGAAGCGAGTTTAGTCTAACGGATTGGAGCGGAACAGCGCCCCTCAACTTGCGAATTCGGGTTTAACGCCTACACGCCCAGCCCCTAGCCCCTCGTCCCCAGCCCCCCGTTCTTGGAATAAAGGGCAGTAGGCAGGTCAATCCAAAATCTAAAATCCAAAATGCCCAGCCCCCAACCCCTGTTTTTCCCTGACACCTAAGACCTGTGGCAGCGCGGTAGTGGCTCAGTTTGACGATGTAGCGGCGAGTTTACCTCGCCAAATGGCGGCGTAAAGCCGCCTCTACATCAAACTGAGACACTGCCGGCAGCGCAATTCGTTTGCCTCTGAACGTGTTTCTTGGTAAATTTCCCAGTTTGCTTTGGAGCCGGTGCTTCGTTCGTGCGCAGGTCGCTTCAGGATGGCGCCGAGACTCCGATACATCTGACCATTCAAGGAGTTGAAGCTCGATATGGCGAATAATTCTAAAGGCACCATCGGGATTCTTACTGGAGGGGGCGATTGTCCCGGACTCAACCCCGTGATCCGGGCGGTGGTCCGCCGCGCTGGGCAGCTCGGATACAAGGTTTTGGGTGTGAAAGACGGCTGGAGGGGAATGCTGAAGGCTGACGCGGAGCCGCTTACTTTGGATTCCGTTTCCGGGATTCTGGTGCGCGGCGGTACAATCCTCGGCACCTCGCGCACCAACCCGCTGAAGAAGGAAGAGGACAAGAAAACTCTGCTCGCCAACCTCAAGACCATGGGAATTGATTACCTCATAGCGGTGGGAGGCGAGGACACTCTGGGCGTCGCCAAGCAACTCGTCAATGACAACGTTAAAATCGTCGGCATTCCCAAGACTATCGACAACGACGTGGACGGCACGGACCAGACTTTCGGGTTCGACACGGCTGTCATGATCGTTACTGAGGCGATAGACCGCCTCCACACCACGGCGGAATCGCATCACCGCGTGATGGTGGTTGAGGTGATGGGGCGCCATGCAGGATGGATTGCGATGATCTCCGGCCTGGCAGGCGGAGCTGATTGCATTCTGATTCCCGAGGAGTCGAAAACGATCGAGGAAATCTGCGAGGTCATCAAACGGCGTCATGCCAGAGGCAAGAAGTTCTCAATCGTGGTCGCTTCGGAGGGATTCCAGCTCAAGGGCCAAGACGCACTCGTGACCAAAGGCCAGCAACTCGACCAGTTCGGTCACGTTTTGCTGGGCGGCATCGGCGAGCGCCTGGCTAAGCTCATCGAGAAGCAGACCGGGTTCGAAACGCGCTCCACGGTGCTCGGCCACATCCAGCGCGGCGGTTCGCCCACAGCTTTTGACCGCGTGCTGGGAACCCGCTACGGACTTAAGGCCGTCGATTTGATCGAGGAAGGCAAGCTTGGCCACATGGTTTGCTTGAAGGGCAATCAGATCACTTCCATACCCCTGTTGGAAGCGATGACCAAACTGAAGCTTGTGGATCAGGAATGGATTCGTATGGCCGAAATCTTCTCCGGATAGTCCCTGAGGCCGGCTGTTGGCCTTGGTGAGCTATTACCTGCACGGGGTGGCCCGCTGAACGCCGGGTAGTGGGTCAATTTGATGCTGTAGCGGGGAGTTTACCTCGCCAAATGGCGGCGTAAAGCCGCCTCTACATCAAATTGACCCAGTACCGAACGCCGCCCCTTCCTTTTTTTCCTTCCATCGTTGTTGGTCCGGGTGGCTTCTCGACTGGCCCTTGTCAAGCTTCATTGCGAGGACACCGCAAGCATACTTGCCGGAGTAAGGGCACGAAGTTTGGCGAGCCGGTAGTGGCGATTTCTTACCACGGAAGGGAAGGGCGGGGCTTTAGCCCCGCCGTTACGTGACCTTCCTGATTATTCCGGCCTCTCGCGCCCCGCGCAGTCCCGCAGGCGCGGGACTGCGCGGGGCGCGAGAAGGACAGAAAACTGGAGCTGGCTTTTTCGGCGGGGCTGAAGCCCCGCCCTTCCGGCGGCTCGAAGAGAATGGTCTAGCCTGGTGAGAAATCCGGGCTAGCGCTCGACAGGGAGCGAACGTGTGCGGACCCTGCCGCGCAGGAGGGCATTGAGTTCGAGGGAGAATTTGGGCAAGAATGAGAGTGGAAGGCAGGCCAGTAAAGCGCGAAAAGCCAGCAAGGCTTCTTTGGCGATGAGGTCAAAGTCGTGGAAGTAAAGATCAATCTGGCTCCAGACTTCCGGAGACCGGTCGTCCGTCCTTTCGGCGTAGCGGTAGGTATGCCGGAATTCTCCCGTCACGATTTCCGCAGCGCGGCGCAGGAGACGAAGTTGAAGCTGATAGCGGCGCCGGGAGCTGAAAACCAATTGGTCCAGAAGTTCATGCATCCGCACATAGTCAACCATGGGCCTAGACTTGAAACGATGGGCGTGGATGCTGCGGGGCGTGACCACTACCCGGGCGTTCGGCAGGTGCTTCGCCAAGGCATCCAAGAGGCCTGCGGCGATCTTCGCCATGCCGTCCCACTCGGCGGCAGAAAGCCGGATCATCCGCCAGGCCATGTCGTGGCGGCCAGCGCCCCGCTCTTCAAACGCGTCGTTGAGCGAAATGCCCAGCATGACTGTCCTTGCCTCAACTTCTGGCGCAAAACCGTCATAGACGGCTTGGCGCTCCGGTCCCAATGGCGCCAGACCTGCCGGCGCGCGCTGAGCCCGCGAATTAACCCATAGCAGACGCCGCAGCAGAAAACCCACACCGGTGAGAACGAGAATCCCCGCCAACCAACGCATACTACCCAGTATAGAAAATTGGCAATCGCTAAAGCAAGGTTTAGCGGAAGAGTTGACGGAGCTGACGGGCAAAAACAAATCCGCAGATTGTGCAGATGACGCAGATGAGTGAAGAAAGACGCGACCAGAGGACCTACGCGTCATCGGGGCGGCAACGGAGGTGCACCGCGAGCCGGGGACGGGGTTTCTAGAGGCGGTATACCAAGAAGCGCTCGCCCGTGAATTCACCTTACGAGGAGTTCCATAGTGAGTGATCCGCAGAATTAACAGATCGCGCAGACCACCAAGGCCCCGACTGCTGATGGTAATCTGCGTCATCTGCGGAATCTGCGGATTAAAACCAATTCCTTCAATTTCTTGACACCCTTTCTGCGGCAACCCTATAATTGCTGCTTTTATCGGTGATGAAATTCTGCCGTTTGCTGGCGGGTCTCTTCCGTGTCCACAACAGAACTTCGCGATCTCATACTGCAAAGGCGAAAAAAGCTCCAGGCCATCGCCGAGTTGGGTTTCGAGCTCTATCCGCGCCGTTACGACCTTACACACACCATCCCGCAGATCCTGACCGCCTATGCTTCTTCTTCGTCGGAGCAGTTGAGTGCCCAGAGGGTCTCGGTCAGGGTGCCGGGGCGAGTGATGACCATCCGCCCCCACGGGAAGGCCGGCTTTGCGCATTTGGCGGCGGGCGGCGAGCGCCTGCAAATCTACGTGCGTGGGGAAGCCGTGGGAGAGCGTGACTTCGAGCTCTTCAAGCTTCTCGACATCGGTGACATCATTGGCGTCACCGGATACCTGTTTCGCACCAGAACCGGTGAACTGACTATTCACGCCGAGCGCCTGCAATTCCTGGCCAAGGCACTCTTGCCCTTACCGGAAAAATGGCACGGCCTCACTGACCTCGAGCTCCGTTACCGACAGCGCTACCTGGATCTCATGGTGAATGAGGAATCCCGGAGGATTTTTGAGCGCCGTGGCCGGCTGATTCGCGCTCTGCGGGAATTTCTTGACGGCGAAGGCTACCTGGAGGTGGAAACCCCCATGATGCAGCCGCTGGCAGGCGGCGCCATGGCACGGCCCTTCATTACCCACCACAACGCTCTGGACCTCAACCTTTACCTTCGCATTGCTCCGGAGCTTTACCTGAAGCGGCTCACCGTGGGAGGCCTCGACCGCGTTTACGAGATCAACCGGAATTTCCGCAACGAGGGGATTTCTACCCAGCACAATCCTGAGTTTACGATGCTGGAGTTCTACCAGGCTTACGCCGACTACGGCGATTTGATGGCCTTGACGGAAAGAATGCTGCGGCACGCTGCGCTGGCCGTCCTCGGAACGGTCGATTTCGACTACGGCGGGCAACATATTTCCTTCGCCGAATTCCAGCGTTTGACGATGAAAGAGGCGGTGGGCAAGTTTTGGCCGGAAGCAGCAGGGAAAGGGCCTTCACAGGAAGATCTGGTGGAACCTAAGGCGATCTTCAAATGGGTCGAGGCTTTCAACCGCTGGGCTGGCGGCGGCTCCTGCCCGGGGTACGAGCCCCTGGCGTTGCCTGAGGGTACGGCCCCGGGTACAGCTCTCGCAGAGCTGTTCGAGCATGTGGCGGAAAGCCACTTGATCCAACCAACCTTCATCATGGATTACCCGCTGGAGGTCTCGCCGCTTGCCAAGCAGAAACCTGAAGATCCCAATTTCGTTGAGCGGTTTGAGCTTTACATCGCCGGAATGGAAGTGGCCAACGCCTTCAGCGAACTCAACGACCCCGCCGAACAACGCGACCGCTTCGAGTATCAACAACTCCTCCGCGAAAAAGGTGACCTGACGGCCCACGCCATTGACGAAGACTATATTCGCGCTCTCAGTTACGGCCTTCCCCCCACCGGCGGGGAAGGCATCGGTATTGATCGCCTCACTATGCTGCTCACCAATTCCCGATCCATACGGGACGTCATCCTGTTCCCCCTGATGCGCCCCGAAAAGCCCGTGGCATAGCCTCGACCAGCGCTCAATTTTCAGAATTCACAATTGTCCCAGCCCGTTTTTTCGGTTGGCAGTAAGCAGTAGGCAGAAGAGCAGGGACTGGGTGCTGGGGACTAGGGGCTGGGGAAAAACAGTAGGCAGTAAGCAGTAGGCAGCACGCAGGGACAATCCAAAATCCAAAATCTAAAATCCAAAATGGTACGCCGGATTCACGTGGCGAGCGCCGCTGGCCATGAGGTTTTCCGCCTCCGCTTGAGTCTTGATTCCCCCTCGTGCGCCCAGCGCCGTGCAGTTGAGTGCGGCCATGGCGTTCGCAAAGTCCAGAATCCTCTCGATTTCCCATCCCGCCAGCAGTCCGTAAATGAAGCCGCCATGGAAGACGTCCCCTGCGCCCGTGGTATCCACGGTTTCGACGACGAATCCCGGTGAATAGTGGAATCGCTGTCCCTGGTAAACCAACGCCCCGTCCCGGCCCAGCGTCATGCCGGAAGCCTTCATCTTGTACTCGGTGGCCATGTACTCGAGGACTCTGAAGGGGTCAGCCTGGCCGGTCAGCGTGGGAAGGAATTTGGTCGAGGCAATCAAGTAATCGATGTAAGGGAAAAGGCTTTCGACCTTCTTGTAAACCGTATCAAGGTCGGCGAGCACGGGGACGTGCGCCCGCCTTGCCCAGCGTGCGGCCTTCAGGCATGCCTCGACGTCGCACCCGTCCAGGTGCAGAACGCGGCCGGTGGTGATCGCGCCCTCCGTCAACTCTTCCGGGGTAACGGTCAAGCGCGCATCGCGGTCCCAGAAAACCGTTCGCTCGCCCGTCGCCTGATCCACCAAGATATGGCCGAATTGATTGGGCGTGTCCGGAACCACGCGCGTGTATCGCACGTCGACTCCCTCACGTTTCAAGCTTGCAAGCTGAATCTTGCCAGCCTCGTCATCCCCGACCTTGCCGATGTAGCGGGTGCGAAGCCCCAGCCGCTGGCAGGTGACCAGCGCGGTGGCCACCTGTCCACCCGCGTGCATGGACGAGGATAGCACCCGCTCCTTTCCTCCCAGGGCAGGGAAGTCACGTACGATTAGAACCGTGTCGGTGGCGTTCAATCCCAGCCCGACAACATCTACCGAGTTTTTGCGCAAAACCATCCTCCTTCAAGCAGGGAAGGGGAAATACTCTACCACTTTTTTGTCGGATGTGGAGGTAGGCTCCCGAAAGAAGCATAGGCGCTAAAATCAGGCCGCGTGCCCCCATTCGGTCGAGGACAAGCGCAAGCGGATGGAGCGGGAGGCGTCGGAGCTTGGTTTCTTACTTCCGAAGGCGAGGGATAAAGTAGCCGGGCAAGGCCCCCGGGAAACGGTCCAGCTTGCCCGGCCCGACCCTGCGTATAACTTGCCGCGCGTTTTTACGGCCCCGTCCGCTATCTTGGGGAGTTACTCGACGGTGAGCGTGAAGGGGGTCGAGAAGGTAATGCTTCCTGAGGTTGCCGTCACGGTGATGGTGTAAGTGCCGGGCGGTGTGCCACCGACCGGTTGGGGCGGCGGGCTCGGGCCGCAGGTCGCCCCGAGTGCCACACACATGAGAAGCGCCACCAGCGGCAGCAGCGCCCAGGCGCGGGTTGGGAGGGACTTTGGCCGAACGCGGACCGCAGCCCCGGCGAACATGACCGCCACCAGAGCCATCCATAGGCCCACCAGCCAGCGGCCATGCGGCGGAAGAGGCGGCTGGTGCGGCAGAGCCAGCGACTGCGTGGGCGCCGTGGTTTGAATGCTCAGCGTGAAAAATGCAGACGCCGCCGCGGCCGACAGATCTGTCGGCGAGGGCGTGACCGAACACGTGGCATTCAGGGGCGCGCCGGAACAAGTGAGCGTCACCGTACCGGTAAAGCCGTTCAGGGAGAAAACCGCCAAGTTATTGAAAGTTGCCGTACCTCCCGGCTGCACGGTGGCTGAGGTGCTGCCCGGCGGGAAGGGGGTTGGAATGGCGCCTGCCGGAGCAATCGTGATGGCCGGGCCGTTGCCTGACAGGGGAGCCTGCAAGAACACGCAAAGCCCGTCAACACCCGTTTGCGCGAAATCGAGCTTGCCGTCGCCATTGAAGTCGCCCGCCACCAAGGACTCCGTCATGGTGGGCATGACTAGGGAGAATTCGCTGGGCGCGAACGTCCCGTCGCCGTTGCCCCGCATCGTGGTAAGGTAGTCTGACGAGATGGCGCCGGGCTCGTAGAACTCGTCCGCCATCGCCAGATCCAGCCCCCCATCGCCGTAGAAGTCTCCGCTCACCATGGCCATTATCCTGGTGTCCGTTGGCTGGGAGGCGCCACAACACTCCGCTACCCGGGTGAAGGTGCCATCTCCGTTGCCCAACAGGACAGCCACAATATCGTTGATAAATCCCCCCACCGCCAAGTCCAGTTTCCCATCGCCGTTGAAATCCCCTACCGCCAAGGTGTACGGCTCATTGAAGTTGGTGAGACCGACCGGCGAGCCCGGGGCGGGAGTGAAGGTCCCATTCCCGTTGCCGAGCAGAATCGTGACGCTGTTATACCAGTTGGCCGCCGCCAAGTCCAGCTTCCCATCCCCGTTGAAGTCTCCCACCGCCAGGGCCATTGGGGTCCTGCCAGTGGCCACTGGCGAGCCCGGGGCGGGCGTGAAAGTTCCATCCCCATTGCCCAGCAGGATGCTGACCGTGTTGTCGTTGCCGTTGGCCACCGCCAAGTCCAGCTTGCCGTCGCCGTTAAAATCCCCCACCGCCACCCCAAACGGGCAGGTGCCGACCGGCACGGGCGAGCCAGGGGCGGGCGTGAAGGTCCCATCCCCGTTGCCCAGCAGAATGGTGACGTTGTTGTAGCCGCCTGGATTAGGGTTTGCAACGGCCGGGCTCGGGCAGGTGCTCACCACCGCCAAGTCCAGATTGCCATCGCCATTGAAGTCCCCAGCGGCAATGGACTGGGGATTTGTCCCCACTGCCGGAGACGAAGGAACGAGCGAGAACGTGCCGTCCCCACGCCCTAGGAACGTGTTGAGGTAAGACGGCTCGCCTGGGACACCGACCGCCAAGTCCAGGTTTCCATCCCCGTTGAAGTCCCCTGCAGCCATGCCTGTAGCAATGTAGGGAGCGGCGGGTTGCGTGGGCTGGATGGGCGAGCCGGGGGCCATGGCAAAGGCCACGGTCGACCTTGCCGTCGCAACCGGAAAATACGCCACGTTCGAGGCCACCGTCGTGGCGGGGTTGAGCACGGTCACCGATGCCGTTCCTGCCGCCGCAATATTCGCGGCGGGAACGGCCGCAGTCAACTTTGAACCCGAGACAAAGGCAGTCGGCAGCGGCGTGCGGTTCCAGTTCACCGTGGCGCCGGAGACAAACCCCGTGCCATTCACGGTCAGGGTAAACCCGGGTCCGCCCGGCACCGCGTCGGGCGGCACGAGCGGCTGATTCACCAGAGGCACGGGGTTCTGCGCAATGGCTGAACCGAGGCCCGCGAGCAAGCATAAGGGGAGAAGCGCGGATCGCCGCATGTTTTCCTCCACTTCATTTGCACCGTAAAGGGCGCGGCAGCGTGAGAGGTGCGGCTCAAGATATCTAAGTTATACCCCAAGAAAATACGAGTCAAGTAGTCATAATGTGCACTAACCCGTCGATAAGGTACAACCAACCCAAGGGTAGCAGGAGCGACGCGCGGTGGCCACCTGCCCACCAGCGTGCATGGAGGAGGAAAGCACCCGCTCCTTTCCTCCCAGGGCAGGGAAGTCACGTACGATTAGAACCGTGTCGGTGGCGTTCAATCCCAGCCCAACAACATCTACTGAGTTTTTGCGCAAACCCATCCTCCTTCAAGCAGGGAAGGGGAGATGCTCTGCGACCGCCTCAGATCGTCAGAACCTTGGACCGATAGATCGCCCCTGAGGCAATTCCGGCGATGCTGGGGACAAGCAGAAACATCCAGACCTGGGAAATTGCTTTCCCGCCAACCCAAATAGCCGGCCCTAGACTGCGAGCCGGGTTGACGGATACCCCGGTGATGTTGATGCCGAAGATGTGGATCACCACGAGCGTAATCCCGATCGCCAAACCCGCCATCTGAGTGGGAGCTCCCGTCTGAGTCGACGCCAAGATGACGATCACGAAGATCAGAGTCGCCACAAACTCGAAGACCACCGCGGAGGAGAGCGCGTATCCTGCTTGATAACCTTCGCCCCACCCGTTCTGCCCCAAACCATTAGCACCGACGTCATATCCTGCCAGGAGGCCATTGGCAATTACCGCGAGCACGCCGGCTGCAGCAATTCCACCGAGCAACTGCGCAACAATATAGCCGCCAAGATCCTTGCTGCTCATGCGTCCGGCGGCGAACACCCCCAGACTGACTGCGGGGTTGACGTGACAACCGGATACAGGACCAATGCCATAGCACATCGCCAACAGGGCGAACCCGAAGGCAAATGCGATTCCCAAGTGGCCCACGGCTTGGCCTGATACAACGGCGGTTCCGCATCCAAAGAGAACCAGGGTGAACGTTCCGATGAATTCAGCCACGTATTTCTTCATAGGGCTCGATTGCTCCTTTCACTCGCGCGGTAAAGTCGCGCCCGCGCTTGGGATTTGGATTGAAGTTCAGGGCCTGTGAAAGCACGCCCCTTTGGCCAATCAGAACAAGACACTGACTTCTTTGGCCGGTCGCGGTAGGGATACCAGTTACCTGATACCCCCCGCACGGATCCGTACAGGCGCTCATTAGCGCATACGGCTCTTATCGTAGATACCGAGCGGCAAAGCGAACCTCGGGATAAGGATGGAGC
>JBEKIZ010000132.1:0-10138 GCA_050011515.1 Terriglobia bacterium | reverse complement strand
GAAAGCATTCGGTTTGGATGAAGTGCTTTCCAAAGGATAGCCTTGGCTCAGGCTCAGGAAGCGAGCCGCGGCATTGTCCACCTTGTTGCGGAACGAAGCCCCCGTTCATTTCAAATCCTCGGCAAATTCCCACCGGCTCCACACTGTAGTTCCCCCCCATTAACTGGGGTGAGCATTTTTGACCTAATAGGTGAGCCTTAATGAACTGACACCCATGCGCACAAACGGTATAAGAAGTGTGCCTTGAGAATCCAGCGAGAGGCAGATGTGACATGAGTCGGAGGCAACACCTATGAAACAAAATCGAGTTATCAGCATAGCAGTTCTGTTTTTACTTCTCGGAGCTGCCATTCCTGCATTCGCACAAAAAGGCGAGGAGGAAAAGCCCGGTGGCGGAGAAAAAGCCCAGCAGGCGCAGCCGCAACGCGCAGAGAAAGCGCAGCCACAGCAGCGTGCGCAGAAAGCGCAGCCACAGCAGCGTGCGCAGAAAGCCCAGCCGCAGCAGCGCGCGCAGAAAGCGCAACCGCAGCAGCGCGCGCAGAAAGCCCAGCCGGAGCAGCGCGCACAGGGAGCCCAGCCACAGCAGCGCGCACAGAAAGCCCAGCCACAGCAGCGCGCACAGAAAGCGAAGCAGTCCGGAGGGCAGCAGGGACAGGCCGTTGCTTCCAAGAGTGGCGCCAGCCATTATGGCCGCATTTCTAACGCCAATTACAGTGCCCATTTCGGTCGGGGCCACTCGTTCCACATGGGGCGTCCCCAGATGATCGAAGGGTATAACCGCTTCCAGTACGGCGGCTATTGGTTCGGGTTCAATGAAGGATGGCCAGTAGGCTGGGACTACAACGACGACTTTTATGTCGAATACATTGATGGCGTCTATTATATGTTCAACCTGAGGCATCCCGGCTTCCGCCTTACCCTCAACATATTCTGACGATTCATCCAGCACACCTTCGGGGGAGGATTCAATCGGCACGGGCCGGGTGGGTCGCCCCGAGGGGGGAAACCCGTATGAGTCTTTTGGCTTGAGAGCTACCCAAGCGGCCAATAATGCTGGAGGCTGTCATCGTGAAATGGCAAGTTCAGTCAAGGCGCACGGGGCGAACGATCAGATCATTTCCAAGTTCGAAGCCTTACTGAACTCTACGAGTCCCAGCATGTGTTTCTCCCGTCGCAAACGTGACTGAGCAATTTTGACCTAACGTGTGAGCGGAACTGAACTGACGCCGAATTACCCCCAGGATATAAAGGGTATAAGAGGAGTGCCTCAAGGTGCCAGCCAGGATCTGGTAAGAGGCGGATGTCAGATGAGTTGAAATGGAGGTTCCAACCATGAAACTAGTTGGAGCAATCAGCACAGCAGTTCTATTTTTGCTTCTTGGAACCACTGCTCCTGCCTACGCGCAGCATGAGGAACAGGCCCAGGAGGCCAAGCCCGCACAACATGCACAGCAGAAGCAAGAAGCACAGCAGGCCAAGCCCGCACAACATGCGCAGCAGAAGCAAGAAGCACAGCAGGCCAAGTCTTCACAACACGCACAGCAGAAGCAAGAAGCACAGCAGGCCAAGTCTTCACAACACGCTGAGCAGAAGCAAGAAGCACAGCAGGCCAAGTCTCCACAACACGCTGAGCAGAAGCAAGAAGCACGACAGGCCAAGTCTTCACAACACGCTGAGCAGAAGCAAGAAGCGCAGCAGGCCAAGTCTTCACAACACGCTGAGCAGAAGCAAGAAGCACGACAGGCCAAGTCTTCACAACACGCTGAGCAGAAGCAAGAAGCGCAGCAAGCCAAGTCTGCACAACATGCACAGCGGCAGGAACACGCAGAGCAGGCACAGGGCTTCACTGGCAACCGCGGTGGTCGCATTCCTGACGACCGTTTCCGTGCCCATTTTGGTCGTGAACACAGGTTCCGCATCAACCGTCCTACGATTGTCGCCGGGTATCCGCGCTTCCAGTACGGCGGCTATTGGTTCGGATTCATTGACCCGTGGCCAGCAGACTGGTACTACACCGACGAAGTTTACGTTGACTACATTGATGGCGGCTATTACCTGTACAACCCGGTGCATCCCGGCTTTCGCATTGCAATCAGCGTCGTCATAAGGTAACGGTCTATCCAGCGCAGCTTCGGGATCGGTGTAAGTACAAAAAAGGAGCTTCAAATGAAAAGGGTTACTTTGGTTTTTCTGTTTCTAGCCTTCTGTGCGCCGGCATTCGCAAGCGAGAGCCAACTGCAAAAGGCAACCAACGTTCTCAACGAGATCATGGGAGCTCCCGACAAGCGTATTCCCGATGAGTTGTTCGAGTGAGTGTAACGGTCCATCTGGCACGAAAGGCGCTCAAGCGAGGTAGCCCCATATGAAAATTGCAACACCGGTTGGGATCTTGCTCATTGTGTTACGGGAGGCAGGGATTCTCCCTCGAGAAACGTCGTTGAGTTGCCGGAATCTCTCGCACGTCCCCCAAGACGCAAGTGGCCAAAGAGGGGGACTGGGGCAATCCCAGCCGCCGGCGCACCCGGAGTGAGGTTTGCCCCGCAAGGCATGAGGTATGGGGAGCACTTATGGACGCGGTGCGGCCGATTTTACTTCTGCACGTCGCAGACATGGCAGAAAACGTCATGCTGCGCCATCCGGCGGGCTTATGAACGGCCTGCCGCAAGCACACTTGAAATGGAGGAACAAAATGTTTCCAAAAAGCAAAACGTTATGGACCTGGGTTGTCCTCACTTTTCTGGCGGCTGGGATGTTGGGTCTGAGCCTGACCTCGCTCGCCTTCGCAGTCAACCCCGGCGAAGAGAATCAAGCGGGTTTGAATCGTGGCGATATTAAGAAAGTGCAAGAAGCTCTGCGCGACAAAGGTTACTACACGGGGTCGGTCGATGGCGTCTTAGGTCCTCAAACCCGCGCAGGTATTCGCCAATATCAGCAGTCTGAGAGTCTACCGGTCACAGGACGCCTTGATGCCGAGACTGCGGGCAAACTCGGAGTGGGACCGGAATCGACAGGCGGCAGTTTTAAAGGTGCGGGCCAAGAGGTTGGAAAGGGTGGCAAGGAGGTTGGCCACGAGATGAAGAAAGGTGAGCCGGTTGCGGCAGGCAAGGAAATGGGTAAAGGAGTGGGCCGTGGAGGCAAGAAATTCGGAAAGGGAGTCAAGAAAGCTGTCAGTCCCGAGAGTGATCGCGGAGATCGCGAAAAGAAAGAGCAACCCGAGCCCGAGAAGCAGCCGCAGTAGTTGAGTTCGCCGCAATCTTTTGCGTCCTCGCGGCGAAGCTACCAGAGGGAAGAGGCTGAGAATAAGGAGTGCGGAGCCCTGCTCAACCAAACAAGGAAGGCAAACATGCCACAGATGTCGGACCGGGACGTTCAGACGTCCGTCTCCGAATACAAAGCAGGAGGTGCATTGGATCATGCCTTTAGTTCAAGTCTTTGTGGTTCTGATCGTGGTGGGTGTTCTCCTCTGGCTCGTCAATACCTTCATACCGATGGCGGGCTCCATTAAGTCGATCTTAAATGCTGTCGTGGTCATTCTCGTGGTTTTGTGGCTCCTAAATATTTTTGGAGTTTTGCATTCCCTCTCCAGGATCCACGTGGGGAGGTGACGGTCTTGGTCCAGCACTGTCGTTGGCCCTGATTAGCCGGGATGAGCGATCTTGCAGGGCAGGCATTGGACCTCGGGAAGCAAATCGATCCGTCAACCGGTGAAGCAGAGCCTCCAGCCCGTAGCTTGCCAAATGGGGTCAGTTAGTTTCAATGCTAAGGAAGCAGGCTGCAGGGTCCTGGCGGAACTGAAGAAGGGATAAGCCCGAGGTCGTTCCCCCGCTTCATATTGTCTTGGCCGGCAAGCAACGGAAGACGTTCTATTGCGCGTGTGCCTGCTTGAGCGGGTCTGTGGCAAGGGCCTGGAGATGCTTCTCGAACTTCTTACTCGCCATCTCCCGCAAGGCATGCCCATAAGGGACCAGCTCGAGGTTCAGGCGGTCGCAAGCGGACTCAAACTGCTGATACAAGTCACTGAAATAGGCCTTGGCACGAGCCTGACCGTCCTCGAGCCCCACGCCGTATTCACGCAGTTTTGCCCGCGCCTTCTCAGCAAGTTTATCGAGCTCAGCGCCAAGATCGGCGCGAACTTTGTCGAACTTATCGAGCGCGTGGGCATAGGGTGCGCTGTCGCGCTCAATCCGCCGCGTAAGATAACCGCCCTGGAGCCGGATGGCGAAATCAAACCAGCGCCCGTGGACCAGGTGCCTGAGCGCTTCACTGACCGAATAGAACTGCCGGGATATGCGAAAGATTCCAGCTTGAAGCTCCGAAGGGCTGATGCGCGTGGAACAAACCACCGCGTGCTGAGCGTCGAAGAGCTGCCAGTCACCCCAAGCAAAGATCCGTTTCTCCTCCGCCAAGCGCCGGGTCAGGGGAGGTCCGGGAATGGCGGTGAGCGCAAAAAATTGGGTTGTGGTGAGCCGTGACTCTCGGGCAAACTTCAGGGTCTCGCACAGGGTTTCAGGCGTATCGGCGTCGGAACCCAGCACGAACATGCCATGCACACGGATGCCCGCTTCGTTGAAGGCGGCGATTGCGCTGCGGTTCTTCTCGAGGGTGGAGTGCTTGTTGAACAGTCGAAGGGTTTCATCGTTTACGGACTCGAGGCCGATGAACACCATGGCACAGTTGGCGCGCTTCATCAGTCGCAGCAGTTCACGGTCTTGCGCAGTTTCGACCCGCACTTGGGCGAACCAGCGCGGCATCTTGACTCCCTCGGAAAGCAGCCGCTCGAGCAGCCGTGTAGTCCGGGCGCGATTGGCCGCGAAGATGTCGTCACCGAAAAAGATCGGCTTGCCGTTCAACTGGATGGTGTGGCGGATCAGGGCCACCGCCGCATCATCGTTCAGGAAGCGAAATCCCCGCCCGAAGTTCTCAATCACCGAACAGAACTCGCACTCATAGGGGCAGCCGCGCGAAGTGTTTACAACGTTGTGGGTGATCCCCCGGTTGACGCGGTCGGAATAGACGGGAAAGGGAAGCGCCGAGAGTTCTTCGCTGGTCAGGTAGGGACGGTCTGGATTGCGGAGGATTTCGCCATCCCGGCCAAGATAATTCACTCCCGGCAAATCGGTGAGCTGCGGGTCCCCGAGGTTGTCTTGCAGCCGCTCGAGTAGCCGCGGCAGCGTGTGGTCCCCCTCGTGCGTGACCACGACATCACCAAACTCCAGAGACTCTTCAGGCAGCGCGGTGGGATGCGGGCCCCCAAAGAGTATTTTGACGCGGGGATTGATGGCGCGAACCCGCCGCGCCAATTCAAACGACTGATTCGCGGTGCGCGTGATGACCGAGAGTCCCAAAACGTCGGTGCTGGCAAGGCGCTTCCAATCGTCCACGTCCAGGCGCCCCGGTGGGCGGTTATACTGTGGGTCGAGCGTGACGATGTCATCATAACCCGCGCGGCGGCAGACTGCTTCGAGCAGGGGCACGCCGCGCGCGGGATACCGGAACAGCGAGTAGACGTCTTTCGCGATCCGGCCGTCCAGGCGGCCATCGACCGTGGCGGGCAACTCGACAATTGTAAGGCTCAGATCCTTCACGGAAACACCTGCCTTTGCGTGAACAACGTGGGCGCTCCACGAATCTCACTGAGTGCGGCACTCAGGACGAGAGCTACCGAGAAAACACGCTTTACACTTTACCATGTTCGGGATATAAAATCTGTTCAAAATTGCTCACTCGGTCAGCAGATGCGAGAGGCTGGGCTCATCCTTCAGGTCTCGCGCTATCTCCGTGTTCTCTGTGGTGAGATTCCCTACAAAAACACTCACCACAGAGCACACAGAGGACCACAGAGTAGGAAGACCTCCGTATCCTCCATGGTCCCTGTGGTGAGAACCATGTCCTCTGCTTGGAGGTGAATTCATGCATTTCGAAAAGACGGCTTGCGGGCGCCACCGGCCCAGCTTGATTGGACCGTTGGCCGTGATTGCTATAGAATGACACCTTGACATCGGCTGGGAACCACACGTACCCAGAAAGCGAAAAGCCCTTGCTGCCCCTGACGAAATCCCTTCGATTTTCCTGGCGTAGGGTTCTGCTTTCCATGACCCTCTTATTCGGGGCGGCACTGTTTTTCTGGCCCCCGCGAACCCTGCGAAGTGATAATTTCGTTTTTTACTTCCCTAATTCGCGGCACGTAATTCCTTTGGAAATAATCGAGAACACCAAGTATCTGCCTCTCCTTCAGGTCCTCAACCTGGTCGGAAAGCTTAACGGCTTACAGGAGAAGCGCAACACGCTTAAGGTGGGGTTTGGGAACACTCAGATCGAACTTCGCGCGGACGATCCGAAGATTCGCATCGCCAAGAAGACGACGCGTCTCTCGGCTCCCATCCGTGTTTCCCATGGAAAATGGATGGTACCCACCGACTTCCTCACCACCGTCCTGCCCAAGCTTACTGGCCAAGTCGTGGAGTACCATGTGGGGACAAACCGCATTTTCCTTGGAGATGTCAAGCGGGGATCCTTTACCCTACGGTTGGAGCAAGTGAGCAATGGCGCGAGGCTCACCTTCCAGTTCACGGACAAGGTAACCATTCGGACGGCATCAATGAATGGCAAGTGGGTGATGTTTCTGGGAGACCACCCCATCGACCCCCTTGAACAATCCTTCCACTTCCAGAATTTCTATGTAACCGACGTCCACTTCGACGACCAGGATGGGCTGCCCAAGCTCGTCATCACGCCTTCGGCGGGGGGGCTAAACTTCTACCCCGCAGTGGCGGAGGGAGGCAAGGTTCTCCTGGCCGACGTGTTGAAGCCGCCCCCGCCCCTTGCCCAGACGCCTCCGCCTTCCCAGCCGACTCGCACAACCGCCCGTGCGTCGGCGACACCAGCGCCTTCACCCGGCGTCACGGAAGAGGGGCCGGCCACGCAGCCTGGCCCGCCTTTGCCGGTCGTGGCCCTGGATGCCGGGCATGGCGGTGACGACGCGGGCGGGCGCAGTCGTGACGGTGTCACCGAAAAAGATCTGGTCGCGCAACTGGTGGCACGTGTCCGCCTGGCATTGCTTTCGGGGGGGAAATACCGGATTGTCTTGACGCGCACCGGTGATGTCAATGCCACTTTCGAGCAACGTGCAGTGGCGGCGAATGTGGGGGGGGCCGCTTATTTCCTCACTTTTCATGCCGGCGATTTGGGCGGCAGCTCGCCACGGATTGCAGTTTACACCTACCAACCTCCCAGTCCGCCGCCCCCTTCGCCGGGCGGCGAGGCAAGGTCGCTCTTCGTGCCCTGGAATCAAGTCCAGGAAGCCTACCTGGACCAAAGCCGCCAACTCGCCCAGGCCCTCGAGCAACGGTTCGCTCTAATTGCCGGACTAACAGCGGATATGCCCACGGCGGCCCCGGTGCGCACACTACGCAGTGTGAACGCGCCCGCCGTGGCGATCGAGATCGGCAGCTTAACACCCGATAACGACGCCGGCCCTCTGACCGACCCCGCATTTCAACAGCACCTTTCTGCCGCCGTGGCGGAAGTTCTTGCCGCTTTGCAAGGTGGAGGTACCTGAGACATGAGCCTCCGCGCCAAACTTCTTTGGGTCGCCCTCTTGGTGGTCTTTGCTGGGGGGCTCTTCTATCTGCGCTCTCTGGCCAAGCGTATCTTCTTTGAACTGCCTTTGCACAGTGACGAATCTGCCAAGGTGCGCTTGAGCGAGGCAGCTTTACAGTCGGGCACCGGGCCCAATGAGATTGCCGTCCTTTACTTCCCTTCCCTCAATGACCGCAAGCTGGTTGCCGAAAGTCGGCCGGTCAAATGGGCGCCGTCAGCGGATGATCGAGTTCGGCAGGTCCTGTTGGGGCTGGCGGCAGGATCACATCAGGGCTTTGGTCACCCCCTGGCTGCCTCAACCGACGTTCGCGCCGTTTTCCTGACCTTGGAAGGAACTGCTTATGTGGACCTCTCGAACGATCTCCTCAGCAGTATAAGTCCGGGAATTGAAACCGAGTCCCTTTCCGTTTATTCCATGGTGGATTCAATCACCGCCAACATTCCTTCGGTAAAACGGGTTAAAATCCTAATTCAGGGCCAGGAAGTTGAAACCCTGGAAGGGCACGCTGACTTGACGGAAGCCATCGTTCCCGATCCAACCCTCATCAAATCCGGCCCTTGAAACGTCACTGCGGGTTCATCCCGCGAGAAAGCGATGGTTTTGCACGCCCTCATCGCTCAGGAGATTGCATGTCCACTATGCCAAGACCCTTGACGGGTCTTCTCTATTCCGGCGGCAAGCTGGTTCGTCCAGACCGGCGTCCCGCTACCCACCTCAGGCCCGTTGAAATCGTTCCGCAATTCATTAATTCCGCGGAGGGTTCGGCGCTGATTCGCCTGGGTGAGACTCAGGTGATTTGCACGGCCTCGGTCGAAGATGGTGTTCCTCCTTTCCAGAAAGGCACGGGCCGAGGGTGGATCACCAGTGAATACGCCATGATTCCCCGCGCCACCGAAAGCCGCACCCCGAGGGAGGTGACTCGGGGCCGGCAGGTCGGCCGCACCATGGAGATCCAGCGTTTGATCGGCAGATCGTTGCGCGCCGTGACCGATATGGAGGCTCTCGGTGAGCGCACGGTTTGGATCGACTGCGATGTGATCCGCGCCGATGGAGGGACGCGCACCGCTTCCATCACCGGTTCGCTCGTGGCGCTGGGCATGGCGTTCCAGAAGCTGGTGGAGCTCAAGGCCCTGCGCCGAATTCCCTTGAAGGACTACGTGGCGGCGGTCAGCGTGGGCATCGTGGGCGGGGAGACCCTACTCGATCTGGTTTACGCCGAGGACTCGAACGCCGAGGTGGACATGAATGTGGTGATGACCGGCTCTGGCCAACTGGTCGAAGTGCAAGCCACCGCGGAAGGCAAACCCTTCAGCGTCGGCGATCTGAACAGGCTGATCGAAGTGGCGCGGCCGGGCATCCAGCAACTCCTTGCCATCCAGCGTTCGATCCTGAAATTTGAACTCTCCCCGGCCCTTGCGTAGCGGACAAGGGAAGCCGTCAGTAGTCCCGCCGCGGCGGGTCAGTGGTCAGTTGTTGGGAACTTGCGGCGCGCTCCCTCCTGGCACCTGAAACCTGATAGCTATAGAGGCTTGCATAATACAGTGACACGTCAGCGGTAGCGCCGGGATCGTGCCGGCCCCGCAGAATGCCGCCGGGACGGCGGCGCTAGGAAGAATGGTTGCCACTGTATCTTGCAGAAATCAACAAAACCTGTGCTCGCTGGACTTTCGACTTTCGACTTCTCGACTTTCGCTTTTCGACTTTTCGACTTTCGACTTCGAGCATGCCACTCATCACTCTTCACTCACCGCTCTACCTGGCCTCCTCCAATCCTGGTAAACTCCGGGAGTTCCGTGAGGCGGCCTCAGCGCGCGGCATCTATGTGAACCCTTTACCTGAAATTGAAAGCCTTCCAGCTTGCACCGAAGATGGCAGGACTTTTGAAGAGAACGCGCGCAAGAAAGCTCTGCATTACAGTGCGTATGTCTCCGGCCCGGTATTCGCAGACGATTCTGGGATCAGTGTTGATGCGCTTCAAGGCGCGCCGGGGATCTTTTCCGCCCGCTTCGCACGACCCGACGCAACGGATGACGAAAACAACCGCAAGTTGCTGCAAGAGTTGCGCCGCCTCGAGACGGCGGCGGGTTCAAGCCCGGCGAGTCCTCGCGCGGCCCTCGAGGAGCGCGGAATTCCGCCCTGCATCGAAAACCAGCCCTCCCGCCGCGCCGCCCACTATGTCTGCGTCATCGCGCTGGCGCAGTGTGGCCGGATTCTTTGTCTCACCGAGGGAAGAGCGCACGGCGTTATCCTTGATGAACCGCGCGGGACAGGAGGCTTCGGCTACGACCCCTACTTCTTCTACGCTCCGCTGGGCAAGACTTTTGCTGAGCTGAAACCGGAAGAGAAATTCGCTGTCTCGCACCGAGGTAAAGCATTCCGCAAACTGCTCGATTTCTTGTCGCAGGAGTGAGCGGTCGCGGTAGGGATACCAGTTACCTGATACCCCCCGCACGGATCCGTACAGGCGCTCATTAGCGCATACGGCTCTTATCGTAGATACCGAGCGGCAAAGCGAACCTCGGGATAAGGATGGAGCAC
>JBEKIZ010000131.1:0-10293 GCA_050011515.1 Terriglobia bacterium | reverse complement strand
GCCAAGATCTGAGCCGGAAGCAGGGCCCCTCCTCCTGAAGAGAAAAATCCCAACTGGAGAAGAATAACCCTTCTCAGCTACAGCGCTTAGAGGTGTCACTAAAAGATTGGCCGGTTAATACCCGTTTCTCGTCAAAGTGCCTGACATGGCACGGAGTTCGACGACCGCCAGATCTTTGGAGGCCGGGGAGGCTCAGTCTTCGTGATCAGATGAAGTGATCTAAGCACTGATCGGCCTTCTGGCTTAATATAAGTGGGATACGGAGAACGTCATGAACATGCGAGAAGAGAGATTGGTTGAGCGCCGGGTGACGTACACCCTGGAGCACGAGGGAAAGTTCTACATCGTGCACAACGTCCCAGCTCGCGTGAACGAAGAAACGGGCGAGCAGTTTTTCTCACCCACCACCGTCGAACACTTGCAGAGGGTAATTCTCCACTCCCAGAACCCAACCATGACGATCCAAACGCCGGTGTACGAGTACGCCGAGGAACTCACCTGAGAGGGAGATGAAGGAACGCGTATTTGAGGGAAGACCCGCAGAGTCTCTGGAGAACGAGACTCTGCGCTTAACCTTTGCCATAAGAGGGTCGGTTGGGGAGTCCGCAGACGCTAGAAAGCCCCCGGCGGCGCCGGCCGGCCAGTAGCTCCGATCATAACCAATAAAAGGCTGCCACTTCGAATCCCAGAGACCGAAGTTTGCTGGAGACTGAGTGCAGGTGCGCTGTACCCAACATGAACAGTCCTGTTTCATACCTCTCCATCTCAGTCTGGACGTTCATTGCCATCCGATGTTCCCGATTTTCCTGATTCTCGAAGGGTCCGTACTCGTTCATCCACGGAGCATTCGGGTCCCGCACCGGGTCGAACCGTTTTAGTGTCCCGTCGTAGCCAGGATATTTGATGCAACCAGAGCACTTGTGAGTGTGGTACCGTGGTTCATCCGGGGTGCCGACGTTTGCCCACGGGAGACCGGTTGCCGCGGCAAATTCCTTGGCGAAGGATTCGCCTTGCGTTTCGGACCACTCCTCCATCACGATCTGCACGCCCAGCTTGGATGTTAAGTAAGCAAGACGCTTTTGTAGCTCCGGATTGCGGTCGTTTCCCAGCACCTGAAACTCATGCACGGTAGCAAGCAAAACCACGCTCTTCATTGGGAAGTTCTCCCAACCGTTTTCTTAACCACACACCAATCCAACTCGTACCTGCCTGCTGGCGGGTACGTGTGACTCACCATCGTTTTCTTTTCGAGCAGCTCTAAGGCGACCGCATTTTGCAGATGAGTTTCGTTGAAGGTCATCGTCGGAGTATCAGTGTAGGGTGCGCCAGGGCATCGCAGCTTGACGGTCCCTTGCGCAACCGAGAGTCCACAGTCGTTACCAGCGCGTTCCAAGTGCTCTACCAGTTCCCGACCGCGCTTTTTCTCTAAATCATCCACGTCACCCTCTTTCCCGCCTTCTGGTTCCCGCGTTCAAGGTTTGCTTTCGCTTCCGGGAAATCCCTCGTCGGACGGGTTTCGGTCAGCCTGGGACAGTTGGTCCGCGTTGTTGTGGCTCGCCGACGGTCCCCGAGTATACAATCAAGACCAACTCCCCGCGCGCCGCGCCTGCTGCCTCGCAGAAAAAATGAGGCCACACGGATGCGGCTACGCCGACAAACTGCACCTGACCACATGCTCGGCTTTCTGCGCGTCCATCAGGTCATCGGGCGGCACAGTGATGATGCGTGGGGCTTGCGTGGATTGCGCCACCTTGCTTTTGAACCCTCTGTCAGACGTGAGCATGCACAGTTTGGGGTCACCCAAATACACCAACTGTTCAGCATCTATCACTTCATTTCGATTTTTCCTGCTCAGCGGGTTGTACCGTGGATTTGCGAGCGCTCTTTGCAGCTTACATTTCTCAAACTCGTAGTATGCGTTAAAGATCGAAACAATTTCGGACACGGGTTTTGAAGCCGGGTCAGCACCCACGCGCTTAGCGATTCCGAAAAACCACGCGCTTTCCATGTCGTTTCTCTTTGTTGCCTCGTCAATCATGTCCTTGAATTGTTGCGCTGTGCCGGCCTTGCACTTGTCCATCACCCGCTTGTGCTTGGCGGATTCCACCTTGATTGTTTCCAAGGAATCAGTCGTCAGGCAAACATTGAATGAGCGCTCCATCCCCATTCGGAAAGCGTCATCCTGTTTGGGCTTCTGGAACCAAAGTTGATACAGCATGTCACTAGGCCACGGGAGCAAGCCGGAGTGCTGAGGGTTAGTCCAATTTCCAACAGCCTTCACCTGGCTTAACACGGGGAAACGGGGTCAGGTACCGTTTCCAGTGCGCGGGGAGAGCGAAACGGTACCTGACACCGTTTCTCCACCGTTTCTCCCCTTGGCTTGGCAGGAGGTTCAATCCTACCGAGACCGATGACTGTCATGGCCTTGGCAAGGCTGACCGGAAAATCGCAGACAGCCGTAGGGATCGCGATCAGACAGGGGGTCTCGGCTTATCAGGCAGCTCAGGGGCAGAGCGATCAAGAAGCTCCTGCAACTGAAGCTCGATATTCGACAGATGGTCGTTTATGGCGTGGAGCAAACCCGTGTCCTCGTCCACGGCAGCAGCCTTCAGGAAACCCGCCGCCACTACCTCTATCCGCCAAAGGAACAAGATAATTACGACCAGGAGCACTGGGAGAATCCAGCTATACATGTTGCCTCCGTCAAGGATCCCTGTAGAAATAAATAGGCTTGCTGTCCGCCAGCTGGCGCAGAGCCCAGCTCTGCGATTCGTTGAGAGGCAATGCCTACAAGCCGCAGAGCTTCGCTCTGCGCCAGCCGGCGGTCTGCTAACCATTCGCGGCGGAGGAGGAGGAGGATTCATCATCTCCGCTGCTTTTCCCACGCTGTGGGGCCCGGCAGGTGTGTCGAAGAACTCGTTTACATTTGTCATGGCGGTGCTTCAACAACACTTCTTGTATTTCTTGCCGAATGCCCGCGATACCTGTATAGCCACACCATGCGAGAGCAACCCCCGGCGGTAAATCAGCATGTCCAAGGTAGCAACGGAGGCGGGCCGATTTCCCCTACGATTTCGGCTCGCTCTCCTCATTTTTCCCCTTGTCCAGCAACTCAATCAGCCGGTCCAGTTTGCTCCCGAGTGCCATCAACATCACTGGGACAACCTCGTCCTCTGTGAAGGTGTGCACTTCAGCGAGCGGGAGTTCTTTCTCGATGTAGCTTTGCAGTACTTGCATGGTGTTCTTGTCCATCTGCGTGTGCGACCTCCTAACGAGTGCGTGGTGCGTTCTGTGCACTATCATATCACGCCGGCTGGCGCAGAGCGGAGCTCTGCGTTTTAGCCCCGGGCGGGTGGCGCAGACGTGCCGTTCTTTGGCATGTCTGCGATCCGCCACGTATGCGCCACCCATGCCGCGCCGAGAGCGCTGCCCTAGCCATGGCATAGGCCCGGCGCAGCCGCCCGTTCACATGAGCGTACGCGATATGCGTGGATGTGGCACCCCGTGTTTCCGGGCGTATCGTCGGCCACTCGGAAGCTGTCGTTGGCTGGTACCTGGGTGTATGGTCGGCAAATCGCGGATCTGGTTCGCGGGCATTATTCGAGGGGGGAAGGGCAGGGAATAGGGAACAGGGAATAGGGAACAGGGAACAGGGAACAGGGAATAGGGAATAGGCAATGAAAGCGTTGACACTTTTCCGCCGCATATGCTAGGTTCAATTGTTTATGCTTGCCGTTCTATTCCCAATAGATACGAAGGAGGCTCTGCGTGTCTGGGCCGAAGCAACATCATCTCTTTACGTCTGAATCCGTCACCGAGGGGCATCCCGACAAGATTTGTGACCAGATTTCCGATGCGGTCCTGGATGCTGTCCTGACCGAGGACCGGTTGGGTCGCGTCGCCTGTGAGACCGTTGTTAAGGACCAGAACGTCTATGTGGTCGGCGAGGTAACGACAAGGGCAAAGCTCGAGATCGATCCACTGGTTCGGGAGACGATTCGCACTATTGGGTATACCCAACCGGATGCCGGGTTCACGGCCGATACATGCAGAGTAATCCCAAACCTGACTAGACAAAGCGCGGATATTGCCATGGGGGTAGACACGGGTGGCGCCGGAGACCAGGGACTGATGTTCGGCTATGCGTGCGACGAGACCGAAGAGTTGATGCCGTTCCCCATCATGATGGCGCATAAGCTTTGCCGGCGTCTTGCGGAAGCCCGCCGCCAGGGAATTCTCGGTTTTCTCCGTCCGGACGGCAAGTCCCAGGTCACCGTGGAGTACGAGGGAGCCAAGCCCGTGCGCGTGGAAGCCGTCGTCGTTTCCACCCAGCATTCTGACAAGGTGGCGATTGAAACGGTTCGCGAGGGCGTGTTGCAGTGCATCATCAAGCCGGTAATTCCCGCCCACATGCTCGACCCGGATACTAAGTACCACATTAACCCTACCGGGCGTTTTGTAATCGGCGGGCCGGTAGGTGACTCCGGACTTACCGGGCGAAAAATCATCGTGGACACTTACGGTGGCATGGCGCACCACGGGGGCGGGTCTTTTTCCGGCAAGGATCCCACCAAGGTGGACCGTTCCGCCACTTACATGGCCCGCTACATTGCGAAGAACCTTGTTGCATCCGGACTTGCCAACCGCGCGGAGGTCCAATTGGCCTACGCCATCGGAGTCGCGGAACCGGTTTCCGTAATGGTGGATACCTTCGGGACCGGCAAAGTCGATGACTGCAAGCTGGAAGTTTTGGTTCGCGCACACTTCAGGTTGACCCCCAAAGGAATCATTGAATCCTTGGACCTGCTGCGCCCGATTTACAAGAAAACCGCCGCCTACGGCCACTTTGGCCGCTCGGAGCCCGAGTTCACATGGGAGCGAACGGATAAGGCGGAGGTATTGCGAAAGGAGTTCGGAATCTAGATGCCAATCAACCAAGGACTTGCTTCTGACGTTAAAGACCTCGGCTTGGCCGCCAAGGGCAAGACCCGGACCGAGTGGGCAGGCCAATGGATGCCCGTCCTAAACCTGATCCGGAAGCGGTTCGCTGAAGAACAGCCGCTGAAAGGCATAAGAATTTCTGCCTGTCTTCATGTGACCTCGGAAACCGCAAACCTGGCCATTACACTGAGGGATGGCGGCGCGGATGTAGTGGTCTGCGCGTCGAATCCGTTGAGCACTCAGGATGATGTTGCGGCCTCCCTGGTACAGGATTCTCACATTCCAGTCTTTGCCATTAAGGGAGAAGATAAAGACACTTACTATTCCCACATCGCGTCGGCGCTGGATCACAAACCCCAGATTACCATGGACGACGGCGCTGACCTTGTCACCGCCATCCTGAGCAAGCGGCAGGAACTGGTTTCGGGTGTCCTTGGCGGGACGGAAGAGACCACCACGGGCGTGATCCGTTTGCGCAGCATGGCGAGAGACGGCGTGCTCAAGTATCCCATCATTGCCGTGAACGACGCCGACACCAAGCACCTCTTCGATAACCGCTACGGCACGGGGCAATCCACAGTTGACGGCATTCTCCGCGCCACAAACCTTTTGTTCGCCGGCCTGCATGTAGTAGTGGCCGGTTACGGCTGGTGCGGGCACGGCGTGGCGATGCGCGCCAAGGGGCTAGGAGCCCAGGTCGCCATCACCGAGATCAACCCCACGCGTGCGATTGAGGCTGTTATGGACGGCCTGCAGGTGATGCCGATGGCGGAGGCGGCCAAGTGGGGAGACGTTTTCATCACCGTCACTGGAAACAAATCGGTCATCCGAGGTGAGCATTTCCAGGCGATGAAGGATGGCGCAGTGGTAGCGAACTCCGGCCACTTCAATGTTGAATTGGACCTTCCTGCGCTCCAGGCAATGTCCATCGGCAAGCGCCAGACTCGCGAGTTTGTGGATGAATATACTCTGCCCGACAAGCGCAAAATCTACGTCCTCGGTGAAGGCAGGTTGATCAATCTGGTGGCGGCCGAAGGGCATCCCGCAGTCGTGATGGACATGAGCTTCGCCGATCAGGCGCTTTCCGTGGAATACATCGTCAAGCATGCCCAGCAACTCACGCCCAAGGTTTATCCCGTCCCGATGGAAATTGACCAGACTGTCGCGCGGCTCAAGCTTGAATCGTTGGGTGTGACTATTGATAAGCTCACCCCCGAACAGGAGGAGTACCTGGCCTCCTGGTCGGAAGGAACCTAGATGAATTGACTCATTGGATCATTGAGTCATTGATTCATTGACTCAATAGCAGGATACTGAAAAACCTTAACACTGTCATTCCGAGCGAAGCGAGGAATCTCGCTCTGCAAACGAAGGACCTGCGAGATTCCTCGTCGCCTGCGGCTCCTCGGAATGACAGGCTAGAGGATTAGAGGGTACTGGGAGAATGAAGGAGATCGCCCGATGGGCGCTGGACACCGCCAAGGCACACGGCGCCAGTTATGCTGATGTCCGCGTTGTGGACCTGCGGCAGCGTTACCTTTCCACCAAGAACGGCCGGCCCGCACAAGTGAGGGAATCCCAATCCATGGGAGTGGGGGTCCGTGTAGTGGCGGAGGGCGCCTGGGGCTTTGCTGCCACTGACGATCTCGCGCGCGCCAGCATCGACCGCACAGCGGCTCGCGCGGTCGAGATTGCGCGCGCCAGCGCCACCGCCAAGAAGCACGACGTTAAGTTGGCCAAGGAGCCCAAGATCGTCGACCGCTGGGTAGCCCCGTGCCGGATTGATCCCTTTTCGATTCCCGTGTCATCATGCCTGGAATTGATGCTTGAGGTGGATGCGGAGCTTCGGCGGGTGAAGGGTGTGACGCTTGCCGAAGCGTCCATGGATTTTCGCCGCATCGAACAACTCTTCCTCTCCTCCGCCGGTTCTGAGATCGACCAGGTGAAGACCCAGACCGGAGCAGGTTTCGTCGCCACGTCCTTCGCCGGAAGTGAAATTCAACGGCGTTCCTACCCGAATTCTTTCGGGGGCCAGTACCAAACCCGGGGATATGAACTCGTGGGGGAATTGGACCTGCTTGCAAACGCGCCGCGCATTGCCGAAGAAGCGGTGGCGCTTCACAAAGCCGATCAGTGCCCAACGGGCGTGAAGGACATCATCCTCGAGGGCTCGCAACTGGCCTTGCAGGTCCATGAGTCGATCGGTCATCCCATCGAGCTCGACCGGGTGCTGGGAACCGAAGCGAATTTCGCCGGCATGAGCTTCCTGACGCTGGAAAAGCTTGGGAGTCTTAAATACGCTTCTGAAATCGTCAACGTGGTTGCGGATGCCACGCCCGCTCACGGACCAGGGCTGGGGACGTTTGCCTACGACGATGAAGGCGTGCCGGCTCAGTCCACGGCCATTATCAAGGATGGATTGTTCGTGGGCTATCTGACCTCGCGGGAGACCGCAGCAACCATCCGGCAGGCGCGCTCGGGCGGCGCCATGCGCGCCGAAAGTTGGAATCGTATTCCTCTCATCCGCATGACCAACGTCAGCCTGCTCCCCGGCGCCGGGAAGTTGGCGGACTTGATTGCCGATACGGATGACGGCATTTACATGGAGACCAACCGCAGTTGGTCTATCGACGACCGGCGCTACAACTTCCAGTTCGGGACCGAAATTGGCTGGGAAATCCGCGGCGGCAAGAAGACGCGCATGCTCAAGAACCCGAGTTACGGCGGGATGACCACCGAATTCTGGAATTCCTGCGATGCCATCTGCGGCCCCGAGCACTGGACGCTGTGGGGCGTGCCCACTTGCGGCAAAGGGCAGCCCATGCAGGCTATGGGGACCGGCCACGGCGCATCCCCCGCGCGCTTTCGCAAAGTGCAGGTCGGAGTCGCCTACAATTAGTCGAGAAGTCGAGGAGTCGAAAGTCGAGAAGTCGAAAACTCCTTGACCCTCGACTTCTCGACTCCTTGACTTTTAGGAGTCAATGAGTAAATTCTGAAATGACTTTGTCCCGTCAACGAGCAGAAGAGATCTTCGGTCAAGTCCTGAAATACTCCATCGCCGAAGAGACGGAGGTCTTGGTCTCCTCCTCCTCCTTCGCGCTAACTCGGTTCGCCAACAACACTATTCATCAGAACGTTTCGGAAGAGACCACTACGCTTTCGGTGCGCGTGGTGGCGGAGGGCCGGATGGCGCGTGCCAGCACCAACAAGTTCGATGAGAAGTCCATTCGGCAGATTTGCGAGGGCGCCCTTGTGCTGGCACGCCTGCAACCGCCTGACCCGGACCTTCTGCCTATGCCGGGCCCGCAAACTTACCGGGCCGTTAGCCGTTTTTTCGGTGAGACGGCGGAGTTGAGTCCTGCCACTCGCGCCGCAACCGTCGCGAGTGTCATCAAGCGCGCGGAAAAGAACCGGCTGACGGCGGCGGGCGTTTTTTCCAGCGGGGCCAGCGCCTACGGGCTCTTTAATTCCCGCGGTCTTTCCGCGTTCCATGAGGAAACACTGGCGGAATTCTCCGTCACCATGTTGGGCCGGGAAGGTTCGGGCTGGGCCAAGAAGACTTCTCCCTACTGGCCCGAGCTGGAACCGCAGGAGTTGGCCGAGCGGGCGGCTCAGAAAGCTCTCAACAGCAGGAAGCCGCGGGAGATTGCGCCTGGAAAATACACGGTCATCCTCGAGCCGGCGGCCGTTCTCGACCTTCTGGGCTTCTTAGTTCTCGATTTCAGCGGGCTGGCGGTGCATGAGCAGCGGAGTTGCCTTACCGGCAGGGTAGGGGAAAGGGTCTTTGGCGAAAACATCAGCCTCCGCGACGACGTCTTTCACCCCTCCCAAACGGGAGCTCCGTTTGACGGCGAGGGCGTTCCACGCCAGCGCGTGACCATCCTGGAACACGGCGTGGTGAAAAATCTGGTTTACGCGCGCCAGACTGCCCACACCATGGAGACGCAGCCCACCGGTCATGGTTTCCCCCTTCCCAACGAGCTTGGCGAAGCTCCGTTAAACATTGTCATGGAGGGCGAGCGCTCCAGCCTCGAGGACATGGTGAGGTCCACTCCAAAGGGTTTGCTCGTCACGCGCTTCTGGTATATCCGCGAGGTGGACCCGTATCAAAAAATACTGACGGGCATGACGCGTGACGGAACCTTCTGGATCGAGGATGGCCAGGTGCGGCACGGAATCAAGAACCTGCGATTCAATCAGAGCGTCGTAGAAATGCTCCGTCAGGTGGAAATGATGGGCCAGCCGCAGAGGACGGCGGGGGAAGAGTCCTTCGAAATGGTAGTACCGGCCATGAAGATTCGCGAGTTCAATTTTTCGTCATTGACCAAGTACTAGCGGAAGATATTCGATATCCGCACCTCCCTGACAAGTCGAGAGTCGAAGGGCGAAAGTCAAGAAAGTAGCGCCGACCCCGCAAGCGCGGGGTCGGCATGTGCCGGTTCCGCAGACGCGGGACCGGCGCTACGAAGGCGACAGGGGAGGAGGATAGGCGCTATGACCGGACTCTTTGCAACAGAAACTCCGAGGGGTTCCTGCGGGCGCAGGGAATTCCTGCGAACCCTGGCAGGTCTGAGTGTCGCGCCGGGGGCGCTGGCGACGCTGCGAGCCGGCGCCAGGGACGTCTTGGCGAATCCTGTCGGGTACGCCACCATCGCGTGGCCTCGCGAGGAGTTCACCCATGCGCTCGACACCATCTCGGGTTTGGGCTACCGGGGTGTGCAGTTGTTGGGCTGGGTTCGCGAGGCTTACCCGGCAACAAAAGCGCAGCAACTCGGGGAACATCTAGCCTCTTTGAAGTTGAAAGCCGTAGCTCTCTCCTGTTCGGCCGTACAATTGGCTCCGGAGCAGCAAGGAAATGAGAATGCCGAGGTACGCAGCTATGCGGAGTTTTTCTCTCGCCTCGGCGGGACCTTCCTCCAGGTAACCGACCGGGGTAATCCCTCCAAAGAGTATTCAGCGCAGGATATAAAGAACCTCGGGTCACGAATGAATACACTCGGGAAGGTGGCGCAAGACTTCGGATTGACCCTGGGCTACCACCCGCACTTCGGAACTATTGGAGAGACTCGCCAGGGATTAGGGCGCGTGCTGGAAGCCACCGACCCGCGATGGGTGAAGCTGATTCCCGATATCGCCCATCTGGCGCTTGGCGGTTCGGACCCTGCCGAGGTCATACGTACTTACGGGGAACGGTTGTGCTTTCTCCACCTCAAGGACTTGCGCAAAGAAATAGCGGCCGTTGCCCGGCAAGACCGCAATTTGGTCGGCGGGAAGGGCCCTCCCTTTTGTGAAATCGGCCTGGGCATCGTGAATTTCGCTGCGGTGGTGCAGGCATTGCGCGCGGTCCGATTC
>JBEKIZ010000130.1:0-10451 GCA_050011515.1 Terriglobia bacterium | reverse complement strand
AGAAATAGCGGCCGTTGCCCGGCAAGACCGCAATTTGGTCGGCGGGAAGGGCCCTCCCTTTTGTGAAATCGGCCTGGGCATCGTGAATTTCGCTGCGGTGGTGCAGGCATTGCGCGCGGTCCGATTCGCTGGCTGGGTGGTGGTTGAACTGGATGGCGGGAATTCAACGCTAGGCGGCCCGGATGCCAGCGCCGGCAAGAACCGAGACGAAATGCGTAAGATGGGTTTCGAGGTTTAAGCCGAGAAAGCAGCTATGTCCATGGCAGTGCGTCTCAGTTCTAATCTGGAGGAGCGGCTGGAAAGGTTAGCCAAGCGCACGGGCAGGTCAAAGTCCCTGTACGTTCGGCGTGCGCTTGAAGAGTACCTTGATGAGCAGGAAGACTACTTGATCGCACTCCAGCGACTGGAAGAAAATCTCCCTCCGATTCCTTGGGAAGCCGCACTCAATGAACTCAACGAAGGATGTCTACCGCTGAGCGCTTGACAAGGCTTCTGAGCCGATGCTAGAAAACTTGAGTGGCCTCTTTGGCGCTATCGTCTAGGGGTTAGGACGTCAGATTCTCAATCTGAAAACCCGGGTTCGATTCCCGGTAGCGCTACCAAATCCTCCAGTTAGCCCGACTTTCGCAGTTCGGAGCGATTTTCATCTGACTTTTGGCTTCCCTGCCGGATAAGTACTTGGCGATGAATGCGCACTTCTTTCATGTCGTCGTAGTGTAGACCTACCCTGAGCGAGTTCTGGGCGGATCGCCGGAGGAGTCCGCTGGAGAAGTCGGGCCGCAGTCTACGGTCGTTCGCGGAAGGCTAGAAAGCTGTGGGGTTCGATCTGCAATTGATAGCCATACTGGCGAGCCACCTGGGTGGTCTCGGAGGTATGTGGGCGAGGCAGTGCCCATCCCGCTGGGGCAAGCGGATCGCCGGTCAACGTCACTCCGGTGATCAAGTTCTCAATGTGATCGAAGCTGCCGGTGATCCTTACCGCGACCGGGTAATCCAGGTAAGACTCAACGACAAAGGAGCCGTTGTTGTATTCAAACAGGCTCACTTTCGCCGGGCCTTCGAGCCTCACGGGCAATTCGCGCCCGAGATATCTCCGAATGGCGTCCAGCACGCCGGAAGGCAGGCGATAGAAATCATACATGCTCTCCGGAACGGTCAAGACGTAGAGCTCTCCCTTCCCGTAATGATCCATCAGCAACAGCGGCACGCCACGCCCGTTGGCCAGACCGCGCACGACCGCCCAATCCTCATTCGTGTAGAAACGGATTTCGGGAAAGAGAATGGGACTCGAGGTGCCGACTTCGGCGCCGGCTCCGAAGCCGGAGCCCTCCACATAAGAGGTGGCCGCGAGGACGCGGCCGGTGACGCGCATATCTGTAATCTGGTCCATACCTCGGTCCTGGAGCGCGCTCAGAAGGCCGGAGGTAATGACCACGTTGTCTCCCGCACGCAGGTGTTGCTCGATTTTCGTGACGATGTCGGGATCCTGCTTGGCCGTCTCCGTCAGCAGCACGGTCTTCGCTTGCGGCCATTCCGGATACATCTCGACCGGAATTCCGATCATGCCCACTACGTCGTGCACAAAGTCCTCGCCGCTTGAGTGATACGGCCGGTAGCTGCTCAAGCCAACGGGCGTACCCAGCGCGCCCGCCACCTGGTCCACCCGACGCAGGGCGTAAGCAGCCGCATCAGCCAGCCGCGGATCTTTCGCCCCCGGGCTGCCGGGTAAGCCGCAACATTCACGCACCATCTCAAAGAAATCGAAAGACGTGGGCCGCCTCTGCCAGGCGGTGCGATCACCTGGCTCTGCCAAGCGCAACAGGTCCGCGTACTCAAACAGGTTGATGGCGGGCGCCTTGGCCAGAATCGTGTCCCAGAGTTGCTCGGCGTACCGATCCAGGGAGCGCATGGCAATGGGATCCACCCACCCGCCGCCGTTGCGTCCCGGAGCGATGTTTTCGAAGTAGCGGAAAATCTCATAGCTCTCGTACTGTTGCAATTGCTGGTCCGTGGTCTCGGGATCGCGGGTTTCATCGCCGGTCCAGATCTCGGGAAAGATTTGCGGTTGGCGCTCCAGATCGAATCCCATTCCCTGAAACGACGGATAAAAGTTGGGGAATTTGATGATGATGTGCACCTTGGGATTGGCGGCCTTCGCCGGCTTCAGAATCAGATCGCGGGACACCTCGTCCATCATCTGCATCCGGAACTGGTCCCAGGTGCGGGTGCCCTTGGCCGCGATATCGGAGTCACTCTTGGTGTTGGTAAAGAAAAGGTCGTCGAGAATGAACTCATCGAAATGCCGCGCCGCCTGAGCGGATATGCGCTCGACGAGCGCCCGGTCCTGGGGATCGGTATAGTCCAGAGTGCGAAACTGCCCTTGAACGCCTGGTCCCAGCAAGGCCATGCCGCCGGCCACCGCCACGCCGTGCGACTGGAAGAAGCTCTTCACGTGGGAGAGCGTGGCGTCATCGGCGCTTGTGCCGCTGCGATAATTTTCAATGAAGACTTTGTCCACATGCAGGCGGGTGCTGACGGTCTCCCAGCTCGATTCCATCCAGGCTGGATCGTGGTCCATCCGCTCGACGACCTGTACGGGAATAAAGACCGTGACTTTGAAATTCTGGTACGGTTGCGGCTCAGCTCCGGCCGAGGAAACAGCCATGAGCAGAATCACCACAGCGGCAAACCAAAGCCTACCCATCATCGCCTTATCCTCCTTCCTTTGGACGCACGATCAGTCGTTCGGAACAGGGCGGAATCTCTATCTCCCCGCAGCCACCCCGTTCGGAACCACTCGATTTCTAACCCGGTGGCCCTGGGTGGAGAGCCAGCATATACCGAAACAGGCAGGTTGCGACAGCGACTTTTCTCCATTTTCAGGGTGGATTATGTCAGAACAGCCTGGGTTGCGCCCTGCGCAGTCCCGCAGGCGCGGGACTGCGCGACGTGCGGGACCCAGGAATAATCAGGAAGGCCTTGTAACGGCGGGTCTGAACAGGCTGCGGAAAAACCCGTTTGGCCTGTCATTCCGAGGAGTCCCGATCTGATCGGGACGACGAGGAATCTCGCACTGCGTTGAAAATACTCAGAGCGAGATTCCTCGCTCCGCTCGGAATGACAGCTTGGAGGGGTTTTTCGCACCCTGTGAAGCCCCGCCCTTCCAGACCATCGGTGAGAAATGGGCGCCAGCCCCTCCCCTCGAACAACAGCATTGATCGCGCGCAACCAATGAGGTACCATGCTCTGTAACTTCTAGGAGAAAACATGAGTCGATACTTTCGCAGTGTTCTGCTGGGCGCTGGGGTGTTGATTTTCGTCTGTGCGGCGTTGGTTCGAGCGGCAGTCCCGGAAAAGCAACTTGACGGGATCTTGCTTCCTATCGGTAAGGGGTTCCTCAAATTGCAGGTCCGCGCGGACAACATCATTCGAGTGGCATACTCTAACGACCGGTCCTTCTTCGACCGCCAGAGCCTGGCTGTCTTGCCGCGCCAAGCTCCGATCCCTGCTTGGCGCCTGTACAACACGGGGAGTCTGGCAACCATAACCACAGCGAAACTCACCGTGCGCCTGAATCTCGCCTCGGGCGCGGTGACGTTCCTGGATGCATGGGCTAAGCCCATTCTGGCTGAAAAGAATGCTGGCCGTTCTATCACCCCCGCTGAGGTGCTGGGAGAAAAAACCAACCATGTGCAGCAGCAATGGGAGCCCAACGCGGACGAGTCGCTTTACGGCCTGGGCGAGAACCAGCTCGGGCTTGTGGACATCAAGGGCTACGATCTCGATTTGTGGCAACACAATGGAACGGCCGTTGTCCCATTGTTGGTTTCGAGCCGCGGTTACGGCATCCTGTGGGACAATACCTCGCTTACGCGCTTTGGCGATTTGCGCCCGTTTGAGGCAATTCCCGCCGCTCAGCTTTTCGATGGCGCAGGCAAACCCGGGGGCCTGACCGGTTCCTATTACGCTGGAGCGCACTTCGACCGGCTCATCGCTCTGCGGAGTGACGCCAAAATCGACGTCTACATTCCCGACGGCAATCCGCACCCCAATCGGATCATCCACCCCGACCTGCCTGACGATGACGTCAGCGTCCGATGGGACGGCGAGCTCGAGCCTGCGGTCACGGGGGACTATCTCTTCCAGACTTTCTCGAACAACGGCATCAAACTTTGGATCGGCGATCAGCTTGTCGTCAACCACTGGCGCCAGTTCTGGCTGCCTTGGAAGGATTTGGCGCGAGTCCGCTTGCAGGCCAAGCGCCGCTACCACGTCCGCCTCGAGTGGACAAAGGACCAGGGCGCACTGACCGCGGTGAATCTAGCGTGGAAAACTCCCGCGCCTGAAGCCGCAACCTCGCTATGGGCCGAGGTGGGCGACGGCGTCGACTATTACTTCGTGTACGGGCCGGAAGTCGACCAAGTGATCGCAGGATATCGGCAAATCACGGGAGCGGCGCCCATGATGCCGGTGTGGGCTTTCGGCCTGTGGCAGAGCCGGCAAAGGTACAAGACGGCGCAGGAAAGCTTGGACGTCATCGACGGCTTCCGATCGCGCTCAATTCCTTTCGACAACATTGTGCAGGACTGGTTTTATTGGAAAGAGAATGCCTGGGGCTCGCACCAGTTCGATCCCGCCCGCTTTCCTGATCCGGAAGGCTGGATTCGCAGCATTCACCAGAAGCATGCGCGTTTGATGATTTCCGTTTGGGGAAAGTTCTATCCCGGCACCGAGAACTTTGACGCCATGCACTCGCGCGGCTTTCTTTACGAACCGAACTTGCGCGAGGGAATACGCGACTGGGTCGGCTATCCGGATACGTTTTACGATGCCTTCAATCCGGAGGCCCGCAAGTTGTTCTGGTCCCAGATCAATCGCGAACTGTTCGGCAAGAACGTCGACGCTTGGTGGATGGATGCGACAGAGCCGGACATGCTTCCAACGCCCACCCTCGAGGGCCAGCAGACCCACATGAATCCCACCGCTCTCGGCACGGGCGCACGCGTGCTGAACGCCTATCCCTTGATGAACAGCGAGGGCGTCTACAATGGGCAGCGTGAAGCAGCGCCGCAGCAGCGTGTGTTCATACTCACTCGGTCGGCGTTTGCCGGCGCGCAGCGCTACGCGGCGGCCACCTGGTCGGGTGACAGCTCTTCCACTTGGACCGCCATGCGGGCGCAGATTCCCGCCGGATTGGGCTTTTGCCTCTCGGGAATTCCGTATTGGACGATGGACGTGGGAGGGTTCTCCGTGCCCGCGCGTTTCTCGGCCGAACATCCGAAACCCGAGGATGTGGAAGAATGGCGCGAACTGTACACACGCTGGTTCGAGTTCGGCGCGTTTACGCCGCTGCTGCGCTCCCATGGCGAATACCCGAACCGCGAAATGTGGTTTTTTGGAAGCGAATCGGATCCCGCCTATCAGGCTCAGCTCAAGTTCGACCGGTTGCGGTATCGGCTGCTGCCTTATGTTTACTCCCTCGCCGGAGATGTGACGCAAAACGCCGGCACCCTGATGCGCGCGCTGGTGATGGATTTCCGCGCCGATCGAAAGGCCCGCGAGACGGCCGACGAGTACATGTTCGGGCCGGCGTTTCTGGTGAGCCCGGTCGCCACCTACAAAGCTCGGAGCCGGGCGGTTTACCTGCCCGCCGGAGCGGACTGGTATGACTTCTGGAGTGGCACTTTACATTCGGGAGGTCAGACGATCGAAGCGCCTGCGCCTTACGACTCCATGCCGCTCTACATCCGGGCAGGTTCGATGGTTCCTTTTGGCCCGGAGATTCAGTACACCACCGAGAAAAAATCGGACCCCATCACTTTGTTCATTTACCAGGGGTCGGACGGCGCCTTCACTCTCTACGAGGATGACGGGCTTACGTACAATTACGAGAAAGGCATGTTCAGCCGCATCCCGCTCCACTGGGACGACGCCGCGCGGACGCTCTCGATCGGCAAACGGCAGGGCTCGTTCGAGGGCGCGTTGTCCGAGCGTACTTTCAATCTCGTGCTTGTCTCGAAACAGAAACCTGTCGCATTTTCGTTCAGCCCCCAGGTCGATCGCACGGTGCATTACAGCGGAGACAAGGTCGTCGTGAAGCTCCAATAAGCGGCCTTTCCGGCAAAGTGAGATGATTTCCCACGAGCAATTCTTCGCACTCGGGGTTGTTTGGGTAGGAGGCTGGGGCTTTCTGTTCTTTAACTATCCCAGCGTCGTCTGCCGGATTTCCCGTCAGGGGCCCACGACGAAACGCTTACACAGGATGCGCATCATGGGCGCAGTCGAGCTGGCCATAGTGTTCATCAGTGCGGTGGCGACGTTCATCGGGGGATTCTTTACAAACTGAGACACTACCGCCTCTCCGGCAAAGGAACCTATATGAAGCGAAATCCAGGAGTAATTCTGGCACTCCTACTGTCGGCGTTCGCTCTGCGCCCCAGGGCAGCCGCTCAACCTCCCCAGGGCCGGCCTGGGTCCGTGCCGTACACATGGAAGAGTGTGCAAATTGTGGGTGGCGGGTTCGTCGACGGGATCATCTTTCATCCCACCGAGAAAGGCCTCCGCTACGCGCGCACGGATATCGGCGGCGCTTATCGCTGGAATGACGGGACCAAACGATGGGAGCCGCTGTTGGACTGGGTTTCCTACCCCGACCTGAACTTGATGGGCGTGGAAAGCATTGCCGTTGATCCCTCCGATCCCAATCGGGTCTATCTCGCCTGCGGCACTTACACCAACCCGGCTACACCGAATGGCGCGATTTTGCGTTCCCATGACCGTGGCAAGACCTTCCAGCGCACCGACGTCCCGTGCAAGTTCGGCGGCAACGAGAACGGTCGCGGCAACGGCGAACGTCTGGCGGTCGATCCCCATGAAGGGAACATCCTATTTCTGGGCACGCGTCACGACGGACTGTGGAAGAGCATTGACGCCGGAGCGACATGGAGCCGCGTGGCGAGTTTTCCCGATGTCACCGAACCGCCTGATGCTTCGCCTGACCCGAACCCTTGGGTAGCGGCTGCCCGCCGCGGCGCCGGAATCGTGTTTGTCATCTTCGATCCGAGGAGCGGATCCAAGGGGAAGGCCAGCTCCATTGTTTACGTTGGCGTTTCGCTCCTGGGGAGAGACAACCTTTTCCGCTCCACCGACGGGGGCAGGAGCTGGCGTCCAGTTCCCGGCCAGCCGACTCAGTATCGTCCACACCGCGCCGCGCTGGGTTCTGACGGCACACTCTACGTGGCCTACGGCGCCATCCCGGGGCCTTGGAGAATGGCGGATGGCGGCGTCTGGAAGTTCAGCACCAGATCAGGCCAGTGGACCGATGTCACGCCCGATAGACCTGTCCCTGGAGACGCCGGCTTCGGTTACGTCGGGGTCGCGGTGGATGCTCACCATCCGGAGGTCGTGATCGCCAGTTCGTTCGATCGCTGGCACAGCGGCAGGGGGAACGACGATATCTTTCGCAGCACCGACGGCGGCAAGACCTGGAAAGCGGTTTTCGCGAATGGCGGTACTTTCGACTACTCCCTGGCGCCCTATGTGGCCGACACGCCGATTCACTGGCTCTTCGACATCGAGATTGATCCCTTCAATCCCGATCACGCTATCTTTACCACCGGCTACGGTGGGTGGGAGACGTTCAATCTCACCGCCCTGGATGCCGGCCAACCGACTCGATGGAGCGTGATGAGCACAGGGATCGAAGAGACGGTGGCGCTGGAGTTGCTCAGCCCGCCGCAAGGCGCGCACCTGATTTCTGCCATCGGCGACTACGGTGGATTCGTCCACTGGGACCTCGACAAGCCTGCGCCGCAGCGCAGTTCTCAACCTCCCCTCTTTGGCAACACCAATGGTGTGGCGTGTGCCGAGAGGAATCCGGAGGTGATTGTCCGCGTAGGTCGAGCTTCCGGCCATCACCCTGGCCGCAATATCGGTTACTCCCTGGACGGCGGCAAGTCGTGGCAGCCGGCCGCAGCGACGCCGCAGCCTGACAGCAGTCTGGGCCATATCGCGGTTTCTTCCGATGGCAGCACCTGGGTGTGGACGCCGGAACGGAGCCCCGCTTATTTCACACGCGACCGTGGCGCTACCTGGATCGAGTCACAAGGCGTTCCGGCCAATACACGGGTGATTGCGGACCGTGTGAATCCGAAGGAGTTTTATGCGCTCGCGCTCTTCGATGGCGAGCTGTTCGTCAGTACGGATGGAGCGGCGACGTTCGCTGCGCAGCCGCTCGCGCTCCCCGGAGGATTGCCGAAACGCGGTCGAAACCGCGGCGACGACCGCGGCGGACAGGATCGCGTTTATGCCACTCCGGGCAGGGAGGGCGATCTGTGGCTCGCCGCCTTCGACGGGCTGTACCGTTCCACTGACACCGGCAAGACATTCATCCGGCTCGAGGGCGTCGAGGAGATTCATGCTTTCGGTTTCGGGAAAGCCGCGCCCGGGGCCGACTTCCCCGCGCTCTATCTGGTCGGTGTGGTCGGCGGCGTGCGCGGGATTTTCCGTTCCGACAATATTGGCGCGACCTGGGTTCGCATCAATGACGACCAGCACCAGTGGGGTCTGCTGCTGCACATCACGGGCGATCCCAAGCAGTACGGCCGCGTCTACGTCGGCACACACGGACGTGGAATCGTTTACGGTGATCCTCCGGGACCGCCGAACTGAGGGTGACAGAATTTGGAGGCGCGACAGCTATGCGGGGATTCCTCTTACGTAGCAACAGCCTCGGCCGCAGTCTTTGTCCCCGCGATCGTCTCCAGATGTCGGCGCCACCCCCGAGGCATCGCCAGATCATGTCATCATCAATCGATTAGTCCTATCGCGCACCTCTTGCCTGTCCCCTGACACCTGGAACCTGCTCTTCGCCACCTAGCCCCTACCTGTTGTGGTAAGTAGTAGGTTGTACGTTCGGGTTCCCCCAGCTGCCACCTACCACCTACCACATACCGTCTACGCCCTTTGTTTTCAGCGACATTCCAGCTTTATAGGGCTAAGTGCCTTTGTTTTCATACATATTCCCGCTTTGCCCCCGAGTTTTCCACAGCGATCCTTTGTTTTCATAGACATTCCCGCGTCGTCCGTTCACTTTTTGAAGTTACTGCGCTCGTCGTGGCACAGGGAGGCAGTGACATGCTGTCGGTTCGGAGAGAAGGGCGGGGGAGTCATCCGTGAGGTTTCTCGGATCATGGCAGAACAGCCGGGCATCATTTCCCTAGGCTATCATGTTAAGCATAGCTTGTCAAGAGTGTTCTTCGAGGCAGGGTCATCGCTCCCTCGCGGCAGGTGAAGCAAAAGTCTCGGAGGAATCGGTCGGAAGAGAAGTCGTTCCGGGCTTAGGTATTCTCAGGAGTGGCAAAACTGGCCCCTTCCGTGGGGGCCGGCGGCACCGAACGAAAACTCGACTAGCCATTGCATTGAGAAGCGGGTAGGGGTATATTACCAGTCGAACGGGAAGTCATAAGGAAAATTTTGACTACCATGGCAGACAAATGAGAAAAGAGAAGGACGTTCTCTCTACCAAAGAGCGTTGGTGGGAAAGTACCGTAAACTGCGGGGAGGAAACCCTATGAGAACATTGCGTCGAGTGCTGTTAGGCTTTGTGTTGTGCCTTGCGGTTCTACTGCTGGGAGCCACACCTCTCCTGGCAAAATGTGGACATCTCAAGTTACACGTAACCCCCAAGCAAGCGTACGTTTTTATTGATGACGTGCCGCTAGGATGGGGAAGCGGCCTTTTCTGTGCCGACCCAGGCGAACATACGCTAGCTGTTTACAACTATGGTTACAAACCGTATACGTGGAAGTTCACGGCGGAGAGCGGAAAGACCAGCAGCCTGTCTGTGGCGCTGGAGGCTATTCCCGGGACCGTACCAGGCCCTTGGGGGCGGATAGAGCTTAAGGGTCCGGAGGGGGCCGCAGTGCTCTTGAACGGGGATACGCCGGACTTCTTTGTCGGCAACGTGGGTGAGTCCAGCGGCGGGAAGCGACGACTGCTGGCGCCCCCCGGAGATTATCAGCTCACCGTTCTTGGCTGTTGCTGGGGGACAGTCTATTCCGGGCCGATTACCGTGGGCGGAAACCAGCGAACGATTATCCCCCTGGTCAACCCAGGAGAGAAAAAGACCGTTGACTGGTCAGAGGGCAAGTCTCTGGGTTCCCTGCCACGCTTTCAGGCAGAAGCTGGCAGCATCACCGTGGCCGTGGCCAAGCCCACCGCGCAGTTATCGAGCGCCTCAGCCCAAGTTGAATGTGGGGGCTCGACTCAACTCACGTGGTCCTCGACCGACGCTCCGCGCGTCGAGCTCAGCGGAGTCGGACCAGTGGCCGCCTCCGGTGGGCAAACGGTCCAACCCAAGCAGACCACCGACTACAAGTTAACCGCCACCGGGCCGGGCGGCGTGGTGACTTCTGACGCCACGGTCACCGTGAACACGAACATTCAAGGTT
>JBEKIZ010000129.1:0-10600 GCA_050011515.1 Terriglobia bacterium | reverse complement strand
TTCAGAAACACATGATCGCCAATCAGGATCGTCTGTTCCATGGAGCCGGTGGGAATCACGGTGGCTTCCGCAATGAAGGTCCGAATGCAGAAGACGCCCACCAGGACGATCAGCAAGGAACGGACAGTCTCCCAGACGCTTTCCCGGTGCTCAGACTTCGTGCCCGGACCTTCGCTTGCCGGCTCAGGCGGTTCTGAAACAGGGCTTGCTTGTTTTTCGTTCTCGAGCGGTTCCATAACTCTCAGTCCCGGTTCCGAATCGTAAGGAGGGGCTCTTGAATGGCGGTGGGATAATTTGCAGTGTAACAGGCAAGGCAGTATCGCCCCTGCGTATCGCCCACCGCCCGGCGCAGACCCTCGAGCGAGAGGTAGCCCAGGGAGTCAGCCCCCAGGAATTGTCGTATTTCCTCGACACTGTGTGTGGATGCGATCAATTCCTTTTTGGTTGGCGTGTCGATCCCGTAAAAGCAAGGCGAGGCTGTGGGCGGGCAACTGATTCGCATGTGGATTTCCTTTGCCCCGGCTTCTCTCACAATGCGCACGATCATCGCGCTGGTGGTGCCCCGGACAATCGAGTCGTCCACCAGAACGACTCGTTTCCCCTCCAGCAGGCTGCGCACGGGATTAAGCTTCAGCTTGACGCCGAAATCCCGGATAGCCTGGCTGGGTTCAATAAAGGTGCGGCCAACATAATGGTTGCGGATCAAGGCAATCTTCAGCGGGATCCCCGATTCCTCAGCAAAGCCTGTTGCCGCCGGCACGCCGGAATCTGGAACCGGAACCACAAGGTCGGCCTCCACCGGGTGCTCACGGGCCAGAAAGCGTCCCAGCATTTCGCGGCTGGCCTGCACCGAACGTCCAAACACCACGCTATCGGGACGGGAAAAATAGACATGCTCAAAGATGCAATGCGCGGGCGTGGCAGGGGGAGCAAAATGCAGCGAGGTGACGCCACGCCGGTCCAGGATGACCATCTCGCCCGGCTCAACGTCGCGAATGAATTTGGCATTGATCAGGTCAAAGGCGCAACTTTCCGAGGCCAGGACGTAAGCACCGTCGAGTTGCCCCAGGCTCAGGGGACGGAACCCGCGCGGATCGCGGATGCCGTAAACGCTGTCCTTGAAGAGCATGACCAGTGAGTAGGCGCCGACCACCTTGTCAAGCGCTTCCGCCACGGCCTCAGGAACGCCGGTCTGGCGCGAGCGGGCAAAGAAATGCAGGATCACTTCCGTATCGCTGGTGGTTTGGAAGATGTCCCCCCTGCTTTCCAGGTCCCGCCGGATGGAGGTGGCGTTTACCAAATTCCCGTTGTGCGCCAAGGCGACTTGGCCCTTATGACAACTCACCTTCAGGGGTTGGGCGTTCTTCAGGTCCGTGTCGCCGGCCGTGGAGTAGCGCGTGTGCCCGATGGCGAGATATCCCGGCAAGCCTTTGATGACCTCGGAGGGAAAGATCTCGTCCACGTGGCCCATGCCCTTCTTGCAGGTCAGGGTCTCGCCGTCGGAAACAGCGATGCCGGCGCTTTCCTGCCCCCGGTGTTGGAGGGCATAAAGGCCCAGGTACGCCAATTTGGCTGCCTCCGGGTGACCATACACCGCGAAAACCCCACAATGGTCATGAAACTTGTCTTCGGGGAGAGAGAACACTGGGAAGAAATGAGACGCTGGCTCCAAAAATTTTCCTCCAAATCAGGAAGGATAAGCCTTGGGTTGCTTTAGCGTTCCTTAACATCTTGACTCAAATTGTTCGATCCGAAACCCGTCCCCCACAGTCTTTCGGCTTTCGGCGCGCCAGCCCGGACTTGCAGCCTCCTCAATTTGCGCCCTCGGCAAACCGGGCCGCTTCCGTCGATCAGGAGAGCATACCCTATTGTGCGCCTAATCCAGGACACGCGCAACAGCTTTCTCGAAACTTGGCATCATGCTTTCAATGAATCATGCGCCCACCTAACGCGATGATGGAAGATACTGACAAGTTGCAGTAAACTATCCGCCTTCTGGTCGAAGGTGAGTTGCACTGAGCGGGGCAGTGCGCGGCAATTGACTCTCTGCCAAGGGGAGTCCATGCGGCCAGACCGGCGACACTTCCCTATAACAAAAGGAGAGTTGTTCTAAGATGAAACTGGTAACGTTTGAGAGCGGCGATGAAGACCGCGTGGGCGCTTTGAAGGGCAATTTCGTGGTCGATATTGGACTCGCCATCGACTCGCTTCGAAGCGGCACGCTTGGCGCAGAGCCGCGGCCTGAATTGCGAAAGGCTGTCGACACGGTAGTGGCTGGAGGAGCGAGCCCTTGCCACATGATTGATCTGCTCGAACGAGGGGAAGCATGGCGTCGGGCGCTGGGGGAGATTCTCGAAACCGTGACTGCCTCTCGAGAGCCTTTGTGCCTTCCTCAAGAAGCGTGCCTGCCGCTCGAGAGAGTGCGGCTGCGCGCTCCCCTTCTGCGGCCTGGGAAGATTATTTGCGTGGGACTCAACTATGAATCCCACCGAGCCGAACAGGGCCTCAAATCGCCCCCGCGGCCGGTATTCTTCTTGAAGTCCGGCAACACGATCTGCGGCCCTGGCGATTCCATTGTTCTCCCTCCCAACTCGACAGAGGTGGACTACGAGGCGGAATTTGCAGCGGTCGTCGGAAAGCGTGGGAAAGGCATACCGGAGGAGAAAGTCTTCGAGCACATCGCCGGCTACACCATCCTTAATGACGTGAGCGCGCGTGATCTTCAAATCGGCGACGGGCAGTGGTTCCGGGGGAAGAGCTGTGATACCTTCGGGCCTACCGGTCCCTGCATCGTCACCGCCGACGAGATTCCCGACCCGCACTCCCTGCGAATCTCACTCACGCTCAACGGGCGGACGATGCAAGAGTCGAATACGCACGACCTGATCTTCAAGATCCCATTTCTGGTGAGCTACCTCTCCCAATCACTGACCTGGGAAGTCGGCGACATTCTTTCGACGGGCACGCCGGGGGGTGTGGGCCATCACCGCAAGCCGCCGGTCTACCTCAAACCGGGTGACACGGTCAGCGTGACGGTGGAGGGCATTGGCGCCCTGACCAATCCTGTTGTTGGGCCGTGAAGGCAAGGCCCTCGCGCAGATCACCCGACTCGGCCGGTTCCTCATTTCTACCCCTGCCAACATGGAGGGGCACAAGGGCTTGCGCCCCTACTTGAATCGTTTCATTCCAGGGGGCCAGAAAGAGCTCCTGCCAGGGAACTCCAGAAGGGTAGAAGCCGGGGGCGAGTCGGATCGACTGGGAGAGCGTTCCGTGGAAGCGCTCGCCCCCGTGGTAGGCAAGGTGGACTTCACTTTCCCGTCATCGAAACTGGCACACGCAGGATGAGCTGCGACGCTTGAGCCAGGTTTTGCGGCTCAGCCTTGGGCGCCATGTATTCCAGGACTACGCCAGCCTTTGCCAAGTGCAACTCCCGGATTGTGTACTCCCCACCGCTGCGCACGGCAATCAAGGCGGTGGGGCCGGCTACCTCGCGTTGTTCGGTCTGGGGGTAGCCCACGACCATGGCCAGGTTTTGTCGCCCTTGACGGACTATCGCGACGCAGGGCGACTTGTCGGTGTCCAGGTTTAATGAGTAATCCCCTGCCGGCAAAACTGCGGATCCCCAGCGGGCTTCAAATGGCAAAGTGAATTTGACTTGGAACTCCTCTGCGCTGGCCAGGCTGGCGCTAAGTCCAGCCACCACTACCGCCAGGAGCAGAACCTTTACGACATTGAAACTTCGCGTCCACTTCATAACTCACCTCCAAGTTAAGTTCGGCGACTGACTCGCCGCGAAGCCAGCTACTTGCTGCTTCTAATTTCTTGACATAGCCATTTTTTCATTAGGCCTGTTGCGACGTCGATGCACTGTGGGTGAACTGTTGTTGAATTTTGGATGAACACGAAACCTACCCAGAACAAAGGGCGAATTCGATAGGCGGAGCGATTCTCGCCGGGCTCCGTCAAAGTCAGGGATGGCATGTGGACTCAAAAAGCGGGAGGAGTGGGATCAGCAGCAAATGTGGGATTAAGCTGGAGGGGAGAGATCGAGGAACAGGTGTGGGGGCAGTTTAATTACGAGCGAATTGTTCGAGGAAAACGGGTAACACTTTTTTGTTCTGAGTGATGGTGATCACTCCGTTTCTCTGTAACCAAGTTTGCACAGCTAGACGCCGCGCTGGGCAGGCTTGGTTTTGGGTGTTAACCGCCCGGACCTCAAGGGGGGTCCCGGCCAGTGCGTCGATCCAATCCTAGGGGAATTGCGCTCCAGATCCTACATCGTCCACTCGGAAACAATCGCAAATTAGCGAATCTTCAATGTTGGCCGGAAATGCCAGTTGGATAGTCGGGGATTTGGCAAGCTTGCATCCGCCCGGCCCGAACCAGATACGGGGTTCGAGGAAATGGCTCCTGGGTAGACGCCAGGGTCACAAATCTCTAAATCAAGCTGCCCCATCCTGCACGAGCTTAAGTTCTTTCAATCGTCAACGGCCCAATGATTCAATGAATCAGTGATTCAATGAGTCAATGGTTCAATCTCTTTCAGAGCACGCTCGCCCATGGAGGCGCGGAGAGCTGCAGCGATGTCCTTTCCTCTCGTCAGAAGCTGTAGGGCTTCGTCTCGTTTGATTCCCTTGTGGAGCATCAGGAGTGCCACCGGCAAATTTCCCCCGGCTGCCTTCAACGTTTGGGCGGCGCGGGCAGGGCTTGCGCCCGTGGCGCTGCGCAAAATTCGTTGGCCGCGCTCGCGCAACTTTCGATTGCTTGACTGAACATTGATCATCCAATGGGAGAACGCTCGCCCCAAGCGCACCATGGTGGCCGTGGAAAGCATATTGAGCACGAGTTTTTGGGCCGTCCCAGCCTTCATTCTGCTGGAGCCGGCAATAACCTCCGGTCCGACAACATGAGCGATGAAGACGTCCGCAAGCGGCTTCATGGGGGCCGCAGGATTGGCCGTCAAGCCCACCGTCTTCGCGCCGCGTCGCCGTGCATAGCGCATCCCGCCGAGCACGTAAGGCGTGTGCCCGCTGGCAGAGATTCCCACCAGAACGTCCTTACCGCTGAACTTGACACGGCGCAGGTCGCGCTCGGCCTGGAGGGGATTGTCCTCTGTCTCTTCCTCGGATTTAAACATCGCCCCACGGCCACCCGCGATCACCGCCAGCACGCGGTCGCTCCTGAAGGTCGGGAGGCACTCGGCAGCGTCCAGCACGCCCAGCCGCCCACTGGTTCCGGCGCCCAGGTAAATCATTCGCCCCCCGTGGCGGATGGCTCGAACGGCCATGTCCACTGCGCGCGCTATCTTCGGTAGGGTCTTCGCCACGGCAGGAGCGACGCGCTGATCCTCTCGGTTGATGATGCGAAGGATCGCTACGGTGGGTTTTGTATCTAGCCCAACGGAGGCCGGGTTTTCCCGTTCTGTGATACGCATCTTAGAGCAGTGACGAGTGACGAGTGACGAGTGACGAGCAAAAACTGCAGCGACAAGTGACGAGTCACTTGTCACTCGTCACCGCATTTCCGGCTCGTCACTCGTCACTGCATTCTGGTCACTCGTCACTTGTCACTGCCTGAATGTTTCCCAGCCGCGCTTTGAGAAGTCCCAGTAGATGGCGTAACCGGCGGCTGCCGCGACGGCCAGAAAGAGAATTCCCAAACCGGTCGAGCCCAGCAGCAGCTTACCAATCCCGAACAGCGCCATGTACACCATGAGGCATCCGAGCAGCCATTCCATCAGGTTGTACCAGCCATCGCGGCTGGCTGGGACTTCGGGGGCCAGGGCGGCAACTTGCTTCCAGCCGGTCACTCCAGGCCTGACTCGCCGGTAGAACTCAAGAAGTTTGGATTCCGGTTCCGGCGCTGTGAGATAAGTAACCGCAAGCCACACGACGCTGGTCACCGCCACCGTGAGGAGGATAGACTTCGCAAAGACAATTGCCTCCGTACCTTGAATGTGAATGACGGTGCGAAGGAGTGCAGTTGTAATCGCGGCGGCAACCATGGCGGAGACTTCTGACCAGGCGTTAATGCGCCACCAGTACCAGCGCAGCAGGTAAACTGCTCCTGTCCCTGCACCGATGCCGAGCAAGAGTTGCCACGCTCCGGAAATGCTGGTCATCACCAGCGAAACGGCAGCCCCCAGGATTGCCAGAAAGGCAGTCAAGAATTTGGCAGCAAGCACGTAGTGGTGCTCGTCTCTTGCTCGGGCCAGGAAGCGCCGGTAGAAGTCGTTAACAATGTAAGAGGAACCCCAATTGAGCTGGGTAGCGATCGTGGACATGTAAGCGGCCGCGAAGGCGGCCAGCATGAAGCCGCGGAACGCTCCCGGCAGATAATCCACCCAAACCTTGATATAGCCGACCTCGGGGTCTTTGAGCTTGGGGTATAGAACTACGGAGGCCAGGGCGGTCAGGACCCAGGGCCACGGACGCAACGCGTAGTGCGCAATGTTGAACCACAGGGTGGCCCATAGGGAGTTCTTTTCATCTTTGGCGGAAAAGATGCGCTGGGCCACGTAGCCGCCACCGCCCGGCTCTGCGCCCGGATACCAGTTGGCCCACCAATTCACTCCCAAGTACACACAGAAGGCCAGCAGCGGCATCCAGGCCGAATGCAAATCGGGGATGAAGGAAAGGATGGAACCGGAGCCGCCCGTGGCCGCACCGCGGGCAGCGTCAAGGGCGGCCAGTTTCGTCTTCAACAACGCCATCCCCCCCGCAGCCCGGACGCCGTAATAGGCCAGCACAACCACCATCGTCATCTTGAGAGCAAACTGAATAACATCCGTCCAAAGCACGCCCCACAGGCCCGATATCGAAGTGTAGAAGCCGGTGAAGGCAACCATCGCAAAGATGATGACCAGCGCTACTCCCTTGGAGACGCCCAGAGCGGTCTGGAGGATCTTCTCCATGGCGAGGTTGACCCAGCCGACGATCAGGCAGTTCATGAGGACGCCGAAATACAATGCCCGGAAGCCACGCAGAAAAGCGGCAGGCTTGCCGGCGTAACGCAACTCGACGAGCTCGGCATCGGTAATGACTTCCGCGCGCCGCCACAAGCGGGCATAGAAGAAGACGGTCATCATGCCGCTGAGGAGTAAGCTCCACCAGAGCCAGTTGCCGGCGATTCCTTGTCGCGCCACCAGGCCGGTGACCGCCAGCGGGGTGTCGGCGGCAAAGGTCGTGGCCACCATGGACGTACCCGCCAGCCACCAGGTGACCTCCCGGCCGGAAACAAAAAAGTCACCCGTGCTGGCGCTCGCCTTCTTGCGGTAGTAGAGCCCAATCAGCAAATTGACCGCGAAATAGGCGGCCACGACTAACCAATCGACCAGGGTGATCTTCATAGATAGCCGGACCCTTAGAAACTCTGACAACTGCTCCCAATTGGTTGTTGACAGATGGGAGCGGAGAGTATATAGCAAACCTCTTTTCAATTGGAAGGTAGCGTCAACGGAGGTGCAGGGTTCCGTCAAAGCCTTTGATCAGAATGAAATGACGGGCCGGGGCCTGCCGCTCCTGTGTCACCCCACCCAGTTCGACTTTGACGGAACCCTGCACAGGAGGTACGAAGCGGTGAATGGTTTGCGGATAAGGGGCATCTTCCTGGCGGGCTGTGTGCTCGCCGCAACGTTCGGCGCTCGAGCTTTCCCGGTCCAAGTGACGGCGAGGCCGGAGGTGGGTTTAACCGAAGAGAAGCTGGCAGCTATCGCTTCTGTGGCTGAGGAAGCAATTCGCACCGGCAAATGTCCTGGCGCCGTAGTGGTGGTGGGGCACAATGGAAGGGTCATCTACCGCAAAGCCTTCGGGCATCGCGCCTTGGTCCCGAAAAAGCTGCCGATGACGGTTGACACGATCTTCGACGTGGCCTCGCTGACCAAGGTGGTGGCCACGACGACGGCCATCATGCAGCTTGTGGAGCAGGGGAAGATAGTTTTGAGTGCGCCCGTTGCCGACTATTGGCCGGAGTTCAAGGCCAATGGGAAAGAAGACATCAGCGTGCGGGAGCTCATGACCCATTATTCAGGGCTGCCTCCTGACCTCGATCTAAAGCCGGGTTGGGCGGGCTATGAGACGGCCATGAAAATGATCGTGGGTGAGAAGCTGACGAACCCGCCCGGCACCCGCTTCACCTACAGTGATATTAACTTTGAGACGCTGGGCGAGTTGGTGCGCCGCGTCTCCGGCGAGCCTCTGGACGTCTATTGCTTTGAGCACATCTTTAAGCCGCTGGGCATGAAGGAAACACGCTTCAAGCCTCCCGCTACCTTGCGCCGCCGCATTGCCCCCACGCAATACCAATACGGTGACCGGGGGAAAATGCTGTGGGGGGAAGTCCACGATCCCACCTCGTACAATATGGGGGGCGTGGCGGGTCATGCGGGACTTTTCTCGACGGCGGATGATCTCACGATCTTCGCCCAGATGCTTCTGAATGGGGGCAGTTACAACGGCGTCCGCATCCTGAGCCCGTTGACGGTGGAGAAGATGACCTCGCCCCAGACTCCTCCTGACAGGATGGTGTTGCGCGGGCTCGGTTGGGACCTGGATTCACCTTTGGCTTCGAACCGGGGCGAACTGTTCGAGGTCGGATCTTTTGGGCACACCGGATTTACCGGGACAGGTATCTGGATCGACCCGGTCACCAAAACCTACATCATCATTCTGACCAATCGCGTGCACCCTGACGGAAAAGGCGATGTCGGCCCCATGCGTACGAAGATTGCCACGCTGGTGGCCGCTGCGCTGGGACCTGTTTCCGCCCAGCAGGTGCTGGCCAGCCGCCGCTCGCTCACAGGTTATTTCGAATTGATGAAAAGCTATCGGATGCAAGGCCTTAGAAATGGCAAGGTGCAGACGGGCGTCGACGTCCTGGAAGCCGAACACTTTGCTCCCTTGGAAGGGAGGCGGGTGGGTTTGATCACCAATTTGACAGGCGTGGACGCAGCCGGGCGGCGAACCATCGATCTGCTCGAGCATGCGCCGGGGGTGAAACTCCTTGCCGTGTTCAGTCCCGAGCATGGGATTGAGGGCCAGGCGGATAGCCGAGTCCCCTCGAGCACAGACGCAGCTACCGGCTTGCCGCTGTACAGCCTTTATGGAGACACAGAACGGCCGACGGACCGCATGCTGGAAGGGCTGGATGCCTTGGTGTTTGACATCCAGGATGTCGGAGTCCGGTTTTACACTTACATCACCACCCTCGGTTATTGCCTGGAGGCTGCCGCCCGGAAGGGAATCGAGTTTTACGTGTTGGACCGGCCCAATCCCATCAACGGGGAGGAAGTGGAAGGACCTGTTCTCGAGCCCGACTTGCGCAGCTTCGTGGCTTACTTTCCCCTGCCCATTCGCCACGGCATGACTGTGGGAGAGCTGGCAGAGATGTTTAACAACGAAAACCACCTCGGCGCCAAGCTGCACGTCATCAAGATGCGCGACTGGCAGCGTACGGACTGGTACGACGAGACGGGTTTGACTTGGGTGAACCCTTCGCCCAACCTTCGCAATCCCACGGAGGAAGTTCTTTATCCGGGCGTCGCCATGGTGGAAGGGGCGAACGTCAGCGTGGGCCGCGGTACTGATACCCCGTTCGAATTGCTCGGCGCTCCATGGATGGACTCTCGAAATCTCTCTGCCTACTTGAACGCGCGGGATATCCAGGGAGTGCGCTTCGTGCCCGTGGATTTCAAACCCTTGACAAATTCCTTTGCCGACCGCCTCTGTCACGGCGTCCAGATCGTTTTGATTGACCGCCAGGCTCTTGATCCTGCTGAACTCGGGGTCGAACTCGCAGCGGCCCTGTGGAAGTTGTATCCGGATGTTTTCCAGCTTGACAAAACCCTCCCTCTGATCGGCGCTCGCTGGGTCCTGCAGGCCATTGAGGCAGGGAAGGACCCGCGCCGCATCGTTTACGAGTGGCAAGGCGCATTGGAACAATTCCGAACTCTGCGCTCGAAATACTTACTCTACCCTTAGGCCGACAAGCAGGTCAGCTCCGTGAGGGGGCTGGGGATTTTAGATTTTAGGTTTCGGATTTTGGATTAGTTGGCCGGGGCGCCGAGCTAGGGACTGGGGGCTAGGGGCTTGAGACTAGTGGCTGGGGACCAGGCCTAGGGATTAAGGGCATACCAGGCTGCGAAAGAACCCTTCCAAACTGTCATTCCGAGCCCTTCGCTGTTATCCTGAGCGCAGCACTGGCCCAGTGTCATTCCGATCCGTCAGCCGACGGAGAGGAATCTTGCTCTGAGTGTTTTCAAGACAATGCGAGATTCCTCGTCGTCCCGATCAGATCGGGACTCCTCGGAATGACAGGCCAAACGGGTTTTCCCCCAGCTTGATAGGCGTTAAAATGAGCCCGCCTGGTGGACCTCCCTGGACTGCTGGCACAAGCAGGGCTTTGTGGGCACGCCGGTTTCCTTTTCCGGGGGGCGCCCTCCCCACGCAATGCGACTGCACCGGGCTTCCCACCTCCACGAGTAGGCCAAATTAACCGGCCAATCCTTTGAATCACGCCTCCAAAACCGTAGCTGTGAAGCGTTATTCTTCTCCAGTTGGGATTTTTCTCTTCAGGAGGAGGGACCCCGCTTCCGGCTCAGATC
>JBEKIZ010000128.1:0-10626 GCA_050011515.1 Terriglobia bacterium | reverse complement strand
GTTCGACGATACAGCCAAGTGACCGCAAGCAGACACGGCAACTTGCCCGAAGCGGACTTCTGGGGAGTCAGAGGTCGCACTTCGGCGTTAGGCCGTTTTACGCCCAAGCGGCGTCTAGGACGGGAAGCCGACTTTTCATTCCCAATCCGATAGCGACGCAACCGATCAACTCTAAATCGTTGATGGGATAGGGACTTCGCAACAGTCATCGGAGTGGCAGTACGTTTCGGTATGGAAGCTGCACAACCAAGCGGATCACTTCCGCGTGCGCCGTGCACAATTGCCAACGTTGTGAGCGAAGATGGCCCGGCTGAGCTGCCATCGGTTCCGGTCGAACGAGGTTCGGCTATGGCTCACCATCATCGCCTATAATCTTGGCAACCTCTGGCGGCGCCTGGTGCTGCCCCAGAGAATCGGGAACTGGACTCTGACGAGCTTGCAGCAGCGGTTGGTAAAAACCGGTGGTCGATTGGTCAAGCACGCTCGGTACTATTGGTTGCTCCTGGCGGAGAGTCATCTGACTCGGCGTCTGTTTGCCAGTATGCTGGGGCGAATAGCCGAACTGCCGCTTCCGTCGGGATAGCTCAGCCTGATGGCGCCAGTGAAAAACGATCCAGAGTCCTCCAGGTGCGGAGAGGTGTCTGACAAAACCGGATGGAAAGGCCGAGGCCGGGCAGGTTCAGGACTCGCGATGGGGCAGACGGGGCCCCGTCCCGAGCCCCTGGACCCAGCCAATGAAAGAATCAGCACTGGAATCCCTTGAGGAGTGTATAGTATGGGGCTGTTGGGAGCTAAAAGGGAAATTCCCGTTAAATAGCCATGAGGCATATTAAAGCCAAAGACTTTCTCTGCCGTGTCCTCCTTGTCTTGCTTTTCGGGATAACGTTCTTGAGAGCAAACGCACAAAGCTTGTCTCCGATCCTTCCCCAGGCCACGATCGATACCACCTTCCCGGATACCACGGGGTATACCGTGACCCCTGCCGCGACGGATGGAACGGATATCGGCGCAGACATTAGTACTGTTGTGCAAGATACAGCAGAAGCTCGTGGTAGGACGCCGGTGTCCGCCTTGCTCACCGCGAACGGCGCCTCTTCCCTTACGGTCAGCGTGGGGGAAACGGTCACTTTCGCGTGGTCTTCCACGAACGGCGTCTACTGGACTTCCAGCTATACCGATAACCGAAACGGACCCTATTCTCCATGGATAGCGACTACGGCGAGCGGCACCTATTCGTGGACAGTCCCTTCCTCGGCGGTCGGGCACACCTATGTGGGCATGTATACCGTGACGAATAGGGCGGGACAATCCGCAACCGCCAGTGTCACCTATGTGGTCACGGCGAGCGGAACAAGTATGGTGTCCGCCTTGCTCAACGCGAACGGCGCCTCTTCCCTTACGGTCAGCGTGGGGGAAACGGTCACTTTCGCGTGGTCTTCCACGAACGGCGTCTACTGGACTTCCAGCTATACCGATAACCGAAACGGACCCTATTCTCCATGGATAGCGACTACGGCGAGCGGCACCTATTCGTGGACAGTCCCTTCCTCGGCGGTCGGGCACACCTATGTGGGCATGTATACCGTGACGAATAGGGCGGGACAATCCGCAACCGCCAGTGTCACCTATGTGGTCACGGCGAGCGGAACAAGTATGGTGTCCGCCTTGCTCAACGCGAACGGCGCCTCTTCCCTTACGGTCAGCGTGGGGGAAACGGTCACTTTCGCGTGGTCTTCCACGAACGGCGTCTACTGGACTTCCAGCTATACCGATAACCGAAACGGACCCTATTCTCCATGGATAGCGACTACGGCGAGCGGCACCTATTCGTGGACAGTCCCTTCCTCGGCGGTCGGGCACACCTATGTGGGCATGTATACCGTGACGAATAGGGCGGGACAATCCGCAACCGCCAGTGTCACCTATGTGGCACAACCCACGGCAAACTTGTCGCCCCCCAGCATGACGTTTGCAAGCCAAGCGCTCGGGACCACGAGTAGCGCCCAAGCTGTGACACTTACGAACAGTGGCGGCACGACGCTGAACTTCACTAGCATCGCGCTGACGGGTACCAATGCCAGCGACTTTGCTCAGACCAACACGTGCGGCAGTTCGCTGGCGGCAGGTGCCAACTGCACGATTGTGGTGATGTTCACGCCTTCCGTTGCCGGGACCGAGGCGGCCTCGCTGAGCATCGCGGACAATGCCAGCGGCAGCCCGCAGACGGTGAGCCTCTCCGGCGCGGGAACGCACGACGTGATTCTATCCTGGACCGCCAGCACGACTGCCGGCGTAGTTGGGTACGATGTTTACCGTGGCACGACCTCGGGAGGGCCGTACCCGACGGAACTGAATTCCACGCCTATTAACGGAACCACGTACACCGACGCGACTGTGCAAGCAGGGCAGACGTACTACTATGTGGTTACAGCCGTGGCGTCGAATGATGTCACTCAGAGTGCGGACTCGAATGAAGTTTCAGCGACCGTGCCCTCACCTTAGCCGCCGCTTGTCGCCTTCCAGCCCGCTGCAGGCGTTTCGGAAGACGACCAATCCCTGGTCCCAGGCCCGCCTGAGAGGGGGAATGAACGGGAGGAATCGCTCCTTAATTGGTTGTCTCACCGAAGGGGCCCACCCCAGCTTCAAAGCTCTCTCCTGCCTACTGACTATCCATCCGGATTTTACTTTATTGTCGCGTTCGGGCAATTGAACTCAGCCCTTGAGCTCAGCCCTTGCGTCCTTACCCTTCCAGGTTCAAGCATACGTCTGGATGAGCCTAGTCATGACCACTTCCGTTTCCCCATGGATTCCTACTGAATCATGCACTCAGAAACTATGCTGAGTGGGACTTCGCCGGATTGGGAATGATAAACGCCCTTCCCACCAGCAATCATGCAAACTCCCCGGAAACGGGGTTCGGGTCCTCGAAGCGGACTTCGGGGGCGTCAGGGATTGGATTTCCACGAGTAGGCCGTTATACGGGCGCTAAACCTCCGGGAATCTGACCGAAGGGCCAAAGAAGACATAAAAACCCCCACAATGACCGATTCTCCGATGATCCAAAATGCCATGGATAGGCGCTGGCTCATTCGGATCGCCGCGCGCGTATGGGTTCGATACTCTCTTCCCGCTCGGCCGGCAGCAGGGTGGCTGCGGCGATAAGGGTGCGGAGTACAGCACCTGTGACGAAGTAGGTTCGAGCATCGAGGGAGGATTCCGAACAACATGCTCTGCATGGCCTGTGCAGCCATAATAGCTCCGGCTATACCGAATGCGGCGCCGGAACCGACTTGGTTGCTGCTGGCGGGCGGTTGAGTTCGCTCTTCTTATGACTTGATCCTGCTGGTACAATCGCTGGTTGTCCGTTCGTGCACGCACGAGGGAATGAGTGCCGGCGGGCGAAGCCCAATCATGACGAGGAGCGTGCTGTGAGTGATCAGTCGGAAGACTTTGCCGCGATGTTCGAGGCTTCGGTCCAGGCCAAGCGCCTCGAGCAAGGCGAACTCGTCGAGGGCAGGATCGTCGCCATCGGCCCGGAGGTGGCGTTAGTCGACGTTGGTCGCAAGGGTGAGGCGGTAATGGATATCGCCGAACTGAAGAACGCCGACGGCGAGTTCGAGGTCGCGGTGGGCGACCTGGTTCAGGCATTGGTGGTATCGACGTCAGGCGGACTGTCGCTCTCCCGGAAGCTGGCTGGAGCGGCCGCGACCGATCGGCAGTTCGAAGCTGCCTTCCAGAGCGGCCTGCCGGTGGAAGGGAAGGTCGAACGGGAGGTAAAGGGCGGCTACGAGGTGCGCATCGGCCGGCGTCGCGCGTTCTGTCCGATTTCCCAGATCGACGTCCGCGGCGCAAACACGTCGGCGCACGAAGGACATGTCTACCAATTCCGCATCATTGAGTACAAGGAAGGCGGCTCGAACATCGTCGTCAGCCGTCGCGCGCTCCTCGAGGACGAGCAGCGGGCGAATGCCGGCAAGGTCCGCGACAAGATCGTCCCCGGTGCAGTCATGACCGGCCGTGTCACCTCCGTCCGCGAGTTCGGCGCGTTCGTCGATCTTGGCGCAGGTGTCCAGGGGCTACTCCACGTGTCCGAGATGGCGTGGTCCCGCGTGTCGGACCCTGCGGAGATCGTCAAAGCGGGCGACGAGATCACGGTCAAGGTCCTGCGCGTGGACGAGGAAAAGCAGAAGATCTCGCTCGGGTTGAAGCAGCTCTCCGCCGACCCCTGGTCGAGAGTGCCCGAGGTGTACAAAGTAGGCCAAGTGCGGCCAGGCCGCGTCACGCGCGTCGCGCAGTTCGGGGCGTTCGTGGAGCTCGAGCCGGGCATCGAGGCGCTGGCCCATGCTTCCACGTTCGAGCCCTCCGGACGATCGGAAGGCTGGGCGGGTCAGGTCGCTCCAGGGATGATGGCCACATTCGAGATTCTCGCCATCGACCCCGAGCAGAAACGGATCGGCGTGGCGCTGGTTCAGGAAGCCTGGGGGCGGGCCGCGGGGGCAACGGGAGCCCGGCCCGACATCGTTCCGGGCGCGCGCCTGACGGGAAAGGTCGAGCGATACGAGAAATTCGGTGTGTTCGTCTTCCTGGCCCCCGGGCGTACCGGTGTCATCCCCTTGAGCGAAACCGGCATCGCGAAGGAAGGCGATCTCCGGCGAGCCTTTCCGGTCGGGGCGGACGTCGAGGTCATCGTGCTGGAAATCGATCCGTCAGGCCGGCGCATCCGCCTGAGCGCGAAGGCAGTCATGGAAGCGCGCGAGGCCGACGAAGTGCGCGAGTGGACGGAGCGCAATGCTCCTCCCGCCGAGGGCCTCGGCACACTCGCCGACAAGCTGCGCTCGGCGTTGAAGTCGCAAGAGAAGTGACACTCTCACCGTCCCGGCGGGAGTGGGTACTGCGTCGTGTTGGGGAAAGACGGACTCGCTTGGCGATATGACGTAATCTCGATAGGGCCGCCACGGGAGGTAGCGATGCACACCACCGCCTTCAAAGGGCTTCTTGTAGCAACTGCCTTTAGTCTCCTGGCCGCGCGAGTTCTGGGCCAACAATCTCCTCCGGACTTAATCCTCATAAACGGGAAAATCTTCACGAGCAATTCCGGCCAGCCGTATGCCGAGGCGCTGGCGATCCGCGGCGAGCGCATCGTTGCCGTGGGAGCTTCCAAAGATATTGTCGCGCTGGCAGGCACCGCGACCCGGCGCATTGACTTAGCTGGCCACACTGTAATTCCCGGAATCAACGATGCTCACGATCACCTGGGAAGCGCGCCTGACCGGTACGAACTGCCGCTCAACGGTAACAACCCTACCTGGCAGGAAATCAAGGATACTCTCTCGTCGGCGGTTCCCAAAGCTCCGAAAGGGACTTGGATTACGGGCACATTCGGAGCGACGGTACTCGACGATCCGCGAGCAACCAGGTCCGCGCTCGATGAGCTCGCACCCGATCATCCCGTCGAGCTGGCGTGTTGGACGGGACATGCGGCGCTCTTGAACACAGCTGGGTTGAAGAAACTGGGAATCCGTGAAGACGAGCCGAATCCAGAAGCCGGCGTGTACGTCCGCAATCGGGCCGACGGCAAGCTGACGGGCATGGCGTTGGAGTTCGCCAGATTTCGGATTGGCCGCCGCTTCAGTGAACTGGTCAGCGACGAGGAAGCAGCGAACGACTTGCACGATTTCTTTGGGAAAGCCGCGCAAATGGGCATCACCACCGTTCAAGACATGGCGATGCCTATCACCGCGCAGCGGGCCGTCGCACTGTTCGAGAGAGTTCCTCCTACGATTCGAGTGCGAGTCATTTGGTTCGGGTTTACGGACGAGCACGGGCCAATTACGCAGGAAGGACGCGGCTTGCCGCGGCATCCTGTGCCTTTGGTGACCGTGAGCGGCACCAAGTGGATTCTCGACGGGACACCGATCGAGCACTCCGCCGCCATGAGACAGCCGTATACAGATCGTGCCAGTACTTCGGGCGAGCTGAATTTCTCGCAGCAAGAAATGGAAGACATGTTGCGCGAATCGTTGCAGGACGGCGAGCAATTGATAGTTCACGTCGCGGGCGACCGGGCGGCCGAGACCTTCTTGAACGCGATGGAGGCCACCGGCGGCGAAAAAGAGTGGTCGCAGCGGCGAGTCCGTCTAGAGCACGGCGACGGACTCTTGCCCGACCTGGTTCCCAAGGCGAAGCGGCTCGGCGTCATCGTGGTGCAGAATCCGACGCATTTCACTTTACCAGAGCTGTTCGTTAAGCGCTTTGGAGAACAGCGGGCACAAGCCTTGCAACCACTGCGTTCCCTCTTGGACGCCGGCATCCCGGTGGCCATCGGTTCGGACGGGCCCAACAATCCGTTCCTCAACATCCTGCTGGCCTCGACGTACAGTCGGCATCCCGCGGAGGCGCTGACCCGGGAGCAAGCTGTCACCGCCTACACGCTCACGTCCGCTTATGCCGAGTTCGCAGAAAAAGACAAGGGCAGCCTGGAACCCGGTAAGTTGGCCGATCTCGCGGTGCTCTCGCAGGATATTTTCAAGGTTCCTGCGGGAGATTTGCCCAGGACGGAATCAGTTATGACTATGGTGTGCGGAAGCATTGTGTACGACGCAAAGGTTGTCACTCTCCGTTAGGCTGCTTGGCGTCGCCTTCTCCGCAACTGCCTGATTAACGGGGTTCTGGGAAATCGGCGGGGCGTAGGAAGCGGAATGCCTCAAACGCGCAAGGGCCTCTCCAGAAGGCCGTGAAACCTGAACCTATTGATTCGGAACGATAAACGCCCTTCCATTCCGGAATCCAGCCGACCGGAACCGGTGACCAGTTGACGGGCATGCAACGAGCACGCCTGCACATACCGGGCGGACTGATCCCAGTCTTTTTGGCGCATTCTGGCGCTGGTCCAAAAGGTCAAAATCCGCCGCCTGGGGCTGTCGGTGCATGTTGCTGATTTAGCGGGGATACTAGATCCCAAGAAAATGGCGGAAGCGGAATCTCGGGTGGTCGCCAGACTACAGTTCCTGCAGATGGGAATTGCCGAGCAGAACATGGTGGCTACCGCGGCGGATCTGGCGTTTGAGGGGAAGATTCCTTTTGTGAATTCCTTTGCCGTGTTCGTAACTGGGCGCGCTTACGATCAGATTCGACAAGTCGTGGCGCTCGCCCGCCTGCCGGTGAAGATCGTGGGGTCAAGCGCGGGACTGTCAGATTTCGGCGACGGGCCGACCCACCAGACCGTTGAGGACATCTCCCTGATGCGTTCGCTCCCTAATATGACCGTCCTTTGTCCTTGCGACGCCGCGGAAGTTGAACAGATGCTTCCCCTGATCGTCGCCCGTGCGGGACCGGTGTGCGTCGCGTGCGAGAGGGCGGCGATGCAGTGATCTTTGCGACGGGCAACTTGGTGTTCATGGCCATGGAAGCCGTCTCAATCCTGGAGGTCACGCACATTTCTACCCGAGTCGTCAACGTCAGCACCCTGAAGCCCTTGGCTGAGAAGGCCATCCGGGACGAGGCGCAGGGCATGAAAGCAGTGGTGACAGCTGAGGAGCACAGCGTGATTGGCGGGCTGGGGTCGGCCGTGGCCTCGGCGTTGCGCCGTTCCCGGGTTCCGATAGAAAGCGTGGGTATCCAAGACTGCTTCGGCGCCTCGGGCGAAGACTTGGAAACCTTGATGCAGTACTATGGACTCAGCGTGAAGGTAATCATCCAGGCTGTACGCGACCTGCTCGCTCCCCGCTCGGCCATTTCAGCTCGCGACGACGAAATCGCATCTGTCCACAAAAGCTCGTAATTGTCTATGCTGCCACACCCAAATCGTTCAGCAGATATCGCAGGTTGAGACGAAGAGCCAGTCATCGATTCGACGCACGCTTCTGCCCACTTTCCGGATGAGGTTGTGGCGCCGTGCCCTGGACCGGTTCTGCCCCTACGTCGACGATAGTTGTTTGCAAGAAATTCTGGATAACTTCTCTAAATGTCCTCTCGGCTTTGTCGGGGTTTCCCTCTTTGAGCGCCGCAAGTAGTCTGCAATGGTCCGTGTACTCCTTCCTGAACGTTTCTTCGACGATTGATAGATCACCCAAACAGGAATGGGTGAGCCGGATCAAGTAAAACGCAAACAAGGGAGACAACACGACATTCAGAATTCTCTTCAGGGAACTCACTTGAGGTACTTCCCAGATCAGTTGATGGAATGCTAGGTCATACTTTAGAAGCGTGGTGAAATCCCGCCGCTGCCTGGCCTTCTTCATTTCATCAAGGAACAATTCGAGCTGTCGAATGTCCTTGGCGGCCAATTTTCCGCATGCCATCGAAGCTGCCAACGGTTCCAAATTAGCCCGCACGGAGTACAGGACTTTGACGTCCTCCAGGGTGAGCCTCGTCACGAAGGTAGAGCGCTCTTTCGTAACCAGTCCCCTATGTTCAAGCGCTTGGAGGGCCTCGCGAAAGGTACTCTGGCCGACCCCGAGTTGCTTGGCCATTTTCGTCTCAATAATACGCTCTCCAGGTTCCAGTTCACTTTGAAGGATCGCGTCAAATAACCTGTCTGTAATCTGCGCCGCAAGGTTACTGCGTTTGGTCAGTTTAATCATGGCATTCGAGTATTCGATATTCGTTAAAACAGGATTGAAAGTCAAGGACCTTTTACGCTGACAAGCGTACCGAATTCTCAAATTAATTTCATGAGGGCTACAGGAATTGCAGGCTGCAGGAATGGGGTTCAGGGGAGCGCAAACTGAGTGTACCCGTGTTTATGCCCCTCTCAACGGTGTGTCATTCCGCGCGCAGCGAGGAATCTTGCTCTGGTTCTTTCCTCCGCGTGGCCCCTGGTCCGGCTCGAACTGACGATCCGCCTGGGCGCAGAGCGAGACTCCTCGCTGCGCTCGGAATGACACCGGAACGGGAGTTTCTGGCACACAATGGACCCGCCGCGGGCGGGCCGGCTTTCCGGTTGGTGCCCGTGCTTTCCTCCTCTGCGCAGGCTGGAAGGCTGAGCCTTCCAGCCTGCGCAGAGGAGGTTGTCGGCGCGCCGATTGCGACGCAGGTGTCCCGGAAAGGCGATGCTTTTCCGCATCCGTCAGCCGACGGACGGCGGAGCCGCAGGTCAGGAAAAGGGTAGCGTAACTTCTTTGTGTAAATTTGGTTTTTGAAAGAGAAAGAGGGTGTACTTTTTCGAGAGCGGCAAAACTCTACGAAGGAGGTGCACCCTCATGCGAGAACTGAAAGTCCTCGACCACGGGCATCTTAAGCTTTCCTGGGAAGAGAGGAAAGAGTTCTTTGAAAAAGAGCTGGGAGAGCACGTGCGGAGCGAGGTGAAGCGATTGTTAGAAGAGGCGTAAGAGGCGGAACGCACCGATTGGTTGGGGTAGGACGCTACGTGCGGGACGAGGGGGGGGATTATCGCAACGGGTATTACCGGCGGGACTTAGGGACGCGCTTTTGGCTGCTGCGCCGGCTGCGGGTGCCGCGCACCCGGCGGGGCTGCCGCAGCCAACTGTTGCGGCGCTATCAGCGACGGCAGGAATCGGTGAACGAGTTAGTGCGCGAGGCCTTCCTGCGCGGGGTATCGACCCGGCAAGTGGGCGAGGTCCTGGAAACAGTGTTGGGTGAAAGCTACTCGTCGCAGACGGTGTCGAGGATCGGGCGCGGACTGGACGCGGCGGTGGGGGCTTTCCATCAGCGCCGACTGCGGGATGAGTATGTGTACATCTTCCTGGATGGAGTGGTGCTGAAGGTGCGCGACAGCGGCGGAAAAGTGCGGCGGCGCTGGGTGTTGGTAGCCTATGTAATTACCGCTGCGGGCCGGCGCGAGGTGATCGCCTACCAGTTGGCGCGGGGCGAGAGCGAGACCTGTTGGACGGCCTTCTTACAAGGGATGTTTCTACGCGGTTTGGAGGGTCGCCGGCTGCGGCTCGTCATCACCGATGGCTCCGTGGGGTTGCAGGCGGCGCTCGCCTTGGTTTGGCCGCAGGTCCCCCGGCAACGCTGCTGGGCACACAAGCTGCGCAATATCGCCGACAAGGTGCCGAAGAAAGCGGGCTCGTGTGTGGGCGAGGCCGCGGCCATGTATCAGGCCCCCAGCCGCCGAGAAGCGCAGCGGAGCTTTCAGCGCTGGGCGCGCAAGTGGCGCCCCACCCGTCCGCGGGCGGTCGCCTGCGTGGAGCGGGATCTGGAGGAGTTGCTGGCCTTCTACGCTTTCCCTTCCGCCCACTGGCGGAAGATCCGAACGACGAACATGATCGAGCGCGCCTTCCGTGAGGTGCGGCGCCGCACGCGACCCATCTCCAGCTTCACCAACCCTGCGAGCTGCGATCGCATCGTCTTCGGAGTGATCACTCGCTTGAGTCGTTCCTGGGAGAGAAAGCCCCTCAAGGAATTTACACAAAAGGCTTGACGCTAGGGCGCGATACGACACGGCGCGATACGCGATACGCTAGTGTGTCGTCCCATAAGTAATTGGCATTAGTATTGCTCCTAAAATAGGCATCTCTGGTGCACAATGGAGGTGCCTATGGCGATGGGACGACCGAAAGCGACCTTGGTCCTGACCGAGCAGGACCGAGAACAAGTGGAAGGGCTGGCCAGTTCGCGTTCGTTGCCCGCCGGTGTGGTCGACCGGGCGCGAATCATTCTGCT
>JBEKIZ010000127.1:0-10825 GCA_050011515.1 Terriglobia bacterium | reverse complement strand
GCGGTCGAAACGTCAGATCCATAGCTACGCCATCTAGCCTCTGCGTGGTTCCGTCCGGCATTTCCAGCCTGTCGAACCTGATATCGACGTTCCCCGAGCGGTCCGCTTGACGCAACTGGCCGATCGCCTTTGCTCCCGCCGGCACCACGATTTCGCCTTCCCGCTCGAAGTTGTACTCGATTACTGCGACAACCGGTTCTTTCACGCCCGTACTGACCGCCGATTCCAACCGCGCTACGAGGCGGGTGCCGGGAGGCAACAAAGTGACAAAATCGCTCTGTTCGAGGACGGCCGACCTCATCGGGGCGCCTCCAGCAACACCAGTCTCCGCCCCCCGCACAAACACCAGCGACGGCTTATGCAGAGCAGCCTCAGGGGATTCGTCAGGTGAGGGAGGCTGCGGTGGGCGTTGATAGCCTGGCTCCTGCGGCAGGGTGGGATCGAAATCAATCTTATTCAGCGCATACTGCGGAGTTGTTTGTTGTGCGGCGGGGGCCTTTGGCCGACCCGGCCGCGCCGTTCGCCCGATCTCCTCGGGTGTCACGTCGCCCCTATTCACTGCCTCGTCGCCGCTTACCTCGGCGTTCAACATGGGCGTTACAGATCCGCTTTGGCCACTCTCCTGGCCCGGCGTTATCCTGCGCCCCAGGTCCGGCGCGCCTGCCCGTCCCTCTGATCTCTTCGCCTTTTGAGGTGAAGAGAATATGCCCAGAAACAGCAGGAACATTGCGACGGCCGCACCACCCAGTACCACGAGCGACTTGCTTTTGTCCTTGCTGAGCTCGCGGCGGGTGGTCCTGGGCTGCTGGGTCTGCCGCGCCTTGTCAAACGCTTGGCGGATGATTTCGCGCCATTGAATCCCGCGCTTTCCATCCGATGTTTCCTGTACCGCGGCTTCCTCCAGATCGGCTCGTGACTCCGGCGGCGTCGTGTGCAGCGTGTTATTTTCCTTTAACGGACTCTCCATGAGTAGAATCCTCCTTCAAGGTGTTAATGCCAAAACCGATGGGCGCCAAGGCAGGGTGATCCACGGCCCCCGCTTCAGCTACCTGTAAGAAAAGCGTCTCGTTAGACTGTTTGTAGGGTGGACGATCGAAGACCACCACTCCATCTGCGCGCTCACCAGGCGCCAAACGGCGCTTGCTCAAGCGAAAATTCAGAACCGGAAGCTGTTCGGCTGTGGTCCAGCGAGACCGCCGAATGATCTTCCCTGACTTGACCTTGCCTCCAAGCTGGACTTGTGGCGGCATGATCAGAATGCTGCGGTTGGTTGGATTGAGGGCAGAGAACAACACGATGACGCGCTCCCCGCCATCTACTACCTCGCCCACGCCGGCGCGCACTCGGTCTCCGGTGGCCGTTTCCGCCGACACATGTTCGCCGTAGAGCGGTGGCAGTGGAGACCGTTCCTGCCGGGCAAGAAGCTCATCCAACCCCGTCGGTGCGGGGGCATCCGGTGGGTCTGCTGCGACGAGGGACACTTGCTTGACATCCGTCGCGGTCCCGCCTTTGCTTGCCGTCTCAAGAGTTGCGGACACGGCACCTGCTCCGGGCGATCCTATTTCCACAGTTTTCGCTACCAGCGCAGAGGGGTAATCGGGCTCGATTAGAAAGCCTTTGGCAGGTTTGTAATTGAGGAGAAGGTCCACGTTTTCGGGGTCGTTTGATTTTTGTTCCCCTCGGCTCACCAGCAGCAGACTTGCCTCGCGCCCGTGAGTCGTTGAAATCAGCAGATTGGTCTCCGCTGGCTTGTCCGTGAGGGCTTTAACGAACACCAGTTGTGGTTCCCGGTCCGAGTGCTCGACTTTGAATAGTGTCGGGTCGCCGACGACTACGGAATTCACAGTCTCAGGCATGCGGATCGCCGTCACAAAGTGTGCAGCGACTTCGACTACCGCGACCTTCCCATCCATTTCCAGTTTGGTCAGCACCCGCGGCTTGACCTCGGGAACCTGCGCCATTGACGAGCGAAAAACGAACAACATGCAGGTTACTAATGCCTTACTACCCTTGCCCATTGGTCACCTCGTTTCCTCTTGGGGAGCCCATGCTGCGGGCGCCCGTCGCATCCTCTCGAGCCGTTTCATGCGATAAAGACGAGCCACACGGTTAACGTAGCTATAAACATCCGGTGAAGAGTATTCGAGTCCCCTCGCGAGGATCGTACACTCTCCGGCGTAATAAGCTGCTGTCACCAATCTTAGGTCGCCTCTGAAGAGGTGCATCAACCAAGCCAGATACTGAACGCCGGCGCGAACGTTCTCCTCGATCTGAAATGGATTGCGCACCCCAAGTCTCACGGCAGTCGCCGGCATTAACTGCATCAGGCCTGTTGCGCCTTTCGGCGAAACCGCATAAGGCTGCCAATTCGACTCCACCTCAATCACTGCGTCCACCAACTCAACCGGAACTTGATAGACATTCGCGTAATACTCGGCACAACGAGCAGAATAATCGCGCCACGGTGTGGGCTCTGCTCCTGGCGCCACACCCACGAACCAAAATAAAACGATCAACACCCTTCCGCCCGTCTTCATACGGCCCCCCTCGTCAACTCGTCACGATATCTCTTCGAGTCCGCGACCAAGCCATCGAATCCGGCGCGAAGCAACAGACGCTTCCGGTCAGCCTCAGTCTTGGCCAGGAGAGCAAGCAGTACATCCCGTTGGTCGGGTTCTATTTCGTTTACGCCCATGATCTCGAGAGCTCTCGCCAAGTCGAGCATTTCTGCAATCGAGGGTGGTTTTTCGAGACTCCACCCGCGCAATGCTCGCGCCAACCCCGCCAGTTGTCCCCGTAAAGCGGGGTCCATATCAGTGCTGTGCACCGCGAGGATCTCCGCCTCACGTTCCACGGTCGGGTACTCCACGCGTAAATAAAAACAACGTCTTCGCAGGGGATCGCCCAGCCGACGCTCTTCATTCGAGCTCAAAACCACAAATGGAACCGTTTCCGCCTTGATGGTCCCCAGCTTTGGAACCGTCACTTGCCAGGCGCTCAAGATCTCCAGTAGCAAGGCTTCAAATTCGTGGTCCACCTTGTCGAGTTCGTCTATCAGCAGCACGCAGGGTCGGTCCCGGCAAAGCAAAGCCCGTAGCAGGGGACCTTCAGCGAAGAAATCAAGCGAATGCAGACGCTTGCGAATAGAGTCCCAGTCACTGCTGAATTGGTCTCCCTGGGTTTCGAGGAAGAGCTTTTGCAAAGCTTCGTCGAACTTACCGATGGCCTTATCATCGGTGATGCCTTCGTAGCACTGTAGGCGCTCCACGAACGTTCCGGCTGCCTCAGCCACTGCGTATGCCAGTTGGGTCTTGCCGCAGCCGGGCGGCCCCTCGACAAGCAGCGGTTTCTGCATGCGTGAGGCGAGATACACCACTTCCAGGGTCACCTCGTCGATCACGTACTTGGCCTCGCGCAGCTTGCCGGAGAGCTCCTCCCTTGATCGAAACACGTCCACCGCCTCCCGAAGCACACGATACACTGCAATTCTCTTGGAACGGGCCATTTGAAGTCGGCACGCAATACCCACCTCATTCGCAAAGAGGCAGGAAAGGTAAGCAGCGCACGCTTTTGGGCGACGAAAGCCGACTTCAAGAATTATTTTTGCGGGTCGACGATTGTGAGAACCAGGAGGGAAACGAGCGGCTCAAGCGGGCATTGGCCCGTCATGGGCGGGCTCGAACAAAGCAAGGTAAGGAGCGTAGCGAAAGCGCCGGTTGCGTTGATAGCCTGTGACCTCTTCAAGCAAACCGAGCTTCACGAATCGGTTGACCACCTTGTTTGCGGTGACGAAGACGCAGTTCAGACGCTGCGCGACCATGCGAATAGTAACGATCGGTTGCTCAAACAAGTATTCAAGCAAGAGTAGGTCATAGGGCGTAGCCCCCCCCTCGTCTCGTGAATATCCGGCAAAAGCTCTCAGGCGGCGCGACCGAAGCGACTCGGGCCCCGCAGTCGCCGACTTATCCGGCAGCAGTTTTTCACTGAGTAGCCGGCGATGCTCCTCCCTTAGCCGAACGATGGTGCGCGCCGTCTCAGTTGCCTCTCGGCTGACTTCAAGAACACCACGGACAAAAAATTTCAGCCAGCCTTCCCAGTCGCCGTCGTTGCGAATGGCCATCAGCCGGTCGTAGTACTCGGTGCGATGCTGTTTCAAGTAGTGGCTGAGATAAAGCAGGGGTCGTCCTAGCGCCTGTCTGTGGCAAAGAAGAAAAGTGATAAGGAGACGTCCGACTCTGCCATTGCCGTCAAGAAACGGATGGATGGTTTCAAACTGCGCGTGAGTAAGGCCGCATTGGATGAGCAGCGGGAGTGAGTTGTCGTGAAGAAACTTCTCCGTATTGTCCAGCGCCTCACACATTTCGTGGACAGGAGGAGGCACGAATGTTGCAGTATTGAGTGTGCATCCCGGCGGGCCAATCCAGTTCTGAGTGGTGCGAAACTCCCCCGGGGTGCGGTGCGAGCCACGCACCCCTTCGAGCAACTTGCCATGGATTTCGCGGATCAGCCTCAGGCTCAAGGGCAGTGTCTTCAGGCGTTCCAGGCCGTAATTCATAGCGCGCACGTAGTTGACGACTTCCTGGATGTCTTTCGGAAACTCCCGCCCTTTTGAGTCCACTTCAAATTGGAGAACGTCTTCGAGATTGCTCTGGGTGCCCTCGATTTGCGAACTCAACACTGCCTCTTGCCGGACATACATGGAGACAAAGAGGTCAGGGTTGGGGAGAACGGTCGCGACTCCGTCCAGTCGACCCAGGGCACGATCCGCTTCAGACATGAGCCGGCCCAACTCGGCATCGATTTCGATGGACGGATCAGGCGGCAATGGAGCGGGAATGAACGCCTGGTAACCCGTCGCTTGTTTTACATAAATTCCAGCTCGCATAACATGCAGACCGTGGTTAGCTGCTTATTTTACCGCACGGACTTCACCAGAAGGCTCCGGCACCTTATTTTACAATGCTGGCACATTGTAAAACAAGAGTGTGAGATAGGCATGCATGTTTCATCCGATAAAATAAGCTCCACTCGGGAGCCTGCGAAATCCAGGCAAAAGCTGACTAAGAAGGAGCGGTTCCGAAGGCAGAGGATACAAGTCGAAGAACCTGTGGCGGGACATGTGGAGCATGACCGCCATTCGGCGTTGGCTACCTACCCCCGCCACTCACGTCAGAATAACGTTGGCATAGCACCCCAGGAGAGCAGTCCACAATTTATTTCACCGGTCGACAAATGTGAGAACCACCTCTCAGAGCATTTTCGTGCGCGCTAGTCCTCGGGCAATGGGTAGTGTTCAAGGCTTTAAGGTCCTGTTCGGCGTGTGCCCAAACTGCTCTCGCGCCTGAGGCAGGGGCCCTCGTTTGACTGCCTTTACATCTTCCCTTACAACCAAGCCATGATAGACACAGCGTTGCGAGCCGAGCTAAAGAATGCCCTCATCAAACAGGAGCTTTCCGGCGGAGGCTGGAGTTATGGTCGAGCGCCGACTCAGGCTGCCCTCGAGCCGACGTGTCTCGCTCTCCTGGCTCTGAGATGGGATTCCAGTCCTGCCCGTGCCCTCGGCCTTGAGTTTTTGCTCGGAATGCAGAATCCAAACGGAAGCTGGCCAGCGTTCAGTGGCGACGACTCCGAGGGTTCAGGTCTAACGGCTTTGGCAGTGATCGCGCTCATCAACAATGGCGAGATGGCGCTTCAAACAGAGCGCGGAGTCGAATGGCTGCTGCGATTGAAAGGAAGAGAATCACACTGGCTTTGGAGATGGAAGTTTGACACCACGGATACTCACGTCCGCTTTGACCCCAACAAGTTCGGCTGGCCGTGGCAGCCTGGCACTTGCAGTTGGGTTATCCCTACGGCTCTGTCAATCATTGCGCTGAAGCAGGGATTCGTGTGCTGCAAGCCAGAGCAGGTCAGCTTCCGAATCCGGCGCGGCAAGGAGATGCTGCTAGATCGCGTCTGCCCCGGCGGAGGGTGGAATGCCGGAAACGGTGTGGTTTACGGAGTTCCTCTGGCGCCACATCTGGACGCCACGGCCGTCGCCTTGCTCGCCCTGGGCGGAGAGCAGAGCGATGGCGCCATAGCCTCCGGTCTTGATTGGCTCGAGCATAGGGCGGGGACTTGCTCCGCGCCTTGGAGCTTGGCCTGGTCCATCCTGGCTCTTGATGCCTACGGCCGACCCGTTGCGGGTTTGGTTGATCGCCTCTGTGCTCTGAGGGATCCAGCCCTCCTCGCGGATTCTGCCACCCTGGCCGCTGTGATCCTAGCCGTTGATTGCCTGGTCGAAGGCAACGTTTTCAAGGTGATCGCATGACAAGAAGAAGCTTGCTAGCCGGTTCTGTCGGACTTGCAGCGGGAGCCGCGACTGCCGCTCCCTTTCTCCTACCCAAATACGACCGAGTTCGGCGACCCGCCCGTTCACGCGTCGCCATCGTGCGTGCGGACGAGTATTCGGAACGGCTTGAATGGACCTTGATGAGCGCTTTCCGGTTATTTGATCTCGACATCGCTGGAAAGTCGGTTCTCTTAAAGCCGAACCTCGTGGACTTCGTACCGGGCGTCGCTATCAATACTGATCCCCTTTTAGTCACTACCGCCGCGGAGTGCTTCAGGCGGCTTGGTGCTCTCTCTGTCACCGTCGCTGAAGGCCCAGGGCACCAGCGGGACACACAACTTGTACTTTTTGAAAGTGGGTTCCAAGACGAACTCGCCAAACAGCATATTCCCTTTGTTGATCTGAACCGAGATGAGCTGGTTAAGATTAAGCTCTGCACAAGGTACACCGGCCTGGGCCATCTTTTTCTCCCACGGACAGTGCTCAGCCATGACTTCGTCGTTTCCATGCCCAAGGTGAAAACCCATCACTGGTCGGGTGTCACGCTAAGCATGAAGAACATGTTTGGCGTTGTCCCAGGCACAAAGTACGGCTGGCCCAAGAACATCCTGCACTGGAGCGGAATCCAGCAGAGCATCCTCGACGTTTGTGCGACGGTGCCGATTCATTTCGTCATCGCTGATGGCATTGTAGCGATGGAAGGAAACGGTCCTCTTGCCGGCACTTCCCGGCCGCTCCACAGCATTGTGCTTTCAGATGATCCTGTAGCCGCGGATGCAACGTGCGCGAGGCTCATGGGATTCAAACCGGAAAGGATTCCCTACATCTATGAAGCCGTGAAATTCCTGGGCAACGCCTCAACGAAATTGATCGATCAGCTTGCCGGCCAGGTCACAGCGCCAGACATACCCTTCAAGGTAGTGCCGGAATTTGAGCACCTGCGTGCCAGCTAATCCCCGTCGTGTTTGGGCACCTGAACCACCAAAGCTTTTCCTGAGTTAAAATACCAACAACTCGAAAGCGAGCTCTTCGATGCTTACGAGCGCGGGGCTTCGGGCGCTCCGGCCTTTTTGGTTTGGCACAGCCCGCCTTCGAAGGGGGAACGATGGCAGAAGAAAACCGTTTCAAGGGAAGATATCAAGCAGGCGACACCCCTTGGGATATTGGCAAGCCTGATTCGAATCTTATTCAGACCGTAACCACGACGCCCATAAAACCCTGTAAAGCGTTGGAGATCGGATGCGGAACTGGCGACAACGCGATATGGCTTTCCCAACAAAACTTCCACGTGGTAGGAATTGATGCTTCAGAGATTGCAATTGAGAAGGCCAAGGAGAAAGCTTCAAAAGCCAATACCAAATGTGCCTTTTTGGTCAGCGACATTCTCACAAGCCATATCGAAGGGGCGTCATTTGGCTTTGTATTTGATCGAGGGTGCTTTCATACAATGGGTTCGGATGAAGAGCGGAAAAGCTTTGCTGAAAACGTGAACCGTCATTTAGAAGAAGATGGCCTTTGGCTGAGTCTTCTTGGCAACGCGGATGAGAAACGTGATGGCCCTGGTCCGCCACAACGGACGGCAAGAGAAATTGTTTACGCTGTCGAGCCCTACTTCGAAATCCTTTCGTTGGTTTCTGGCTCTTTCGGATCTAACCGCCCCGACCCGCCGAGAGCCTGGGTGTGCCTGATGCGGAAAAGGCGTTAATCAAGAATGGTGAACAGCCCGAAACAGCGAACGGTGCGAACCAGTAAGGCGGAGACATGTGTGTCAGAGATGGCTCGCCGGGAAGCTGACCGGCATGCAAGGCGAATCCCATGGCAACGCCTTCTGGAAGCGAGACAACAATACGTCGAGTGGAACGCCTTCAGCCTGTGGGCGAGCGCGATCGCAGAAGCCGAGGGCTGCGCCCCCACATGGCTCGTGAAGGTTCTCGAGGAACGCTGCCCTGGGCTTTTGGGATCTGACCGAACATCCGAGACAATGCACCAGGACCCACCCCTTAACAGGCGAATATTGGAATGGTTCGAGAGCAATGTGCTCGTCCAAGCGAAGGAAGAAGGGTGGCTGCGGGCAGTCACCTTCTACGCGGTCCGAGATCCTGCCTTCGCGCGGGACTGCGCCTATTCGCTTCACTGCGAGGCGCAATGGAAACGACAGCATCCTTCCGCCTATCCGTCATTCGAGGAGTGGAGAAGAGCCTCCGAGCAGTGTGCTGATGAGGTTCTCGACGCATTCGAGATGGCGGAGGACGAACGTCAGATTATCAAGGTTTCCAGGCTGGTTGGTCCCGAGCGTTTCGCGGCAGCAGTGGCCCAATACATGGAGTGGGAAGCTTTCACTTACTGGTTGCGGTCATTGTTGGAGTCAGATGCCAAATTCCCTGCCGCCGTAGTAAAGGAGTTACAACACCGCTGTCCAGGTTTCCTTGATTGCGACGAAGAACTTCGTACCACACTCTCGCCGGAGGATTACACCAAGAGGTGGAAAGCCCTTCTCGAGTCGGGCGAGAATCGTATCTTCAGCAACATCCAGAAAGAAGGCTGGTTCGAAGCGGTTGTATATGAGGCGCGAGCGCATCCGCGAAGCGTCCGAACCGTAGACTACTGGGTATTCTACTGGGACGAGCATTGGTCGAGTGGCCCCCTCGAAGCTTACCCTTCATTCCAGGAATGGCGCTGTGCGGCTGACGACTTTGTCATTGGGGCAGGCGACGAACGAACTGCGGCCGTCTGACTCCCTGATGCTTGCAAGCCCTTATTCGAACCGTTTTTCCGCGCACATGCTTCGACGTGCCGCCCATGGGCGTTCCCACGTGTCTTACGGCCACACCAAGCGCACACGCCTACCTTGTGAAGATGTTTGAGGGTCCCGTTTCCATTCTTCGGCTGCTTCTGAGCCGGGACGAAACCCGCATCCTCTCTCAGCCAGCGTTGCATCTCCCTATCAAGCGCGTCGTAGTTTATTTCTGAAGCGTGCTTGCGACAGAACTCCTCTAATGATTCGTGAGTGATCCGCCCGTCGCGGCGCTCCAGGAACCCTGCTTCCTCCCAGCGCCGTACCGTTTTCGGGCTCACGCGCAGGTCCCTCGCCAGGTCCTCCTGCGAATAGTTGTCTTGAACCTTGCAGCTCTCGCCCAATTTTGCGAACCTCCACCGCACTGACCTCTCGCTTCGGTGGAGCAAACGAGCGATCATCCTAGCCGATTGCTCTTGCGCGAAATCGCGCAACAACGCATCGTCCGCAGCCGACCAGGGCGGACGTTCTTGGACATACTTTTGATCAAAACCCAGTTCTTTCGCTCGTTCCCAGACATTGTGGCTGCGCCACTTAGAATGCAAACTCTGAATTTTATTAATGGCTTCTCGGGCCCCGGACCAGCCTCGTGAGTACCCCTCACGAATGATCGCATCCAATTCCGGGCTCCAGACGACCGGATCTCGCTTGGAATCCGTCACCGCTGCGGCCCCACTCAGGCCGTGGCCTTGATTCCCATCTTCTTGGCCTTTCATACGACCTGCCCTTCCGCAAGCGCTCTCTTCATGGCCCGTCGACCGACATATACTCTCGGGTCAGTGACTGAGCTCCAGCCACTGATTGCGGGGCGCCTGTTACGACACTTCCCTCGGCGGAGGCAGCGGGCAAATCGACGGGCCGCCAGGTTGGTGCGCAGCACGTTTTCAGGGACTGTCGTGCAGGCTGCGACGGTAAATGCGACCCTGTGCAAGCGCTTTGCTACTGAAGTGTCAGGCGACTGCATTTCCATCTGCGCACTGCCCCATATTGAGGGAGGCCGAAATGAGTGTCATGCTTAAGAGGCATGCATCAGCATATGTCTCCACGACTCCGAGGGGGTGGACACCAAAGGCCTGAAAAAAAGAATTGAGGCATTAAGATTTAGACAGTTTGCGGACATCTTTATTGTAGGAGGAAAAATAGTTTGGAGTCTTTGTGCGAACGTTAGAATCCTTGAGAAATGGAACGGGAGAGGCTGAGTGGCAACCATGCGTGGAGATTCCAGAGCTAACCCACCTGTCTGGATTTGGCAATCGGAAGGCTCTGGGGCAACGGTTGAAAAAGATCTGCTTGATGCAGCGCGGCGAAACTGGGCGCGCCTCCTTTCTTATGCCCGGCGCTACGACCAGGATTCATCCATAGCCGCAGACATACTCGAAACGGTACTGCTCGCAATTTCCAGAACTAGAAGAGCACACAGAATCTCGGGTAATCCGATTCGAAATCTCGACAGTTACCTGTACGTGGCCTTTGTCCGCAGGCTTAACAGGCAGGTGGCTAGGCAGCCTAAAATTCAATTTGTCGGCTCGCTCCAGGATCTCGATGCCTTCAGTGGCATTCACACCCGCGGCAACCCGTCCACAGTTGAAGATGAGTTGCTCGTAAGAGAGTTGCTGAATTATATGACCGGGCGGTCGCGGGACATGTTCTTCCTGAGAACGAACGGCTACTCCTGGAAAGAAGTCGCACGCTTCCTGGGA
>JBEKIZ010000126.1:0-11248 GCA_050011515.1 Terriglobia bacterium | reverse complement strand
TCGGCTTAAGTCTACCCCTGCCCAGGAGGTGACCCATGCTCTCGTCGCTTCCTGACCTTCAAAAAGAAAGAGGTTTCCCGCACCCTTCTAGAAAGAAAAAACTCTTGAAATTAAAGAGAGAATCTACTCGCTTTCAACGCCCGATTATGCTGCTCAGCGCGATATCCGTGCACTCGCCTGCCATGCTGTCATTCTGAGAGCCTAAAATCCCGGGGCATAGGTAGCTTCCTTTAGAATGATGGGGCGCAGTCTTGGTTTGATCGAGTCCGCGAGGACCAGGTCAACCCGGCAGGCGAACAGGCTTTCCAGGAGTATTTTGGCGTCCATGTAAGCGTCGAAGGACTTGTGCTCGAAATCCACCACGAAGTCAAGATCGCTTGCCGCTCCGGCCTCCCCCCTCGCAGCCGAACCGAATAGGCCCAGCCGTTTCACACCCAGGCGCCGAAGCGCTTCGCAGTTCGCTTCCAGAGTCTTCAATACCTCCTCGCGACCTTTCACCATGTTTGCCACCTCTTGCGCTGGTCACATAAGCTTACACCGATTCTAGCACGGTCGTTCGGACGGAGTCGTAGCGTAAAGGTCACGCTCTCCCTCCTTGCGCTACGGAGCAGGTAGATACAAGCGCAGAGTCTCGTTTTTCAGAGAGTCTGCGGCTTTTCCTTCAAATTTGTCCCCGTTCATCGGCCCGCAGCAGTACACGACCGTTGATCAGAGTGCGATTCGGCCTAAAGGTTGCGCTCAGGCCCCCCGTGTAATCGTGCACACCCGACCACTGCCACTCCTCGGCGCGTTTGACGAGGCCGGCCCTCCCTGGGTTGAGGTGAATGTATTGCACTTTCTCGCGGGTGGCATCCTCAGGCCCTAATTGGGCATCTATGGTAACTTGGACAGAGGGAATGGGAGAAATGCCTAGCTGCGGTACGAGGAGCCCCTTTCGGAACCCCACGCGACGTTCGGAGTCCTAACCACACGTCTCGGTGAAGCAAGAACCAACCATCTGCAAAGGGTTCGATCTAGAACCCGTTGATTACGCCATGCTGGAACGCAGACTTTTCGATCTAATTGAAGGCGTCTCTCAGAGCGAGCGGGAGGCGGGAGGGTTCGTGCGAGCGTTGCTGGAGAGCATGCTGCGCGAGTTCGGAAACTCCCTCCACCTGCTGGCGACTGCTGAGTTCCGCCGGGAGGACAGCCGCTATGAAGTCACATGGTCACAAGGCGAGCCCCTTTGGGATCTGTTGGACCGTGGATTGTCTTATCGCAAAGTGCAACGCCGTCTGTTAGGCCAGTCTTGGTGGATCCAGCGGGGGTTGCGCCGACAGGCCGAGGGTCGCGAAGACTGGTACGACCTGATTTTCATTCCGGTGGACCGCGAGTTGCGTCAGGTGCTTGGCCTGATCACTCCCTCCATGGCTGGTAAGGAGGGCCAGCAGCGCGAAGCTGACTTCCAGGTACTGGGACGGCTGATCCGGTTCTTTGCTGATCGCCAGCATCAGCATGAGAGGCTTCAGGAAATCTTGACGCTCGCGCGGGAACAGCAAATGAGCTTATTGTCGACGGAACTGCCCTCCTTGCCCGGTTATCAAGCTGCTCAACGGTCCGTTCCGGCGCAGGAAGTAGGCGGCGACTATCACCAGATCATCCCGTTGGGGCCGGGCAGTTTTGCCGCGGCGGTCGCCGACGCCAAGGGCAAGGGATTCGAGGCGGCAGTGCTGGTGACTGCACTGCATGCCACGCTTCATGTGGTCAACGCCACACCATTCGAAGTGGCGCACAAAGTGCGACTGATCAACCGCAGCCTAGCTGAGCAGGGCAAACAGCGCAACCTGATTTCCCTGTTCTACGGGGAGTTTGACGATCAGGGCCGCTTGCTCTACGTCAACTGCTCACATCCATCGCCGATCGTGGTCCGGTCCGATGGCCTTGAAGAACTGGCTGATGGCGGGCTTTTTCTCGGCCTTGACCCGGCGAGCGAGTACCGCATGGGCATCTGCGAGCTGCGCTCCGGCGATCTGCTGGTTGCTTATACAGACGGCTGGACGGAGCTCTCGAACGAGCAGAATGAGGAATTTGGTGCGGAGCGGCTCCGGGAGGCCGTGCGCCCCGCGCATGGCGCCGCGCCACACATCGTCATTGACCTCATCGAAAAGGCCTGTGATGCCTTCCGCAACGAGCTTCCCTTCCACGACGACCGCACTCTCCTGGTCATCCGCCGAGACTGAGCTAACGTCCGACTACACCACAACGTTCGCAACGCTGTGGCCGACGAAGTGCTGGCCGCTATGGTATAATCTCAACGATCACGCGTTTGGTTAGCACGCATCTCATTGCTGCAGGGTCCTCAAGATCCCAAGAGGGGAAGGTTGCGGCTCGACTGGTTTTTGGGCCGTCCCTATGTCTTCCCGTCTGTTCTGTTGGCGGTTCTGCTCTTCCTGGCAGGAGGCTCACCTTTCATGATAGGGGGCATCTATGTTCGGTTGGTGTTCTGCCAGCACACGACCTGGCTTGTGAACTCTGCCAGTCATCGGTTTGGGTGCAGGAATTTCCTTCTCGAAAACGTGTCGACGAACTCTCGGTGGGTAGCGCTGCTGGCCTACGGTGGCGGCTGGCACAACAACCACGCTTTTCCCACCTGAGCTCGCTATGGGATGAGGTTCTGGGAAATCGATCCTGCGTACGCGTTCATCCGTTTACTTCGGGCAGTCGGACTGGCCTGGAACCTCCAGACTCTGCTCGCCAACAAGCTGCCGTTCAACCAGCGCTGACCCGGAACCACCGGGAGAGGAGCCCGATCTGCAAGACCTCCTGAAAGATCATGATCTCGATTTAACGCCAGGCAAGGTTGAAGACGGCCCCGACGTCGTTCGCACGTACATGCGCGAGGCGGGGCGCATACCCCTGCTGACGCGCCGCGGTGAAGTTGAGGTTGCCAAGCGCATTGAGCGCGGGCAACTCAACACGCTGAAGGCACTGTCGCGCTCGGCGATGGTTATCCACGAGATGTCCGTTTTGCGCCAAGAATTGGCCGCAGGGGAAAGGTCCATTCAAGAGATTGTGATTCTTGACGAACACGAATGGACGGACGAGGGAGTGGCGAGACGCAAGTGTGAAGTCGCAGCCGTTCTCGGTGAGATTGAGCGTCTCAACCGGCAGTTGACCGGAGTGAAGGCGAAGAAGGGGGCGGATTCAACCGGATGTCGCGCCCGTAGCTGGGCCATCGCGCGCCAGCGGGTCCGGATTTCTCGACTGATTTGGTCCATTGGCTTCACCCAAGCTGAGCGCCTGCGGCTTATCGAGAAGGTCCGTGAGACGGTTGCAGAATTAGATTCCCTCGATCTCGAGGTGAAGAGGCTCGAAGCGCGGCTGCAAGCCCGGCCTACCAACAAATACCTGAGGACCGAACTGCGGGGATGCCGCGGTCGGCGGGGCCGGATCGAGGGACGGGCGGCGTCCTCCGCCGTCGAACTCAAGCGAACGCATAAGGATATCCTCGCCAGCGTGCAGGCAACCCGGGTCGCGAAGCGTGAGCTCGTGGAGGCGAACCTTCGCTTGGTGGTTGCGATCGGCAAGAAATTTGTCAATCGCGGGCTCGAATTCGTAGACTTGATCCAGGAAGGAAATCTCGGCCTGATGCGAGCGGTGGACAAGTTCGACTACCATCGCGGCTACAAGTTTTCTACTTATGCGACCTGGTGGATTCGACAGTCCTGCATGCGAGCCATCGCGGACCAGGCCCGAACCATCCGGGTCCCCGTTCATATGATAGAGAGGATCAACAACCTCAGGCGTGTGGTGGGCCAACTGGTGCACGACCTCGGCCGGCGGCCGAGCACGGAAGACATCGCCAAGCACATGGAAATCCCGTCAGGCGAGGTCCAAAAGGTCCTGGAGGTTGCGCAGGTGCCCATTTCGCTCGATACACCCATCGGCGCAGAACAGGATGCCCATCTAGGTGATTTTGTCGAAGACCGCGGCGTTATTTCACCGGCTGAGGTCGCTATCGCCAACAACCTGAAGCTGTGCACGGCAGCGTTCTTGAAGACCCTGAGCTTTCGCGAGGAAAAGATCATCAAGATGCGGTTCGGACTCGATGACGGCAACGCCCACACTCTCGAGGAGGTCGGCCAGAGTTTCGCGCTGACTCGGGAACGGATCCGGCAGATTGAGGCAAAGGCACTGCGCAAGCTTCGGCACCAGTCGCACAACAACGGATTGCGAGCGTTGCTGAATGCCTTTTAGCTGCAACGCTCTCGGCGTTCGTGTGTAACCCAGTCCAATCCGCGCCGAATACACGTCGCTCTCCTCATCCACTTTCTTGAAGCGCAGACTGGGATGGCGTGGGTCAGTGCGGAACAGCCGGTAGGCGCGTTCTGCCTGCCGGCGCACGTCGTTGGGCAGTGAAGCCAACGCCTCCTTGAACTCGCGCGTGGTGCGCGACTGACGGAAAAGGCCACGTGGTCTCGGGGTGTTCGACTTCAGGGCTGGCGTGGAAAATCCCCGGCCGCGTGGGAGATTCTCCCCTGGTTGGTTGCGGTGTCTATGCCGACGACAACGTGGGAGCCGCCACCGGCGACGGAGACCTGATGACCAACTACTGCACCAGCATTTCGATTGTCCACTACATGGCAAGCGGCATGTCCCCCCAGGACGCCTGCCTCGAGTTGTTGCGCCACATGGTGAGGACGGACCCCAGGAATAGAGATGGAGACTGTTGTGTGATCGCCATCAACAATCGCGGCGAAATCGGAGCGGCTTCCATGAGGTCCCCGTATCGGCTCAAGTATGCGCTGTGGATGAACGGCGAGAGTAACCTGCTGGACGCCGTCGCCCTGTATTAACAGCTCGGGAAGTAGCGCAGACCTGTTTTTCAAGGTCTGCGGCTTTTCTCACCGACCGCGCCCAAAGGCCGCGGACCTACAAAACAGGTCCGCGCTACTCGCTAGGTTGAAGCATTGCACGGGGAGAAGGTGGGGTGTATGTTGCCGGTCGCCCGGGATATAATCTTGGGGGAGGTAACACAGGCCCCAGAGCGCTTCCGGGAGCTTGCATTCGGGGATGTGAATAACAAGCCCCAGGACAAGGATTAGCTCTATGCTTCCTCGACCAGCTTGGCCTGCAGTGGGTATTTGGGCCCTACTGGCGTTCGTGCCCACAACCGCGATAGCCAGCACCCGTTACATCAAGGGATCGGTTGAGACCACGGATGGCAAACCAGTCCCCCACATCGAGGTGCGTGTGGTCAACGTCGGCGGGACGGTGTCCTCGGACTCCGGCGAGTTCACGATCCCCCTGTCATCCCAGTCCGAACCGGGAGATCCCATCATCCTTCGGGTCAAGGATTGGGTCGTCGTCGACCCATTTGTAGGAGAAAGCGGCAGAACGTACATTCCCAAAAGCAGTGTCGAGCCGATGAAGATTGTTGTGGCTCCGAGGGGTGACCGAAGCCTGCTATCTAACCAGCAACTCATCCAGCAAATCGTTCAGGGCGTTACGTCTCAGATCCGTCCGAGCTCGAGCTCACCGCCGGAGTCCGATCATTTTCTGGCTGACCGGGCCATAGAGCTGGGCTTCACCGTTGAACAGCTCAAATCAGCCATCACCGCGTGGAGCAAGAACGTTCAGGAGCCCTACCAGGAAGGATTATCGGCCTTGTATGCGCGGCAGTATTCGGAGGCGAGTGCGTACATTCGTGAATCGATCGGTTCCTCCGAAAACGACTTGGTCGGTAAATACAACTCGTTGGCCGCAGCGGAGTATGGACAGGGTTACTATCCGGCGGCTGAGTCTACCATGCGAAAGGCGGGCATCCTTCACAGCAATGACCCGCTGGTGCTATGGATTCTCGGAGTGGTCCTCGACACTGAAGCTAAGTATAGCGAGGCAGAACCATTCCTGAAGCGGGCCTTGGCGATTGACGAAAAGGCGCTGGGGGCGGAGTACCCGGATGTGGCGAGAGACCTCAACACGTTGGCGCTGCTCTACGTCCATCAAGGCAGGTACGCCCAGGCGGGGCCACTTTACAACCGAGCCCTGGCGATTGACGAAAAGGCGCTGGGGGCGGGGCACGCGGATGCGGCGACACGGCTCAACAACTTGGCGCTGCTCTACGACCGCCAAGGCAGATACGCCGAGGCGGAGCCACTCTACGAGCGAGCCCTGGCAATTGAGGAAAAGGCGCTGGGGCCGGAGTGCCTGGGCGTGGCGATAGCCGTGAACAACTTGGCGCTGCTCTACGACCACCAGGGCAGATACGCCGAGGCGGAGCCGCTATGCAAGCGAGCCCTGGCAATTGAGGAAAAGGCGCTGGGGCCGGAGCACCCGTATGTGGCGACGCCCGTCAACAACTTGGCGGCGCTCTACGACGCGCAAGGCAAGTACGCCGAGGCAGAGCCACTCTACAAGCGAGCCTTGGCGATTGACGAAAAGGCGCTGGGTCCGGAGCACCCGGACGTGGCGATACGGCTCAACGGCTTGGCGGCGCTCTACGTCAGTCAAGGCAAGTACGCCGAGGCGGAGCCGCTATGCAAGCGAGCCCTGGCAATTGAGGAAAAGGCTCTCGGGCCGGAGCACCCTGATGTTGCGACACAGCTCAACAACTTGGCGGCGCTCTACGTCCATCAAGGCAAGTACGTCGAGGCGGAGCCACTCCTGAAGCAGGCCTTGGCGATTGACGAAAAGGCGCTGGGGCCGGACCACCCGGACTTGGCGAGAGACCTCAACAACTTGGCGGCGCTCTACCTCCATCAAGGCAAGTACGCCGGGGCGGAGCCACTCTTGAAGCGGGCCCTGGCGATTAACGAAAAGGCGTTGGGGCCGGAGCACCCGGAGGTGGCGAGAGACCTCAACAACTTAGAGCAGATCTACGACCGCCGAGGCAAGTACGCCGAGGCGGGGCCACTCTTGGAGAGGGCCTTGGCGATCGACGAGAAGGCGCTGAGCCCGGAGCACGCGCAGGTGGCGACAGACCTCAGCAACCTGGGGCTGCTCTACTACAACCAAGGCCAGTACGCTGAAGCGGAGCCACTCTACAGGCGGGCCTTGGCGATTGACGAAAAGGCGCTGGGGCCGGAGCACCCGGATGTGGCGGCACGCCTCAACGGCCTGGGGGTGCTCTACGACCATCAAGGCAAATACGCCGAGGCGGAACCACTCTACAAGCGGGCCCTGGCGATTGACGAGAAGGCGCTGAGCCCGGAGCACCCGCAGGTGGCGACAGACCTCACCAACTTGGGGCTCCTCTACTACGACCAAGGCAGGTACGCCGAGGCGGAGCCACTCTACAAGCGGGCCCTGGCGATTGACGAAAAGGCGCTGGGTCCGGAGCACCCGGACGTGGCGACACAGCTCAACAACTTGGCGGCGCTCTACTACAACGAAGGCAAATACTCCGAGGCGGAGCCACTCTACAAGCAGGCCCTGGCGATTGACGAAAAGGCGCTGGGCCCGGAGCACCCGGAGGTCGCAAGAGACCTCAACAACTTGGCGGCGCTCTACTACAACCAAGGCAATTACGCCGGGGCGGAGCCACTCTTGAAGCGGGCCTTGGCGATTGACGAAAAGGCGCTTGGGCCGGAGCACCCGGACGTGGCGAGAGGCCTCAACAACTTGGCGGCGCTCTACTACCGCCAAGGCAAGCACGCTGAGGCGGAGCCACTCTTGAAGCGAGCGTTGGCGATCGACGAAAACGCATTCGGGCCGGAGCACCCGAAGGTGGCTACGACGGCTGAGAACCTGGCGCTCCTCCTTCGAAAGCTTGGCCGCGACAGCGAAGCGAAGGTCTACGAGGATCAAGCCGCGAGGATTCGCGCCAAGACGAGTCGGGAGCCCGGGAGCGACAAACCAAAACAGAATTGAAGGTAACGAGCGTGACCGCGGTCAACCCTGTCCAACCTGTCCAGCCTCTCTCTGCAAAGGCTTACGCCATCATTGCGCTGGTCGGGCTCGCCATCGGGGTGGGCCTGCTGCTGTTCTATGTTTATCGGGTTCCCAAGCTGATTGAGAGCGGCGTTCAGAATCATGTCTTTTACCTTCTACTAATTCCATGGGCCCTTGCGTGCGCGGCGTTTCTTTTCGGAGCGATGCGCAGCTACGCGCGCTTCACCCACAGGCGCTTGGGGAATTTCCTTGAGCTCGGCGGCCCAGTGGTCCTTTTCTGCCTCGTGATCGTAGGAGGGTTCAAACTGGTACCGCCTTCGCCGGAGACATTTGACCTGACCGTGCGCGCCCACAGTGCCGATGGCAGCGAGCCAATCATCACTTCCGGTCAAATCACCATCGATCTCGATAACGACCGTCGTTCCAAAGCCGTTAGCTCAAGCGGCGAAGCCGACTTCAAGGGCGTTCCTGCAAAGTTCAGGGGCGCAATTGTGGGAGTGCTGCCGCAGGTGGACGGCTACAAACAGGAATGGCACCACCTGGAAGTGAGAGGTACCGTGCTCGATCTGACGCTGCAACGCGCACCGCAACCTCTCACCCGCCTGACCGGAGCAATCATTCCGCCGCCCAAGGACTGGGCCAGGCTGCGCATCATGGTGGATGGCCAGTCAGGGGAGGGCAAAGTGGATGAGCTCGGGAGGTTCAATTTTCAAGTAAGCGGCACGGACGGTGACACAATCCGGCTGAAAATATACGACGACACCAAGTTGGTTTACGACGATTTCCAAACTCTCCCCGGTCCCCTGACTCTCACACTACATAGCAAGTAGAGGGCAGACCTGGTTCTGCAGGTCTGCGGTTTTTCGTTGTAGGGACTGTTCCTGCTACCAGGCGCTGACCTCACCAAAGTCCTTGCCAATTGCTAAAGCGAGTTGAGGATGCGGAACTCAAACTGGGTCACAGGACCTCAGGCGCCGTTAGAACCGTAATCCCTGCGCTTGTAGCTTCTCACCTTGCGCAACTCGACCACTAGGTGGGGGTAGGGCTTGCCCTGCCCTTACTGGTTCAGCGGCAATGTACGCGGAGGGGACGGCAAGCCGTCCCCGTACTGCGAAAGGCCTTGCGGACATCGGGGTCCAGGGAAACAAGATTTGTACCCGCGTGGTAGCGCAGGGCCCGCGGTCCGGCCCTGCGGCTTTTCCACCGGTGCGGGTTCTTGCCGCGCCGCAAACAAGGTAATCCGAATTGCTACGCGCCGCGCCGCCAAAACCACGGGGCGGTGGAAGAACCGCCCACCATTAAGATTGGCGGGCTGGAGAGCGAGCCTTGTGCTGCCTGACTCCCGACTCCTGAATCTTGGCCCTTGACACGCGGCTGGAAATGTAGTAGCCTACTGTTGTGGACGTATGCCAGACGCGCCACCACACCGCTTGCAAGGGGTTCTAAATCAGCCCCACGGCTGCGGAAGATGGGCGGAAAACGCAAAAAAGATACTAAATAGACGGAACGAACCTAAGAATTTATTGAAAACACAAGGGTTAACATCTTTGGAGGCTCGAAAACGAACCCAATTCTGAGTGCGAAAAGCGCCAATCAAAGCAAAAAATACGGCCAAAAATCGATGAGTTGTGGGGCAGAAGAGGAGGTTTCAGGTGTCAGGTGGCAGGGGCTCAGCCAGGATTCAGGAGTCAGGATACAGGAGACAGAAGCGCAGGAGACAGGTTGTGCAGAACAGGGCGCGTTTTGGGTGAGAGGTCACCGTATCGCCCGTTCGTGACCTACCTCTCTTTTGACAGGGAACAGAGAAAAAAGACGCGCCTGTCATGGGTTGAATCTCTCATTGGCACATTCACTCTGCGGGCTGACTTCAAAAACGGGCCGCGCCACAAATCAGAGGATAATGCAAATCAATGAGTTACTTTGACAATGTGTCAATTTCGGCAATTTGCTTACCTCGACAAAACGTTTGGTAAGCCCGAGGATTTCTGGCAGGTAGATTGCGTGAGGGAGGTGAGGAACAGTTGAATTTCGTGGTTCAGGAGGAGCAAATGGCCATACCCTCACGCATCCGCGATTTCCTGGATTCCGAGAATATTTCCTATGAGGAACTCCGTCACCAGCCGGCCTATACAGGACAAGAGGTCGCACACACGCTCCATCTATCGGGCAAGAGGTGCGCCAAGACCGTAGTGCTGGATGGGGACGGAAGGCTGGCAATGGCAGTTTTGCCGGCCTCCAACCGACTGAATCTCCAAGATCTTCGGGCAGCAATGGAAGTCACGCGCTTGGAGATGTTAGCGGAAAATGCACTGATCAAGCTCTTCCCAGACTGTGAGCGGGGCGCGATTCCACCTCTCGGCCGTCTCTATGGGATGGAGGTATGGGTGGATCGAACCATAAGCGATTCGGAGGAAGTTGTATTCTGCGCAGGCACCCACGAGGATTGCATCCGAATGAAGTACTCCGACTTCGCAAAGTTAGCCAGACCGCGCATTAGCCGGTTTTCGGAAGTCTGGGCCACCACGGCGGCTTGACCAGTCCGGCCGAATCGCCCATATAGAGCATGCCCTGCTGGGGCGGCTTAGCCGCGGCCCTGCGGAGCGGCGGTGAGGCTTGGCGCTCCCTTTCGCTATTACGCTGAAGTATTCGGAGGCGGCGCAAACTCGGCTCAGGCGCTGACGAAGCGCCTGCACCCAAAGGGGATGCGCGTGAATAGCGGGGGTAGTGCGTCCCATCAAACTTATGCGCGACCCCCCTGACCCTGAATGAGTTACACTATGGTTGAAGGGTGTTGGTGTGACATGAGGAGGAATTCATGCTTGCTTTAAAGGAAAGACTGGCGCAGCAAATCCCGGGGTTAAGAGAAGAAGTACACCAGCTCACTAAACGCCATGGCGACGCAGTCATTTCCGAGGCGACAGTAGCTCAGGTTTTTGGCGGAATGCGAGGGATCAAGGGCCTCGTCTGCGATACATCTGTGGTGGACCCAGACAAGGGTTTATACGTTCGCGGCATACCCATTGGCGAGTTGGCCCACTGCTTGCCCGAGGAGATTTTCTACTTGCTTTGCGCCGGCGAACTTCCCGATAGCGAAGCTCTTGCCAGCCTCCAGCAGGACTTGCGAAAGCGCGCCCAGATTCCCGCCTATGTATGGGATGTGCTTCAGGCCATGCCGATAGATTCGCATCCCATGACGATGTTTAACACCGCCATCCTGGTGATGGAGCGCGATTCCGTCTTCCGTCGCCGCTATGCCGAGGGAATGCGCAAAGAGGAGTTCTGGGAAGCCGCACTGGAAGATTCCCTGCAAATGCTTGCCAAGCTTCCTGCCATTGCCGCCGGTATCTACCGCATGCACGCACACAAGGGCTCACCT
>JBEKIZ010000125.1:0-11478 GCA_050011515.1 Terriglobia bacterium | reverse complement strand
TCTTCACCGTGATGGGCTCGGAGTGAAGCACGTCCTGGTCATCATAGGCGGTGGTCAGGTCAATCACGCGGCCGGTGAAGCGCAGGCGGATGGGTGTTAGCGTCTCAACCTCGCCCGCTTCCAGGGCTAACAGGACCTCTTCGGAATTGGCAAAAGCCCGGCCTTCCCCCTTGGCCCCGCGCTTGTCCTTGGTCAGGTAGTAAATGCCCAGCACGATATCCTGTGTGGGAACCGCCAGAGGCTGGCCGTTGGCTGGGGAAAGGATATTGGACGAAGACAACATGAGGACCGAAGCCTCGATTTGCGCTTCGGGCGAGAGGGGAATGTGCACCGCCATCTGGTCGCCGTCGAAGTCGGCGTTGAACGCCGTGCAAACCAGCGGGTGAATCTTTATGGCCTTGCCTTCCACCAGCAGGGGCTCGAAGGCCTGAATGCCCAGGCGGTGAAGCGTGGGAGCGCGGTTGAGCAGTACCGGGTGGTCATTGATGACTTCTTCCAGTATATCCCACACCACCGGTTCCTGCCGTTCCACCATTTCCTTTGCGGCCTTGATGGTCGTGCAGTGCCCGGCCTGTTCCAGGCGGTGGTAAATGAAAGGCTTGAAGAGTTCCAGCGCCATCTTCTTGGGAAGACCACACTGGTGGAGTTTCAGCTCCGGACCCACCACGATGACGGAGCGGCCAGAGTAGTCCACGCGCTTGCCCAGCAGGTTCTGCCGGAAGCGGCCTTGCTTGCCTTTCAGGGTGTCGGAGAGCGACTTCAGTGGCCGGTTGTTGGCGCCACGCAGCACACGTCCACGACGACCGTTGTCGAACAGGGCATCCACCGCCTCCTGGAGCATGCGCTTTTCGTTGCGCACAATGACGTCCGGGGCGTGCAGCTCCATCAACTTCTTCAGCCGGTTGTTGCGGTTGATCACCCGGCGATAGAGGTCGTTGAGATCGGAGGTGGCAAACCTGCCGCCATCCAAGGGCACCAGGGGCCGCAACTCCGGCGGAATCACCGGAATCACATCTAGGATCATCCACTCCGGCTTGTTGCCGGACCTGCGGAACGCCTCCAGAACTTTCAGGCGCTTGGCATACTTGACCCGCTTCTGCTGGGACGCGTCGGTCTTCATCCGGTCCCGCAGTTCCTCAGCGAGCGCCTCAATATCCACTCCCTTGAGGAGTTCCTTGATCGCTTCCGCACCCATCCCGGCGCGGAACTTTCCCGGGAATTCCTGTTGAAGTTGCCGATAGCGCTCTTCCGTGAGCAGTTCCTTTTCGTTAAGGGGGGCTTCGCCGGGGTCCATCACAACGTACTTCTCAAAATACAGAATGGCTTCCAGGTCCCGGAGAGAAATGTCGAGCAGGTGACCGATGCGGCTGGGCAGACCTTTGAAAAACCAGACGTGGGAGCATGGAGCTGCCAGCTCAATGTGACCCATGCGCTCGCGCCGCACCTTGGAAAGAGTTACCTCGACACCGCACTTGTCGCAAATCACCCCGCGGTGTTTCATGCGCTTGTATTTTCCGCACAAGCATTCCCAGTCGGTGACCGGGCCGAAAATCTTGGCGCAGAAAAGTCCATCGCGTTCCGGTTTGAAAGTCCGATAGTTGATGGTTTCTGGTTTGGTGACTTCGCCATGAGACCAGGAACGGATCTTTTCGGGCGAAGCCAGACTGATGCGAATGGCGTCGAACTCACCGATCAAACTGACTCGATCATAAGGGCTGCTGCGGAACAAGGTTTACCTCCTTTGTTGCTGGTACATCGACCGCGAAAATCGAAACTCGAAATTCGAAACCCGTCCTGTCCACGAGTCAGACGACGTGCCACATGCCGTTCCTCAATGCAAATTTCTCGAAATCAGGCAACGTACGCGCAACCTTGTACATTTCGTTCCGAAGTTCGCGTGCCACTTGCCAAACATCTAGGTCCTTGAAGTCTTTGATCGATCCTACCATGGCCTATCCACGGCCGAGTTTTGAGTTTCGAATTTCGAGTTTCGAATTTCGAAACTCACTCCGCACTTAGCGGCGCGAGTTCTTTAGGCTTCTTGATCAACTCCACATCGAGGCAGAGGCTCTGGAGTTCCCGGACTAGCACGTTGAATGATTCCGGAACGCCGGGCTCGATGGCCGCCTCTCCCTTGACGATGGCTTCGTAAATCTTGGCGCGGCCGTACACGTCGTCGGACTTGGCGGTGAGTAGTTCCTGTAGGATATAAGCCGCACCGTAAGCTTCCAGCGCCCAAACTTCCATTTCTCCAAAGCGCTGTCCACCGAACTGCGCCTTGCCGCCGAGTGGTTGTTGGGTGATGAGGGAGTAAGGGCCGATGGAGCGGGCGTGGATCTTGTCGTCTACCAAGTGCGACAGCTTGAGCATGTAGATGTAGCCCACCGTGACCGGTTGTTCGAAGGCCTCACCCGTCATCCCGTCGTAGAGCCTGATCTTTCCGGAAGTGGGCAGCCCCGCCTTTTCCAGGTACCCCTTGATTTCCTTTTCGGTGGCGCCGTCGAATACCGGGGTCGAGAAGGGAACCCCTTCGGCGAAGGAACTCGCGAAGGCGAGCACCTGTTCGTCATCGAGGCTATCCACGACCTTGGCGGAAGCATTATTGCGGAATGTGGCCTTGAGCTCTTTGCGGACGACTTCGGCGCTGGATTCCGTAGAAGCCAACTGGCGAATCTTGGCGCCCAGCTCTCTGGCGGCCCACCCCAGGTGAGTTTCCAGGATCTGACCCACGTTCATTCGAGAGGGGACGCCGAGGGGATTCAAAACCACTTCCACGGGCGTGCCGTCCGGCATGTAAGGCATATCTTCTTCGGGAAGGATGCGCGCAATCACACCCTTGTTCCCGTGCCGTCCCGCCATCTTATCGCCCACCGAGAGCTTGCGCTTCATGGCAATAAAGGCTTTCACCAGCTTGATGACTCCCGGTGGAAGCTCATCGCCTTTCTTGAGCTTCTGGATCTTCTCATCCGTAATCTTCCTCAGGATGTCGATCTGCCGCGACGTCATCTCCTCGATCTCATCGATCTTCTCCATGAGGGTCGGGTCCTTCTTGGCGATCTTGATGCGCTTCAAGTTGTGTGTGGAGAGGCGCGCCAGCACGTCGCGATCAAGGTCCGCGCCTTTGACGAGAAGTCGTTTGTTGGTCCTCTCGTCATGCAAGTCCGCCAGCAGCTTCTCCCCGGCGAGGAGAGCACAGAGCCGCTTCAAACGTTCGTCCTGGAGGATGCGGATTTCGTCGTTCAAGTTCTTTTCCAGGCGAGCCACCTGGTAGGCTTCGATGGTTCGAGCCCGCTCGTCCTTATCCGCGCCCTTGCGCGAGAAGATCTTCACATCCACCACGATGCCCTCGATACCCGGGGGGCAAGTCAGGGAAGCATCGCGGACGTCACCGGCCTTCTCGCCGAAGATGGCGCGCAGAAGCTTTTCCTCCGGAGTGAGCTGAGTTTCACCCTTGGGGGTGACCTTGCCGACCAGAATATCGCCGGGCTTTACGTAAGCGCCGATGCGGATAATGCCACTCTCGTCCAGGTCCTTCAGCAAGGATTCTGAAACGTTCGGGATGTCACGGGTGATTTCTTCCGGACCCAGCTTGGTGTCACGAGATTCGATTTCGAACTCCTCGATATGAATCGAGGTATAGGAATCCTCTTTGACGAGCTTCTCGCTGACCAGGATGGCGTCTTCAAAGTTGTAACCTCGCCAGGGCACGAAGGCCACGAGTACGTTACGCCCCAGGGCCAGCTCGCCATGGTCGGTACAGGGGCCGTCGGCGAGGACCTGGCCTGCCAAAACACGCTGGCCTTTGCGGACCGCCGGCTTCTGGTTGATGCAGGTGTTCTGGTTGGAGCGGCGGAACTTGGTCAACTGGTAGATGTCCGCGCCGACTTCCCGTGAGAACTGCCCGCTGTGACCGTCGCCCTCGACGCGCACAATGATGCGCTCGCTGTCCACGCTGTCCACGACGCCGTTGCGCCTGCAAATGACCACCGCGCCGGAATCGCGGGCGGTAACCTCTTCCATGCCGGTGCCAATCAACGGGGCCTGGGCGCGCAGGAGCGGAACCGACTGGCGCTGCATGTTGGAGCCCATGAGCGCGCGGTTAGCGTCATCATTCTCCAGGAAGGGGATCAGTGAGGCTGCCACGCTCACCAGTTGCTTGGGGCTGACGTCGATGTAATCAATTTCATCGCGGCGCTTCAGCACGAAGTTGCCGGCCTGCCGGGCGTTTACCAATTCATGGGTAATGCGGCCTTTTTCGTCCACCGGAACGTTGGCCTGGGCAATGACGTGCTGATCTTCTTCCCAGGCGGACAGGTAAAACGAGTAAGGTTCGTATTCCACGAGCTTGCGCCTTCTCTCGCCCAGATCTTCGTTGAGCTTCTCGACTTCGCCCACCTCCACGTGTTCGCCAACACGCCAGGGGCCGTCCCCGCCGTGAGTAATCGTGACATAATCCACAATCCTGCCGCCGCGGACTTTACGGTAGGGGCTCTCGATGAAGCCATGCTCGTTGATCCGCGCGTAGCAGGAAAGCGAGGAAATGAGGCCGATGTTGGGACCTTCCGGGGTCTCGATGGGACAGATGCGGCCGTAGTGCGTGGGATGGACGTCGCGCACCTCAAATCCAGCTCGCTCCCGCGAGAGGCCGCCGGGTCCCAGGGCCGACAAGCGCCGCTTGTGAGTGATTTCCGAGAGCGGGTTCGTCTGGTCCATGAACTGGGAGAGTTGAGACGAGCCGAAGAACTCCCGGATGGCCGCCATCACCGGCTTGGCGTTGATCAAGTCATGGGGCATGGCCGTGGACATTTCCTGATAAACCGACATCTTCTCCTTGATCGCCCGTTCCATACGGACTAAACCCAGGCGGAACTGGTTCTCCAGCAATTCGCCCACGGCACGCACGCGCCGGTTCCCCAGGTGGTCGATGTCGTCCACGGTGTAATTCCCGCCCGGGTTCTTGTGCAGCTTGAGGAGATAACGGATAGCCGCGTAGAAGTCTTCCGGCTCGAGGGTTCGCTTGTCGAGCGGGAGTTGAATGGGAGTGTGCTCGGAGTGCTCCGTGGCCATCGTCCCTTCGCAGCCCCGGACTACCTCGGAGCAGATATTCTCTTCGCGCTTTCCAACGAACATCTTCTCCTGGTCAACGACCACGTAGAAATTGGCGGCGGGGAAATTCCGCGCGTCTTCCAGTTCAAGTTCTGTGGCCTTCTCGTCCATCCGGCTCTTGAGTTTGGTGAAGTAACCCAGCTTAATGTTGAACTTCAAACGGCCCACGCGCGAGAAATCGTACTTGCGCGGGTCAAAGAACATGCCGTTGAAGAGTGCTGTCGCCGTATCCAGGGTCGGGGGATCTCCCGGCCGCATCTTCCGGTACATCTCAATGAGAGCTTCCTGTGGGGTCTTCAAGGTATCGCGCTTCAGGGTCTGGCTGATGACTACCCCGGTTTCATCGCGCTCCGGGAAAAACACCTGGATCTCCGCCATCCCGGACTCCAGAATAGCGTTCAGGGCGCTGGAGGTAAGCTCGTTGTTCGCCTCCAGAATCACTTCCCCGATCGCCGGATCCACCATGTCAGCCGCCGCAAAGGCTCCTTCCAAATCGTGCGCCGCCACCTCGATCTGCGTGATCCGAGCCTTCTGAATCTCCTTGTAAACCGACTCGGTAATCTTCCTCCCGGCGTTCACCACGGTCTCATGAGTTCGCGCATGCTCGATATTCTTGGAGAGTTTTGTTCCGATCAGGGCCTCCGAGACTTCCAAGAAGAGTTTTCGGTCCTTCAGGGAAATCTTTTCCACGCCGTAGAAAGCCTTGATAATCTCGGAATCATTCTTCAGGCCCAACGCGCGGAGGAAGATTGTGGCCAAGAACTTTCGTTTTCGGTCGATACGGACGTAAAGGATGTTCTTGGTGTCATACTCGAATTCCACCCAGGAGCCACGATAGGGAATAGTCTTTCCCAGGAAATAAGTCTTCTGGGGGTTGCATTCAAAGAAAACGCCCGGAGAACGGTGAAGCTGGCTCACGATGACGCGTTCCGTCCCGTTGATGATGAAGGTGCCGTTCTCGGTCATCAGGGGGATTTCGCCGAAATAAACCTCTTGTTCCTTGATGTCCCGAATACTCTTGTGGCCCGTGTCGCTGTCCTTGTCGTAAAGGGTGAGCCGGATGGTGACCTTGAGAGGGGCGGCGAATGTCATGCCGCGCTCCTGGCACTCGGTCACGTCGTACTTGAGCTGCAGAGCGACGGGGTCGCCACACTTGTTGCAGAAGGTCACCACGTTCTTATTGAACGTGCCGCAGCGGGTGCAGAGCACGTCCCCGACCTTGAAGGGGTCGGTGATAACGGTGTGACCGCAATTCTTGCAAGTGCTGCGCAAGTGGTGGAGTCCTTTCAGACTGCCGCACTTGCACTCCCAGTTGCCAATGGAATAGTCCACGAAGTCCAATTGGGCGATGCCGCGAAAATCCGTGATCGGAAACACAGAATTGAACACGGCTTGCAGGCCCGCGTCCTCCCGCTCCGAGGGAAGGAGGTTCATCTGAAGAAATCGTTCGTAAGACCGCCGCTGCACCTCGATGAGATTGGGAATCTTGATGACGGTCGGTATTTTGGAGAAATTTATGCGCTGACGGATAGCGCCGTTCCCGCCGTTAAGCATTCGATTTGCTCCTTGCTTGAGATGTCAAGAGCCAGTCGGACAATGGTGACGCAACACCCTTGTAACAATGGATGCACCATTAGGGCCTGGGGATGCCACAATATCTTGCGCACGGCCCAGCCGTCCACCAGGCGGTTCGTGTTTCCACAACGAGAGGACGTCGTCTCCCGAGCCCCCGCTCGGGAGGCGGAAGAAGACAAGCCGGCCCCTGCCCAGAGGCTGCTATTTCACTTCCACTGTAGCGCCGGCTTCGGTGAACTTTTTCTTGAGGGCTTCGGCTTCCTCTTTGTTGATGCCCTCCTTGATCGGCTTGGGTGCGCCGTCCACAAGATCCTTCGCTTCTTTGAGCCCCAGGCTGGTGACTTCGCGGACAGCCTTGATGACGTTAATCTTGTTCGCACCCACGGCGGTGAGGATGACCGTGAATTCCGTCTGCTCTTCCACCGGAGCTGCCCCCCCGGCTGGTGCAGCACCTGCTGCCGTCACCACCACGGGCGCCGCAGCCGCCGCGGAAACTCCCAGAACCTCTTCCAGCCTCTTGACCAGCTCGGAAGCTTCGAGCAGTGAAAGTCCCTTGATTTCTTCGACGATCTTATCGATCCGTTCTGACATTTCGGTGTTTTCCTCCTGAAGAATCCCGTTCAGCCGCCAGCCGGCAACCCCCGCAGCGTAAGCGCTTTGGCTAGCTGCTCGCCGCCTCCCTAAACTTCTTCTCCTTGACGGCCTGTTGAATGACCACCGCCAACTTGCGGGCCACACCGGCGAGGGCAAGCGCCACGTTCCGCGCCGGAGATTTGATCAAGAAGAGCGCCTTTGCGAGCAGCTCCTCCTTCGCAGGCAAGTTGGCGACAATACCTAAATCGGCCATGGAGACGGCCCGACCTTCCACCACGCCCGATTTAAACTTGATTAAAGGGTTTTCTTTGGCATAAGCGGTCAAGACTTTGGCTAATGCCACAGGGTCTTCCTGTGTGTAGGCAAGAGATGTGGTGCCGCTCAATTCCCTTGCCGCTGGCTCCACCGGCGTGCCTTGAGAGGCCCTCTCGATCAGGCTATTCTTTACGACCTTGTACTTTGCCCCGACTTGCGCAATCCTGCGACGAAGTTCGAAATCCTGAGCGACGGTGATCCCCTCGAAACCCGCCAGAATGACGGTGCGTGACTTTTCTAATTCCTGATGCAACGCCTCGGCTTTTTGCCTTTTCTCACCTTTATTCATGCCTACTCCTCGAAACCGCGGCTAAGCAGGTTCCACCGACGCCAGATCAATTCTGAGGCCGGGGCCCATGGTGGAAGAAACGGCGATGCTGCGCACGTAGCGCCCTTTGGCGGAGGCGGGTTTCGCCTTCATGACGCTCGAAATGAGAGCGTTGGCGTTTTCTGCCAGTTTTTGGGCCTCAAATGAGACCTTGCCCACCGGGCAATGGATAATCCCCGTCTTGTCCACCCGGAATTCCACCTTTCCGGCTTTCACTTCCCTTACTGCCCGTTCCACATCCAGGGTGACGGTGCCGGTCTTGGGATTGGGCATGAGCCCTCGCGGGCCCAGGATCTTACCCAAGCGGCCTACGGACTTCATCATGTCAGGTGTGGCAACCACCGCCTCGAAGTCAATCCATCCACCCTGGATCCTCTGCACAAGGTCGTCGCCGCCCACTTCATCGGCTCCCGCCTCGCGAGCCTCACGAACCTTGTCGCCGGAGGCGATCACGATCACCCGCTTGCTCTTCCCAAGGCCATGAGGAAGAACCACGGTGCCCCGGACCATTTGATCCGCGTGCTTCGGATCCACCCCAAGGCACATCGCCACTTCCACGGTCTCGTCAAACTTGGCGAAAGCCGCTTGCTTGACAAGGGGCATCGCCTCCGCCACGGTGTAGGCTGCTTTATCGACCAGCTTGGCTGCCGCCTTATATTTCTTTCCCACTTTAGCCATTGCAGTAACTCCGTGTCGAAACTCGAAATTCGAAAATCGAAATTGGAAACTCCCGGAGTCGATTTTCGAGTTTCGAATTTCGAGTTTCGAACTTCGGGTCTCGCGTATCCCTCACGCAACCACTTCAATCCCCATACTGCGCGCCGTTCCCTTCACAGTGGCGACGGCGGCCGAGATGTCGTGCGCATTCAAATCCGGCATCTTCAGCTTGGCGATCTCTTCCACTTGCTTCTGCGTCACCTTGCCCACTTTGTTCCGGTTGGGCTCGCCCGAACCCTTGGCGATTCCGGCGGCCCGTTTCAGAAGCACGGCGGCCGGTGGTGTCTTGGTTACAAATGTGATACTCCGATCGCTGTACACCGTAATGACGACGGGAATAATCAACCCTTCTTGATCCCTGCCAGAGGTCTTGGCGTTGAACGCCTTGCAAAACTCCATAATGTTCACGCCGTGCTGGCCCAGCGCCGGTCCAGCGGGAGGAGCGGGGGTAGCTTTGCCCGCAGGGAGTTGGAGCTTCACCATCGCCTGGACTTTCTTTGCCATGTCCTTTACCTCCGCGCCGAGCGGAAACTGCAAATCGGAAACTAGAAACTGGTCAACCGCGACTCGCGGGAATTCCAATGACCAGTTTCCATTTTCCAATTTCCATTTTCCAGTTGCCAATTTCCATTTCAGATTTTTTCCACTTGATAAAAATCCAATTCCACCGGGGTGGAGCGGCCGAAAATCGTAACCATAACCCGCAACGTGGAACGCTCATCATGGATCTCGTCAACAAGCCCATTGAAGTCCTTGAAGGGACCATCGGTAATCTTGACGCTCTCACCCTTGTCATACTTGAGCCTCGGCTTCGGGTGTTCCGCAGCCACCTCGACCTTGTGAACAATCCGGTCCACTTCGTCGGGGGCGAGGGGACTAGGCCTTTGTCCGGAGCCGACGAATCCCGTGACCCGGGGCGTTTCGCGCACCATGTGCCAGGTATCATCATTCATTTCCATATCCACCAGCACATAGCCCGGAAAGAAAAGCTTGGCGGTCACCACTTTCTTCCCCTGGCGCGTTTCGAGGACGTCCTCGGTGGGGACCATGATCTCCCCGAACTGCCCGGTGAGCCCGGCGGCCTCAATGCGGCTCTTCAGGGTTTCCGCCACTTTCTTCTCAAAACCAGAGTAGGTGTGAATGATGTACCAGTTCTTTGCCATGCCTGTCATTGGTCCACTGAAATATGGAGAGACATGCTCTCCACCGCTCCGCGCCAGCCAATCCCTATCCGCGATGCAAGAAGTACCGCAATGCCTTGGAAACGGTTAGCGAAAATGCCTGGTCGCAAATCCAGAAATAGAATCCGAAAAGAAAAGTGGTGATAAGCACCATGACCGTCGTGCCGTAGATTTCCTGTTTGTTTGGCCAGGTCACGCGCTTCATCTCCGTCCGAACGTCGGACATATACTCCCGAACCTGAACCCAAGTACTCTTCTCAATACTGACCTGCTCGCTCATGGTTTCCTTTGTACTCCAACAGTCCCACGCTTCGTGCTTGGGGGGCTCTGGCAGGGGCGGAGGGATTCGAACCCCCACGTCCGGTTTTGGAGACCGGCAGTCTAGCCGTTGAACTTACGCCCCTCTAAGAACAGTGACTAGGGGCCAGTGACAAGTGACAAGCAAAACAAACCGCCCGCTTCTTGCTCGTCACTCGTCACTTGTCACTCGTCACTTCACTTCTTTGTGCACTGTATGGTGCCGGCACGCACGGCAGAACTTCTTGAGCTCCAGCCGGTCCTGCGTCTTCTTCTTGTTCTTCGTCGTGGTGTAATTGCGGTTCTTGCATTCACCGCATTGCAAGGTGATGATTTCGCGCATGCCCCATTCCTATACGGAGGATTCCAAAAGTGGTGTTCCCCCGACCGGTACATCCACAGCGAGGATGCAGTCCCATCGAATCAGCAGTGAGTGCTCACCGTCTTCCTTCCGCATGCTAACCCAGAGCCCGCTCTCGTCTGTTTCCAGAGCGTACAAAGTCGCCCTTCCAGACTCCTCAGGAACTCCGGCAGCCTGGAATGCCTCTTGCCCCATCTGACTCAGGAACACAACAACAGGACGGCGCAGCTCCATTCAGGATACCCCAAGTCTGAGAAGGCATTCCTCCAACATTTGTGACAACCTTTGCTCCGCGCTGCCGGAACCCAGGTCAAAGAGATCGTCCACAATGCCTTCCGCAACATGCAGAGGCATTAGGGTGCTGTTTGTTTTGACAGCGATCTCGAACTTGTGCCCCCATGTATCAAGAACAACGCTTTCAACCGCTACCCCTGGCGCCTTTTCTGTAAGTTTCCTCTGCAGGATCTTCGCGAACCATTCGGTCTTTCTTAGCAGCTTCTCCGCCGTTTGGCGGCTGGCAAGCGCGACACGCTGGTAATCCTCCTCCCGGACGTGCAACTGCTGCGCCACGCTTCGCTGCTCTGGAGTGAGAGGGGGCAAGTTCTCCTTGGGGGTACTCTGTGCAGCCTCCCACTCGTTTCTATCGCTCCGCGATCCACTCACGGCAATCTTGATCATGGTCGCACTATCGGCTCCAGCCGATCCTGGTTCCTCTTATCCTTCGTTGTCCTGTAATTGCGGTTCTTGCATTCACCGCATTGCAAGGTAATGATTTCGCGCATTAGAAAGGCCTCGACTCCCCTTCCTGGCTTACTTGCGCCCTCTTCAGTTTCCAACCCAATCGGTTTACGAACTTCCGATGGTCTTGTTACGCAAGAATCTCCGTGACCGAACCGGCGCCCACCGTGTGTCCACCTTCGCGGATGGCGAAGCGCAGCCCTTTCTCCATGGCGATGGGCGTGATCAGCGCAATCTCCAGGTTCACGTTATCCCCCGGCATCACC
>JBEKIZ010000124.1:0-11484 GCA_050011515.1 Terriglobia bacterium | reverse complement strand
TCAACGCGTCGCCAGGGTCCGGCCAGCGGAAGCCCTTTGGTAGACTCTTGAAGAACGGTGATTCAGTGATGCACCCGGGCAGTTGGTCTGAAATCGAATTCTCCAAGGCACTGGCGTGTCTACCATTCGAAATTGTAACGCCCAGCTTTGTAGTCGATAGTGGGCCGGCGAAGAGCGAGCAAATCACGGCCCCTAGGCACACCCTGTTACCGGCCGCCAAGGCTTTGCTCCGGCACTTCGGTTTGTCGGCTCTGGTCATTGCTTGTGGTGCGCAATTGTATCCGCGTGGATCGACCTTTCCCACCTCTTTTTTTGAGCCCAAGGCATAATTGACTCTGCGAGCGTGGGTTGGATACAATCTGCTTGCTACTTATGCGGGACGGGGTGCGGCCTTGGCTTCGAGCGGCAGGGTTGCCACCTCCTTCAGTAGATGGTCAGCGGCCTCATCTCATCGACAGGCAGAGGTTGGGGTGAGCGGCCTGGGGCGGAAGTGCAGGGGGGAGAAAATGTATTGGCAGAAATGGTCTGAGCGGTTGAAAAAGGAACTGCAGCTCGACACGGACCCCATCGCCGTGACTTTCGCGGGCGCACCGGCACCAGGGACCCCCTCTCCTCAGGGAAAAGTTTCCGTGTGCCAAGCCTTGAAGAAAGCCAGCGAAGGCGAAGCCGTCACCATCACTGCGGAGACCTGTGGCTGCCCCGGGGGCCTCGTCAGCCTAGGGCTTGGACAGATGCCACCACAAGGGAGAGAAGGGCTAGTGCATTTCCTCGTCAACAAAGAAAAGGTCTACTGCTCCCGTGTTGCGATGCATCGCAGCCAACAGACTGTCCCGCCACCCCTGGGGATGGCGAGTCACGTCTTTTTCTCGCCCTTATCGGGCGCGGCGACCCAACCTGACATCGTGGTGTTCGTTGGCAAACCCGACCCTCTCCACCGTCTTGTAAGTTTGGCGGGCTACTGGGAAGGTGGCTCCTTGAAGGTCGAGCTTTCTGGTCCCGCTTGCAGGACTGGGATCACCTACCCAACGGTCACGGGTGAGATAGGCCTGTCTCTCCTCGATTTTGGGGCGAGGAGATTGGCTGGCTTTGCCAAAGACCATCTCCTTGTCGCCGTCCCACTCCATCGGATGATAGGTATCCTCGAGGCCCTCGATCAGGGGGTTAGCCGAGAGGGGGTGGAGGTGAGCGAGAACATCGAGCGGCAGATCGACGAACTTGGCAAGGTAGAAGCCGTGTGACGAGGGGAGTCTCGCCTGATCCCAGGCGTTCCTCGGGGCGGACCCGCTCAGACCCCAGCGTTTTTGGGCTGTGTTCCCCCCGCGAGGCTATACCCGCCTTGAGCGTCCAATGCCTCTGCGCCTAGTGGAGGGATGGACGGCTGGATCGGAAGTACGACCAGCACGGGATCATTAATCTTCGAATTCAGCGCCAAATTCTTGATCCGCTCGATCAAGCTCGGCGTAACCTCTTGACCGCGTGCAATCAGCGGCAGGCCAGAGTGGTTCTTGACATCTTCGGCGAAGATCATTCCCGGCTGCACCGCGTGGAGGGGGACCTTCATGACCGTCGCGTCGCGGGGTGTGTCTCCTCGCAGTTTTTCGAGGGCTTCCAGCATGGCGGGGTCATACCACCCCGTGCGAACTCGCATGGTATCTATCGCCACTTCCACCGAGTAGCCCTGAGACTCCAGGACGTCGAAATCCGAGACGGCCTTGAGCGCGCGTGCCCCCCAGGGGATGGCGTCACCGCAGGTCTTGTTGTGAGGTAGTCCCTGCCCGTCGTAGTGCTTATCTTGGTAATGCAGAATCTCCCGGACGGGCTCCAGGTGGGGAATGTTGGCCAGGAGTTGTTCCGTCACGGTGGGCAGGTTATCCACGATGGCCTGTTCGGATAGAGAGAGTGCTGCGCCATGATAGAGCTTGCTCGCGGTCTCAGCGGGAAGGGTCACCCATCCGATCTGTGCCATCATGGCTGCGATTTCAGCCTGCCAAGGGTCCGATACCTTCTTGAGAGAAGCCAATTCACTTATCAGCTTACGGGCGCGGATGGCGCGCCCGAAAGCTACGGGGTTGACAAGCGCCAGGATGTCGGTAAGGGTTTTAAGGCCGGTGCACAGCGTCTGCTCCAGGAGCACGCGCTCGGTGGTGATCAGCCGGTGCTGTTCGACGGAAGCCTCCAGCGCTCGGATGAGCGTCCCGGTCGGGCAAGGTTTGCAGAGGAAGCGAAAGATATTTCCTTCGTTGACCGCCGCGATCGCCGCTTCGACGTCCGCGTAACCGGTCAGTAGGACACGCACCGTATCCGGCGAGAGCTTCCGGATGCAGTACAGCAGGGCCACACCATCCATGCCGGGCATCCGCAGGTCGGAGACGACTGCGGCATACGGTCCTTTGGACACAACCAGTTTTATGGCTTCCTTAGGCTCGGAGGCAACGGTCACGTCAAAGTGCGTCCGCAACTGCCGTTGCAGGGCATCGAGCACCAGCACCTCGTCGTCCACAATCAGAATTCGCGGTCGGATCAGTTCGGCCATATCATACCTCCGCCAACAGTGCCGGTATCTCTGCCGCCATGGCACGCCAACCGGCAAGATCTTCCTGGACCCCCAGCGCTGCCAGCTCCTCTACAAAAAGCATGCGCCTCACGGCACTCTTGTCTTCTCGGAATATTCCTCGGATTCGACAGGTAAACGGACGTAGAAGCTCGTTCCCTTGCCTACTTCGCTCTCAAAGGTCAGGGTCCCTTTGTGGCGCTCGACTACCACCGACCGCGCAATCGCCAAGCCCTGTCCCGTTCCGCGCCCCACTCCTTTGGTGGTGAAAAAGGGATCGAAAACCTTGGTGCGGATGCTCTCAGGAATGCCGCACCCGGTGTCCGTGATAGTGACTAGAACCGTCTTGCCCTCCGGCACCGTGCGAACCCGGATCTTGCCTTTCTTCCCAGTGCCTTTTACCACGTCGCCGATGGCGTGGGCGGCATTCACCAGCAGGTTCAGGAAAACCTGGTTCAAATCGCTGATATTGCAAACCACCAGTGGCAGATCGCCGAGATCGGCCTCGACATCGGCAACACACTTCAGCTCGTTACGCGCCACGGCAAGGGTGCTAAGCAGCGCCTTGTTGAGGTCGGCGGCAGCCTTCTCCTTGCTCTCCGGGTGAGCGAAATCTTTCATGGCGCGCACGAGGGTCGCCACCCTAGTCACACCATCGAGCGTCTGCGTGAGTGCTTTGGGAATCTCCTCCAGCAAGTAGGCACAGTCCGATTCCTCTTCGATTCGGCGCACTGCGGCCAGGAGGTCTGGGCTGACGGCGCCGGAGGCCGCGGCATCGCGGAGTTCCTGGTACTTGCTGAGGAGGGTTTGCAAACCCCTGAAAGAATCTTGCACGAAGCGCGTATTGTCACCCACGAATTGGATGGGGGTATTGATTTCGTGGGCAATTCCGGATGCCAGGCGACCCACGGACTCCAGCTTCTGAGCGTGGCGCAACTCCATTTCTCTCTCCTCCCGGCCCGTGATGTCGCGCCCAATGCCTTGCATCCCGACGGGTTTCCCGCCTTTGTAGATCAGGCGGGGGTTCACTTCCAGCATCACCCGGCTGCCATCTTTTGCCGTGATTTCCAGCTCGAGGGTGACAGCGGAATCACCCGCCAGGAGCCGCTCGCGGATCTGTTCAACCCGCTGCCAGTGCCTGGGGTCGACCAGTTGCCGGAGGTTCATCTGGGCAGCTTCCTCCCGAGAGTACCCGATGGTTTGCTCCGCGACTCTGTTGAGAGAGGTTAGACGGCCCTCGAGATCGGCGGTGTAAACGAGGTCGCTGGCATTTTCGAACAGTTCACGGTAGCGCTCTTCCGAGGTTCGGAGCGCCTCCTCGGCCCGCTTGCGCTTGGTGATGTCGTGCGAGACACCAAACGTTCCAATAATGGCTCCGTTGGCGTCTCGGAAGGGCATTTTAGTGGTCGAGACCCAGGTCACCCGCCCGTCGGGCCAAGTTTCCTTCTCCTCTTTGGCCGTCATCGGCTTCCCGGTGGTGATGACTTCCTGCTCATCGTTGTAGGCCTGTTGGGCGTGTTCGGCGGTGAAAAAATCGAAGTCCGTCTTGCCGATTGCCTGGCCAGGGTCGCTTAGCCCGAACCCTCTAGCGACCGCTTCATTGATCCGGGTAAAGCGGCTCTCCCGGTCCTTGAAGTAGATGGTGTCGGGGAGATTGTCCATGAGGGTGCCCAGCAGATCGCGCTCCTGCGCCAAGGCTTCCTCCGCTTGTTTCCGCTCGGTGACGTCTTGGTAAAGGCCCAAGAACCCCAGCGGCTTGTCGTCCATCACCAGTGGCACAGCGTAGATTTCCACATCCACGAGGGTGCCGTCTTTGCGACGCCGGCGGCTGGTGGCGCGCACGCTGGCGCCACCCAGGGTCTGCCTGGTTAAACTCTCAGCTTCGGAAACCAATTCCGTGGGTATAATGAGCTCATCCAGATTGAAGCCCTGCATTTCTTGGCGCGAGAAGAGAAAGAGTCTCTCGAAGGCTGGGTTGCACATCTGGATGCGTTCCTCTTTGTCCAGAACCGCGATGCCCACGGGGCTGATATCAATGAGGGTGTTGAGGTAGGCGGTTCGCTCTTCTAGGACTTTCTCCGCTTGCTTGCGCTCGGTGATGTCCCGAGAGACACCAAACGTCCCGATAATGGCTCCGTTGGCGTCTCGGAAAGGCATTTTGGTGGTGGAGGCCCAGGTCACCCGCCCGTCGGGCCAAGTTTCCTTTTCCTCTTTGGCTGTCATCGGCTTCCCGGTGGTGATGACTTCCTGCTCATCATTGTAGGCTTGCTGGGCGTGTTCGGCGGCGAAGAAATCGAAGTCCGTCTTGCCGATGGCTTGGCCAGGGTCGCTTAACCCAAACGCTATGGCGTGAGCCCTATTGATGCGAAGAAAGCGGCTTTGGCGATCCTTGAAATAGATGTGGTCAGGAAGGTTATCCATGAGGGTGCCCAGCAGATCGCGCTCCTGTGCCAAGGCTTGTTCGGCTTGTTTATGCTCGGTAATGTCGACGAGCGTCCTCGCCACAAGGGGTTCCTCTCCTTCTCCGGACTCGATCAGGCTCTGGCCCGCTGACTTCATGGCATCTCACTCCAATCACGAGGGCATTTTCCGCCTGACCTGCCCTGGTGCACGCCTTCACGTGGTCGATTGCAAGACCCCAGCCGGCAAACGATCCGCGCAGGGTAAGCAACCCAACTAGCCCGCCAAGCAGGCCCTGGACCTCACCCTGCTTTTGCCTCCATTCGTCTCTATCGGCAAATGCCAAGCACCGCATAAAGTTTACAGCCCGGCCTTCGGTCGCAACCAAAAGCAGATTCTTCTCCCGCAAGGCGGGATCAGAATGACATGTCATCCTGAGCCAGTTTCAGAGTTTGGAATTCGATTTTTGTTGACACATAAAGCTGGGGAGTATCATGAAGAAGTCCAAAGCGCTAGTTCGGGACTGACGCCCACAGGGTGGCACAGAGCATGCCGGTACGGACCGCCGTGGTCGTTGATATGCTCGCCGAAACGGTCATCAAGAGGTGTGGTTGTTGTTGAAGAGGAGATAAGCGATGCGCAAACTTCCCAGGGATCGAATGACGGCACGGCAGCGCATTGAATGCACTCTGCGGGGTGAACTCCCTGACCGTGTACCCGTCTTTGATCTCATCCAGCATATACCTCTCATTGAATATACTACGGGTGAGAAGGTCACCTTGCAGAACGGATTGGACTTGCTGTGCAAAACCATTGGCGAGCGGCTTGATATTACGCGGGGGATAGCGCCGCCCGTGGAAGAGAAGCTCATCCGGCACGAGGACGGCTTCGTTTACAAACAGGAATGGTGGACCAGTTGGCTCATCGAGCGTCCGTTCAACGATGTGCGGGGGTTGCTCGATTACATTCCCCGCAACATCGAGGAAATCCACCGTCGCCAGTTTGGCGACATTTTCACCTTCGCCGGGAAGAGTAATGTCTGGGGAGCGTCTTCAAAGTCACCTCGCGAGCAGTTTCTGGAGTTGCAGGAGAAGGTTGGCGAGAACACCGTGATTTTCCCCAACGAGAGCCCCGTGGGGCTGGACACTGCTCACGTGCGGGCGGGACTGGACCTGCTGGCCTATGCCTACGCGGAGAACCCTCAGCTCGTATCGGATTGGTTGGAAGCGCTGAACTGGGCGGAGATCCAACGCGTCCACGAGACAGCCGACCCCGACTTATCACCTGTAACTCTGGTCTATTCCGATATCGCCGGTACGGAACAGGTTTTCTTCTCGCCTAAGTTCCTGCGGAAGGAGTTCTTTCCGCGGCTTGCAAAGTTGGTGGATGCGTGGCATGAGCACGGAATTAAAGTGATCTACCACTCGGACGGCAACCTTTGGGCCGTGCTAGAGGATTTCCGCCAAGCTGGGATCGATGGAATCAATCCTCTAGAACCGTTGTCGAGGATGTATGCGGGAGACGTCCGGAAGGCTTATCCGGAGTGGATCTTGATGGGTGGGATTGACGTCTCGCAACTCCTGCCTTTCGGCGCCGAATCAGAGGTCCGGGAAACAGTGCGGAAGACCATCGACGAAGCCGGGGCCGCAGGGCGCTTCTGGATTGGCTCGACTACCGAGATTCATCCTGCCGCCAAACTCGAGAATGTCCTGGCCATGTGGGACGAAATCGAGAAGTACGGTTACTATGATCGGTAGAAGGCGGTTTGCCGGAGTGAATCCAAAGACGCAACCTCATGAGTATTCGATTGCACCTATCTGCTGACCCTCGCATTCTTGAGGTGTTCCAGGAAACAAGGATCTGGTTTCAGGTTGTTAGCCCAAAACCAACTTCGACCCTCCTCCCTTTTACACAGGAAAACTTACGTCACCGGAGGAGGCTTTCTTGACCGCTGACGATCTTGTTGTTAGGTTAGAGCGTCCGACACCTCACATGGATCGGGAGCATTCATGGGAAATCGTCCACGGCGAATCGAAAGCACGCTTTCACGGCGGGATTTCCTGAGCGCTTGTGGCTATGCATCCACACTGCTCCTCCCCGCGCCGCTGTTCGGGGCAATTGCCTCTCCGGGCGCTCAGGAAGTTGCCACAGGGCTCCCCGTGGTCTCCCCTCTGTTCTCTGATTACCGAATTCTTCCGCAATATCGGGTGCACTCTCCCCTCGAGGAGCTGATCCGGAAAGCCCGGCAGAAGGTGGATGATTATCCCAGCGAGAGGTATGGCCGCGAGATCGAGAGCCATTTCTCGGCATGGGCGGTTGAGCTTCGTAAGAACAAAAATGATGTGGGCGCCCTCGCGGCATTCCTTTCGCCGCAACTCGCGGCGGCCTCGCCCGCTCCCCAGGGGTTTGACCGCATCCGCGAGGATCCGACTCTCGCCGTCCGGCGCGCGAGTTTTTCCTCGGACCTGTCACTCGGCCGGGACGCCTTTCTCGAGGAGTTCCGATCTTCACTTGGTTTGATCTCAGAGGTTCTCATCGTCGAGTTCAAAGTGGCGGATTTGGAGGTCGCCTCGGCTTCTCCGCTCCGCATCACGACCGAGATTCGGTACACGCTCGTGGGCACAGGGCCGCGGCTGCACCGCCTGCAGAGAATCGGCGTGTGGCAGATTGATTGGGAGCAGAGCCCCGCAGGGGAATTGGTGGCAAAGAAGTGGCAACCCCTTTCGGAAATCCAGAGCCTCTCCCATCAACCGATTTTCGTGGACATCACCTCGATTGCGCTCAAGGACGTCTCCTCCTACCGCACGCAAATGCTGCGTGGCGCGGATTATTGGCGGACGGTGCTTGACGCGGCGACCGGAATCGACATCTACGGAAACAACGGCATCGCGGCCGGTGACTACGACAATGATGGGTTTGATGATCTCTACATCTGCCAGCCCTCGGGACTTCCCAACCGGCTTTACCACAACCGTGGCGATGGAACTTTCGAGGACGTGACGGAAGCGGCCGGCGTGGGCGTCCTGGACAACACCCCTTGCGCTCTCTTCGCGGACGTCAACAACAACGGTCACCAGGACTTGGTCGTCGTTACCGCCAACGGCCCTCTGCTCTTCCTCAATCAGGGGAACGGCAGATTTGCGCTGAAGCCCGGGGCGTTTCGGTTTGCGCGACCCCCACAGGGAACCTTCACCGGCGCGGCCTTTGGCGATTACGATCGCGATGGCCGCCTGGATATCTACTTCTGCTTGTACAGTTACTACAAGGGACTCGAGCAGTACCACTTTCCGGTCCCGTATTACGACGCGCGAAACGGCCCGCCCAACTTCCTCTTCCACAACGAGGGCGACGCGAGCTTCCAGGATGTCACGGCGGTGACAGGCCTCAATCAGAACAACGACCGCTTCAGCTTCGACTGCACCTGGTGCGACTTCGACCAGGATGGATGGCCGGACCTGTACGTAGTGAACGACTTCGGGCGGAAGAATCTTTATCACAACAACCGAGACGGGACGTTCACGGATATCGCCGAGGAAGCGGGGGTTGTGGACGTTGGACCTGGAATGAGTTCCTGCTGGTTCGATTACGACAACGACCAGAACCTCGACCTCTACGTTTCGGACATGTGGGAAGCCTCCGGCATGCGCTTGACGGCGCAGATGAATTTTCCGGAACAAATGCCGGCGGATGTGCGGGCGCTGTTCCGTCACCACGCCAAAGGAAATTCCCTTTTCCGCAACCTCGGCAACGGCCGCTTCGAGGATCGCAGCGCCGTGGCGGGAGTCGAGAAGGCGGGCTGGTCATGGTCCTGCCACGCCTGGGATTTCGGCCACGATGGACGCTCGCACCTTTACATCGCCAACGGCATGATTTCCGGTCCCAGTCGCGATGACCTGGAAAGCTTCTTCTGGCAACAGGTGGTTTCGCGCTCTCCGGCGGACGCTCATCCCACGCTCCCCTACGAACTCGGCTGGAACGCCATCAACGAATTGATCCGCTCCGACGGAACCTGGGCAGGCTATCAACGCAACGTTTTCTTCTTCAACAACGGCGACGGCACTTTCTCCAACATCTCCGGCGCGGTCGGCCTGGATTTGCCGGATGACAGCCGGGCCTTCGCCCTCGCTGATTTCGATCATGACGGGCGGCTGGAGATCGCCCTGAAAAATCGAACGGGACCCCAATTACGCATCCTACGATGCGAAGCAACCGGTCTTGGCAACGTTTTGGCCCTCCGACTGCGCGGCGCCAAGAGCAACCGCGACGCGGTCGGCGCGGCAGTCATCCTCCAGACTGCGGAGGGGCGACAGATGAAGATCCTGCAAGCCGGCACCGGCTTCCCCTCGCAACACACCAAGGAGATTTTTTTCGGAATAGGCAAGGCCGTTTCCGCAAGCGCCGAGATTCGCTGGCCCAGCGGCAACGTGCAACACTTTGAAGGTCTGCCTGCGAATCACCGCATCGAGATCGAAGAAGGCGCGGAGGGATTCCAGGCGAAGGCGTTCCATCCCCATCAACCTTTATCTGTGATTCCCGATCCCCCGGCGGCCGTGCCACCGCCCGCCGCCTGTGAAACCTGGCTGATGGACCCCATCCTGGCCCCGGATTTCGAACTGCCGGACGTCACAGGGAAGAGCCATCTTCTGTCGGCGCTGAGAGGCAAGGCAGTTGCTCTGAACTTTTGGGCTATCTGGAGCCCGCCCAGCGTCGAAACTCTGAGAGCTCTTGACCGTTCGCCGGCGCTGAGGAGGCCGGGGATTCTCGAGGTGCTGGCCATCAATCTCGACAAGCCGGAAGAGGCGGCGCAGGTTCGTGCTTTCGTCCACGGGAATTCCCTGCGGCTGCCTGTTTTGCTGACCAGCGATGACGTGACCGGGATCTACAATCTTGTTTACCACTTCATGTTTGACCGGCGGCGTAATCTCGGCTTGCCCACGACGTTTCTTATCGACCCCAAGGGGTATATTGTGAAGGTGTATCAAGGACCCGTCGATGCCGAGCGCTTGAACGCGGACTGTCATCGCATTCCGCACACTCCCGAAGACAGAGTAAGGTTAACGCTGCCGTTCCCCGGGAAGCTCTACCTGGGCGAGTTCCGGCGCAATGTGTTCACCTACGGCGCGGCCTTTTCGCAGGCAGGATACTACGACCAGGCAATTCGGGAATTCACCCTGGCGCTCGAAACCGACCCCAATTACGCCGAAGCGCATTACAATCTGGGGACGCTCTATCTAAAGCAAGGGAAGCCTGAGGAAGCGCGCCGCCATCTTCAGCGCGCGCTGGAGTTGCGCCACGAGTATCCCGACGCGCTCAACAATCTCGGATTGCTCGCGGCGCAGGCCGGCGAGACCCCTGAGGCCATCCGTTATTTTCAGGAGGCGATCCGCCAGCGCCCCGATTACGCCCTCGCTTTATTCAACCTGGGAAACGTCTACCGCCGCGAGCAGCGCTTCAGCGAGGCGAAGCGGGCTCTAGAACGCGCTGTCGCCCTGGCCCCGGACGACCCGGAGATGAATTACGGTGTCGGGATGCTCTACGCGCAACTGAACGATACGGACCGGGCGCTCAAGTATTGGCAGCAGGCCCTTCAGCTTCGCCCGGACTACCCGGAGGCGCTCAACAATCTCGGTGTGCTCTTTTTGCACCAGGGACGGACGGCTGAGGCCCAAGAGGAGTTCCAGAGAGCCATTCGGGTGGCGGCCGATTTTGATCAGCCCTACCTGAACCTGGCGCGGCTTTACATCACGCAGGGAGAGAAGACTCGAGCCCGCGAGATTTTGCGCGAGTGGCTCGCCCGGCATCCCGAGCACGCCGCGGCAAGGAGCATGCTTGAACAGGTGGGCCAGTAGATTCCCTGGCCAAGGCGGAGTTACACTCAGCAGGAGGCGCATGATGCCGCGAGGAAGATTGGACAAGCCCGCCGAGAGCGCTGCCCGCTTGCCACGAGCGAAGCTGGTTCTGCATCTAGCGCTGCTCGTGGCGGGACTGCCGCTTCCGCTGGGTTTGATCCACGCCCAGACAGCGCCCCGCTCTCCCGTCGCAAAAAAGCCGCTGACCGCTGCCGACGCGCACTTCGCTGCCGGACGAGACCTACTGGCTCAGCACCGCCCTAAAGAGGCGGAGGCGGAAATCCGCGCGGGCCTCAAGCTGGCTCCCCAGAGCCTGCAGGGTCTCAATCTGCTCGGCATCGCGCTGGGAGGGCAAAAGGATTTTGCCGGAGCGGGCGCAGCCTTCCAGCAGGCTCTGAAGGGCAACCCTCGCTCGCCGGAGACTCACAACAATCTGGGCAACAGTTACGTCATTCAGCAGAAGAACGACTTGGCGGAACGGGAGTTCCGCACCACGCTGCGCTACGACCCGGCCAACCGCGACGCGAACTACAACCTTGGGCTGCTACTGCTGGCCCGGAACGACCCGCGAGGCGCTATCACTTACTTCAGCCGAGTGCAGCCACAAGGCCCGGAGGTTCTCTTCAACCTGACCCAGGCGTACTTGGGCGCCGGCCAGAAGGAGAAGGGACTCGAACTGGCGCG
>JBEKIZ010000123.1:0-11706 GCA_050011515.1 Terriglobia bacterium | reverse complement strand
CTGTCAAGTCCTTTTTTGGGGAATGCGAAAATAGGAAGGGTTCAGGAGAACTCGAGGGGAACGCCGGGAGATGCGCGGCTCCTAGCTACAGCCGGAAGCGCCTATCTGCCGTTTCCGAAGCTGCTGCAAACAGTTGCGCTAACAATTTGGGATGAATCGTCCTGCCTTCCCTTCCAGCCTCCAGGAGCCGAGAGGCTACATTTGCAGCCTCGCGTTCCCCTTCCCTGTCGGACTCGATATACCAATCCGCGGTCGTTTGCCAGCGTGAGTGACCCAGTCTGGCCTGGATCACATTAATCGGCACACCGGCCCGGTAGAGCATGGTTCCCGACCAGTGCCGCAGTTGGTGCCAAGTAAGGTGAGTCCCGATCTTCTCTGCGGCTTTCTTTAACCCGCAGCGAAGGGCGTTCTGCTCGGTCATCGGCCGGTCTGGGTGTTTGGGATCCGCAAACACCAAGTCGTTTTCTGTGGCGTTGGGAGTTAGCGATTTGAGTTGCTGGAGCCTGGAGATCTCCGCCTCGGTGAGGTAGAGAGGTTTGTTGCTGCGATGGCCTTTGGTCAGGTGCTCTTCCCCGGCGTAGCTGGCCGTGAGAAACCATACGAGTTTGTCGTCGAAGTTGATGGCTCCCCCGCTGTAGAATAGCCAAGTTTTCGTCCACGATCGGGAGAAGTTGTTGAGCCGACTCGAGGCAGTCGCGCGGCTCCTCGACCACGCATCGGTCCAGAATGCAGTTGACAATGTGCATGTCTTGATTGTTGGGGAACATCTCCGTCAGATTGAAACCTGGCCTCTTACGGTACTCACGAGGGAGTCTAAGTCGGCCCGCTATCATGCACCATAAAAGCTTCCCAAGCATGTAGACGTCAAAATTCGTGTGTACATGCTCAAGGCGCTCGCCGAGATCAGCCCACTGAGGGATGCGGCAATCTGGTTTATATGGATGAAACCCAGGTTTATCAGACGATCGAGGGATTTGGAGCGGCTACCACCGACTCTGCGATGTATCTCCTGAACGAGGTGGCAAACCCCAAGCAGCTCACCACGGCCATGAGCAACTTGTTCACTCGCCAAGGCGGCGGCATCGGGCTCAGCTTCCTTCGCAACCCCATGGGCGCCTCAGACTTGGCGCGGTCGGTGTATTCCTTTGATGACAACGGGGGCCAGCCCGATCCCACCCTGGCGAATTTTTCGATTGCGCACGACCAGGCGGATATTATTCCGCTCATCCTCCAGGCCAAGGCGCTCAACCCGCAACTCGAGATCATGGCCAATCCCTGGAGCCCTCCGGGCTGGATGAAGGACTCGGGTTCCATGATTGGTGGATCGCTGTTATCCAGCATGTACGCTCCCTTTGCGAATTATTTCGTCAAATACGTCCAAGCGTACGCGCAGGCAGGCATTAACATCACAAGCGCACGGTCCTGCGCTCGAAGTCCATTCAAATTTCCTCCGACAAATTCGCGGAGCTTGAAAGTAGAAATGGGACGCTCCGAGCGCAAAAACCTCACAGACCTTTTCCCGGACGACAGCAGGGTACCCGCCTTCCCGGCAACCTCCTGCAAACGGACTGAAACCAGCAGAGAATAGCCTTGCGCCAGGCTTTTATGTTAATCTTACGCAGACGTTTAGTTCTAGCGAAGCGCTTTCACTTTTCGCCTATGATCATCCCCTGTTGCGAGGTCCGAATCCCACATGAAACTGGAAGATGTCGCCAAGCGAGCCAAGGTTTCCGTTGCTACGGTTTCTCGCGCCCTTAACGAAACCGGTCCGGTTAGGAATACTACCAAAGCGCGTGTCCTGAAAGTGGTTCAGGATCTCAAGTATCATCCCAATATCCACGCTCGAACCTTAGCGGGCGGCAGAAGCCGCACCTTGGGTATGATCGTCTCCAATCTGGAGAACCCGTTTTTCCTGGACATTTTCCGGAGTCTGGAATCGGAAGCGCGCCGCCATGCTTACGAGGTGGTGGTGGCCAACACCGACTACAACCCACGTCGGCTGGTAAACAGTGTGCACTTGATGCTGGGCCGTCGTGTGGCGGGGCTGGCGGTCATTGTCTCCGAAATGGAGCCAGCCCTCATGCAGGAGCTCATCGAGTCAAACCTTCCCATTGTCTTTTACGACGTGGGGACGCCGGCGAAGAACATTTCGAACATCCGGGTGAATTATCAAAAGGGAATTCAAAAGACCGTGGAATACCTGTACTCGCTCGGGCACCGGCACATGGCCTTTGTGGGCCACCACACCAGCTTGGAGCCGCTCCTTGACCGCAAAGTTTCCTTCGTGGAAACGATGAAGCGTCATGCCGGAGCCGTGGAGTTCACCACCGTCGCAGACCGGGACGAACCCGCAGGAGGAGAGCAGGCGACGCGGACCCTGCTGGCCACTGGCTTCAGGCCCACGGCGATCATCTGCGTGAACGATTACATGGCCCTGGGAGTGCTGAAGGCACTTCGGGAAAGTGGCTTGCGGGTTCCCGAGGACGTGTCCGTGACCGGCTACGATAACATCAGTCTCTCCGGGTACGCCTGTCCGGCTCTCACCACGGTCAATATCCCTCGGGAGAAGATTGGACGCCTGTCGTTCGAAGCTCTCGTTCCACCCGAAGGTGGGCAGGTGCAGGGCCGCGGCTTCTTGATCGACCCGGAAGTGGTCATCCGCGAGTCCACCGGGCCACCGCCGCTTAACTAACCCCGCTGCGCACCGCAAGGATCCTTCGAATATAAGGCCGCACGGTTTCTCTGCCTGCATCCCTGTGGCACTAATGGCGAACTTCATCGCGTGGCGCGAAGAAAAACAGATCTTTCTCCCGCAGGGCGGGATCAGGATGACATGACATTCTGAGATTCCCCATGTAACCAGAAGCACGCTCACCAAGCGCTTGGCGCTACAGCGCTCGGCCAGGTGACGGGCGGGAATTTGCAGTAACAGCACTACTCCCTACCTCCTCCCGCCGCGGCGCAAGGGGAGGCCCGCGCCGGCGCGCTGAGTGCGGTTTCTGATTCCGAGGGTGCAGGGGGATGGGTCAATGCGAGATCGGCGATCCTGCGGCATCCTGGAAGCTGATTTTCTCGATCCAGCCCCACGACCGCCCGGGAACGACACTAAAGTTTTTGGCACGGACAGCTCGAGCAGGTGCTGCGAATGGACTATAATTCATTCACCGATGACTATCCCTACAGCGTACTCCTTGCGCGACTGGGAGAACGCGAGGAATCGGCCAAAGAAATCAAAATCGCGCAGCAGTTGCAACAGGAGCAACCGAATTCTAGCTGCCGAACCCGCAGTAACACGCCTGACCTGCCGATGGATGGACATGAAACAAAAGTAAGGAGGCTGCAAGCCCTTTATGTGGGAGGCCGCTGCCAGCGGGAACAGATTTCGATGGCTGATCGCTCCCCCCGCACGACGAAACAGCCTGCACACCGAGGTCTGCGTGCGCCAGCGCGACCGCTTCCCCGTCAACATGTCTTATCACTATTTTGCAGCTTGATTTTTTGTGCGGCTTTCCTTTTCTCCTGGCAGGCGGCAGCTCAGCAGCCATCACCCAAGCCGGCAGACTTGCACTTCGAGCAAGGGATGGGAATGTTAAAAAGGCGGAATTGGCAAGCCGCTGCCGATGAGTTCCGAATGGTAATCAAGATTGACCCGCAGCGGGCACAGGCCCATCACGGGCTGGGGCTGGCCCTGGCGAGGCAGGGTAAGCCCCAGGAGGCTCTGGCGGAATACCGCCGCTCGCTAGAAATCGATCCGGCCTATGCCGAAGCGCACTACAACTTGGGCATGGCATTGGGGGAAGGGGGAGATCCGCAGCAAGCGATGACCGAGCTTGCCAAAGCTGTGGAGCTCAAGCCGGATTTCGAGCCCGCGCGCTTGGCCCTGGGCCTTCTCTGGCATCACGCGGGAGAGTTAGAAAAGGCGGCCGATCAATACCAGGCAATTCTGAAGGTCAACCCCCGAAACGTGGAGGCTCACAACTGGCTCGGCGTCGTGTACGAGCAAAAAAACGAGCCTCTGCCGGCCATCCACGAGTTTGAACGGGCCATTGCTCTGAAGCCAGATTACGTGCGGGCCCACAACAACCTGGCTTCGGTGCTGATCAGGACAGGGGAACTGGACAAGGCCCTGGAAGTTTACCAAAAGGCACTCAAGCTGCGGCCTCGCGACCCCTCGCTCAACATGAACCTGGCCATGGCCTTGCGGATGAAAGGTGACCAAGCGGGCGCGCAGCGATATTTGAAGATTGTGACCACCCTCGAACCCGACAACGAGCAGGCGCAGTATTACCTCGCAGATGTACTAAGACAGAGGGGTGATTTAGAAGGCGCAGTCCGCGCCTTTGAGAAGGCGCTTCGGCTTCGACCTGACCTCCAGGAGGGTTACTACAGTCTGGGGTCGACTTTGAAGCAACTGGCGGCCACGCGACGCGCTTCACGAGAATCTTCGCCGCGCGAAGCGCTAGGCTCCGCGGAGGAGCTATACAAACAAGGCCTCGCGGCGCTCGGAACGGGAGACCTTCCGGGGGCGCAGGAGAAACTCACGGCGGCACTCCAGCTTGACGCGAATTATGTTCAAGCTCAGAACCTCTTCGGTTTTGTGCTAGGTCAGCAGGGTGACCTGGCTGGGGCACTCGACCATCTGAATCGCGCAATTCAGTTAGATCCGAAATTCGCCGAAGCACACTACAACCTGGGAGCGGCTCTCTGGTTTGGTGGACAAAGAGCGAAGGCCTCGGCAGAGCTGAAAGGGGCGGCTCATCTCGATCCGGCTTTCCTGCAGGCGTATCTGTTCCTGGGGATGGCGTTGAGCGAGAGCGGTGAGTTCGCGACCGCGCTGGATAGCTTGAGCTGTGCCCTCTCGCTGAACCCCAATCTTTTTCCCGCTTATGTTGATCAGGGTATTGTTCTGCTCAGGCTGGGCCGGCTGCGTGACGGGCTCGCCGAGCGTGACCAGGGCGAGTCCGACCCGCTGGCCGGGCGACAGTCTTTCACGTATGGATTCGCGGGAAGACCTGTCTCCCGCAGCCAGTTTTGGCCTCCTTGGCCTCCTGCGCGCTTTCCGGAAATGCGCTAGCGGCATATGATGGAAGGTGGAGGCGGACTGGCAATGAGCGGTTCCAGCGGAGGCTGCCTTCATTCCACGCCAGCGGTCACTGTGACCGGTGTCATCGAGGCCATCGTGTCAGCGGCTGCCGGGCGGTTACAGATCGTCCGGTGCTCCGTTCGTAGCGGATTCCTTCTCATCTTCATATTCGGAGTGGCGCCCCTCTTCGCGCAGGCCCCGGAGCATCCCAACCCGCAAGGGGTCATCCGCATCACGGTCAACTTAGTGCAGGTTGATGCGGTGGTTACCGATTCAAAGGGGCGCCCGGTTACAAATCTCCGGCCCGAGGACTTCGAGATCCTCGAGGACGGGCGCCCGCAGACCATCACGAACTTCTCTTACATTTCCGTAACCGGGCGATGTCGAGGGGAGAGTGCCGCTCAGCCACCGCCGCCTGGCGTCCCCAGCGTTCCCCCGGCGCGGCTGCGGCCCGAGCAAGTCCGCCGCACTATCGCCATTGTGGTGGATGATTTTCACATCCGGTTTGGGAACATCGTCTACGCTCGCCACGCCCTGAAAAAGTTTGTCGATGAAGACGTTCAACCCGGCGACCTCGTGGCGATCCTGCGCACCTCCGGCGGCCTCGGTGTACTCCAACAATTCACGAACGACAAGCGTCTACTTTACGCGGCCATCGACCGCATCTGCTACGTCGTCGATTCACCTTGCGGCCTTTTTGGTCTGCAATCAGACTTGCCGCTGCCCCTGCGCCGGTACTGCGACCAGATCACGAACGCTGCCACCTTCAACGCGCTGGACTACGTCGTGAGAGGACTACGCGACCTCCCTGGCCGCAAGGCGCTTATCCTGGCCTCCGACGAGATTCTTCCGCCGCCTCGTGAACCAACCGTCCAACAGAGGAGGCCAGTGCCGGGTAACCCTGGCGATCGCTCCTCGAGGGACAATATTTCCGTCCCGCGGGGTGAAGAAACGCCGGTGCAGAGGATGCAAGAGCTGGTTGACCTTGCCAATCGCTCCTCCACGGTCATCTACACGATCGACACGAGGGGTTTGCCCACCCTTCAGTTGAGCGCGGCTGACGACTTGACAGGACTTCAGCCGATCGAAGGGGGCCCTCCCAGTGTTGGACCCCAGCCATCCCAAGTCGCGAGCGCGCTAATGAACCGCATCGGGGAGTATCTCGGATCAATGGGGGCCATGGCTTACCTGGCGAACCAAACCGGCGGAATTTTCGTTCATGACAACAATGATCTGGCAGGCGGAATGCGCGAGGTCATGGACGACCTGGGCGGATATTATCTGATAGGCTTTAAGCCGCCCGCCGATACCTTCAAGGCGGGCAAAAAGTGGGCCGGCTATCATCGCCTCCAGGTGAAGGTCAAAGTCCCGGGCCTGCGCGTCCGCTCGCGCTCGGGCTTTTACGGGATTCCGGACGAAGAGACGCGGCCCGCCTACCGTACCCGCGACGAGCAATTAAGGGCCGCCCTCACTTCGCCCTTCGGTACATGGGGAGTACACGTCCAGCTTGCTTCGCAGTTTGTGAACGAAGGACGCAATGACTCCCTCGTGCGTCTGTGGCTGCACATTGATGCGCGCGACCTGACGCTCCAGGATGGCCCGGATGGGACGAAGAAGGGCGCGATCGACATAGTCGGCGCCGCCTTCGGTGATAACGGGGCGCCAGTCTCCGGTTTGGACCGCACGTTCCGGGTCTCCTTCCAGCCCTCGCAGCTCGACGCGCTGCGGAAGTGGGGCGTGAACTACCGTATGGACGTTCCCATCAAGGACCCGGGTGCTTATCAGTTGCGGGTGGCGGTGGGTGATTCAATCTCCCAAAGTGATTCAATCTCGCCAAGGGTAGGCTCCGCCAGCCACTTCACCGAGATCCCGGATTTGCGGCGGGGCAGGCTGACCCTGTCGGGCATCGTCCTCAACCCCGACACCCTGGGCGACAAAGGGCCGGCAGTGCGGCGATTCCAGGTTGGCGACCGGGTGAGCTATGAACTCGAAATCTACAATGCTCGCCGAGGCACGGCCGGGAAGCCTCCCGACTTGGAGAGCACAATTCAGATCCTCCTCGACGGGCACTTGGTGTCTACGCAGAACCCCGGAGCGATCAGTCAGGTTCCGTGGGACTCGCGGCGCCTGGTGATGTCGGGCGAGTTGACGCTCGGTCCGGACATGCTTCCAGGCGACTACGCGCTCCAGGTAACCGTCACCGACAAGCTGGCAGCCCGCCAGTATTCAGTCGCTAGCCAGTGGATTGACTTTGAGATCGTGCAGTGAAAACGGCCGCCTGTCCCATCCGGCCAGCGGAGAAAGGGGGAGATCATGACGCACGGTCGCGAGCGAACGATGAAGGCACTCCTGTCGCTTCTATTGTTTTTTGCGGCGGGATCAACCTCGAAGCCACTAGCACAGCACCACATCATCAGGGGGGACGCGGGGAGTCGGTTCAATAGCGCGGCAGCGCGCCAAGCGAATTCCCGCGCCGCGCGAATGAGCGCCAACGGCAAAGAAAAACGCCATGCGGATACTCACGCGAATGATGCTGCCAGCGGACAGTGGACGCTGATCGGCCCGCAACCTCTACTCTTTACGGACCAGAGGCAACACTCTGGCCAGGTCAATGCGTTCGCCGTCGACCCAGGGAACTCGAGCGTGGTGTATTTGGGCGAGAACGGAGGCGGCGTGTGGAAGACTACCGACGGCGGACAGACCTGGACTCCTTTGACCGACAACCAACCCTCGTTGGAGATCATGTCGCTGGCGCTCGATCCCACCAATCCCGACATCGTCTATGCTGGCACCGGCTTTTCAGACGCCTTTTTCGCCAACATGGGGGCGGGAATACTCAAGTCCTCCGACGGGGGAAACACCTGGACGCAACTTCCGGGGCCGTTGCCGACCGGCTCAGGGCTTGAAGCGGCCATCTGGTCGCTGGCCGTCAGTCCCAGTGACGGTAATATCCTGCTCGCCGTGGGTCAGTCGGCTTCCGGCACAGCCGTCTATCGCTCGGGGGATGGTGGCAATACGTGGAATCAGGTTCTTGCCCCTAGCACGGCGCTGGGCACCCAGGTCATGTTCGATCCATCCAATGGCAGCACAGCCTATGCGTGCCTGGACACAGTCTATGAATCAACCGATGGCGGCAACACCTGGACTGCCGCCAGTGGAACGGGGAGCAACGTCCTGCCAAGTGGGACCTCTCTCGCTCTGGGCATGGCCCCCTCGAGTCCGACCACGCTCTACGCTGGAAACTGTCCGTCCTCCGGCACCTTTATGTACAAAACCGTGGACGGCGGCCAAAATTGGACCCCGCTGCCGTCCATAGCCACGGGGTGCGCATGGATGGTTCGGGTGGATCCGGCGAACCCGAACGTTGTCGTGTCGGGAAGCGCTGGCGTGGCTGAATCTGTGGATGGGGGATCAAGCTGGAAGTTTGTCGACGCCGGCTTCGCGGGATTCCACGGCGGGATGGAGTTTTCGGCGGACGGCAGCGTCCTCTACCTCGGGACCGAAGGAGGAGTGTGGGCAGCCACCAACGTCACGGCCAATCCCTGGACACTTACCGACCTCAATGCCACGCTGGCGACAACCGACTTTTTCGGCATCGTGATTCATCCCACCAGCCCGAAAATCGGCTTCGCTGGGTCACAAAGCAATGGCGTGGACATGTACTTGGGCGAATTGCTGTGGCAGACGGTTGCCTGTGATGATGGCGGGCCGGATTTCGCTTTCGACTTCATGAACCCGAGCACGATCTACGCTGCATGCGCCTCACCGCCGAGCGTGCAAAAGTCCACCGACAGCGGGGCCAGTTTCTCGCAGCCCCAAAACGGCATCGATTCTAGCGAGTTTCTACCGGGGATGGCGCCGGGATTAGCGATGGACCCCGCGGATTCCGAGCGGCTCTATCTCGCCGCCGGCCACGTGTGGCAAACGAACGATGGCGCCGACACGTGGACGGCCATTTCACCGGTTCTAGGCCCTGGGAATGGGCTTACTCAGGCGCTGGCCGTAGCCCCGGCTGACCCGAACACGGTCTATTGGGGGAACTCGAACGGCGTCTACGTCACCACCAACGCCCTGTCCGGCTCCGGCGCTACTTGGGCGAACATTGGCGCCGGATTGCCATCAAACTTGGTCCAGTGCAACTATTACGGACCGACTTGTATCTACCTAAACCAGATTGCCACCGATCCCTCGAGCGCCGGCACGGCGTATGCCGCATTCGCGAGCTACGTCAGCGGCCATGTTTACAAAACCACCAACCGCGGAGGGAATTGGACGGATATCAGTGGAAATCTCCCCAACCTTAAGGTCAATGATATCGCCGTCGATCCGGATGTCCCCAACACCTTGTATATTGCGACCGAGCAGGGCGTTTATGCGACGGCGGACGGAGGCAATACCTGGAATCTGCTAGGCGCCGGGCTGCCGAATGTAACGGTGACGGCGCTCAAGCTGCACCGGCCCACCCGCCTTCTGCGCGCCGCCACGCTGGGTCGAAGCGCGTGGGACCTGCAACTGGCCACGGTGGCCTCTCCGGTGGCGCTATCGACCACCAGCCTCTCGTTTGGGAACCAGGCTGGGGCCCAGACCGTTACACTCACCAATAACGGCACGGCGCCACTAACCATCTACAGCGTTACCGCCCCAAACGGCTTCTCGCAGAGCAACACTTGCGGCATCCAGCTCCAGGCTGGAGGCAGTTGCTCGATAACGGTAAGCTTTGTCGCCAACGTGTCTGGCTCCTTCTCCGGTAACATCACCGTCATCGATGACGCTCCGGGAGAGCCGCAGTTGATTGCCGTGACCGGTACAGGGAGCGGCGCCCCGGACTTTTCCCTGTCCGTTCCCGCCGGATCGTCCCCTGCCACAGTTACACGGGGACAAACGGCAAGTTACGCCTTGAGTGTTATCCCTCAAGGAGGTTTCAACCAGACGGTATCGCTCGCGTGCACCGGGGCGCCTTCCGAGGCCACCTGCTCCGTGTCACCGGCCTCAGTCACGTTGGACGGCAAGGATGCTGCTACCGCTACTGTGACAGTTACCACAACTGCCCCATCGCTTGTTGTGCGCGCCCCCTTTAACACGCCTACAAACGACCGCGCCTTCAGAGTTTTTCCACCGATGTGGGCTTGGGCTTTAGCCCTGATTGGTGTCCTGCTCGCATTAGGCTTATCCGGGAAGCTTCACCGCGTCCCGGCCCTGGCCAAGCTCGGTTTAGGACTCATAATCCTCGTCGTAACGGCCTGGGTTGCGTGCGGGGGCGGCGCAGGGGGGGGTGGAGGGGGCGGAGGCGGGAACCCTGGCACGCCGTTAGGGACGTATACCCTTACCGTTACTGGGACCTCTGTATCCGGCCCAACGACCCTGACGCACGGCCTCACACTGACGCTAACGGTGAATTGAGAAGTCGGTTTCAGGGTTCGAGCATCAGAGGTAAAACGCTCAAGGGGGGAAGCCGAAGGTAGCGTGCAGCGAACCTCTAATGCCTGGACCAGGTAGCGTCGCCGGACGGCCTGTGGGTGAATCTGTTCATCGCCGGTCAAGTGAACGCGAACCTCGCGGGCAAGAAGGTCACTCTGCGGCAGTCCGGCAACTATCCGTGGGATGGGAAGATCAAGCTTACCGTGGGCGTGGAAGCGCCACAGGATTTCGCCATCTGCGTGCGCATTCCGGGATGGGCTCCCAGTGCGGATTTCCAGGTCAGGGGAGAGAAATTCTCTCCCCACGTCGTTAACGGTTACGCTGAAATCCGGCGGTACTAGACGAACGGGGACACGATTGACCTGACTCTGCCCATGGATATCCAACGGCTCGAAGCCAATCCCCAAGTTCTGTACGATCATGGCAAGACCGCGCTTCGGCGCGGGCCGCTTATCTATTGCCTGGAGCAGGCGGACCAAGAGGCGCCGGTAGAGCAGATCACTCTGCCGCTGGGAGCGCAGCTTGAAAGCCAATACGCGCCTGGGCTTCTGGACGGCATAACGGTCATCAAGGGTCAGGGACTCTTGCGCCCGCTTGACGATTGGAAAGATGTGCTCTACCAGCCGGTTCATCCCCCAGCTACCAAGCCGGTTCCGATCACTGCCGTTCCTTACTGCATCTGGGGCAATCGCGGACTGGGGAAGATGGCCGTCTGGCTGAACACAACGCCGTAGTGCGTGACAACCAGCCTGATAGTCAGCCTCGATGCGCTGAAAACGCTGGACATCCGTCTGGGAATGGAGTAAACCCTAGCTTCGCCGAACGCATGTCACACTGGAGGGTAAGATGAATCGCAGACGATTCCTTCGTAACAGCAGTCTTGCGGCGCTGGGCGCGCTGACGATGAAGGCGGGAAGCCATCCATCGCTCGCCGTGCCGGCACCTGGTGCCGAATCGAAGCGCGCCCGCCTTGACGTGATTTGGGGCGACCGGGTGGGGAAGATCAACCGCAACATCTATGGCCACTTCACCGAACACTTGGGAAGCTGCATTTACGACGCCATGTGGGTGGGCGAAGGCTCGGCCATCCCGAACCAGAACGGCCTGCGTAAAGACACCATTGAAGCACTCAAGCGTATCAGGGCGCCGATCATTCGCTGGCCGGGCGGCTGCTTTGCCGACCAGTATCACTGGCGCGACGGCGT
>JBEKIZ010000122.1:0-11807 GCA_050011515.1 Terriglobia bacterium | reverse complement strand
GGGCAGGCTCAGCATCCCGGCGCGAAACAAGGACTCCCCGAATGCCTGGGCGACGTACATGAATTGAATGTTGACGGGCTTGATGAGGTCCATGGCCAGCTTGCCTTCGATGACCTGGTTGGCGATGTCCTGGTCAACATTGTTGAAGTAGAAAGAACGGATGATCCAACCCACCGCGATGTAAGTGAGGATATGGCTGAAGTCGAAGCCCTCAATCGTGGAACTGTGTTCGTAAATGGCTTTCCAGATGAAGTAATAGACAGTGACGTAGATGAAGTAGGTTACGATGCCCGTGTAGTAGCGCAAGCGGTAGGCGAGCGTGTTGACGAACCCCACGCGGATGAACTCCGCATAGACCCGCCCGAGGCGCTGTAGCGCTGGCATCCGCCGCTGCCACAGGGTGGGGGAATGGATGGCGCCGTCGCCTATCATCCCACCTCTCCACTCAGGTAGATCCGCTTCACGATGTCCTCAATAGGTTCTTCCTCAACAAAGATGTCCCGCACCTGGAGCTGGTTCACGAGGTTGCGGATGACCTCGGCGGTGGAGTGCTCGTCGCGGTCAAAGCGCATCAGGTAGGTGAGCTCGTCAACACGCTCACAGGCAATGCCGTTGCTCGTGATCTGCGACAGCCGCGCTATCTCGGAGCGGTCCTTCAAGAAGAATTTCACCTGATTGTATTTGGCCAAGCGCTTTTTCATCGTTCCCAGGTCGCCGTCAAAGAGGATGTGGCCCTTGTCGATGATGATGATTCGCTTGGAAAGCTCCTCGATGTCGGAAAGGTCATGAGTAGTCAGCAGGACCGTCGTCCCTTCGCTGCGATTGACCTCTTTTAGGAATTCCCGGATGCGGTCTTTGGCAACCACGTCCAGTCCAATCGTAGGCTCATCCAGGAAAAGCAGGGGCGGGTTGTGAAGCAGCGATGCCGCCAGGTCACAACGCATTCTCTCTCCCAGGCTGAGCTTTCGCACCGGGGTGTGAAGGTAATCTTTCAGGTTGAGAATCTCGCAGAAGAAGTCCAGCCGCCGGCGGTAGTCCTGCTCCTGCACTTCGTAGAGTTCTTTGAGGAGCTTGAAAGATTCGATGACCGCGATGTCCCACCAAAGCTGCGTGCGCTGGCCGAACACAACCCCGATGTGCTTCGTGTAACGCCGCCGGTCGCGGTACGGCACATAGCCGTTGGAAATCACCCGGCCGCTGCTGGGGACAAGAATCCCTGTCAACACCTTGATGGTGGTGGACTTCCCCGCGCCATTCGCCCCGATGTAGCCCACCATTTCCCCGGGATTGATGGCGAAGCTGATGTGGTCCACGGCGCGAACGGTCAGGTGTTCGCGCACAAAGAGGTTTTGGATCGCTCCCTTCACGCCTTCGCGGCGGCGGAAAGTGCTGAACTCCTTCGTGAGATCTTTTACTTCAATAATAGGCGGCATGACTGAGGGGATTTCTTCGCCCAGGTACTTGCGGGCCACATCCTCGCACCCCTCATTCTAACAGATGCTCAGCCTGGCCAGAACGCAACCACTGAATTGGTTGTGGGTCACCTTGATGTCGAAACGGCTTCACCCCGCACCCGAGTTCCCTGTCATGCTGAGCGTGCGTCGAAGCGTGCACTTTCGGTTGTATCCACAGCCTGTTAGGTTACCCGTGTCCATGACGGGTAAGATTCTAGATTGCGCGATACTTTTCCTTTACTCGGAAGGGCCTCGGGTGTATAACTGTTGCCATCCGGAAGGCGAAAACGGAGATTCCGGATTACTATATTCCCGGGGGGGGTGGCCATGAACGCTCTCTGCCCGCAGGTAAGACGCACAATCACTTGGCTGACTTGTCTGCTCTCTCTGCTTCTCGTCTGTCTCACTTTTTGTTTACTCTCGAGCTCCGGCGGGAGTTCCGTGGGAACTCTCACGCCGGGAACTCTCCCGTTGGTAACTCTCCCCCCTGGAGCTCCCCCTCAGCCCACGCCGTCGGACCCCTGGTATGGCACTGCGGGAAATGTCCTTGTCCGCGAAAACGATACCCCGCCCATCTACACTTGGATTGGCTTCAGCTCGCAGGCAAACTGGCAGCACTATCTGGATATATTCCAGCAAGCCAGCCAGATGGGATCGCTCGGGATATATATGGGAGGGCCGGTGATTGTAAACTCAACGAATCCGCTGGGTTTCTACTTCTACCCGAAGTACACCGATGCTGAAATTGTCGCTCCCGTTGTCCAATGGACGAGCGTGCTCATTATCGAAGGGGACTCGGCCTGCTATTCTCAGAACCCGGCGCCGGGCTTCATCTGGCTAGCCCCGGTAGACCCGATATACCCGCAAACTCTTTCGAACCAATCGTCGCCAGCAGCCGTGACGCAACCCAAACGAGGTCTGTCTCCGGGAATGGTCCCGTCCTGCGGAAAAACTCGACATTCGGGCATTTGAGGCCCCTTGAGGCTGTCATCCTGAGGAGTCCCGATCTGATCGGGACGACGAAGGATCTCGCATTGTAATACTCAGAGCGAGATTCCTCGCGCAGTTTACCCTGAACGGCCAGAGCGAGATTCCTCGCTTCGCTCGGAATGACAGTGAAGGGCTCGGAATGACAGCGTGGAGGGGTTTTTCCGCAGCCTCTGGAACTACAGCCGCTGAGTCCGTCGCCTGCTTGCTATGACACATTCAGTGTGAGAATCAGGCTGTGGCTCCGGGCCGTGGAACCGGAACCGGCTGTGCCCGTCACCGTTAGGAAGTAAGTGCCTGCGGGTGTCCCGGGGTTGTGGGAGCCACCGCCACCTCCACCACAGCCGGCAAGCCCCAGGGCCAGCAACAATCCTGCCGCGAGCGGCAGCAGGACTGTCCGCCGCCGACTTGGTCTGACTTCTCTCCACGCCCGCGCTGTCCAAGCGACACCGGCCAAAAACGCGGCAAGCATCAGCAGGGCTTGGGGCCCGGGTAAGCGCGGTCGGGGGGGAGGAAGAGTTCGCGGCGCGCTTGCCGAAGGGGCGGTGGTCGTGACGGTAACCGTAATATTGCTGCCGGAGGGCGCCGGGTTCGGGGAAACCGCGCAGGTCGACTCCGAGGGAGCTCCTGTACAGGTGAAGGTCACTGTCTGGTTGAATCCCCCTTCACTGCCCACACTAAAAGTATACGTCGCCGTCTGTCCCGGCGCGACGGTTGCCGTCGGGGGAATTCCGCCGGGAGTGGTGAGCGTAAAATCCTGGCCCGCGCCGCTCAGGCTCACTGTCTGCGTGCTGCCCGTCGTGTTGTTGCTGTTGTCGGTGATGATCAGGGTGCCGGTCAGGGTGCCGCCCGAGCTGGGCGTAAAGGTGACGTTGATGGTGCAGGAGCCGCCGGCGGCCACGCTGCTGCCGCAATTGTTAGTCTGGCTGAAGTCGCTGTAGTTATTACCGCTGATGCCGATGCTGCTGAGGGTGAGCGCGGTGTTGCCGGTGTTGCTAAACGCCACCGGCTGAGCGGCGCTGGTTGTGCCCACCCACTGACCGCCAAAGGTCAGGGTACCGGGCGAGAGGTCGGCCACCGGAGCTGTGGTGACGGCCGTCCCCGTCAAGCTCACGCTCTGCGGGCTGCCGGGGGCGTTGTCATTGATGGTCACCAAGCCGCTGCGCGTGCCGAGTCCCGTGGGCGTGAAGGTGACAAGGATGGTGCAGGTGGCTCCGGAGGCTACCGTGCCCCCGCTATAGGGGCAGGAAGTGCCCGCGGGGGCGAGGGCAAAGTCGCCGCTACTGGTAATGCTGGTGAGGTTCAGCGAACCCGTGCTGCTGTTGGTAAGCGTCACGCTTTGGGCAGGGCTGGTTGAGCCCACAGGCTCGCTCTTGAAGGCGAGGCTGACGGGGGAGAGCTGTACTCCCGTGGCGGCTGGAGCCGAGATTTTGGCGACAAACGCGTTGGTGGCTTCATTCCCTCCCAAGCTCGCCTGGAGCGGGTTGGCAGTGGGGAAGTTGCTAGAGGTAGCCTGCCCGGTCACGTAGAGGTTGCCGGAGGGATCCACGGCGATGTCGTTGCCGTAGTCAGAAACACCGCAGTACAGATAGTCGCAAGCGCTGCCGCCCAGATAGGTGGAAAAGACCAGGCTGAGGGCGGAACCGTTCCAGTTCAGTTCGGCGATAAACGCGTTGGTGGCACTGGACCCTGGTGGCGCACCCAAGCTCGCCTGGAGCGGGTTGGCAGTGGGGAAGTTGGTCGAAGTAGTGGCCCCAGTCACATAGGCGTTGCCGGAGGAATCCACAGCGATGCCGCTGCCGGAGTCATGCCCGCTGCCACCCAGATAGGTGGAATAGACCAGGGCCGAGCCCGCCGGGTTCAGTTCGGCCACGAACGCGTTCGGGAAACCTGCCAAGCTCGCCTGAAGCGGGTTGACGGTGGGGAAGTTGGTGGAGGTAGCCTGCCCGGTCACGTAGGCATTGCCGGAGGAATCCACGGCGATGCCGGAGGCCTCATCGTCAAAGTTGCCGCCCAGGTAGGTGGAATAGACCAAGCTGAGGGCGGAACCGTTCCAGTTCAGTTTGGCGACAAACGCGTTGGTGATACCGGTCCCTCCCAAGCTCGTCTGGAAAGCGCCTGGGGTGGTGGGGAAGTTGGTCGACTCAGTGATCCCGGTCACGTAGGCGTTGCCGGAGGAATCCACGGCGATGCCGTTGGCTCCATCCGCGGTGCTGCCGCCCAGGTAGGTGGAATAGACCAGGCTGAGGGCGGAACCGTTCCAGTTCAGTTTGGCCACGAAGGCGCTACCGGGCCGGCTCGCCTGGAGCGGGTTGGCAGTGGGAAAGTCGGGCGAACCAGTGGACCCGGACAGGTAGGTGTTGCCGGAGGAATCCACGGCGATGCCGGATGGGTAGTCTACAAGGCTGCCGCCCAGATAGGTGGAATAGACGAGGGCCGAGCCCGTCGCGTTCAGTTCGGCCACGAACGCGTTCACGACACCTGCCAGGCTTGCCTGGAGCGGGTAGGCAGTGGGGAAGTTGGTGGACTCAGTGTACCCGGTCACGTAGGCATTGCCGGAGGAATCCACAGCAATGCCGGAGCCGTGGTCAAAAAGGTTGCCGCCCAGGTAGGTGGAATAGACCAGGCTGAGGGCGGAACCGTTCCAGTTCATTTTGGCCACGAACGCGTTCATCTCGCAGGGGCTCACGCATCCGCCGCATGAGGCCTGGAGCGGGTAGGCAGTGGGGAAGTTGGTGGAATAAGCGACCCCGGTCACGTAGGCATTGCCGGAGGAATCCGCAGCGATGGCGTTGCCGGAGTCATAAAAGTTGCCGCCCAGATAGGTGGAATAAACAAGCACGGGGTCGATGACCAGCGGCTGGGTGTGGTCGTAAGGGCCCAGCGCGAACTGGACGCGATTCTGGGCGTCGAGAGTGAAGTGGCCCTCGCGGAATTGACGATAGACGATTCTCGATTGTCGATTGACGATTTTCGATTTTCGAATTTCGTCCTTTGCTCCTGGCTGCTCATCTTGGTAGACGACGGGCTTGTGGAAGCGCAACTCGCCGCCCTTGGTAGGGATCACCAAGTCGCCATCGCGGGCGATTTGGAGCGACCCATGGGCCGCCGAGTTTCGATTTTCGAGTTTCGAGTTTCGCTCTTGCCCCTGCGCCCCCACCCCCAGGGTAATGGCGCCCGGGTCCGCCCCCGGCGCCACCACAAAGTCATATTCCAGTTGTCCACCCTGGTTGCCGTAATAAACCAAGTCGATACCGGGATAGACGTTTCGGTACCTCACCTGGGCGTAAGTCGGCAGGTTGGTGAGCCACTTCTTGGGGTCGTTGCCGAGGAAGTAGTTGACCTTGCCAGGCAGCTCGTTGGTACCGGTGACGGCGGCATTTTGATTCGCATTGACGAGCTTCAGCCGCAACACAGAGTCCGTTGCCCGTCGTGCGTCGCCCTTTCTCCATTGCAACGCGCTCATGGCTCCAAAAGGCTTGGCTCTAGGTCCTGAATCCTGAATCCTGAATCCTGAATCCTGCAATTCAAGCACCGCCTCATCCCCGGTCAGGAACAAACCATAGCCCCGCCCATGCGAGAGGAACTTCACTCGCTCATCCGTCTGGCCTTGGTTGGCCTCAAAACTCAAAGGCAATTGGGCATAGGACACAGCAGGCTTTCCAGCCGGCACCGCGCCAGCAGCCGACCTCCGCAGTTGATGGCTAACTTGCCCACCCTGGAGGATATATCCCGCGCAGAAGCAGAGCATGAGAACGCATGATTTCCAGACAGTTTTTCGATGCTTCATGTACTACTCCTCAAGGGTAGCCGGCAGAGTGGCCCTGGAGATAGGCAGGAAGGTTCAAAATACAAGAAACTACAGGACCCAGCGGCCAAGAAGCCTGGCCCGAGGATGGAGGCGTCATGCGAGAAAGGAGACACATACACTCCCTCTCAACCGATTCGCTACGAACCGGCGACTAACTTGGTTATGCATACCACGGAATGAGAAGGCCGTCAAGCAAGCAGCGGGGCTGGTGGTGGGTCAATTTGATGCTGTAGCGGCGATCCCGCGTCTGCGGGATCGCCAAATGGCGGCGTAAAGCCGCCTCTACATCAAATTGACCCACTACCGTGGGGCTTTTCTTCTTGATTCCCGGTCTGAGATGATTCAGACTAGCAAACTCACAGTGAACAGAAATCTGGTGTATTGGAGCGTATTTCCTATGAGAAAGCATGGCGTTCAGGGTCTGCTCCTGGCTTTGTTCCTGGGTGTTGTCCAGGCGGTCGCTGGGCAGTCAAAGGTCCCCCGGCTGGACTTTACCGACCAGCGGCTCGACAACGGGCTGCGCGTGCTCATCGCGCCCGACCATAGCGCGCCGGTCTTTTCCATCGCGGTCACCTATAGGGTTGGCTCCCGCAATGAGCGCCCCGGCCGGACCGGGTTCGCTCACCTCTTCGAGCACATGATGTTCCAGGGCTCGGAGAACGTGGGCAAGGGCGAGCACTTTATCCTGGTTTTGAACAATGGCGGCGGAATGAACGGCACGACCAATGAAGACCGCACGAACTACTTCGAGGAACTGCCAAAAAACCAGTTGGATTTGGGCCTTTTCCTCGAGGCGGATCGTATGCGCTCCCTGGCGGTCAACGAGGCCAACCTGGACAATCAACGTAATGCCGTTCAGGAGGAGCGCCGGCTGGGAATCGATAACGAGCCCTATGGGAAGTCAGAGCTCGAGATTGATAACCTCTCCTACGACAACTTCGCCTACAAGCATTCCACCATCGGCTCCATGGCCGATCTCGACGCCGCCAGCGTGGATGACCTGAAGGACTTCTTTCGCACTCACTACGCTCCCAACAACGCCGTGCTGACCCTGGTTGGAGACCTGGACCCGCAGGAAACCTTGGCGAAAGTGAAGAAGTATTTTGCTGCCATCCCGTCGCAGCCACAGCCTCCGAAGGTTGACTTGGCGGAGCCTGAGCATTACGGTGAACGACGCGAGGTCGTCTATGACCCACTGGCCCGCCTCCCCCAGCTCCTGATCTCCTACCATACTCCTCCCGGAGACACACCAGACAACTTCGAGGTGCAGGTCCTGGCCAGCATCTTGGGCACCGGTCAAAGCTCGCGTTTCTATCAGCACCTGGTGAAGGAGAAGCAACTCGCGGTTTCTATCCAGGTGCAACCGGAGGCGCGAATCGGCCCCAGCCTGCTTTACATCACGGCCACGCCGCGCCCCGGCGTTAAGCCGGAAGACCTCGAGAAGGCCATCTACGACGAGATCGAAGCCGTGCAAAAGGACGGCGTAACCACCCAGGAGATTGAAAAGGCCCGAACTCAGTACTTGCGGAGTCAGATCCAAAGCCGCCAGTCATCGCTGTTTACGGCCATGCGGCTGGGTCAATACGCCGCCTATTTCGATGAGCCTGACCTGATTAATACCATCTTTGATAAATTCAACGCCGTTACCGCAGAGCAGGTCAAACAGGCTGCACAAAAATACTTGGTGACTTCGGGACGCGCGGTAGTGACTACGCTGCCCGCAAGTTCTCAGGCGAAATCGGCAGCAGGCCGATAGTAGGATGGTGAAAAACGTTTGCGGACACTGTCATTCCGAGCCCTTCACTGTCATTCCGAGCGAAGCGAGGAATCTCGCCCTGGCCGTTCAGGGTAAACTGCGCGAGGAATCTATCTCTGTAAACAGAGGACTTACGAGATTCCTCGCTTCGCTCGGAATGACAGGCCAGACGGGTTTTTCAGCGCCCCAGTAGAGGAGGAAGTTGATGAAGCGCATTGCATTGATTTTTTTCGTCACATTTTGCTTGGTGGACCTTGCCGGGACAACTGCCCGCGCGCAAGGCCCCGGGGGCGAGAAGGGAACAGCAGTCTCCGAGGTGCAGCGGCTCAACCGTGCTCCGGTGAGCAAGGAAGTCCTGCGCGTCAAGCTGCCGCGCCCGCGTGAAACGAAGCTCGCCAACGGTTTGACCGTCCTGGTGCTTGAACAACACAAGCTGCCGACCGTGGCCTTCACACTGTGGGTGAAAACCGGCGCTTTGGCCGACCCCAAGGGCTTGCCGGGACTGGCCAAAGCTACGGCGGAAATGCTCCGCGAGGGTACCACTCACCGCACCAGCGCCCAACTGGCTGCCGACGTTGATGGTCTGGGGGCAAGTCTCATGGCCTCGGCTGGATTCGGTGCTGACACCTCCACGGTCAGCGCTTCCGGCCTTTCGGAAAGTATGGATCGCCTCCTTGAACTGATGAGTGATGTGGTCCTGGATCCGACGTTTCCCGCCGACGAGTTTGCCAAATACCAGAAACGCCAACTGGCCCAGGTCGAGCAGGCGCGATCGCAGCCGGGCTTCCTGGCCCAGGAACGGTTCCACAAAGTGCTCTATGGTGACTTTGCCGCTTCCATTGTTTCAGCCACGCCCGAATCGATCAAGGCGATGACCACGGCGCAACTCAAGGATTTCCACGAGCGGTACTACGTCCCCAACAACGCCATGCTCGGCGTGGTCGGCGACGTCCAGTTTGACCAGGTCGTTGCACTGGTCCAGAAATCCTTCGGGGGCTGGAAAAGCCATCCCGTGGCCCCCCCGGACCTGGGAAAAATATCGCCACCTGCGCCCACTAAAATCACCCTCGTCGATCGTCCCGACTCCGTTCAAACCAACATTCTTGCCGGTGACTTTGCGGTGCGGCGCGCCGACCCGGATTACGTTCCTTTGACGGTCATGAACCGCGTGCTGGGGGGCGGACCCAGCGCGCGCCTGTTTCTGAATCTGCGCGAAAAGCATGGATACACTTACGGCGCTTATAGTTACTTCACTTCAGATATCTACCCGGGCGCTTGGAGGGCTTCCACAGAGGTCCGCAATGCTGTCACCGACGGATCGATGCATGAATTGATGGAAGAATTCAAGCGCATTCGCACGGAGAAGACGCCGGAGTCGGAACTCGACGAGGCTCGCCGCTCCATCGTCGCAGGGTTTGCGCTTTCGCTCGAGCAACCTGCCACTTTGCTCAACTTCTGGATGACGGCAAATTACTTCCGCTTGCCTCCAGACTACTGGGACCGCTATCCCGAGCAGGTTGCGAAAGTGAGCCCGGAAGCCGTCGAGCAGGCGGCGAAGAAATACGTCGATCTTGAACACTTGCAGTTTGTCTGTGTGGGCGATGGCAAGCAGATTAAGGATACCTTGAAAAAGTACGGCACCGTGGAAGTCTACGACGCGGACGGCAAGCGGCTCGAATAATTTTAGATTTTGGATTTTAGATTTTGGATTCTGATTTAGATTTTGAATAATCTTGAATCTTAGATTTTGAATCTTGGATTCTGATTTAGATTTTGAATAATTTTGAATCTTAGATTTTGAATTTTGGATTGCCCCCACTAACTGCTAGTAGGCAGTAACCAGTAGGCAGTAGGCAATTCAGAATTCATAATTCACAGTTGCCCCTACCACCTGTCCTTCCGCCCCGACCTACCTTCTTCGACCCTCGACCTTCGACTATCGACTTGTCTGGCCCGCTACTCCCCAATGACCTTGATCAGCACTCGCTTCCGCCGCTGGCCGTCGAACTCCGCATAATAAACCTGCTGCCAGGGACCGAAATCGAGTTTCCCGTTCGTCACCGGAACCACCACTTCGTGACCGATCAGGAGATTCTTCAGGTGAGCGTCGCCATTGGTCTCACCGGTGCGATGGTGGCGGTAATCGCGGCGGAAGGGCGCCAGCTTTTCCAGCCACTCCTCGATGTCTGCGATCAGCCCGCTTTCCGCGTCATTCACATACACCCCGGCAGTGATGTGCATGGCTGACACAAGAATCAGGCCTTCCTTGATTTGCGACTTCTTCAGTGCCTTCTCAACTTCGTCCGTGATGTTGATGAACTCCCGTTGCTTCTTGGTGTTGAACCAAAGGTATTCGGTGTAGGACTTCATGGTTAATCCTCGCAAGTTTTTGGAGGCGGTAGCGCAGAGTCTCGTATTCCAGAGACTCTGCGGCTTTTCCTTCAAATACGCGCCCGTTCGTCCGCCGGCAACAGTATACGATCAACGGCCAAAATGCGATTCGCGCTCACCGCCCCGCTCAGGAGCACCGTAGCGAGGAGCATAAAGCGGAAGGCACAACGCAGAACGCTGAGAGCGCATGTTCTTCATTCTGGCTCCTGACTTCTGACTCCTGACTTCTGCTTTTGCAATCCCAGGCGGCGCAAGCGGGAGATGAAGCAGAATTATACGCCCGATTCCATACCCACAAGCCGCAGAGTCTCTGGAGAACGAGACTCTGATGCGCTGCCCGCTGCCGTGCCCTGCAAGGGCACCATATAGTAGCCGGGGGCACCGCCCCCGGAAGACTAACCCCCAAGCCCACCGACCCTGAAAGGGTCGTATAGCTGCAGGCAGCGACGCCATGTAGCGTCGCGAGTTCGACCCTTTCAGGGTCCGACTGTGCGGGGCGGCCCGTTTCCGGGGGCGTCGCCCCCGGCTACTTTATCAATCCCCTTCGGGGATTCTGAGAATACCCATGCCACCTGTGTCCAGCAAGAAACCTGGGACCTGCCCAGCGTCGGCTGACGCAGAGCCAAGCTCTGCGTCTTTCCTCTGTGGTCAGCTCAGAACCGGCCAACGGACGGGGTCCGGCACTAAGCTGTTTTACCCCGCCTGCTCCCCTTCCGGCAAGCCCGTTTTGGCTCGCCAGCTTCGTGGGCCGCACTTCAGCAGGTGTCCGACCCCCTCACCCGGCCCGCCTCCCGATGAATTGCATCGGGACGGCGGGTCACCCTCTCCCCCAAGTGGGAGAGAGCTAATTCACTATTCATATTCACTATTCACAATTGCCGGACGCACAGCTTCTTGGCAAAACAAGCGAACTTGTGTACGCTCATCGGGATGCAACGGCTGGCTGGCGCAGAGCACAGCTCTGCGCTTCACCGTGCTATATTAGCGCTGGTCGCGCCCGCCCACAATCGCCATTTTGGGCGCGGACGGCGGGAACTCCAGATCAGCAGACACTATTGCCCCGCGAAGCCTTTTGAGGGTAATCGGCTCCGTCCGATTTCAGTGTTGTCCGTGCACCGGTCGCGGTAGGGACAGCGGTTACCCGCTGCCCCCCGCACAGACCCGTGCGGGCGCTACTAACGCACACGGTTCTTACCTCGGATGGTTGGCGTCGAGGCGCAAGCAAGCCTCGCGCACACGCTCCAGCCCACTTGGCCCACTCTCCCGGCGCGGTGTCCGGCGCGGGTTAGACTGTGGCGTGTTCTCCTTGGTCAACGGCCTTCCCTCCGCAACCTCCGCTGGCGGCTCCCCGCCCCTGTTCGGCTGCTTCGTCGGTACTATGCCGCTGTACGACTCCCCCTGGCCGTGC
>JBEKIZ010000121.1:0-11986 GCA_050011515.1 Terriglobia bacterium | reverse complement strand
AAAAAGTGACCGGCTTGAAATCGGAATCCGCGCCCGGCTTCATCCCGGAATCGTGCCCGAGTTCATTTCGGAATGCTGCCCGGGATGATTTCGGAATCGTGCCCACCTTGCCCCGGAATCCGCAGCGATTGGGCGGAAGGACTGTTGAACCAGGACCGGCTGCGGAGAGAGGGGTTTTTCCGGTCCGAACCGATCAGGGAACTTTGGGCGGAGCACCTTTCGGGGCAGCGGAATTGGCAGGGTCACTTGTGGAACGTTCTTATGTTTCAGGCTTGGCGGGAAAAGTGGGCCTGAGAGGCTTTCGCTCTTTCTCGCAGGTCGCTGAGAAAGGCCACTGAAGCGGTTGTCCCGCCACGGCGAGTCCGTGGTCAGTTGAAAAGAGGGGGTTAGGAACAATTCTGATTATGAATTCTATATTGCTTTCTTCACTATCCCCACTCCCCGCTGCCTTCTGCTTAATGCGCATCGCCCCCCTTCTGTCTGCCGGGGGGACAGCGTAAGAACGGTAGACAATAGGCTGTAGGATGTAGGCAGCGGACAGTGCATGATCCAGAACGAGGACGCTCTTGGAGTCTGGGCGTCCTTCAGGCCTGGGCGCGCGGCTTTCGGCCCACACAGTTGATATAAGGAGAAGTCCAACGGTTTTGCCGGATACGAACGATGTGGTCATCGACGAACCACACGGCCCTGGATATTGCTGTGTGTGAACGGATTGTGAACCAGTAAAGAAGATGCTTGGGCCACCTTTCCAAGTTATAGACCTCTAAACAAATAGGTAAAAAATAGTCGCAGCTTTCAATCTCTAACCCCGCCTCCCGGTGAGCGGAAGCCAGACTCTCGCGACTAAGAGGTACATGGGCGTTGTACATATCTCGATCGAGCAGCTTTTGATATTCTCCCAATACGCCGGTGAAGTTCGGAATGTTGGTGATCATTCTCCCTTCGGGTTTAAGCAACCTCGCCATGGCCCGCACAGCTTCCGCGGTCTGCTCAAAATGTTCTACAACACCGAAGGAAATCAAGACATCAAACCGCCCGATGAGCTGTGGCGGAACTGAGAAGAAATCCGCGCAATAGACCTCGCCTTTAACTCCTTCTCTCTCCAGAATCGTGCGAGCCCTATCGCACCCCATTTCAGAGCGATCAATTCCGGAGACCTTAAAACCAAAGTGTTTCGCAAAATAAGGCAAATAAACAGACTGAGCGCACCCAACCTCAATCAGCTCCATTGAAGAGGTGTCGTAGCCTTCAAAGAGTCGCTCAAAGCTGTGATGAAATTTCCTGACCACATAGTTTTTGAGGCCGGGGCGATGAGGATCGATGGGAGCGGGCAGGCGGCTCCTTTTCCACCAGTCCTCCCAGAATTCTGCACCTGCCCTATCGCAACTGGAAGGCTCGCCATTTTTCGTTTCTATCAATTTCCCTTGACCTCTAACAAGATGGTATCACGTTGCCCCTTCATCTCGGCAGCGAATGGGGCTTTAGCAGGATGCTGAAGATCGGCATCCGCGTGTCATTCTAAGCGGAGTGGTGTAGGGGCATCGCAAGCCGCCCATGGCAAATCCTTTATCTCGCCACCGCGCACGGCTACCCCGGATGACTCTGGAATAGCTCCTCTGAACAACCTGTCAGGAGATGCTCGGCCGGAACGCCTTGATAGAATTCATAATTCACAATTGCCCCAGCACCCGACACCTGACACCTGGAACCTGTTCTCCCACCCTTACGCCTCGAGTATTTCCTCGTAATCTCGCACCAGGGTCTTCAGGTCGAATCGGCTGAGAAAAGCGTCCAGTCTTTCGTCTGGCTGCAATTCTTTGGTTGCAAAATTGACGGCAGAGACGATTCCTTCTGCCAAGGCCTTCGGGTCGGAAGGCGGGACCAGCCAGGCCCTCGGACAATCCCCAAGTATCTCACGCAGCGCCCCCGGGCAGTCCGAAGCCACCACCGGCGTCCCTACAGCCAAGGCTTCAAGCACCACCAAAGGCAAGCCCTCAAAACGCGAAGGGAGCACAAACAGATCGGCATGCTTGAAATATGGGAAAGGATTGGATTGGAATCCTGGCAGGTGGACAGCCTCGTTCAGGCTCAAGCGCTCCCGTTGCGCCAGGAGTTCCGATCGGAGATCTCCTTCCCCAAGGATGGTCAGTTGAGAATTGGGGAGTGAATTGCGAACTAGCGCCATGGCTTCAAGAAGAATATCGAAGCCTTTCTGTTTTGACAGACGGCCTGCCGCAACCAAGTGTGGCCCGTCCCCGGAGTAAGGATTCTCGATCGCGTCTGCCAGCGTCCTCGTTTCACTCACATCCACAGGGTTATAGATTCTGACCATCTTGCTCCGTGGGACGCCGTAGTTCTCAGCCAAGTCGTTGAGAACATAATCCGCCACACAGATTACCTTGTCTGCCTTTCCATACAGGCGGTAGAGAAACGACCATACCCTGAGATTTCTCCCGAGCTGGAAGTTCTGAGCGCTCGTTGAGATGTCTTCGCGTATCAGGACCCTTGTTCTCGGGGGAAGAAATGGCCTGCACAGAATGGAGGCGATATTCAATTCCAACATCGCTGAATGCACAACTTGCGGACGCAGCTTGCGCACCAGCCGAACCATACCGGGGAAGGCATAACGCACCCGCTGCGCCTTAAGGTCATGGACCAGGACGTCGGCTGACAGTTCCTTAAGGTAAGGACCAACCGCATCGACCAGGGCCAAATGGGGCTCGAAGCGCGAGCGATCCAGATGCCGCAGGAGCGTCACAATCACTCGCTCCGCTCCCCCGCCGCCGAGGTTCGGCATGAGAAACAAGACTCTTCTGCGTGCTGATTTCATTGTCTTCGGCGATTTTCAACGTAATTCCCCTCCCTAGCTAAGGAGGGGGCCAGGGGGTGGTTGGCTCGCGCGCTGGCTCTCGTACCCACCACCCCCTAACCCCCTCCTCAGCCGAGGAGGGGAGCTATTATCATGCCAACCTTCTCGCGACGTAAGTACTGATCCCATACGTTTTGCGCAGTATTTGAATCCACGTAAGAGCTGGCAAAAGAGCCCGGTCCAGGCCTGTCAAGGGTTGGGCGACGGCGTATTTCAGGGTCGACAAGATGCCAGGTTTAAGATTGTAACGCTTGAAGAACTCAGGCCGCGCCATAGGAATGTCAGCGTGAGTGAAAGGCTGCCTCCTGAGCTTTGTTTTAACGTAGTAATGCAGCCAATTGTAAGACGGCAACACAAAGACATCCCTTCCAAAGTATGCTTTTTGCAACGCGAATCCCGTTTCTTCCAAATACTTTTGTACAGCCTTTTCTGAAAAGAAATAGAGATGTCGCGGGATGTCCTCGAGAAAAAGGCGCCGTGAGGCAAGACTGTTGAAATTCGTAACGAGAAAAACAAAAAGCCCGCCGACTTTGGTGACCTCGGAAGCCTTGCGGAAATAGGCCATTGGGTCGTGCACGTGTTCCAGGACCGCCCAGGCGGTTACCGCGTCGTAGGTGGGCTGGTTGACCGGAATATCCGGAAGCTGCTGGGGATAAACCTTGAAGTCGGTGATGGGTTGGGAGGAAGCTGAAACTTCCACTCCCTCGACGTGCCATCCGCGCGCCCTCATGAATCTTGGGAAATCTCCATTCGCGCAACCCACATCCAACAAGCTCTTGGGCCCCGGCCTTCTCTCGATTTGTCTCAAGTAACTCGCTTCACGCGCATACCGTCTCAGATGATAGGCGCGATTCTGTGCGAACTCTTCTTCATAATATTCTTTGGGATAATATTTCCCCATGTCTGCGAAAGGGGGACGCGGATTTACAAAACCCAGGCCGCATTGGTCACATTCCACGACGGTGAAGACACCGGCGTGACAGCCGCGCCGGTCGGGCATCTGGTAGAGCGCTGTGTGACGCGTAGAGCCGCAGAGGTTACAGGCTACTGTTTCCATAGGCTTCCTCGAGCGCGCCCAGTCGCCGCAACGTCTTGGCAATTGAAGCGTAGACCAACACGCAGGAGACCAGGTATACGAACGATGTGGAAAGGGCGATTCCAGCCACACCAGCGTACCTCATCAGGATGCGATTGAGAATTATATTGAGGACCATGTTCACCCCGGCAATCACCATGAGCACCGAGTTTCTCTTCAAGGCGCTGACTAACCGCACCCCGAGATTGGCAAGAATGTAGAAAGGGATCTGGAGCGAAAGGAAGGCCAGAACGCGGCTGACGATCTTGGTATCCACCGCCGTGAAGGCCCCGCGCTGGAAGACAATTCTGATCAAAGGATGAGAAAACGCTACGAGCCCCAGTGTGATGGGGACCGTCACCAGGACAATTGATCGGGAATAGGTCTTCAAAGTCTGGCGGCAGCCGCTCCAATCCCGGTTCGCCACCATCTGGGAAAAATAGGGAAGCGCCGCCGTGCTCAGAGGTATAGCCCCGAGGATGATGAAGAGGCTGACAACCTTCCGCGCATAGTTCAAGGCCGCCACGCTGCCGGGTTCCAGCATGGCGGCCATGGATTGATTGATCAGCTCGGTGCTGCCCATCAAAAGGGCGCCGGCCAGCATGGGTGCATACTGGCCAATGACTTGTCGCAACGCGGGATGCAAGCCATACCAGCAGGGTTCGAGCCTGACGCCTCGTTCTTTCAACAACCAGCCCAAGACAGCGGCCTGCAGGGTTACACCCGTCACGGTTCCGACCCCCAGAGCAAAAATACCCCAGCTCCTGCCCAGCAACAAAATGAAAGCCATTATGGAAAGCGGAGTCAGTATGAGTGATAAGGCGGGCAGACCAAATTGCTCTCCGGCATTCAAGACCGCGGTCCAAGTCACCGCCAGTCCGCTTAAGGCAATGAAGGGCAGAAGGGCGTAAAGAAGCCGTCGGGTGAGCATCAACTTTGCCGGACTGAAACCTGAACCCAGAAGAGGGAGGTAATATGGAGCGAGTAAGCCGACCAAAATGGAAACTCCCACCAGCAGGCCCAGACTGATGACCATTACGCCGGAAAAGAGTCTTTGAGCGGCTTCTTTCCCCTCCCTCTCGCGAACCTGAATAAAGGTGGGGATCACTGCCGCGTTGAAAGATCCCGCCACGAGATTCACCAGGAAGGAGGGCAGGAGGAAGGCGATCAGGAAGGCGTCCAGCGCGTCGCCCCGGCCGAACCAACGCGCCACCACCAACTCTTTTGCCGTGGACCCGAGGCCTGCAATCGCAGAGCAGACGGCGACGCTGGCAGCGGCCTTAAAGATCTTGCGGCCAGGAGTCAACGACGCGGGGGCCTGAGGCTGTGGGGAGGTCAGTTTCATGCCCTACGGTACATCGGGTGTCTTCAGGGGACGGGAGACGCAGAGGAGTGCCGGGAAGAGCGTCTTTCCTTTGCCGGTTCTCCTCGCACTCCATCGTATCACGGGAATATCATGCACAGGAAAATCGCTTACGTAGTAGGTAGGTGGTAGGTAGTGGGTGGGGAAGAACACCCGCCCTACCTCCCTGTCGCCTTCTGTCTCCGACTTCTGACTTCTGGTCGTTGCTGGTCCTGCCATGCGGGTTCCGTCATAGCAATGTGAGCTACATAGAAGTGGTGTATTGCGCCCGACAACCGACTACGGACCCGCCGTGGCAGGGCGACCTCCCTCGCATGCTGCATCCTGCTTACTGCCGACTGCTTACTGCTTTCCGTCTCCCGGCCCCTGAAATCCGTCCCTTCATCGCCTGCTTGTTCCTGCTTTCTTACGAATTATCATCCGCCGGCCAGATTTTCGTCGCCTGTGCGACGGGAAACATGCGCAGAGTCGCGAGCGCCGCCAGGTAAGCAACACTTCCTGCTCCGCACAGTTCGCAGAGATAAATGAAGTTCTGGAAACCGGAGTGAGGGGGCGCAACCCAGAGGCGCAAGGCCCACACCGCCAATGCCGCCAGGATGGCTCCCAATAGATTCTTCGAGGCAAAATGAACCTCGGACCGGCCGAGGGCTTGACGGAGGTCGCCAAGATTCCTTCGGATGGACAGGGCGCAGACAAGGGCCGAAGCAATCAATAAGCCCAGTGGTATCCCCCTCGCGCCCAACCTGAGAACACCGACGTAAAACAGATCGAATCCCAAGTTGAGACTATAAAGCAGGATGGAGAGGCGAAGAAAGGCCCCGCTCTCGTTGCGCGCAAAAAGGTAGAAAGTGAGCAACCGAATGAAACAGAGAGGAAGGAGGCTGAGGCAGTAGTAGAAGAAGACGGTCGACATCAGGCCGGTGGCCGCCGGCGTGAAGTTGCCTCGCTCAAAAACCAGTCGGACAATATTGTGGGAAAGCATGAGGCAAAAGACCACCGCGGGGGAGGTCAGGAAAAGACTGATTTCCGAAATATCCTTAAACGTTCTTCGCTCCTCCTCGTGAGCTTTGCTCATCGCGGCCCGCGCGAGCTGGGGCAGGGCGGCAGTGCCCACGCTGCCACCCAGTAATTCCACCATGGTGTACAGAATTTTCGAACCATAGTTCACGGCCGTGAGCGTTCCGGCGGGTAGAAACGAGGCAATCATCCTCTCGGCGAGGACCACAACCTGCCACGCTAACGCGCCACCAATCTGGGCGGTTCCGGCGCCGCGGAGTCTCCGGAACGCCTCACCGCTTCCCGTCAGTGTCAGGGAGTAACGGACAGGAAAGGAAATCACAATTTGCACGCCCAGGACGACCATCTGGAGAAGATAACCCGCCAGGTAGCCCAGCACGATGCTGAAGGGCCCATAGCGGTCGAAGCGCCACAGGATGACCAAGATGACCACGACATTCCGGATAAAGCCCGCCGCCGAGGAGAGGACGAAGCTGCGACGGCTCAGGAGGAAAGAGCGGAAGACCTCTGCGATGCCCGCGGGAACAATGACCAGGAAGAGCCATCGGCTAAGCTGGGTGGCGAGCTCGATTTGCGGCCGTGTGAAACCAGGGGCGATTCCGCGCATGATCCATGGCGCCCCGATGCCGCCCACAGCCGCAAACAAACCCAGCCCAAGGAACACTAGATTGACCACGTAGCTGACGCCTTTTCCGAGACCCTTACTGGAATCACGCCAATCCAGCGTCGAAAAGAAAGGCACCAGCGAGAACTGGCTGGTCGCTGAAAGCAAATTGGTGATGATGTAAGGAATTGTGAAAGCGACATAGAAGCTGTCGGAGTTCCTGGAGAGCCCCAACTTGGCCGCGATGCTGGTCTCAACGAGGATACCTGAGAGGGCGCTCAGGAGGCTGAAGAAGCCCACCACCGCGGACCCCAAAAGCAGTTGGCGTTTAAGAGACATGTTAAGTACAATGACGAGTCAAAAGGGAGAAGAGTAACAGAATCGGGTCTCGGAGTTAACGCCCCTCGCTGCCAGGCCCCGCCACGCTTGATTTTCTTGTGCGGCTCTCGAGATGTTCCGCTACAAATGGCGTGGACATCAAGAACAGAAAAACCATCAGGACGGGTGAAGTCCCAAAATTGTACTCAAAAAAGCCCTCGGCAAGAAACGCCAGCCAAGCCGCAAAGGCTGCATCAGCCACCCACCGCTCGCTGGAGAGCCTGCCACGAATCCTCAGGATGTTCCAGCCAAGTGCCAGCATGAACCACAGCCAGGCCACCAGGCAAGGCAGACCCCTTTCGGCGGCCAATTGCAGGAGGTTATCGTGAAGATGGTCGTGGTATCCCCATATGGGCGTCGTGCCGGGCGGCAGGTATTGGGTGTAGACCTGCGGGATATTCTCAGGACCAACTCCCACCCAGGGATGTTCCCGGACCATCCTTAGACCCGCACCCCACATCTCCAGGCGAATAGCCAGCGCCGGGTCGTCAGTCGGGTGGAAGGCGAGTGACACTCGGCGGCGAATCATTGAAGGTGCGGCCAGATAGGCGACGACTAGCAGAACAGGGATTACCCAGAGCGTGCGTGGTTTCCACCTCGCCACGATGTAAAGGGTTGCCACAAAACAACCCAGCCATACACCCCGAGTGAAATTCAAGACTAAAGCGGTTGCGACGACGGCCATAACCAGCCCATAGAGCCCCTTGCCCTTGCCGTGTTGCACCATGTCATTCCGATCCCGCAGTCGCGGGAGAGGAATCTTGCTCTGATCTTTTCTTGGCGATCCGCCCCGAAGCAGAGCGAGATTCCTCGCTGCGCTCGGAATGACAGCGTGGGACATCATCAGGAAGGCCAGCAAGGCGGTGAAGACAAGCATTTGCTGGCCCCCAAAATTCATCCAGTGTCCCATGAATCCGTGGATCCGGGTCAATGTCATGTAGTAGTAGACACGGTCAGGGTGAAGGTGACGAACATTGTGATACTGAATAACAAACTGGGCTGTTCCCACCAAACCGGCTAAAGCGGAAACGAAAAAAAGCCCTCGAAAAAGCGCTCTGAGGTGCCTGGCGCTGGCCACCAAGTTTACACTCAGCAGCAAGATCAGAAAAAGAAGCAGCTTGCGGACGGCGACCCAGCCGCCAGCCGGATCTTCGGCCCACAGGATGGAATTGAGAGTGGTCAGGCAGAACAGAAGCAACGGCAGCTTGAGCGGTGGGAAACTGATCGTGGGACGGCTGCGTAGCAAGTGGGTCAAGTAAGCGACGGTGGCAGCGGCAAGAAAGGCCTGCGTCGCAGTTACGGAAATCAGGAGCGTCAGGATATGTAAACTGAAAAACAACGCCGCCCACCGCGCTGCTGTGGCGTGGGGGAGTTCCGTCCACCAAGATTCGATAAGGCCGCGTAAACTCGTCACTCGAGTTTCCAAAGAAAAGAAGCTTTCAGCTGACCCGCCGTGGCGGGATAGCTCATTCCTGGCCTTCCCCACTCACCCCCACCATTTCTTTATGACGCTGAACACGTCCTTCACAGCGAGCGCAATAAGCCCCGGCGCCGTGACCAGCACGTTTCGGTTGTAGGCCAAGGACTCGCCAAACCGCCCGTGAAAGAAAGCCGCCAGGGCGCGCGTGCTCCCGCAGGCCGGACAGGCGGCGAGGTGCAAAAGGCGGCGCCACAAGCACAGGTCGGGGCCTCGCGATATAGCCTCCGGCGGCAGCACACAGAACCCTGTCAGCACAACGCCCAGGACCAACAACCGCAGCACCCTGCGGGAAAACAGCGCCATCCGTCACCTCTGTCGCAGCGGATTGCCCAGCGCATCCGGGAGCTTGTTCATCGCGATCAGGATGACATCGACCAGCCACCAGATGCCGCAGCCCCCAAGGGTCACGAGTTTCAGAATCCCCAGCCCAACGTACCCCAGGTAAAAGCGGTCCACTCCAAACGTCCCCAGAAGGATGGAGAGAATCAGCGCCACCATCCAGTCCTTTTCGCCGCCACGCCCGAGCCTCACGCCACACTTCACGCAGATTTCCGCGCCCGGCACCGTCTCCTGCCCACAGGACTGGCAATAGCGGTACCCCAGCAGTGGCCTCTGGCCACAGTTAATGCAGTATTCCGCGTTTTCTGCCAACTGCCTTGCACAGTTTCGACAATACATAAAGGGTCCTCACACAAGGGGATGCTACCTACGCCAGCGCGCTATTTATAGTGCCTCGCGAGGAAAAAGTAAACAGCTTTGAAACGGAGAATAAAACTAGAAATTAGAAGCTGGAAACTAGAAACTGGAAATTGGAAAATCGAAATTGGAAACTGGAAAATGAGGATAACAATTTCCAGTTTCGCATTTCCAGTTTCCAGTTTCTGATTTTAATTCGGCGTTCCTGCCGCCACCGGGGTCAAGGCCACCTCGCGGGTCGGCTTGCCCACCTCGACAGGCACCGGTTCCTTCTCAAGCGCCAGGTCAACGGCTTCGGTGATTGACTTTACGTATTGGAGCAACAACCCCTCGAGCATTTCCTCGTTGAGGTCCTCGTGGACGTTCGGCTCGTTGTCGGCGGGCAGGATGATTTCGAGCACACCGGCGCGCTTGGCCGCCAGGACCTTTTCCTTGATTCCCCCCACCGGCAGGACTTGTCCGCTCAAGGTAATTTCACCCGTCATGGCCACGCGCGGTTTGGCTGGCCGGCAAGTCAAGGCTGATACGAGCGCGGTCACCATGGTCACGCCGGCCGAAGGGCCGTCCTTGGGGATGGCGCCCGAGGGAACATGGAAGTGGATATCCTTCGACTGGAAGAAATCCGGGTCGATGTCGTAGTCGGCGGCGTGCGAACGCACCCAGGCAAGTGCGGCCTGCATCGATTCCTGCATAACCTGGCCGACATGGCCGGTCATGGTGAATCCCTTTCCCCCCTTCATGGCATTGGCTTCAACAAAAAGCACATCGCCGCCCGTCGGAGTCCAGGCCAGCCCAACCATTACACCCGGCTGGCGAGTGCGCTCCACCACTTCGGTATCCAGGCGGAAGCGCGGGATTCCAAGGAAATCGCGGAGATTGTCAGGGGTCACCAGGAGCTTCTCCGCCTGGCCCTCGGCGATCTTGCGCGCCTGCTTGCGGCAAAGGGTGGCAATTTCGCGCTCCAGATTCCGGACGCCGGCCTCACGCGTGTAATGGTGGATGATGTGGGCCAGCGCCTGCCGCGTGAACTCAATCTGCTCCGGGGACTTGATGCCGTGTTCGTCGGTCTGCTTGGTAATCAGGTGGCGTGTTGCGATCTGAATTTTCTCCTCCTCGCTGTAACCCTGGAGCTCGAGCACTTCCATGCGGTCGAGAAGCGGAGGAGGAACGGTATCCAGCACGTTCGCCGTGCAGATGAATAACACTTTGGAGAGGTCAAACTGCACGTCCAGGTAGTTGTCCCGGAAATGAGCGTTCTGCTCGGGATCGAGGACTTCCAGCAACGCTGAAGATGGGTCGCCCCGAAAGTCGCGGCCAATCTTGTCCACCTCGTCGAGCATGAAGACGGGGTCACGCGTTTCCGCCCGGCGGATGCCCTGAATGATCTGGCCGGGCAGCGCCCCGATGTAAGTGCGCCGATGGCCGCGGATTTCCGCCTCGTCGTGGATGCCGCCCAGGGACATGCGGAAGAACTTGCGATCCAGCGCGCGGGCGATGGATTTGCCCAGTGAAGTCTTGCCCACCCCCGGCGGTCCTACAAAACAGAGTATAGGACCCTTGAGCTGGGGTTTGAGCTGGAGCACCGCCAGGTAATCCAGGATGCGCTCTTTCACTTTTTCCAGGTCCCAGTGGTCTTCATCAAGCACTTGCTTGGCCTTCTGGATGTCAACCCTGATTTCGCTGACTTTAGTCCAAGGCAAGGCGACCAGCCATTCCAGGTAGGTGCGCGTGACGTGGTAGTCTGCCGCTGCGGGAGACATTTTCGCGAGGCGGCTCAACTCCCGCAACCCTTCTTTCTTCGCCTCTTCCGTCATGCCGGCGGCTTCAATCTTCTTGCGCAGTTCTTCAATTTCCGACTGCTCGTCGGCTTCCCCCAACTCCTTCTGGATGGCTTTCATTTGCTCGCGCAGGTAATACTCTCGCTGGCTTTGCGTAACCTGGTCTTGAACATCGGATTGAATCTTGGACCGCAGTTGCAGGACTTCAACTTCCCTGATCAACTGCCGGTTCAGCCGTTCCAGCCGGACCTTCAGGTCAAGACTTTCCAGCAGTTCCTGCTTCTCGCTGCTGGAAAGCGAAGGGAGGTTGGCAGCGATGAAATCTGTCAGCCGGCTGGGATCGTCAATGTTCATGACTACGGTCTGGAGGTCGTCAGAGAGGGTAGGCGAAAGTTGTACAACCTGCTGGAAGAGTGTCGTAACGCTGCGCACCAGGGCCTCAAAATCAGCTTGCTTCTCCTTCGGTATGATGTCCTGGAGCGGCTTCACCCGCCCGATCATGTAAGGCTCTACTTGGGTGACTTCCTCGACCGCAATCCGTTGCAAGCCTTCGACGAAAATGAACAGGCTTTGACTGGGCAGCTTGATGATCTTATGAACGAAAGCCACTGTCCCGATCTGGAAGAGGTCTACCGGTTGGGGGTTGTCCACGCGGGGATCGCGCTGCGCAATCACCCCGATGAACTTCTCTTCATCCTTGAGATCGCCGACCAGCTTCAGAGAACT
>JBEKIZ010000120.1:0-11986 GCA_050011515.1 Terriglobia bacterium | reverse complement strand
CGAAGGGCCGGAACCTCACCTTCGGGTTCTCCTTCGCCAATACCTTGGTGATCGCCGAGGTCAACATCGTCTTCCCGTGATCGATGTGCCCAATCGTCCCAATGTTCATGTGCGGCTTCGATCTGTCGAATTTTTCTTTGGCCATAGTCGCTGTCCTCAATTAGAAAAAGTTCTTGGGTACTTCTGCCTCAGTTCCTCAGCAATCTCTTCCACGTTCCAGGAGTAATATTGCCTCAACCGCTTCCGTTCCGGGTTCCCAGGTGCGTGGCCACAAATCTGTGCGCCAATCTAAGGTGGTGTTGCACTTCCAGTCGGCCACACATTCTCCATTCCTGACGAACAATCCATTCCTACTTTTCCACCACACGCCCTTGCACGCGGGCGATGACTTCCTCAGAAATTGGCGCCGGGGTCTGTTCGTAGCGCAAGAAGTGCATCGTGTACGAGGCGCGACCCTGCGTCCTGGAGCGCAAATCCGTGGCGTACCCGAACATTTCCGCCAGGGGAACCTTGGAGCGAATAATCTGCGTCGAGCCGCGCTTTTCCAGGCCCTCGATGTGGCCGCGGCGCGCGTTCAGGTCCCCGAGGACATCGCCCATGTACTCTTCGGGAACTACCACTTCCACCTTCATCACGGGTTCAAGCAGCACCGGCTTGGCCTTGCGAACAGCTTCTTTGAAGCCCAGTGACCCCGCAATCTTAAACGCTATTTCGGAGGAGTCGACTTCGTGATATGAACCGTCAATCAGGGTAACAGAAACACCATTCATCTCGTAACCCGCAAGGACGCCGGACTCCATGGCCTCGCGGATACCGTCATACGTGGGCAGGATATATTCCTTCGGAACGACTCCGCCCACAATCCCGTCCAGGAACAGAAGTTTCAACTCCGCATCAAACTTGTTTGTGGACTTTTTCCTGGTGATTTCTGCGATAGCGTTAAGGTCAGGGTGAGGGAGGGGATCGACGCGCAGGAAAACGTGGCCATACTGCCCTCGGCCACCGGTCTGTCGCACGTACTTCCCTTCTCCCTCCGCCGCAGCCAGAATAGTCTCACGGTATGCCACCTGGGGACGTCCCACGTTGGCCGCCACGTTGAACTCGCGCACCATTCGGTCCACCAGGATCTCCAGGTGTAATTCTCCCATGCCCGAAATCAGTGTTTGTCCCGTATCGGGGTCGGTGTGAACCTTGAAGGTAGGGTCTTCTTGCGTCAGTTTGGACAGCGCATTCCCCAACTTTTCCTGGTCCGCCTTGGTCTTCGGCTCAATGGCTACGGATATAACCGGAGCCGGAAAATCCATGGACTCGAGCACGATGGGGTGATCTTCATCACAAATCGTGTCGCCCGTGGAAACGCTCCTTAGACCTACGGCAGCGCCGATATCACCCGCAAACATCTCTGTGAGCTCCTCGCGCTTGTTGGCGTGCATCTGCAACAATCGCGAAATGCGCTCCCGGCGGCCGCGGCGCGGATTGTAAACCGAATCCCCCTGTTCCAAGGTGCCCGAATAAACACGTAGGAAGGCAAGCTGACCAACATAGGGGTCAGTCATGATCTTGAACACCAGGGCAGCGAATGGATCATCATCCGAGGCCTTGCGGATCAGGGTTTTCTCCTCGTCGTCAGGAGCCGAACCCTCAATCGGGGGAATATCGAGCGGTGAGGGCAGATAATCAACCACGGCATCGAGCAAGGGCTGAACCCCTTTGTTCTTGAAGGCCGCCCCACAGAGCACTGGAAAGGCCTTCATGGCAATGGTGGCTCGCCGTATGGCGGCACGAGTATCCGCTTCTGGAATGGTCTCACCGTGGACGTACTTCTGCATAATCTGGTCATCGACTTCGCCCAACGACTCGATCATTTGCTCTCGATAAAGGTGGGCCCTCTCCCAGTGCTGGGCAGGGACTTCAACTTCGTCCAAAGCCGCCCCCAGCGTTTCTCCTTTCCAAACAATGGCGCGCTGCCTGACCAGGTCAATGACCCCCTCGAAGTTGTCTTCCGCTCCCAGCGGCAACTGGACAACCACGGGGTTGGCATGAAGTTTGGAGCGCAGTTGGCTGACACACATCTCATAGTCCGCTCCCACCCGGTCCATCTTGTTCACAAAGACGATGCGCGGAACTCGATACTTGTCAGCTTGCCGCCAGACGGCTTCAGTCTGCGGTTCGACGCCCTCGACCGCCCCTAAAATGGCAATCGCTCCGTCAAGTACCCGGAGCGACCGTTCAACTTCTGCCGTAAAGTCCACGTGACCTGGCGTGTCAATAATATTAATACGAATATCGTTCCAAAAACAGGTAGTTGCTGCAGAGGTAATGGTAATGCCGCGTTCCTGCTCCTGTTCCATCCAGTCCATGACGGCGGTGCCCTCGTGCACTTCGCCCATCTTGTACGTCCTGCCGGTATAGTACAAGAAGCGCTCCGTGGTCGTCGTCTTCCCGGCGTCGATGTGAGCCATGATGCCGATGTTCCGGGTTTTTTCGAGCGGCGTCTGACGCGGCATAGATCCTTATGCGAACAAAACAGGCCACGATCTTGATCCTCGAATCAAGATCCTGCCCCCCAGCAGCCTATTGATCGGTAGAGCCGCCGATGGCGGCCACAAAGCGGATCGTGGCCCAGGGTGGTCACATCCCGCCTTGACCAAGGTTACCAGCGGTAATGGGCAAAAGCCTTATTGGCTTCGGCCATGCGATGAGTGTCGTCCCGCTTTTTGATGGCGCCGCCTCGGTTATTCGCCGCATCCAGCAGCTCCGCGGCCAGCCTCTCCACCATGGACTTCTCGCCCCGCTCCCGCGCATAGCCGATAATCCAGCGGAGACTTAACGAGGTTTGACGATTCCGATTGACTTCCACCGGCACCTGATAGTTCGCTCCACCCACACGGCGGGTCTTCACTTCCAGGGTCGGCTTAACGTTCTCCACCGCCTTCTTGAAGACCTTGAGCGGGTCATCGTTGGCCCGCTGTTGGATCAATCCGAAGGCGTCGTACACAACCTGCTGAGCAACACTCTTTTCCCCCCTCAGCATGACGCAGTTCACAAACTTCTGAACCAGTGGGCTGCCATGAACCGGATCGGCGCTTACCTCTCGACGCTCAACTGTACCTTTACGCGGCATATTCGATCTTCACCATCTTGCGCTTGAAGACTCTCTACTCTCCTTGAAATCCTACCTACGAAGCTTTCGGCCTCTTGGCCCCGTATTTGGACCGTGCCTGCCGGCGATCCGTCACCCCGGCGGAATCCAACGTCCCGCGAATCACATGGTAGCGAACTCCCGGCAGATCCTTGACGCGCCCACCCCGGATCAGGACAATCGAGTGCTCCTGCAAATTGTGGCCCACGCCTGGAATATAGGTCGTCACTTCCATGGCATTCGTTAACCTGACTCGCGCCACCTTCCGCAATGCTGAGTTCGGCTTCTTGGGCGTCTGTGTGTACACGCGAATGCACACCCCGCGCTTCTGGGGACAGCCTTGAAGCGCCGGGCTGGAAGTCTTGTATCTCGGCTGCTTCCGCCCAAGTCGAACCATCTGGCTAAAAGTTGGCATTCCAGGGCCTCTCGCACCCCCACACCGGGTCTTTCATACCTGTGCGCTTCTACGGGGCTAAATCAGGTTTAAACCTAATCCTTTCAAATCTAACAGACCTCTTCAAAACCTGTCAAGTAAGTTCAGGCAAAAAACCTCAGCAACTTTTGCGAAGTCTTACCGCATTTCAAGGATTTCCCGCTCTTTGCTCTTACCCACACTCTCGAGCTTCTCCATAGTCTCGTCGGTCAGCTTCTGAATTTCCTCCAGACCGCGGCGTTCGTCATCTTCAGATATCTTCTTATCCTTGAGCAATCTCTTCAGTTCCTCGTTTCCATCGCGGCGAATGTTCCGCACTGCTGTCCGGTGGTTCTCCAGAACCTTATGCAGGTGCTTTACGAGTTCCTTCCGGCGCTCCTCGGTGAGCGGAGGAATCGGAACCTTCAGGATTTTTCCGTCGTTCACCGGATTCAACCCCAGGCCCGACGATCGAATAATCTTTTCAATCGCCGGCAACAAGCTCGGGTCCCAAGGCTGGACCGTCAGCAGGGAGGGATCGGGAACACCCAATGTGGCGACCTGGTTCAGAGGTGTGGGCGTGCCGTAGTACTCAACCTTTATGTGCTCCAACAACGTGGTCGAGGCGCGCCCCGTCCGCAGTGAAGCCAGTTCTGAGCGCAGGTCGTCTCCCGCCTTCCCCATGCGGGTTTTGGTTTGTGCTAAAGTCTCTTTAATCATCTTTCGCCCGCCTTTCCGCCCGGGCACTCAACGAACTACCAGTGAGCCGATCTTTTCACCCAGAATGACGCGTTTGAGGTTGCCCGGCACATTAAGATTAAATACGATAATCGGCAAGCTATTATCCATGCACATCGAAATAGCCGTGGTGTCCATCACTTTCAGCCCGCGGGATAGCACATCCAGATAATTAATACGCGAGAACATCTTGGCATCGGGGACCTTTTGGGGGTCCGCATCATAGACGCCATCCACCTTCGTGGCTTTCAGGATTACGTCCGCCTTGATTTCTATAGCCCGCAGCGCCGCAGCCGTGTCCGTCGAAAAATAGGGACTGCCCGTTCCAGCCGCAAAAATCACCACTCTGCCTTTTTCCAGGTGACGGATAGCACGGCGACGAATAAAGGGCTCCGCAATCTCCCGCATTTCAATTGCCGTAGTCACCCGCGTGTGGCAGCCACGCTTCTCGAGGGCGTCTTGAAGGGCCAAGCCGTTAATCACGGTTGCCAACATTCCCATATGGTCGGCTACCACGCGGTCGATGCCTGACTCGGAAGCAACCACGCCGCGGATAAAGTTCCCGCCGCCCATCACGATGGCGACCTCGACCCCCAGCTTTCGAACCTCCCCCACCTCTTCGGCAATCCGCGCCGCCGTTACCGGGTCAACTCCGAATCCCTGAGATCCCATCAGAGCTTCACCGCTCAGTTTCAGGAGAATACGTCGAAAAGCGGGCTCACTCATGATTTTCGTCCACCCCGGTAGTGTAGCTCACCGGCCTACGCGAATGCCTGGCGCGGCAGAGCCTTAACCGACCTTGGGCGCCTCCGCCGGAGCTCCCGCCGCAGGCGTCGTCATGCCTTCCCCCACCTTGAAACGCGCGAATCGGCGGACCGTGATGTTCTCTCCAAACTTGGCAATTTTAGAAGCGATCAACTCTCCAATGGTGACCGCTCCTGTCGTGTCTTTGATAAAGTGCTGTTCGTAAAGGCAGTTATCTTCGTAAAACTTTCCCAGCCTGCCCTCCACAATTCGATCCAATACGGACTCGGGCTTGCCCGAAGCCGCAGCCTGCTCCTTCAGGATTTCCCTTTCCCGCTCCAGAACTTCAGCCGTGACGTCTTCTTTTCGGATGAAACGGGGATCGGTGGCACAGATTTGCATGGCCAGGTCGTGGACCAATTGCTGGAATTCTTCGTTTCGGGCCACGAAATCAGACTCGCAATTAACCTCCACCAGCACGCCCATCTTTCCACCCGCATGGATATAGGCCCCCACCACACCTTCAGAAGTCGCGCGGCCTGCCTTCTGGGCCGCCGTCGCCTGGCCTCGTTTCCTCAGCACCGTAAAAGCCTTCTCCAGGTCGCCCTGAGCTTCTTCCAGGGCTTTCTTGCACTCCAGCAGGGGAGCGCCACTGATTTCGCGCAGTTTCTTGACGAGCTCAGCGGGTACACTCATCCTTTTATGTCCTCCGCACACCAGAAGAGTGGGCGTAGCCAGCCGCCCCACTCATTTCAAGTTCTTGGTTTGAATTCACCGGCACTAGGGTATGTCAGGCATCGGGGTGCCATCGCCATCCTCGCCCTTTCGAGAACGGCCCTTCGGCTCAATGCCCTTGCGTCTGATCTTGGGGACACGCACCCGGCCGTCGGCGCTCTCCTCAGCCTCCCGCACAGCAGAAGAAAGGTCAATCCCTTCTTTACCCACAAAGAACTCTTCGCCGCTCTGGCTCTCAGGTGGCGGCGCCTCACCGGCCGCTATAGCTGCGTCAAGGCGTTGAGCTTCCAACTCCTCCGCCGCCTTCTCCGCCGCAATCTTTTCTTCTTCCAGTTGTTTATCCACGGCTGCCTGGCGTCCCTCGATAATGGAGTCGGCAACCCGTGAGGTAAATAGCCGGATGGCGCGCAGCGCGTCGTCGTTCCCGGCAATCACGTAATCGACCAGGTCAGGATCACAGTTCGTATCCACGATGCCCACGACGGGGATCCCGAGCTTCCGCGCTTCCTGGACGGCGATCTCCTCTTTGTGGGAATCCACCACAAAGAGCGCGCCCGGAAGTTCCGGCATGTCCTTAATACCGGAGAGGTTCTGCTCCAGATGGTGGCGTTCACGCTCCAGCCGCTGCACTTCTTTCTTGGTGAGCAACTCGTACCGCCCATCCCGACTCATCTCTTCCAGTTCTTTGAGGCGCTGAATCGACTTCTGGATCGTGGCATGATTGGTCAGCAAGCCGCCTAGCCAACGATGGTTGACGTAGTACATGGCGCAGCGGGTGGCTTCCTCGGCTATGGCCTCCTGCGCCTGACGCTTGGTACCCACAAACAACACCGTCTTGCCCTCGCGCGCAAGATCGGTAAGGAACTTGGCCGCCTCCTTAAAGAGCTTCAGTGTCTTCTGCAAGTCGATGATGTAGATCCCGTTGCGTTCCCCGTAAATGTACTCCTTCATCTTCGGGTTCCAGCGGCGCGTCTGGTGGCCAAAGTGAACTCCAGCCTCCAGGAATTCTTTCATCGTAATATTCGCCAAAACTCCTCCTCGCTCTTCGAACAGCCAACCATCAACCCTTGGCGTTGAGCCAAATCGCCCGCCCGGAACGGCAACCGATCGCTGCTAGCGAATGGCTGAAAGCTATCTTTTCGAGAATTGGAACCGCTTGCGCGCGCCCTTCTGCCCGTACTTCTTGCGCTCCTTGGCGCGCGGATCCCGGGTAAGGAAACCGCCCTGACGCAAACGTGGGCGCAGTTCCGGATTGAAAACAATTAAGGCCCGGGCGATGCCCAGCTTCGTTGCACCCGCCTGCCCGTGAATACCGCCTCCCCGAGCATTCACCAAAACGTCGAATTTCCCCGCCAATTCAGCGCTGATCAAAGGTTGCTGGATCTCAGCCCGTAAGGCCTCAGAGGGAAAGTAACTTTGGAAAGCACGGCGATTGACCACTAACTTGCCCTCGCCGGGCCTCAGGATGACTCTGGCTACAGAAGTCTTGCGACGTCCCGTCGCCCTATACTCAGCAAGCGCTGCCACAGATTCTCCGTCTGCCATAAAACTCCTTGGACTTTCAACTAGCGCGCAAGGGAAAGCGGTTCAGGCGATTGTGCGCTGTGCGGATGCGTGCTTCCTGCGTAGACCTTCAACCGCCGAGCCAGCCGGTCGCGCAGCCGATTCTTGGGCAGCATGCCCAGAATCGCTTCCCGGATCAGGCTCTCCGGCCTTTTCTCAAAAAGCTCACGCGCCGTAATCTCTTTCAACCCGCCCGGATATCCGGTATGGTGCCGATAGACCTTTCCGTCCAGCTTCTTCCCTGTAAGGCGAATCTTCTCGGCATTAATGATAATCAACCCACTACGATGATCCTCGTGCGGGGTGTAGTCTGGGGAATCCTTCCCGGTCAACACGCGAGCCGCTCGGGCAGCCAAGCGCCCCAGCACCCATCCCTCCGCATCAACAATGCGCCAGTGAATTTTTCCCCGGCGCGCTTTCGCAAAATAGGTCCCCACTGCACACTCCATCACACGCTGCAAACTGCAAATAAACAATCTTACCTGAGACAACGACTTTTTTCAACAGGCTTCTCACGTGGGTGGTGTGATATTCCTGTGTTGATCGGTTCTAAAGATTTCACACCAGCCCGAGAAGGCAAGAATAGTTCTGCGACCATAGAAGGCGGTACGATGGTTGGTAAAAACAGGCGACCCAATTGTTGATGGAATATTCGAAGCAGTGGCGAAAATGCAATTCCCGGCGAGCGAAAAAATATCTGCCCTCGCGCGCGCAGCAGCAATCGCGCAACCTTACACGTATGAAACAGAAGAGTTGAAAGAATCCGTCTTGGGCTTAAGTCCCCGTGATGTGCTCCAGCACTAGTGTAATCATAACCATTGGCGCTGGCAGGGGCGGAACGTTAATAGCGGTTGATGTAACCAATATCGGCTTGAAGCCCTGCGCGGTTAAAGGCAAAATTAATTGGCCTATCTTGTCAGGTGCTCCAGTGATGACTCTGTATTCTGTTTTTTGAGGCATGGGAAATCTCCTTAGGAGATCACTGCAAAGCCGAGAAGTTCCGGCACCGTCCAAATGTGATCCGTCAATCCCGCCTCCATCGCGGGAGTAACCCGAAGGGTTTGATGAACACGAACAAAATTATACCACGCGAAGTACAGGGCCAACATTGCATAAAGCTTCTCCCACTTTTTCGAGAAAGCATTGGTCAGGCGGGTGAGTCTCCGCATTTGCATTCTCATGGTCAAGTTCTGGCGCTCGACGTGCGAAGTACTAACCTTGCTCATATCAGGGTTTCCAAAGATGGGGACCTTTTTACAGCCGATGCACTCGGCGGGAGAATAGCGGGTTTCACTCTCGGGATTAGCGGAATACAGTTTAACCAATTGCGCAAACTCTACGCCTTGCGCTCCCAAGCTGAGAACAACGGCATCCCGGTAAGGCGCGAATCCGTCCGTAGTGATTTGGAAACTGCCCTGAGTTGCGGCGGCCAGCTTTTCCGTAAAGGCTACAGTATCTCTTTCCGCGCGTCTGCCCAAGTGCCAAGCGAGCACCAACTTACTGTGGCGTTCGATGGCAACAAACGTGTAGGCATCACCAACCGTGATTTCATCTCGCCCCTTTTTGACTTTAGTCTTTTCCTTCATTCCGACGTATCCCCAAAGCTCATCACACTGGACGTCCTTGACTCGCACACCGTGGATGCGTTCGTTCATCAATTGCTCGCATTTCTCGCCCGCAAGGGAGAGAAGATTCAAAATGGTTCGCGGGTGAACGCCAGTTATGCGGGAAGTGGTGCGGACGGAGCAACCCTCGACCAAGTGCTGCAAAACGCTCATAGCTTTTTCTTCGGCCAAGATCATGTCGCCAAGCGGCTTTGGCTGTGGCTCTATGAACGTCTTGTGGCATTGGGGACAGCGATATCTTTGCTGTCCTTTTCGGTCTCTCCCAAACTTCTTAGCTGGGATGTTGCAGGTTTGGCAGGTCATTTTGTGTCCTTTAGCGAGCAACACAAGAATATACAATGGCGCAAGCATTGTCAAGAGAAATCGTGCATTGAAGGAAAAAAAGTTTTTAGCGGGGGTATACAATGATATCCCGCGAGCCGAGAAATAAGCTCCCGTACCCCCTTCGGGTCTGTAGGCATAAAAGGCTTGCGAGGAACAATGCCGTGACGATTGCTGCGGGATTTCGTTTCAACACTGGAATTATTCTATGTGCCGACACCCAGTACTCTGGTGCCGCAAAGACGTTTGAAACTAAACTCTTTCAAATTAGACACAGGGCCGCATCCCTCGTCTTGGCTTTGAGCGGGAGGTACGTGTTTGCGAAGCGTGCGGTTGAACGCATGGAAGCTAACATTGTTGCGATTCCCGAAGACCACTTGAGCAAGGGTAAGATGCAAGATGCCGTCGAAGCAGCCTTACGCTTTGTCTATGACAACCATGTTTATACGCACCCGGACTGGGGAACGGATGATGCGCCCATCTTCAATTTTGTCATTGGGATGTACTCGCCAATTGACGGAGACTTTCTGTTAGCAAGCGACGAAACACTTACGGCGGACATGGGTGACAGTGTTTGCCTTGGCACAGGGGCATACCTCGGAGACTATCTATCGCGAATGTATACCGGAAGATCCGATGAAATCGATAAGGTTTTATCCCTTGCTATCTACATCTTGCAACAGACGAAGTCGTATGACCAATCCTGCGGCGGAGAGAGCGAATTTATAGTGTTGTGGGACGACGGCGGGACCTCGCCCATAGAAAAGCTTGGTATCACAATGGGTGAACGATTTAGTGAGGGATTCCCTACCGTAATACAGCCATTGTTCTATGCACTCGCTGACCAGAAGATGACCGATGATGAATTGCAGCCGTTACTAGATCGAGCGGTGCGGTCCATGAAGGAGTTTCGGCAGGCTGCGCAGCTTGGGGGTCTTGTCGAGGGCTTAAGAAAACGCCTTGCACGGTTAAAGAGAATTACGGCTTCGCCCAACGAGCCCTAGCCGCTTTCTTTGCGATTTGCTGGCGTCGCTTTCGAGATAGACTCGCAGCTCTCGCAATGCCTCCACGTTTCGCACCTTTTAGCCCTGCGGCTTGCGCTTGAGGGTTTTTGGCTTCTGGTGAGTATCCAGGCATGGAAAGCGGGTCGGCCTTGGAAAGGAAGTTATCAAACATACTCTTCGCGGTTTTGATCGGATCGGCCATGCACAAAGTCTAGCACGGCCTGAGTCAGGCGCAAGGGAATCTTATGAGAGAACAACACAATAATGTCACACTACCCTCACGTGGGTAGTGCTCTAATTTTGTGTTGATGGTCAAGATGGACCTGAAAAGTCCGTTGATGGCTCAATAAGCCCACGCTAGGTGGGTAAGTGTGGAACCAAGGGGAACCTAAAGAGGGAACTTACGCCACTCATTCTCATAGAGGTTGACCGAACCCCAGTTGAGTCCCGGATTCGGCTGTGGGCTGCCATCTCGTTTCTGGTGAGGCATTCTTGAGAATCCTTTCTTGGCATCGGCGTGATTAAGTATGAAAAATCGGAGCGGGGCATCATTGCCGAGCGGAGGGACCACGACGACAACGAGGAAAAGGTTTAGTTGAGTTTCCCCTTCGAAGAAAGATTTGTCTATGTAGAAGCCGTAAGCACCCGAGATTCCCTTCACCTGAACCTTGAATGATTCACCACTCGGGGCCGAACACAGCATATCCACGCGACGGGTATTCCCGAGCGTAAAGGTGACATCGTAACCTCTCCGTGATAGCTCAGCGCCGGTAGCCAGTACAGCAGCAGAGGATGTTTGTTGTTTGTCGCGTTCGCGATGAGGCGTCATGGAATGCTTGCTCCTTCATTTGACGGTAGTGGTACAGTTTGAGAATTATTTAGGAGATTATGGCAATTAGATTGCCGACAATGGAGCAGTTTCCCATTCAAAGACCAAGAAGCATTCGGCTGGAATTCCCGCATGAATGGCTTCATCCAGCCAACGTCTCTGACTTTTAAGAATCTTGTCTCTCCGTTTGCGCTTTACTTCTACGAAAAGATATTGTCCTTCACTCCAAGCGAGAACATCTGGACAGCCAGAACGCCATTTCTGGCCCCCGTTGGCCCTATCTAGAAATCTTTGCGCGTGCTGAGGTAGGTCGCAAGCATGTGGTGGAAGGAACTGCCGAAACCTTTTGCTGTAAGTGTCAATCCAGACACCTTGCCATCCTTGAGTCTGAATCAGCCGGAGTATCGCCAGTTCTGCAAAAAGCGGCTCGCCATGGCAATCGAGCAGGGCTTTACCACCATACGTATCAGATATTGGCTGGCCTTTCCAAAGCTCGAAATTGTGAAAGCAGACAGCGAGAGACACCGTTCTGCTTGATGGGAGGGTCAGAGCTAGAGGGGACGCTGAATAGGCCGCGAGGGGATTCATGAATCTCACTTTTTTGCAGGCCGACTTTATCAAGCATCTCTTCGATTGTCCAGACGTGATCGGTGATTCCCGCTTCCATTGCGGGTGTGACTCTTAGCGTCTTGTGAATCCGGCAGAAATTGTAGTGCATGAAGTGGAGAGCGACTTGATAAGCGTGGTTCTGCTGATTCCGATGAAGGTGGGCACTGATTCCGGTTTGATCCCGGGCAGTGATTCCGATGTCATCCCGGGCGTCTTCGGAGCGAAGCGACGCTGGCCCTCCTATCGTGCTTGAAGTGACCGGGA
>JBEKIZ010000119.1:0-12016 GCA_050011515.1 Terriglobia bacterium | reverse complement strand
GACCGGTGCTGCCCGCCGTTGCCTCGACCGGCTCTCCAACCGCCTCACCAAAATCACCACCCAAGCCCACAAACTTGTCACACCCTGAGAATGGGCAGAGATTGGCCGGTTATGTCGGCAAACCGTAGATGTGGTGCCCACGTTCGCCTAGTGGTTCCTCTCGGATAACGGCGCACTCTGCCAGAATAAGGGACAGGAAGCGTGCGCGGCGTCCAACAGTTGAAGACCTCGCTCTACGCCTTAGCCTTTATCATAGATGGTTGGTGGTTGAGGGGAGCCATGCTAGACGTGATCGCTCCGTAGATCGCGCTGCCGCGACGAGCGGACCTCCTACCTCGGCATCTGATGCTTCAGGAACGTCCCCTGCTCAAGTTCCTTGAATGCTTGCCGAAGCTGTTCTTGCGTGTTCATCACAATCGGGCCGTACCACGCCACGGGCTCCTCAAGCGGCTTTCCCGAGACCAGCAGGAACCGGATTCCGTCGTCCCCGGCCTGAACCGAGAGTTCGTCGCCGCGATCGAAGAGCACGAGCGAGCGGTTGTCCGCCTCCGTGGGAGGCGACGTGTCCGCCCATCCGGCCGGTTCCGTGGGCACCGCCAGGGGACCCGACGCGTTGCAGAACTTTCCCGCTCCGGCGAAAACGTACGCGAAGGCATGGCGAGTCGTCTCGACCGGCAAGGTCTTCCTCTTGCCCGGCTGAACCGACACATCGAGGTAGATCGGGTCGGCGGCGATCCCGTCCACGGGGCCAGTCTTCCCCCAAAAGCTCCCGCAGACGACGCGAACCTGGGTGCCGTCGTCATCCGCGATTAGGGGGATGTCGACCGCCTTCACCTCCTGGTAACGCGGCGCCGTCATCTTGAGAGACGCCGGAAGGTTGGCCCACAACTGGAAACCATGCATTCGGCCGTCTTGATCACCCTTCGGCATCTCCTGGTGGATGATGCCGCTCCCCGCCGTCATCCACTGAACATCGCCGGCGGCGATGGCACCGCTGTGCCCAAGGCTGTCGCCGTGCTCGACGGTTCCCGCGAGGACGTACGTGATGGTCTCGATCCCGCGGTGGGGATGCCATGGGAAGCCAGCCAGGTAATCCTCCGGACGGTCGTTCCGGAAGTCGTCGAGGAGGAGAAACGGGTCGAACTCGGACGTGTTGCCGAAGCCGAACGCGCGGCGCAGGTGAACGCCCGCACCTTCCAGGGTCGGCTTCGCCCTGATGAGCCGCTTAATAGGTCGAAGGGACATATTATCCTCCAGTATCAAGAGACTACACCGTTGAACGCTGGGCTGCAAGTGCTCCAACCGATTCTCGGTTGCGAATATGCAACCAGTGTGCAACCATAAATGGGTAATTCCTCGATGGGCCTGTAGCTCAGAAGGATAGAGCAACGGTTTCCTAAACCGTGGGTCGGGGGTTCGAATCCCTCCAGGCCTACCATTCTTTCAATAACTTACATGCAGTCCTTGATTCGGCGTCACAGATAGCGTCACAGTTAAGCGAGAGGGCGGGGTCTGAGGCCCCGCCTTCTGCCTCTCCAGTTCCTGCTATGCCGCCTGCAACCGCTGCCCCACAGCGTCTGATGCTGACCTCGGATTGTCGCATTCATCAATTGCATTCAGCGGCGGTCAGGTGTATGTTACCGATTCGTGTGTCGGTCTACCGGAGACAACCACCGGAAACAACAACCGCGGCCCCGCGTGACGAGCGAGGGGCGCATGAAATCACCGTAATGGAGGCAACACTCATGAAACCAGTTGGTCTTATCAACACGGGAGTTCTGCTCCTTCTTCTCGGAACCATTGCTCCTGCCTACGCACAGCATGAGCAACAGGAAGAGGAGCGCGCCAAACCGCAACAGGGGCAGCAACATCAGCAGAAGCAACCCGCACAGCAACAGCATCAGCAGGCGAAACCCGCACAGCAACAGCATCAGCAGCCGGCTAATAGACCTGCGCAACGACCGCAACAAAGCTCCGGCGGCGCCTATCATGGCGGCGTCCAGCCCACGGGCGCCACCTATGGCGGCGTTCACCATAGCGGCGTTCCACAACACCAAGGGCAGGTGCGCAGCGGTTTCGTCCAGTCTCGCGCCAGTTCGTGGAATAACGAACACCGCACCTGGCAGCAACGCGGCGGCTACAACGGCTACCGAGTTCCCGAAGACCGCTTCAGGCTCTACTTCGGGAGTGGGCACTTTTTCCGCATCAACGCCCTTCCGATGCTCTTCGTAGGCGGATATCCGCGCTTCCAGTACGACGGCTATTGGGTTACGTTCGTTGATCCGTGGCCGGAAACGTGGCCTCCGAACTGGTACGAAACCGACGACGTATATCTTGATTACACTGGCGATGGGTATTACATATACGACCGCAACTATCCGGGCATCGGGATCGCAGTCACTATCTCGTTTTAGCAAGATGGAAAGGAACTGCGAGGACGCCTTCGTTTCTGAACCCTTAAAGGCAGTTCTTGCGGGCTCGGTGCGGTAACAACAGACGGGTGATTTTTAGTGGGTCAGACGGGGGTGGTCGAAGCGCTGGTAGCTGCTGCTTCGAGCATGGTGAGTGATATCTCTACCGTCTGGACGTGAAACCTGGCATGTTTCAGGATGGCCATGAACGCGATGGAATCATCGCGAACGATCATTTGCTCGCACTCCACCGCGGCGATCTGGTGGGGTGACACCTGGAAGGTCTCAGGAACCCAGACTTTTTCCTTCTCTTCAATTGCAGGCTCATCCAGGGGAAACACGACGACATGCCCAGTGCGTGACGAAAATTATGGCTCCGCTCACAGACGTAAACCCGTTTGAACGCGATTGCATTCTTCGGGCTTGCCTGTCGCTAAATATCGCTTTAATACAGCGCGAAAGTCCTAGTTATTCGCTGAAACCATTTTGAAAACGCGCCTCCAGAGCGTCTCAAACACTGGTCCGCCCTTCTCGGTCATGCTCACTTCAAAAAGATGCTCCAGGTTGGCATGTGAGATATACGCGATTACGATCTCTTTAGCCATCTGTTTGTCCGCATTGATTTGAGCTTGTTGGATCGCGTTTACCATGAGAGACCTCCATCAAGGTTTTCGGCGTGGCGTTTCCTTTGCCGGTTCGCCGCGCCCACCCATGGTAACAGACTACAAGCCTTTTCCCATCGAATAGCTGAATGGACATGATGTCTGCCACAACCTACCATGGTTACCTGAGTCAACCGGATATCCCACTTGGCCAACTCGGAAGAAACTGTGGGCCAAGTAAACTCGACTGAAAACTGCGTTCAGCGGCGGTCATGTCTATCTTATCGGTCGGGCCGGAGGTCGATAATGGAAATTCCGGTATACACATCGAGTTTAGGCAGTGTAGCCGAAATGGGACAAATCTGGCAGACACTGCGGGTTTTGAGGTATCCCCGGGACCCGAGTTACTTCCGGAAGCCTTTTAGGTACAGCATTTTGCATTTCTCCGAGCCAGATGGCCTGTCGGACCGCTTCCCGTCGGGTGGCGAGTTCGATTTGGCATCCTGTGTGCTGACAAACTCTGAGGATGAGTGCGCTATATTCCCCAGTTGTCGTTATCCCTGAGTACTCGATTTGGGTAATGGCAGGTTTGCAAAGCCTAGATAACGGTTCGGATAGGTTCTCGATTCTGGCCTACGTTCAAGCACGGCGTCGGGCAAAAACGGCAGGGATGTGATGCCGACAAAAAAGTCTGCAACGGTGGATCGCATGGACACGCCTGGAAAGACGTTTAAGTCACGAATTCTTCCGCTTCTTGTGGGTGTTACTCTCCTTCTGGTGATGGCCGGAAGCGCCGCGGGTCAGGCGAAGGATGCAACCAGTCCGGGTATTTCTCGCTCTGGTGCATCTGCCCAGGCCCAGGTCACGGCAGCCTCTGTCAGTTGGCCGCTCAGGTTCGAAGAGAACGTTGGGCAGGTTCATGGTGCGGATGCCCGCCAAGTGAGGTTCGTGTCGCGGGGCAACGCCTATACCCTTTTCTTGACCTCGACGGAAGCGGTTCTGGTGCTGCGGCAAGGCGCCGGCCATGGAAAAGACGCCGGGAAGGCCGCGCCGGTGGTGGCCAGGATGCGCCTTTCTGGCGCTAACCCAGCACCGCACCTGGCGGGACGCGATGAATTGCCAGGTAAGAGCAATTACTTCCTGGGAAATGACCCCTCCCAGTGGCACACCGGCATTCCTAATTACGGTCGGGTAATGGCGGCAGAAGTCTATCCCGGCATCGACCTCGTTTACCACGGGAACCAGGGCCAGCTTGAGTATGACTTTGAGGTTGCGCCCCATGCCGATCCGCGCAAGATCCGATTCGTACTCGGGGGCATCCAGGGCGTGCGTACTGATTCTCGGGGTGACCTGCTGGTGAAGGTCGTAGGCGGAGAACTGCGATTTTGCCAGCCGGTGGCCTATCAAAAGAAAGGCGGCGTCGAGCGCCCCGTTCCGGTTCGCTACGTTTTGAAAGGCAAGAACCAAGTCGCGTTTCGTCTGGCTCGGTATGACACGCGCCAGCCGCTGCTCATCGACCCCGTCCTGGCGTATTCGACGTACCTTGGGGGAAGCAACATTGACGGTGCCAACGCGATTGCCGTGGCGCCGGACGACTCAGCGTTTATTACTGGGGAGACTTTCTCCAATGACTTTCCCACAGTTAATGCTCTTTACCCCAAATCGGCCACCGAGGCACAGGTTGCGTTTGTATCGAAGATCAGCCCCGACGGTTCTGCGCTGCTTTACTCGACGTACTTAGGGTGCGTCGTTGGTGCGAGCACCGTTGGCGGCAATGTTATAGGTTATGGCATTGCCGTTGATTCCTTAGGTGAGGCCTACGTGGCCGGCACGGTGAACTGTCCAACCTTCCCGGTGACGCCGAACGCTTTTAATACCCTGTGCGGCTACGACGGGAAATGCGGCGCCTCTTTGAATACGCAAGCGTACACTGTCTCCAACGGTTTCGTCACCAAGTTCAATGTCGCGGGATCCGCACTGATTTACTCCGGGTTTCTCGGATACTACGAAAACGTGGAGTGCCTCGCCATCGCCGTGGACAGCGCTGAGAACGCCTATGTGACTGGCGAGGTTGGCCCGAACTTGACGCCTACGGCCCTACTTCCGCCAACCGAACCTCCTCCCCCGCCGTTTGTTCCCAGCACGCCCTGCGCCACCTGTGGTTTCCAGTTAACGCTGACTGGCAGCGGCACGGACGCTTTCATTGATAAGATTGATGCCTCGGGTTCGGAAATCCTCTTTCAGAGCTACCTCGGAGGCAGCAACGAAGACGTCGGATATGGTATTGCGGTGGATGGCAGCGCCAATGCTTACGTCACCGGCGTGACGTACTCCTCGGACTTTCCGGTGACTGGAGGCGCACTGCAATCCACCTATGCAGGGGCCGGGGATGCATTCTTGACCAAGGTTAATACCACTGCGGTGGGAGCTCCCTCCCTCCTTTTCTCAACCTATTTGGGTGGCAGCGGGCTTGACCAAGGCAACGGCGTGGCCGTGGACGCGAGCGGCAACGCTTACGTCGCCGGGCTTACGACCTCCACCGCGAGCACCCTCGGGTTCACTCCCCCGTCCGGCGCTTATCAGCCGAACTGCGCGTTGGATTCGCTCGGCGTGTGTGAGGGTGATGCTTTCATCGCGAAATTCGCCCTCAGCGGCGCGCCCTCGCTAACCTACTTTACTTACCTGGGGGGCAGTCTGGCGGACTCCGCCAACGGCATTGCCCTGGACTCGAGTGAAGATGCCTACGTGACGGGATCCACAGTTTCCACTGACTTCCCCATCTTCGGCGCCGTCTTCCAAACTACCTATGGCGGCGGGAACGCCGATGCTTTTGTAGCCGAGTTGAACTTGTCGAACCCGCCGTCAACCGCCCTGGTGTACTCGACTTACCTCGGCGGCAGCAATACGGACACCGGCAATGGCATCGCGGTCGATACCAACGGCGGCGCCTACGTTACCGGCCAGACGTGTTCCTTGGACTTCCCCCTTTCGAACCCCTTGCAGCCAACCCCCGGGGGCAACTGTGATGCCTTTGTGTCAAAAATCGTCCCTTCGGGCGGGGTGGCGCTCAGCCCTGCGGGCTTGATCTTCCCGATCCAATCCCTCAATTCGACGAGCCCGCCGCAGACTGTAACCCTCACTAATGGCGGGAACACGGCACTGACCATCGCCAGCATCGCGCTCGCGGGCGACGACCCCGCCGATTTTTCGCAAACCAACACTTGCGATGGTTCCGTGGCTGCCCTAGGCCAGTGCACTATTACTGTGACCTTCACTCCTAAAGCGGTGGGAGCCCGCACTGCCCATATCACGATTACGGATAACTCGCCCGCTCCCAACAGCACGCAGGTGGTGGACTTGACGGGCACCGGCGGGAATTTGCCCACGGTCGTCCTGTCGCCTACAAGCCTGGCTTTCGGTAATCAGGCCGTCAACACGACGAGTTCCCCCCTGTTCCTGACGGTGACGAACACCGGCACGGCGGCGTTGAATATGACCAGCGCGATTACGAGCGGGGCTTTTGCGGTCCAAACCAACGGCTGTGCGGTGCCTCTCCAGGCCACGACTCCGGCGTCGAATTGCGAGATCGGCGTTACCTTTACGCCCACCTTGTCAGGTGCAAGCGTCGATTCGCTCACCCTCACGGACAACGCACCCGACAGCCCCCAGATTATCCTGCTCACGGGCACCGGGGTGCTCCCGCCCATCGCAAGTCTTTCCCCTTCCAGTGTCACGTTTGCCACTCCCCAGGCGGTGGGGACCACCAGCGCGCCGCAGACAGTGACTCTTACGAACCCCGGCAGCGCCACGTTGTTCATCGTTGGGATCACCGCCTCGGCCAACTTTGGGGAGACTAACACCTGCGGCGCGAGTATTCCCGCGGGAGGGAATTGCAGCATTTACGTCACTTTCACGCCGACCGCCGTCGGCAACCTTTACGGCACGCTGACCGTGACGGACAACAACAACGCTGCGCCGGCCAGCACCCAGGTTATTCCTCTGGCGGGCACGGGGCTTGGCGTGCCCGCGGTATCGCTTTCGGCCAGCACTCTCAGTTTTGGCTCTCAGATTGTGAGCTCGACCAGCGCGGCACAAACCGTGACGGTCACGAACAGCGGCACCGCGACTCTAACTCTAGGCTCGATTACCGCCACCGCTCCCTTTGCCCAAACCAATACCTGCGGTTCGCCCGTGGCCGCGGGAGGGATTTGCACCATCAGCGTGACGTTCACTCCCACGACGGCAGGCAGCGCGGTGGGTTCGGTCAGCTTGGTGGACAATGCCGCCAACAGTCCGCAAACGATTTCGCTAACCGGCATGGGAGTCACTGCGCCCATCGCAAATCTTTCCCCTGCCAGTGTGACGTTTGCCACTCCCCAGGCGGTGGGGACCACCAGCGCGCCGCAGACAGTGACTCTTACGAACACCGGCAGCGCCACGTTGCTCATCGTTGGGATCACCGCCTCGGCCAACTTTGGGGCGACTAACAACTGCGGCGCGAGTATTCCCGTGGGAGGGAATTGCAGCATTAGCGTGACTTTTACGCCCACAGCCGTCGGCGACCTTTACGGCACGCTGACCGTGACGGACAACAACAACGGGGCGCCGGCCAGCACTCAGACAGTCCCTCTGGCAGGTACGGGTTTGGCTGCGCCGGCCGTCACGCTCTCGGCCTCCAGCCTGACATTTGGCGCCCAGGCCGCGGGCACCACGAGCGCTGCTCAGACGCTGACCCTAACGAGCAGCGGTACGGCCGCTTTGACCATCACCAGTATTGTAATTACGGGCGACTTTTCCCAGACGAACACCTGCCCGCACAGCCTCGCGGCCGGAGCCGCTTGCACGATTAGCGTTTCGTTCGCCCCCACGGTGGCCGGTACACGGACGGGCACGTTAACCATCACCGACAATGGACCCACCAGCCCACAGGTGGTTTCTTTAGGTGGTTCTGGTTCTGATTTCGGCTTGGCGGTGGCTCCGTTAACGGCCACGGTGGTGGCCGGGAATTCCGCCAATCTCACCGTGACGGTGAACCCGCTGTTCGGGTACAACGCCCAGGTGACGCTCTCCTGCAGCGGTCTACCCACGGCGGCGGCTTGCACGGCCTCGCCGTCCACACTCACGCCAAATGGGGTCAGTTCGTTGACTTCAACTTTGACGATCAGCACCACGCGACGGACCTCTGTCCCGCCCGGGGGCCAACCCCGGCCACGAGGGCCCGGGTTGCCCCTGCGCCCGGAGGTCTGGTTGATGTCGGCGCTAGCCCTGTTCGGGCTTTGGAGCTTGGTGGCGCGGAAGAATCGCTTGCGGTGGGCCACGGTAGCTCTGGCCCTCACGATGCTGCTGCTGATGGGCTTGGCGGCTTGTGGGGGTGGAGGCACAGGTTACGTGGATCCGACGGGCACGCCCGTAGGTACTTACAGAGTCACCGTAAATGGGTCGTCTGGAGCTGTCACGCATTCGGCAACCGTGACCCTGACGGTCCAATGAAATTGGCAGTGCGGTCCCAAGGGCGAGCCGGAAATTGACGGCTGGTGGTGAGACGCTGAAAATCCATCCTCGCCCTGCGGCAAGGCGGGGTTCGCCCCGAGATTTCAGACCACGGTTTTCAGTGTCTTTACGAGAGACTGTCGCCTTGGTTAATTACGCCAGTGAGGGAGAGACTTCATGCGAAAGGCTTTGATCTTCTTGGCGCTGTTGATTCCGCCTGTGTCGGCCCTGGCGCAACAGACACCCAAATTGGAAGTGTTTGGCGGTTACTCGAATCTGACCCCAAATGTGGACCTCACCAACATCAGTAGCAACTTCAATCTCAACGGCTTTAACGTTTCGGTGACGGAGAACCTCAACTCGTGGTTCGGCGGCGTTTTGGACTTCAGCAGCCACTACGGCACCGAGGCCGGGTTCAAGACCAATACGCAGAGTATTATGTACGGCCCGGTGTTCGCCTATCGCAAGTATCCGACTTTTGTCCCCTTCGTCCATGGCATGGTCGGAGCCGTGCGAGGCGGGCCCGAATTCCTGAATATCTCGAAGCCGGAATTCCGGATTGGCCTGATCGTGGGTGGCGGTGCGGATCTGAAGGTCTCGCGGCGCGTGTCTTTGCGCCTGTTCCAGGCGGATTACCTTTTGTCCCGTTTCAGCTCCGCCCGGCAGGACAGCGTCCGGCTTTCCGCAGGCATCGTCCTTCGCTTTGGGACGGAAGCTCGCCACTGATCTCCTGCTGACATCTCATGTGTTTGAGCGCGATTTTGCCCTCAAAAGTGTACACATGGATAATTTGAAAGCATCTGCATTTGTCCCTTGAGAAGACAATATTAGTGCCTTATCGTGTGTACATGCATGTGGCGCACGCCTTCTCGTGCAGACTTAGATGATATGTCCGATACAATTCCCGTGTGTATCGTAAGCACGGCCCGCGCTTAGATCGAAGAGGAGCGCTCCGGAGTCCAGCGACACAATCTTGTTATTCTCGATCTTTCCAAAGGCCTCGTGCTTCGTGTTGTAGTAGATGTCGTCGACAATATACCCAACCCACTGTCCATTATAATAGTCATAAACATACTTTTTCGCGGCGGATTCCCGGGTGAATTTTGCGCTTTTCGGGAAGTTTATGCGAATGCGGTTCATGCCGGGGCCCAAGGCGCTCACGTAACGGACGGTCGCCGATGACTCGAATTTCTCCTCCGGGGCCGTGACTGTAACCTGATCACCCTTGCGTAACGCCACGGTCAGGAGAACGCACATTCCTGAGGGGCTGGCGTCGGTGGTGATGGTTTGCTCGTTGAACTCCGTGCCGTCCGTCCGAACGCCTTTAACGGAAACAGGAATGGGGATGTTCCAGCGGAGTTCCTTGCGTTCGTCTGGCTTTCGATTTCCATCCTCTAGTTCAATCCACATAGTGCGCCTCTGCACGTTTCCTTAAGATATTCAAAACTGTGTCTGGGACAACGCGATTCTGGGTCAAAGGAGCAGACATACCCGGCGAGAATGCAAGGACTGTTCCCTCGGGGAACGCGAATGGATCTGAAGCCCCGCAAACCATCTTGCTTCCAGGCGACACTGGGCCCTGCCAAGCCTTGTCCTAGGCTTCAAACGACTCCAGAGCTTTCTGAAGATCGTCGTAAATTCCAAACACGGCACTAAGTTCAGCGATCTGAAGCACGTCGTAGATTTGCTTCGTGAGGTGGAGAAGTTTCACGCCTCCACCCTTCCTCTCGGCCAAATTCAAAGCTTCAATCAGCGCCCCGACACCCGTGTTATCAACGTAAGTAACCTGCCCGAGATCCAGGATGAAGTTCGTTCCGCCTGCCTCCAGTAATTCCTGCATCCTGTCATGGAGCATTCCCCTGTCATTTCCCGCGACAATCGTTCCGCTGAGGTTCACGAGAGTGATCGATCCAACCTTTGAAGTTGAAATTTCAAGTGGCATGGCGATTTCCTGTCAAAAGTCAAATTGAAAGAGAAGGCCGCGTGACGAGCGGTCTGGAGATCCGCAGGAGTACACCGTGGGCCTCCTTTTTGTTCAGTGATGACGGTCGCTTGTTGTTTGTCGAGTGCAAGCAGGTCAAACCTTTTGCCTGACTTGTCAAATCGTTCGAACCCCCTGGGAATGATCCTGAGACTTTCACCAGCGATTTCAGGATTTCTTCTGAGCCACCCTTTGCAATCCTCGAGCTCCGTGAGCCCAAGCTCCGGCAAAGGTAAGCGACTACACATTGTAGGGACTCCTCAGTGTAACGTCAATCGTCATCCACAGGGGACCGGCCTCTTGCCGGGTTGCGGCCAGTAGGGTATAGTGTACGATACAGCACCAGGCGGTCCTTCTCCAGTGTGTAATCCATCGTAGGAGGAAGTAACCAAATGAGCCAGAGGCGAAAGATTGCGATTGCCTATGCGTTTGCCGTGCCTGTTGTTCTGGTAGTGGTACTCTTTCTACATGCCGCACTGCTTGGAGTCTCAAGCTCTGCAAGTGGGATGGCGCAGGCGGCGAAGGTGATGCAGGAGACAGACGCCGCGCTCTCGCTGCTGACCGAGGCCGCCACCAACGCGCAGAAATATGTCACCTCGGGCGGCGATCAGACCTGGAACAGCGCCTACCAGGATTCCGTCTCGCAGCTTCACAAGGCTCTTCAAGGGATTGATGATGAGACAAAGATAGATAAATCGGTTCAGGCAAAGTCCGCGAGCCTTGCGTCTCTGGTTACCAAGCAGATTATCCTGTTCGAACAGTCGATGGCTGTCGCCAAGAAGAACCCATCCGCCCGGGATAAGACAGCGACGAATCTGGAAGACCAAAAGTTGAGAGATGACATCGGCAAGTGCATGGCGGAGATCAAATCCGCACAGCAGACCCGCCTTCAACAACAAGGCGAGGCGGCGACCCGCAGCGTAGGCCTGGCAAGAATGTTCACAACCTATGGCGGGGGGTTAGTCATCTGGCTCGTCGGGGTGGCAGCCTTCCTGTTATTCCATGACGAGAAGGCACGAGCTTGGGCGGGGCTGGAGCGACGAGTCCATACAAAGATCCTCCAGACCCTCCCCCTGGGAGTCTCCCTAGCTACCGATTCCGGGACCATCCTCTATGCCAATGCTGCCGAGGAAGCCCTCCTGGGCTACGAGCGGGGAGAACTGCTCGGCAACAATGTAACTCTTCTGCACGACCTCGAAGGGCAAGGTGCCGCGCGGACCTTGAATGAGATTCTCGATCGGTTGGGCGCGGGGAAAACGTGGTCGGGAGAGCTTCCTGTCCGCAAGAAAGATGGAACGATTCAGAAAGAACCCTCCTGGGTGATGAATCTGGACGTGCCAGGAAAGGTGTATCGAGTCTTTATTCACAATACATATTGATGATACGCCATTGAATCTGTACTGCTCAGCAGCTTCGGAAACGGCAGATAGGCGCTTCCGGCTGTAGCTAGGAGCCGCGCATCTCCCGGCGTTCCCCTCGAGTTCTCCTGAACCCTTCCTATTTTCGCATTCCCCAAAAAAGGACTTGACAGG
>JBEKIZ010000118.1:0-12061 GCA_050011515.1 Terriglobia bacterium | reverse complement strand
CTGCCTCCCAAAGCGCCTGCGGCGATGATATTCAGAGCCAAAAATCGCCTGCGGCGATGATGATGACTCACTCTCCAAGACCGGCCTGTGTGCAAATTTCTACGTTTCTACGTGATTGCCGACACATGGACCTGAGGTGACTGGCTGACCTCTGCACAGCAGCAGGGGGCGCGCTGTTTCCACTCGTCCGCTGTCGATTCGCCACACCTGACACCTGGCACCTGACCTGTGCACATCCATCCCTGTGCTGCCAACCCAGGAGTCGGTCTAAGTTGTTAATTCTGCTTGCTAAGGACATTATTACCGACTAGGTCCAAGGAGCCTCATAAAAAAGTTCAAGAAAGGTGAAAAAAACCTTGACAAGGGAGTTCGAGGACTCTACTCTTGTGGAGCAAAGTGGTCATTAGTAGTTTAAAGTGGCCTAGAGCGCGCGTTTCGCGGACGTTGAGGAAGATTTCGGGGATTCCAGATGCTGCGTGGCAACTACCCCGCGACGGTGGACGGCAAGGGTCGGCTGAAGATCCCGGCGGCCTTCAAAACTTACCTGGAAGAGAACTACGGTGCGGACTTCTACGTGACTAGCCTCGACGGGCAGTTCGTGCGCATCTACCCTTTTCCCGTGTGGCGCGAGATCGAGGAGAAGCTGAAGGCGCAGCCTTCCATGAAAAAGTCCGTGAAGAAGTTCCTGGACCGCACCAACTACTTCGGACAGATGGGCCGCGCAGACGGCCAGGGAAGACTTCTGATTCCCTCCGTGTTGCGCGAATCGGCGGCGATGCAGGGCGAGGTGGCGGTACTCGGCTACCTGACGTATCTCGAAGTCTGGAACAACCAGCGCTACCTCGAGCACTTGGAGCGCGAGCCGCTCACGGAAGAAGACGAGAAGGCGCTGAGTGATTTAGGGATCTAGCAATCTGGGATTTTGAATCTGTGATTTGAGATTCCGGATAGTAGTCAGCGGCCGCGGTTTGGGATTGTGAGACGTGACCGATGATGCGTTCGCTCAAAACGAAACGCGGAACCCGAATCCCGAACCTTGGCTTGCGCATGTCCCGGTCCTGTGGCGAGAGGCCATCGAGATTCTGAATGTACGGCCCGACGGATTTTACATTGACGCGACCCTGGGGGCAGGGGGGCATGCCGAGGGAATTCTTCGGCGGCTGGAAAGCGGGAAGTTGTTAGGGATAGACCGGGACCCGGCGGCGCTGGCTGCCGCCCAGGAACGGCTGAGGAGTTTTGGGGAGAAACTGATCGCAATGCGCGGGAACTTTGCCCAGACTGAGGCGCTGCACGTGGCGAGCGGGCTTCCGCCTGCCGACGGCCTGCTGGCCGACCTGGGCATGAGTTCCCTGCAGGTTGAAGATGCTTCCCGAGGGTTTAGTTTCAACGCGCCAGGACCGCTCGACATGCGCATGGACCCGACCACGGGCGCCAGGGCGGCAGACCTTGTAAACCAGATGAGCGAGCGGGAGTTGGCGGATTTGATTTTCAAGTTGGGGGAAGAGCGCCACTCGCGCAGGATTGCGCGAGCTATTGTGAAGGGCCGTCCGTATCGATTAACCACCGAACTGGCGCAGGTGGTGACGCGAGCGATCCCCTCCCGGGCGGCCCTTCATCACATTCATCCCGCCACGCGCACTTTCCAGGCGTTGCGGCTGGCGGTGAACCGGGAACTGGAAAGCCTGGAGTCGCTGCTCGCGCAGGCGCTGGGAGTGCTGAAGCCGGGCGGCCGAGTGGTGGTTCTGAGTTTTCATTCGCTCGAGGACCGCATGGTGAAGCGAGCCTTTCAAGCGTGGCAACACCAGGGGCGGGCGCAAATCCTGACGCGCAAGGTCGTGCGGCCGAGTGAAGAGGAGCTGCGAGCCAATCCGCGCTCGCGCAGTGCCAAGCTGCGGGCGGCGGAAAGGACCGCAGGGTAGATTTTGGGGGCGAGGAAAAACCCAGCACCAGCGACAGGGAGAGCCGCGAACGGCCCTCGTAATCGATAACCAGCAGAAAGGAGGGAAGGGGGAAAGGTACGGAATGGGGCTTGAGTTGCCCCAGTCCCTAACACCGAGCCCCCAGTCCCTGGAACATGGCGACGGCGGCAGTTACGTTACCGAAACCGAGGCGGCGTCCGGCAAACCCACTGGCGGCGGGCCGGGCGAGTTTTCCGGAAATCCATTTTATCAAACACATTGACAACTCCCGTCTGGTGCGGGAGGTAGGTCTGGAGAAGTGCCGTGAATGTTTCAGTCTGCTCGGTTTGGGCATTCTGGTTTTTCTTTCTGTCTTGCTTTTCTCGTGGCAGCATTTGCAGTGCGTGCGGGCCGGTTACAAGATTGAAGAGCTCAAGGCGCAATGCGCCGCACAGCAGGAATGGAACTATCAACTGCGGCTGGAACAGGCCGCGCTGGCCGATCCACAAAGGATCGACACGCTGGCGCGGAAGCATCTCGGCATGGTCTCGCCCAGGCCGCAACAAGTGATCCAGTGGGGCGGGGCGGACGCGCCGTCACCGCCACCACCGGAGAGCGCGGAGTATGCGCGCAACTTCGCCGCCGTCGGCGAAGGTAACGCTGGCGAGCCATAGTCTCATGGTACCTCGCATTAGCCAGGCGCGGCCGGAGAAAACCGACAGGTCCCGCGCAACGAACCGGGCTCTGTTCCTAGGTGGCATTCTTCTTCTTTGGATGGCCGGTCTGGTCGTTCAGCTCTACCACCTCCAGATCATCGATTACGGGGATTTGCTGGCGCGGGCCCAGCGCCAGCAGCAGCACATGATTGAGGTCGCGCCCAAGCGCGGCGAAATCTTCGACCGCCAGATGAACCCGCTGGCCATGAGCTTGGCGGTGGATTCCGTCTTTGCGGTACCCAGCGAGATTCCTGACCCCAAAATGGTGAGTGACCTGCTAGCCCCCGTGCTGGGCCTGGATGCGAACGACCTGCTGGGCCGGATCACCAACTCCCATTCGTTTTGCTGGGTGAAAAGGAAGACCACCCCCGAAGAAGCAAACCGCGTCCGCGACCTCAACCTGAAGGGAATTTACTTCCAGCGGGAGAGCAAGCGATTCTACCCCAAAGGGGATTTGGCAGCCCACATTGTGGGTTACGTGGGTTTGGACGACAAGGGGCTCGCGGGCCTCGAGTACGGCATGGATAGCATCATCCGGGGCCGCCCAGGACGCGTGCTTCTGGCCACGGACGCGCGTCGCCGGTCGTTTCAATCGACCGAGTGGGCGGGGAAGCCGGGTAAGAACCTTGTTCTGACCCTGGATGAGAAGATTCAGTACATTACGGAAAAGGCCTTGGCGGAAGCGGTCGAGAAATGGAAGGCCGCCGGGGGTGTGGCTATCGTTCAGAATCCCAACACGGGCGAAATCCTGGCCATGGCCAGCCAACCCACTTACGACCCCAATGACTACGCAAAGAGCCCGCCGGAAGCACTGCAGGACCGCGGCCTGTCCTGGGTTTATGAGCCCGGCTCAACCTTTAAACTCGTGACCATCTCCGCCGTCCTGGAAGAGAAACTGGCGAACCCGGACGAAGTCGTCAACTGCCAGCAGGGAAGCATCGTGCTTGCCGGGCATGTCATTCACGACCACAAGTCATTCGCCAACCTGACGGTGAGGGATGTGGTGGTGAAGTCCAGCGACGTCGGGGCCATTAAGCTGGGGCTGCGCTTGGGTGAGCGGCGGCTTTACAAGTATATCCGCAGCTTCGGTTTTGGCGAAAAGACTGAAGTCGAACTGCCTGGAGAGGAGCGGGGGCTACTCAAGCCCCCCAGCCGCTGGTCAGGGATTTCGATTGGTGAAATATCCATGGGGCAGGAAATTGGGGTGACCCCAATCCAACTCGTCACGACCTACTCCGCAGTCGCCAACGGGGGTGTGTTGTTTGAGCCGCGCCTGATTCACGACCTCTTTCTCGGCCAGGCCCACGACGCCATGCCTCCTGTTCCCGGTCACCGGGTGATCAGCGGACGGACGGCAAGTCTCATGAAGGAAATTCTTTCGGCCGTGGTGGAGAGAGGAACCGGCCAGGCTGCGCAACTCGCAGGCTACTCATCCGGCGGGAAGACCGGCACGGCGCAGAAAATCGATCCTTCCGGCGCTTATTCAAAAACGCACTATGTAGCGTCTTTTGTCGGGTTTGCTCCCGTAGGAAAACCGGCGGTAACCATTCTGGTGGCTATCGACTCGCCGGTGGGAGCAATTTACGGGGCCGAAGTGGCAGCCCCGGTGTTCAAGTCCATCGCAGAGCAGACTCTGGGTTATTTGAACGTTCCGCAAGACAACCCCTCCCGATGGCCTCAGCTTGCCTCCTCAATCTCCGCAGGGATTCCGGGCCAGAAACTCGGAGACCTTGTGCGACACCTTCCCAAGGGCTCTGAGCATCTCCAGGCTGCCGCTTCCCCCGTTCAACCCGCTTCATTCTCAAGCATTGAGCAGACACGACTTTCAACGGACCGCGAGCCGGAGGCAGCTTCGACGGCCGGTACCGTTGTCATGGATAATGGTCCTCGGGTGACCATCCCGGACTTCTCAGGTTTAGCGGCGCGGAGCGTTGCCCAAGAGTGTCAGAAGCTTGGTCTAGAACTTAGCCTTTTGGGCAGCGGATTGGCCGTCAAGCAGAATTTCCCAGCGCATGCGCAAGTGCCACTGGGAACGCGACTGGTGGTAAGGCTGTCAAGGTGAGCAGCGCCCGTGGGATATTCCTCGAGCTGGGAAACGCGCATCGGGAGCAGAAAGCGCGAGCCGTGGATTGTTCCGGATCTGGGAAGCCGCGGTGCGCGGATAGATCCAAAATCTCGCAGTGATAGAATGCGAGTGAGAAATGAAACTGAACGAGTTGCTCCGAGGACTGGACGGCCTCGAGACGGTACCGGATGTCGGGGCCGAGGTCGCGTCTTTAGCTTACGATTCGCGTCGAGTTCAGCGGGGAACCCTTTTCTTCGCTATTCAAGGTGAGAAAGCGGACGGGCATGCGTTTATCCCTCAAGCCCTCGAGCGGGGCGCAGTGGCCGTCGTCAGTGAGCGCCTACCGCCCAGCGATCTGGCATCGCGCTGGGTGCGAGTCCCCCAGATTCGCCGGGCGCTCTCCACGGCTGGACGCGTTTTCTTCGGCCAACCTGATTTACGCCTGCAGCTAATAGGAATCACCGGGACGAACGGAAAGACTACGACAGCCTTTCTGGTGGACAGTATTTTGCGCGCCGCAGGAATCCGCACCGGCCTCTTCGGAACTATCGAGTACCGAGTTGGTGACCGCGCCCTGCCGGCGCTCAACACGACTCCGGAGTCGCTTGATTTGTGGTCTTACTTCGCTCAGACCGTCGATGCGGGTGGCACGGCTGTGGTGATGGAAGTCTCCTCGCATGCCCTGGCGCAAGAACGGGTCTGGGGCCTCCCTTATTCGGTCGCTGTTTTCACCAATTTGACCCGCGACCATTTGGATTACCACAAAGATTTCGAGCACTATTTTGAGGCAAAGCGTCGTCTCTTTGAGGGGCTTGGAACACCTCCGCCGCAATGGGCGGTCATTAATTTGGACGACCCTTGGGGCAGGAAACTTCTGGACGTGCCCTGCCCCCATCGGTTGACCTACGGCATGAACTCTAACGCCCAGGTCAAGGTGAAGCATCTCGACCGCCGACACAATGGCCTGGAGGGTACGATAGTAACGCCGGCAGGCAAGGTGCAGCTTGCCTCATCGCTTGTGGGTCGGGCCAACCTGGCGAACATCCTGGCGGCGACCGCAGCCTCCATCGCCTACGGTATCCCGCTCGAAAAAATCGAAGAGGGGCTTAAAGATCTGAAAGCGGTCCCGGGCCGCTTCGAGCGAATCGACGAAGGCCAGCCCTTCCTGGTGGTAGTGGATTACGCGCACACCGACGACGCTTTGCGCAATGTCCTGAGCACGGCGCGCGAACTCACGCGCAACAGGCTGATTGTGGTTTTCGGCTGCGGTGGCGAACGCGACCGCGCGAAGCGGCCTTTGATGGGCGAAGCGGCCGGGTCCTTGAGCGATCTTGCCGTACTTACCTCGGATAATCCGCGCGGCGAAGACCCGCTGCTCATCATGAGCGACGCGCTGGTGGGCTTGCAGAAGGCCGGGAAACCCTATTGGGCAGAAGTGGACCGCGAAACCGCAATCCGAAAGGCGGTTGAGGAAGCGCGCGAAGGGGATGTGGTAGTTTTAGCTGGAAAGGGACATGAGACTTACCAGATACTGAAGGACCGGACGATTCCTCTCGACGATCGTGAAGTTGCCCGGAAGATATTACGTGAAATGGGCTATCGCCCAGGCGCCTGAAGTGAAGTATGTCATTCCGATCCCGCAACTGCGGGATCGGAATGACATAGAGCCTGCCGGGGAAGAGTCATTTTCCTCAAGCGGCGGACATGGCCTAGGGCCTCAAGAACTCATGGAACTACGATTGGGCCGCATAGCGACACTGCTTAATACCCGATGCGGTACACGGGAACGGGTGGTGGCTGGATACTCGATAGATTCCCGGTCAATCACGCCGGGGCAACTCTTCTTCGCGATGCGCGGGCCACGATTCGACGGACATCAATTCATTGCTCAGGCAATCGAGCGTGGGGCTGCTGGCGCTGTGGTGGAGCAGGCTTTTTTTGACCAAGCGCCGCCGGGGCTCACGCCCATTCTCCTTTCAGTACAGAGTCCGCTGGAGGCGCTCCAGCATCTGGGACGGTGCGTACGCCGCAAGTGGGGACGTCCGCTCGTAGGCGTAACAGGCAGCACGGGAAAGAGCACCACGAAGGAGATGATCGCCGCTTTGCTGGCCCCTCGGTTTTCCGTGCATAAGTCTGCCGGAAACCTGAATAACCGCTACGGCCTGCCCTTAACTCTGTTAGGACTCGAGCCGGAGCACGAAATTGCGGTGGTGGAGCTTGCCATGTCGGCCGCCGGTGAGATTGCGCATTTGGCTCTGATCGCTGAGCCGGAGACCGGCGTGGTGACGAACGTGGCCCCGGTTCACTTGGAGTTCTTTGATTCCGTGGAGTCCATCGCCAAGGCGAAGCGGGAGCTCGTCGACAACATCTCTTGGCGCGCTGGACCGCCCACCGCAGTCTTGAACTATGACGATCCCCACGTGCAAAGATTTGCGGAGGGATTTGAGGGGAAGGTTGTTACATTTGGGTTTGGGCGAGGTGCAGATTTTCGAGCACTGCGGGTGAAGCGCGGAGAGGGGATCGGAAGCGAATTCCAAGTCATCGGACCGAACCTGGATGCCGATTTTCTTCTTCCCCTTCCCGGCCGCCACAACGTCCAGAACGCGCTTGCCGCTATCGCCGTTGCATCCAGTTTCGATGTTCCCCCCCTGGAAATGCGGAGAGGTCTTGCGGAATTCCAGAATATGCCCCAAAGGGGGGAGAGCTATACACTGCCGGGGCCTGTGACGATCATCGACGATTGCTATAACTCCAACCCTCAGGCCATGGCGTGCATGCTCGAAACGCTTCGGACATGGCCTGGTGCTCGCCGGCGGATTGTGGTGGCCGGCGAAATGCTCGAATTGGGGCCGCAGTCCCCGCAGTTGCACGAAGAGACTGGCCGCAAGTGTGCCGAGAACGATCTTTCCTGGCTTATCGCGGTTCAAGGCGATGCGAGATTTTTCGTCGAAGGCGCGGTGGCCGCGGGTTTGCCGCTCCAACAGACCCGCTTCTTCCCCGACGCGCGGGGGGCGGGAGAATTTTGCCGTTCGCTGCTCGAACCCGGAGACGTGGTTCTGGTGAAAGGGTCGCGCGGGGTTCACTTGGAGACAGTAACCGAGATGCTTCGGTGCGAACTTGTGGCAAAGGCTGTGTCCGCATCAAAACAGAACTCGGAGTCCGTATCCTGAGTGGAAATGCATGTTCTATTTTCTTTACGTCAAGTTCCATAACCAGTTTCACTTCCTCAATCTCTTCCGCTACATTACTTTCCGAACCGCTTACGCGAGCCTGACCGCGCTGTTGCTCTCCTTGGTCGTTGGTCACTGGCTTATACGGGTGCTCAAGGAGTTCCAGATCGGCCAGTACGTCCGGGAAGACGGGCCGAAGTCCCACCTGTCGAAGGCGGGCACTCCGACCATGGGCGGGGTGCTCATCAATCTTTGCATTTTCGTTCCGACCCTGCTCTGGTCCGACCTCGGAAATGTTTTTGTTTGGCTCGTTCTAGGGGTCGCGGCGGCTTTTGCAGGGATTGGATTTTGGGACGACTACCAGAAGGTTCGGCAGCGGAAGAATCTGGGCCTGACCGGGCGGACCAAGTTCATGCTTCAGATTCTGGTCAGCTTCGTTTTTGGTGTTGTGCTGATCTTCTTTTCGGCGCGTGGTCTTTACTCGACCACCTTGACGTTCCCCTTCTTCAAGCGCTTCCGGCCTGATTTTTTGATCCACGGTTTTCTTTCCCGAGTATGGACTTACCCTTTCGCCTTTTTGCCTTTCCTGCTCTTTGTAGTCCTGATTCTTGTGGGCTGCTCGAACGCGGTCAACCTTACCGACGGATTGGATGGGCTGGCCATCGGTTGTGTCGTCGTTGCCGCCTCAGCATTGACGGTCCTGACCTATGTCACCGGCCATGCAGTTCTCTCCGAGTATCTGGACTTGGAGCACCTGCCGCGCGTGGGTGAGCTGACCATCTTTTGCGGATCGATGGTGGGGTCCAGTCTCGGATTCCTCTGGTACAACGCTTATCCGGCAGAGATCTTCATGGGCGACGTCGGTTCGCTGGCACTCGGCGGCGCGATCGCAGCGGTTGCGGTGATCATCAAACAGGAGCTCCTATTGCCGTTTATTGGCGGCGTCTTCGTGATCGAGGCGATTTCCGTGATTATCCAGGTGGTGTCGTTCAAGCTCCGGGACAAGCGGGTGTTCAGAATGGCCCCGATTCATCACCACTTTGAATTGGAGGGGTGGAAGGAGTCCAAGGTCATTGCGCGCTTCTGGATCGCGGCGCTGGTTTTTGCACTCTTGGCGCTTTCGACGTTAAAGCTGAGATAATGCTGTTTGTTGTCCGTCGTCAGTTGTCCGTTGTCAGTCGCGATGCCGTGGAGAACGCGGTCTTACGCTGATGCAAGACCAAACTTATGATGGCGGATCCTTTTCCAATTTACATGTGCTACGGACAACGGACCACTGACCACGGACAAGACCAATCTCTCGCAAGATTGGCCGGTCGCTGCCCTGGGGGATCGCATGAATGATGTACGCAGGAAGCGCGTGCTCGTTGTCGGCCTAGGGAGGAGCGGGCACGCGGTAGCACTCTGCCTACAACGGCATGGCGCGGTCGTGACGGTGACCGATACCAAACCTCCTGCTGCGTTCTCACCCCTCCTGCCGGAACTTCTGGCACAAAAGATTGGCGTGCAGCTTGGGTCGCAGCGTACCGAAGTCTTTCTCGCTCACGATCTCGTGGTGGTCAGCCCCGGGGTGCCGTGGGACTTGCCTCAACTGCAGGCAACTCGCGCGCGCGGCATTCCTGTTGTGCCTGAGATTGAAGTTGCGAGCTGGTACTTGAGCGATCCAATTGTGGGTGTTACCGGTTCTAACGGCAAGACCACCACTACAACTCTTCTGGGCAAAATGCTCGAGGCATCCGGCTTCCCGACTTTTGTCGGCGGGAATATTGGTGTTCCTCTGAGCTCCGCAGTGGATCGGGTCACAACGGGTTCGATCATAGTCAGCGAGTTGAGTAGTTTTCAGTTGGAAGCCATTCGCGATTTTCGTCCCCACGTGGCTGTCTTGCTGAACATTTCACCGAACCACCTGGACCGCCACCCTTCCTTCGAGGCCTATGCCCAGGCAAAAAGGCAGATCTTCCGCAACCAGCGGGCGGAAGATTATGCCATCCTGAATGCTGATGACCCTTGGGTGCGTGGCCTCAGTCCCGCCTTGGCAGGCCACAAGGTGTTCTTCAGCCGGTTACAGCAAATTCCCTGCGGCCTCTTTGTTTCAAATGGGAATGTGGTGTACCGCATGGGGCACCTGGAGCGAGTGCTTCTGGAGACACGGGAGGTGCGCCTTCGGGGTGGTTTCAATCTGGAAGACGTTTTGGGGGCTGCGGCTGCGGCCTGCGTGCTGGGGGCGGACTTCGACGCCGTGCGTAGCGCGGTGCGGGAATTTAAAGGCGTCGAGCACCGGCTCGAGTATGTTCGAAGCCTATGTGGGGTGGAGTTTTATAACAATTCCAAAGCCACCAGCGTGGATGCCACGGTAAAGTCGTTGGAGGCCTTCGAGCATGGTGTTCATCTCATTCTGGGGGGAAAGGACAAGGGTGCTCCATACGCGCCTCTGCGGCCCCTATTGAAGGACAGGGTCCGCGAGGTTCTCCTCATCGGTGCGGCGGCGGATCGCATCGCGCAGGAGCTCTCGGGCGCAGTGGAATTGATTCGCGCGGGCAACCTCGAAAACGCCGTGCTGGAAGCGTTCCAGTGTGCCCGTCCTGGTGATGTGGTGCTCCTCGCTCCGGCTTGTTCGAGCTTTGATCAGTTCCAGGATTATGAGCATCGTGGCCGCGTGTTTAAGGAGGTGGTGGAGCGGCTGGCGCAAGATGTTGAATCAGGATCGGTGGAATGGAAATGGAAGCCTGAAGGTCAAGTGGAGACTGGGGCGCCTGGGAGTCTGGCCTTGGCCGCCACACCTCCGCCAGCGTCGCAGGTTTGGTCGCAGGAAGCCTCACCGGAACCCCTTCCAGACAAAGCTGCCGAGTCGGGGAATTTCTTTAAGGAAACTGCGAGCGTTGGGTTAGATGTCTCCGGACAGTTTCAGGCTGAATCACTCTCGGGTTCATCCGAAGAGAGGCCCGAGGCGAGTCCCGAACCTCCGGCAGAGACATTAGCACCAGAAGTTGAAGAGGTGCTCAATCAAGTTGCCGAGGCTGTCGATAGGGAGTCGAAGCGCGGCGTAACCACCGGTTCCGCAACAGAAGACCGGCCCCACGAGCCGACCCTCGTTTACGAAATCATCGCCGAAGAACTTCCCCCGGCAGAAATTGAGCCGGCACAGGATTACTCTGCCGAACCCGAAACGAGTCAACCCCAAGCGCCCCGTACACCTGAAAGGACGGACGACGTTCAGTTGCCGTACGAGGCGAGAGCAGAAGAGAAAGGTGTTGCCGCCAGGGGATCAGCGGGCCGCAATTTCGCAGAGGGGGGCTCGAAAGACGTGTCCAGCCCTTCAGAACGCAGCCCCGCGATAACGGATAGGAGGAAGCCGAAGTCGGCGGCCCCTGATTCGCCTTCTCAGCCCCGACTACCCGGAACGGATTAACAGAGCATGGCAAAGCGACTTCAATCCGACAAAACTCTGTTCGGCACCGTCGTGGCATTGACGCTTTTCGGAGCCCTCATGATCTTCAGCGCCTCGGCGGTGATGGCCGCCGAGAGGTTTGGCAGTAGCAGTTACTTTCTAGTTCGCCAGTTGGCATGGGCTGGGGCGGGGCTTGTTGCCCTGGTCGTGATGATGTATTTGGACTACCGTCGTCTCGCCAGCCCTGTGGTGGTTTTTCCGGCGTTGGCCTTGCAGTTGACATTGCTGGTGGTTGTTTTGTTTGCAGACCGCAGCCACCACACTCGCCGCTGGCTGCATTTGGGATCTGCCAGCTTGCAGCCTTCCGAATTTTCCAAGATCATCCTGGTCGTATTCCTTGCCTATTTCCTTGAGCAGCGGCGGGGCGAAGTAAACGATGTGAAGCATACCCTGCTTCCTGTTGGCCTGACCGCCGGGGCGACTGCGGCGCTGGTGATGGCGGAACCGGACTTCGGAACCGCCCTGGCCATTGCCTTGATCGTTGCGGCGATGCTATTCGTAGCGGGGCTTCGCCTGAGGTATTTTGCCACCCCGGCTCTGGCGGCGGTTCCTGTGGTCTACTGGCTGGTCTTCCATGCTACCTACCGCTACAACCGTGTGCTGGCCTATCTGAACCCTTATGCCGACCCTCTTGGAAAAGGGTTTCAGATCATTCAGTCCTTTATTGCAGTCGGCACGGGGGGAATTACTGGAGTGGGGTTGATGGAGGGGAAACAGAAGCTCTTCTATCTTCCAGAGCCCCAGACCGACTTCATTTTTGCAGT
>JBEKIZ010000117.1:0-12488 GCA_050011515.1 Terriglobia bacterium | reverse complement strand
GATCTCAGCCGGAAGCGGAGCCCCTCCTCCTGAAGAGAAAAATCCCAACTGGAGAAGAATAACGCTTCTCAGCTACAGCGCTTAGAGGTGTGATTATAAAGATTGGCCGGTTATTTCCGACTATACGTCCAAGTGACGCGCCGGTGTGAGGAACTCTTGTCGGGCCCAGAGGGGCGTTTTCGAAATTCTTTGGAACTCTTGGGCGACTGCTATCGTATTCCGATAAGAGGTGACCATGGGTGAAAAAAGAGCCGATCTTCTACGTGGAACTCGCGACCTGCTGGTATTGAAAGCGCTGTCCTTGGAACCTTTGCATGGAGTTGGCGTCTCCCGACGCGTCACGCAAATCACCAAGGGAGCCTTTCAGGTGAGTTTCGGTTCGCTCTTCCCCTCTTTGCACCGCATGGAGGAGAGGGGATGGGTGGAAGCCGAGTGGCGCACGTCAGAAAATAATCGTCGGGCCAAATACTACAGGCTGACTTCATCTGGGCGTACACAACTCAAGGTCGAAGAGCGGGATTGGAACCAGGTGGTCAAGATCATGACGGCGGCCGTTCAATCCACCTGAGTCCGGATGGGAGGCATCATGTCAACGCGAATACTGAGTTTGTTCCGGAACCTCTTGCGCAAGCACACAGTTGAGCAGGCATTGGACGACGAACTCCGGTCTTCTGTGGAAGTTCTGACGGAGGAGAAGATGAAGGATGGGTATTCGCGATCAGCAGCCCGTCGGCAGGCGCTCATTGAACTCGGCGGCGTGGAGCAAGTCAAGGAGGAGGTCCGCGCCATACGGGCTGGGCGCTTTCTGGAGGACTTTGCCAAGGACGTCCGTTTTGCATTCCGTACTCTGGCCAAGTCGCCCGGCTTCACTGCCGTGGCTGTGCTGACGCTGTCGCTGGGCATCGGGGCCAACACCGCCATCTTCAGCATTGTCCACGACTTCATTTTCAGCCCGCGGCCCTACCCCCACGAGGCGCAAGTCGTCCAGTTCTACACGCAGGACAAGAGACACCCCAGCAACTTCCGCTCGTTCTCCTATCCCACCTACACCGACATCCGCGAACGGAGTGCGGCGAGAGCTGTCTTTTCCGGCGTGCTGGCTCACAACATGGCGATGGTCAGCCTCGGCGAGGGCGAAACCTCCCGGCGCACGTTCGTTGCTCTCGTCAGCTCGAACTACTTCCGCACGCTCGAAGTTCCGCTGCTGCGGGGCCGCGCGTTCCTCCCCGAGGAAGAAACCCCCGGCAGCGCCGCCCCCGTCGTCATCGCCAGCCATGTTTACTGGAAGAAGACGGGCTTCGACCCTCAACTCGTCGGCAAGGCCATCCGGGTCAACGAGCGCTCGTTCACGGTGGTCGGCATCACGCCGGAGCATTTCACCGGAACGATGATGATCTTCGGGCCCGAGCTCTATTTCCCCCTCGGGGATTACGACCTGCTCACGAACGATTTCGAAGCCCAGGCCAAGCGCACCCTCGAACGGCGCGATGGCTATGCTCTCCTCCTTGTCGGACGCCTCAAGCCCGGCGTCACCGCCGTGGCCGCAGGGGCTGCCCTCCAGTCCGTCGCCACCAATCTCGAAAGGGCCCTGCCGGTTGAGCAGAAGGATCAGACTTTCATCATCCGCCCCCTGCCCCGTTTGGACACGGGGGGAAGCCCTACCGACGAGAGCGGTCTGACCGTGATCGGCCTCATGCTGTTTGCCTTGGCCGCCATCGTGCTCTTCGTCGCCTGCCTCAATCTTGCGAGCGTACTGCTCGCCCGGGGCTTGGCGCGCCGCAAGGAGATTGCCATTCGCCTGGCGCTAGGGGGCGGCCGCAATCGCATCATCCGGCAACTCCTGACCGAGGGCCTGGTGCTTTCCCTCGCGGGCGGCGCCGGCGGCTTCCTGATCGGTCTTCTGTCCTCCGGTCTGCTGGCGGCCTCCCTGGGCGCTCGCATGCCGGTGGCCGTATTTCTCCGCGGCGGCGCTGATCCCGCCGTCTTCGTGGCCACCCTCGGCTTCTGCGCCCTCGCCACGCTATTCTTCGCCCTGGGACCCGCGCTCAAGCTCACGCGCGCCGACCTGGTCACCGATCTTAAGGAGCAGGCGGGCGAGGATTCCGCTCCGCGCCGCCACCGCTGGCTCCCGCGCAATCCCCTCGTCGTGGCGCAAATCGCTCTCTCGCTCGGCCTGCTCACCGCCGCCGGACTCTTCATCCGTGGTGCGCTCAAGGCCGGCAGCGTCGAAACCGGCTTTAAAGCCGATTCCACCATTCTCATCGAGGCCGACGCCAGTCTCGGCGGCTACGACCAAACCCGCAGCTTACAGGTTTATCGCGCTGCTTGCGACCGCCTGGCCGCGCTGCCCGGGGTGCAGGCCGCCAGCATCGCTTCCATCGTGCCCTTCGGTCTCCTCACCCTGAACCGTCCCGTACAGCGCGCTGGGGCGAAGTCCGGCCCCGACACTCACCCCACTACCGCCGCCGATGGCTTGGCCTTCAGAGTCCGCTGGAGCAGCGTCGGTGCTGACTACTTCGCGACCATGGGTCTGCCGCTGCTGCGCGGCCGCGCGTTCACCAAGATCGAAGCCGAGGTGCCAGGCGCCCCGCCCGTCGCCATCATCGACGAAGTGCTCGCGAAAAAGCTCTGGCCCGAGGGCGACGCGCTGGGCCAGCGCATCCAATGGGCCGAAAGCGGCACTCCCACGGCCGGCGGCGGAGGGAGCGGCACCATGGGCGTCAGCGACGACATCGCCAGACGCGCCCAGGACCCCCCATCGGTCGAGATTGTCGGGATCGTGCCCGCTACGCGCTGGGAACTTTTCCAGTCGGGGGTCGGCGGCCAAATTTTCGTGCCCTTCGCGCAAGATTTTCGGAGCAACGTCTTCTTCCATGTGCGCACCGCGCCAAGCGCCGCCGGAGGTGACGCTGCCTTGCTTGATGTCCTTCGCCGAGAGGTTCGCTCCGCCGCGCCCGGCGTGCCGGTCTTCACGGTGAGAACCTTCCGCCAACACTTCGACGCCAACATGCAGCTCTGGATCGTCCGGGCAGCCGCCGCCATGGTTTCCCTCTTTGGCGGTCTGGCGTTGGTCCTCGCCGTCGTGGGCGTCTACGGGGTCATGGCTTACGCGGTGGTCCGGCGCACGCGCGAGATCGGCATCCGCACGGCGCTCGGTGCTGAGCCGGGCGCAGTGCTGCGCATGATCCTCCGCGAAGGCCTGCTCATGACGCTGGGAGGCGCGGCGCTGGGCTTCCTGCTCGCGCTCGGCATCGGCCGTGCGTTCAGCGGCATGCTTTACCAAGTCAGTCCGGTGGATCCCGTCGCCTTTACCCTCGCACCCGCCATGCTCGTTGCCACCGCGCTGTTCGCCTGCTGGCTCCCTGCCCGCCGGGCAGCCAAAGTCGATCCCATGGTGGCTCTCCGCAACGAATAGGGATCGGCATATCGAACACCTGTTGATCTCGCCGGGCTGCAGAGCCGCGGCAAGATCTCCGGGCAAATCCTGCCAAATATGCGGGGGACCCGATCCCGATGGCCGGTTCAAACCTGATGCTCAGAAGTTGAACCTTCGGGAGGAAACCTCGTAACAAATCAGCTTCAGACGTCAGCTAACGGGCCTCCGTAGGAGTGAATCATGTGCAACCGGCCAGAAGTCTGCTTGTGGGAAGTTGGAAGCTCCATCGGCACTCGCTGCCGATTGTGGGCGGATGACGCATTCGCAAACAATTCACTTGGACGTATTGCGCGCTACACGTAAAAGCGGTCACCTCGACTCGATGGCTGCGGCTTCTTCGCGCGTTGGACCGGTTCTGGGCGAATCGTCGGCCACCCTTCCATGACGGGTTGTGTCCGGGTCCGCCGTACCACTGGTCCGGCTTCTACGCCCAAGGGCCTCTTGTTTTTCCTGCCGCAGGTATCAGCGATGGATTCTTTCTAAACCACGGACGCAGTGAGCTTATTACAGAAGAACCTTTTGCTTTAAATCCTGAGCGGCTTGCATCAGATTTTCCGGCCTGCCGAGATCACGCCAATAATATTCATCGGCCCGAAAGGCGAGGATTTTTTCATCGCGGGCGGCGAGATGCAGATAGGAGGTGATGATGGAGAAAACGCCTTCTTCCATCATCATCGGAAACAGACGAGGAGAAATAACGTGGATGCCGGAAAAAGCCAGCGCCTGCGCCTGCTGTGAAGATCGCACAAATTCAATGTTTTGATCGCGCCCGGATCGGCGGCCGCAAAGCTGGAGCTGCTCGTCGAAGATAAGGTATCGAGAGGTCTCCCGGTTTTGCACCGCCAGTGTGGCGAGGGCCTGCTTTTCATTGTGAAATTGCACCATGCGGCGGAGATCAATCGTGCTGATGACATCGACATTGTGCAAAATGAACGGCTCTGCAAAACGCTTGGAATCCTCGAGGAAAAAATAGGCGGCCTTCTTCAGGCCGCCGCCGGTGTCGAGCAGAACCTCCTCGCGCGAGACTTCGATGCGCATGCCGAAGTTATGGTTCGTTTTCAGATAGTCAAGAATCATGTCGGCAAAGTGATGCACATTGATAATCACCTCGCGAATCCCATAGGCGCGCAAGCGGGAAAGTGTGATCTCTAACAGCGTGCGGCCGGCGACTTCCACCAGCGCCTTGGGGCGATCGTCGGTGAGTGGGCGCAAGCGCGTACCGGGACCGGCGGCCAAAATCATCGCTTTCATTTGCCAAAATCCTCCAAGTCGCGATGCCGCACCACGACCTCCACCCCGTTCCTGCCGCGCAAACGGTTCGCCAATTGCTCCGCCAGATAGACCGCGCGATGCTGGCCGCCGGTGCAGCCGAACGACACCATCAAGCTCTTGAAGCCGCGACGCTGATAATTGCTCACGCTGGCCTCCACCAGCGACATGACGCTGGCGAGGAACTGGTGCACACTCTCTTGCTGATTGAGATAATCGATCACCGGCGCGTCTTTGCCGGTGAGAGTTTTGAAGCGCTCTTCCCGTCCGGGATTCGGGAGGCTACGGGCATCGAAAACGAATCCGCCACCATGCCCGGTCTCGTCCGTAGGCAGGCCTCGGTGAAATGAAAAACTGAGAATTCGCACCGTGAGATTTTCTGCTTCCGAAGCCAGGCTTTGCAATTGCTCTGAGCCCAGCATGCTTCTGAACGCGTCCAGCAGCGTGGGCAGCGGGATAGGCAGCTTGACGTTGTGAAGCAGCCAGCGCAAGCTTTTCAGCGCGTACGGCACGCTTTCGAGAAAGTGAGCTTTGCGCTCATGGAAGCCGCGAAAGCCATAAGCGCCCAACGCCTGCATGATGCGGACGTAAACGTAGGCATAGTAGTGCTGCATGAACACTTCGCGCTCGAGCTTGATGAAACCGGCAAGCGTGTCGAGATAATGATCGAGCAATTGCTGGCGCAGCTCCGGGGGCAGATCGGCCTTGCCATCGTACAAAAGAGAGGCGATGTCATATTGCAGCGCCCCTCGGCGGCCGCCTTGGTAATCCACAAAAAATGGATGGCCGTCGCGCAACATAACGTTGCGTGATTGGAAATCCCGATAGAGAAAGTAATTGCGGTCGGCGCTCAACAAGAACTTCGTCAAGCGGCCGAAATCGTCTTCCAGCGCTTGTTCGTTGAAGGGGATGGTGGCCAGCCGGAGAAAGTAGTACTTGAAATAATTCAAATCCCAAGCCATGGACTGGCGATCGAAGCTCGAGCGCGGATAGCACACTTTGTAATTCAAATCGCGCCCGGCTTCGATCTGGAAGCGTGGCAACACGGCAACAACTTTGCGATAGGCTTCCACGGCCTCGGGAGCAATGTTCTCCCCGACACGATTCTTCGAGAGAAACTCAAAAAGTGTCGTGTCCCCCAGGTCTTCTTCGAGATAAGCGCCGTGGCTCAAATCTTCAGCATAAATTTCCGGCACCGGCAGACCGTGTCGGCGAAAATGCCTGGAGAATTCGAGGAAGGCGATATTCTCTTCGCGCACGTCATACAGAATGCCAATGGCGCTGAATTGTTCGCTGGCAAGCCGGATGATTTTGCGCCCCGAACCGCCCAGCTCGCCCTGAAGCGGCTGCACCCGCCCGACCGCTGAGTGGAAATGCTGCTCAAAAAGTTTTTTGAGAACGTCCATGGATATGACTTCCAGCGGTTCAGTAACCGCTACAAAGATATCATCGAACGCGCGATCCGAGAAAGGGTAAGGTCATCGTCCGTGGCAAGTCGATGGCCCGAAGCATGGTACCCAGCGGCCGGCATGTCTTGGACTCCTGCTGCGTCGCACCAGCGATTGCAAAAAATGATAAAATCCCTGGTGACGTGAAACTTAGAGCCTTGCCATTCTTGTGGTGCAGTCTGGCGTTATTCATCGGAGGTTGCCCGAAGCGGCAAGCCCCCACGCGAATCGTGTACGTTCCTTCGCCACCACCCGCGGCTACGCAGGCTTCCGCCGCAGGCGCGCCGTCAATGGTCATCGAAGAGCCGGCGCCGCCCGAAGAGCCCCTAGCGCCTCCGCCTCAGCCAACCACCCAGCCTGAACCTGCGCGGCGGCGGCACGTGCTGCGGAGGGAAGCACCGGCCGCGGCCCCTGAAAACACTCCTGAAACGACCGAGCCGCTTACTCCCCAGGTGCCCTCACAGGTGCCCTCATTGGAGCCGCGCGAGAGTTCTGCCCAGGAAGCGGCTCTGCGCCGCCAAATCCAAGGGTTGCAGGATGACGTCCGGCAGCGGATTGCCAAACTCAGCCGAGCGGGACTATCCGGCGCGGATCGCAAAACCCTTGACGATGCGCGCACATTCTTCGCACAGTCCACTCGGGCTCTGAATGACGCAGACCTCCAACGCGCGCTTAACCTGGCGCGTAAGGCCTCCCTGTTGGTCTCGGCGCTCGAACCGTGAGGGCCTGCGCCAGGAGCCAGGATTCAGGATTCAGGATTCGGGATTCAGGGACATGCAAACCGGGATCGCATTCTCGTTCTGGGTCGCGTCCTACTTTAATCATCACCCTGCCCTTCAGGGGGAAACATGCCGAAATGATCCATCCTGACCTGTCCCGACCTGTCCCGGTGCTTTTGATTGGGATGTTCTTGATCGGGACCTTTCCCGATGTTTCTAATCGGAAAGCCCGCCGCCCCTCCAGAAATCAGAACGCGGCCCTTCTCCTGAATCCCGAATCCTGGTTCCTGAATCCTGGCCTCACAGCCACAGGTGCCTGTTGGAGTAAAACGTGACAGGGCCGTGGGGATGTTTGGCTCGGTAGGCGCGATACTGCTTCAACATGGCAGCATATCGGCGGTCGGAGGTCTTGAGCTTCTTATGAGGCATTTTGATGAGGGCGCGTTCCACTTCCCAGACGCTTTCCTCGGAGAGCCGCCAGTCGCCTTTCACCAAAGTGCGTAATTCAGCGACCCCGTAGCCTGTAATTCGTCCGGACCCGTCCACGTAAGGGTCCACGTAACTCATCACCAATTGCCGGATGGTGGGAAAGAGTGGCTTGCGTCCATGCAAGCCGGCATCACGGGAGCGGGCTACTGTTCCCCATCGTCCCCGCCGCCTGAATAGGAACAGGACGTGGTCCAATTGGTCCTGGGATTCGAGGTCGAGGAGCAACGGCGGGTAGCCATGCTGCTCGAGAATTGTGGCGGCGGCGAGGGCGCCTTCCAGGCAGTGCGCGCTCCCGTGCCGCACCACACCGCGAAAAGTCCGCAGCGTTTCTCCGCCCTTCTCCCAGTTATAGGGCAGGTCGCGAAGAAAGGCCTGGACCTGGCGCGGAGTCCTGTATTGTTGAATGATGGACCATTCCTTGGGGCGAAACGCGAGTATCGGGTGATCGGAAGACCGGGTGATCGGGTGAACAAAGAACAACGCGCGGCCAGTTTGCTTCTGTTCTCCCGATGTCCCGATCTTCCGATCACGCGATACTGGTTTCTTGCTCACCCGATCACCCGATCTCCCGATTCAACCTCTTCCCCACCGATCGTACCAAAGCTGGAAACAAAAGAGGGCCCAGAGTATTTTCCTGTAGTCAGCCCGCTCGCTCCAATGTTCTCTGAGAAGCCGGCGCACAAACGGGACGTTGAACAGCCCTTGGCGCCTTAATCTCTCTTCTCCCAGGGCCTCATCCAACCAAGGACGCAGTTCCTTCCGCATCCAACGGCTGATCGGCACGGAGAATCCACGCTTCTGGCGGTAAACGATCTTGCGCGGCAACCATTTCTCGGCGGCTTTCTTAAGAAGGTATTTGAGTTCGAAGCCACGGACTTTCAAGTCCCCAGGTATGCCAGCCGCGAATTCAATCAGCCGGTGATCAAGGAACGGCGTCCTCATTTCAAGGGAACATGCCATGCTGGCGCGGTCGACCTTCACCAAGAGATCATCTTCCAGATAGAGCCGGAAATCGACGTAAGGCATTTCCGCCAGGACGCTTTCAAAAGTCGCCCCATCCAGTACCCTCTCGAGCGGCGCGAAGACCTTCAGGCTGGGTGGTTGCGGACCTCTCCACTCCGGCGAAAAGAGTTGATCCAGTCCATCGGGACTTGTTATTCCGAACCAGATCGCGTGACGCTCGGCGGGTTCCCTTTCCACATAATTCAAGAACTGCTGTAGGTACCAGCCGATCGGCACCGCGCCCGCAGACACTGGCAGGAAGCGTCTGAGCGGCGCGAAGAATTTGTGGCGCAGGAGGCGCGGCAGGCGGAGATAGTAGCCAGCCAGCCAGGCGCCAATATAGGTCGGGTAACCTCCAAAGAGCTCGTCGCTGCCCTCTCCGCTCAGCGCCACTTTGATGTGCTGGCGAGCAAAGCGGGACAAGAGGTAAGTGGGGATGGCAGCAGGATCGGCCAGGGGTTCGTCAAGGTGGTCCGCCAGAATTTGCAGGGCTTGGCGCATGCTTGGCTCGTTCGCCGTCATAACGTGGTGCTGGGTATGAAAATGCCGGGCCACAAAATCCGCATAAGGCTCCTCGTTAAATGACTTTTCTTCAAAGGCCACCGAGAAGCTATTCACGTTCCCGGGCGTCAACTCGCTCATGATCGCCACCAGAGTGGAGGAATCGATCCCGCCGCTCAAGAACACGCCTAATGGAACGTCGCTGACCAGCCTGGAAACGCAGGCTTCGTAGAGCTTTTCAGAGAGTTCTTCGATGAGCTGTTTTTCCTGGTTGGGCGTAGCTCTTGGCTTCCCCGGCGGCAGAAGATGATCCTGAAGGCGCCAATAGGCGTCGATATGTATCTTGCCTCCCTGGATAACCATTCGGTGCGCAGCAGGCAGTTTCCGGATCTCCGCAAAGACGGTGCGTGGCGAGGGGAAATAACCGTAAAGGAAGTACTGGGCTAAAGAGGTGTTGTCGAGGGTGCGGCCAATTCCCGGGTAGGCCAGCAGCGACTTGATTTCAGAAGCAAAGACCAGGGTGTGATCTCGATGCCAGTAGAAGAGCGGCTTCTCTCCAGCCCGGTCGCGCGCCAGGACCAACTGCTTCTGGCGGTTGTCCCACAGCGCCAGGGCAAACATCCCGTTCAGTTCGCAGACGAAGTCAGGCCCTCGCTCCTCATAAAGATGAACGATCACCTCCCCGTCCGAATGAGTCCTGAACTTGTGCCCACGCTGCAAGAGTTGCTGGCGGATTTCCCGGTAGTTATAGATTTCGCCGTTGAAGACGAGGGTGACATCCCCCGTCTCGTTCGCAAGGGGCTGGTCGCCGGTCTGAAGGTCAATGATGCTCAGCCGCCGGATGGCCAGGGCCACATAAGGGAGCTCGAATTTGCCATGGCTGTCGGGGCCGCGATGCTCGATCCTTGAGGACATCTGATCGATCCGCTCACGATCAACCACCGGCTCGAGTTTCAGGTTCAGGAGACCACAAATGCCGCACATAGTAATCCAGTGACGAGTGATGAGTGACAAGTGACGAGCAACAACTCTTTCTTGCTTGTCACTTGTCACTCGTCACTGTCCTTACGGAATCTTCCAGACCGAATAGTCCCAACCGGTCCACAGCGGCTCGAAACGATCCACCTCGTGGGCCAACATGCTCACGTGTGTGTTGCGAACCAAAACCAGCCGGGGCTGAGGCGAGGAACGGACCAAGTCGATGAATTCCAGGATATCTAACAGCCGCCGCTGGTCGAGTGGGAGGGGATCAAGATCCTTGAAGGTCCGCGGCAGGGCCCCGGAGCCCAGCTCAGGTGATGATGTCTGTCGAATCTCGCGAATCCGCGACACCAGGTAGTTGCAGGTCAACTCATTCCCGCCCGTGGTCACCAGTCCCACAGGGCGGCGAAGATAAAAGGGCAGGCTGGTGCGGAAATAATAATACCCGTAAATCGGCAGTTCTCTTTCCGGGCTCGAGAGGATTGTGCCCGCCAGACGGCGGCTGGAATCCGTGTCCGCATAAGCTCTCAGCGGGGCGATCCAGCGTGCCAGGAGCATAGGCGCGGTCAGAGCGAGAAGCACAAAGGCGGCTAATGAAAGCGATCTTCCCCGCGCACGAGCCGCAACATTCCTCCCTACGATCGCCAGAGCCGCCAGAATCAATCCAGTGTAGAGAATGGAAGGCTTCAGCATGGCGAAAACTGCCGGATGGACCGTCTGCGCCAGATGCGAGCGCACGGAGTTGAATATCGCCAACTGAGAGGAAGCCGCAACGATAAGACCCACACCGAGGAGCGAGGCGAATCCCGCGGTGAGCCAATCAGGCGATCGTATCGAGGCGTTTGACCCCACATCGTCCCAAGTCTTCGCCATCAAGATGCCCAGCGGAACAATAGCGGGGAGGAAGTAGCCGGGAAGCTGCGACTGAGAAAGCGAAAAGAAAACGAATATCACAACCGACCAGGTGAAGAGAAACAGAGTTGAGCGGTTCTGCTCGAGCCTGATTTCTCTCCATCGCTTATGCCGACTCCATCCCGCCCAAAGCAGAGCGATGCTCCAGGGGAAGAACCCGGCCAGGAACACAGGGAAGTAATAGAGCAGACCGCCCTTTCGATGCACAAGGCCGCCGGAAAACCTGGCGAGGCTCTCCTCGAGAAGCGCATAGCGCGGGAAGTCCGGGTATCGAATCGAGACGGAAATGAACCAGGGCAGCACGGCGGCAAGAAGTACCGCGCATCCTAATCCCCAACGTAGGCGTTTCAATTCCTGGAGCTTGCCACGCAGCGCCTGGTAAGCGATGACGGAGAGTAGCGGGAGCAGGAAACCGACAGGGCCTTTGGTGATCGTCGCCAATCCCATGGCCAGAAACATAAGTATGTCCAGCCCTGGACGGCGGAATTCCGCGGCCTCCGCGAACCAGAAACTCGCCATCGCCAGCGTGATGAGGAAAGCGAGCGTCATGTCGAAGATGACTAATCGGGAAAACACCATCGCCAGCGGGGCGGTGGCAATGATCACGCCGGCACGCACGGCCGTGGAATCGCCGAACATCCTGCGTGTGAGGAACCAGGAAAGCAGCAACAGGCACAATCCCATCAAAGCGGAGGGCGCCCGGGCAGACCACTCGTGAAGACCCGCAACCTTAAATGAAGAGGCTACTAACCAGAAGAAGACCGCTGGTTTATCCAGATAGGGCAAGGCATTGTAGTGGGGAGTGATCCAATCGCCCGAGGCGAGCATCTCCCGCGCCACCTCGGCATTCCGGCCCTCGTCAGGCTCCAGCAACGGCAAGCTTCCAAGGCCCGCGAAGAAAAGGCAGCCCGCCAGAACAAAAAGCAAGAGCAAAGGCAGGACGAGCTTCAATCTTGAGACAATCCCCGCCCGGCGCAGCATTTTCGCGGATTCGACCTGGAGATCGCCAGCGATGCACTCAGTTGGCATGGGTAAATGAATCGAATACGTGGCCAAGAGTTCGAATTGACTCCGATAGTGACCGTTCTGGTGACGCCTAACGAAAGATGAAGATGAGGCCTCACGCTTGTTATGAGGGCGAGCCGTCCCGCAGGAACATCTCCGCACTCAGGCAGAGGCCCGTTCCGCCGCCTTCTCCGTGTTGCTCGAGGTCGCGGGCGCCTCGACAACCTCGAGGATATCTCTATAGTCGATCCAGTTCTTTTTCATCCAGCGCACCGCCCAGACATCGACCAGACCCTTCTTAAGCCTGCCCCACGTCCCGTACTTGGTTTTTCCGCCCAGGCGCGGATGATGACTCACGGGCACCTGCGTTACGCGGAACCCGCGGATCTTGAGCAGCGTGGGCAGAAATCGGTGCATGCCTTGATAAAGCTCCAACCGCTCCAGGCATTCACGCCGGTAGGCCTTGAGCGTGCATCCCGTATCGGCGATGTTGTCGCCAGTAACCCAGTTCCGGAAGCCGTTTGCGATGCGCGACGAGATGCGTTTCCAAAGGGTATCCTGGCGACGAACACGCACGCCGCAGACGGCATCCCATTCGCCCAGCATCTCCGCCAGGCGCAGCATTTCCGCGGGGTCGTTCTGGAGATCGCCGTCGATCGTCACCACCGCCTTTCCTCGCGCCAGGCGAAACCCCGCCGCCATGGCAGCGGTTTGACCGAGGTTGCG
>JBEKIZ010000116.1:0-12717 GCA_050011515.1 Terriglobia bacterium | reverse complement strand
GGTGATGCCGGGGGATAACGTGAACCTGGAGATTGCGCTGATCACGCCCATCGCCATGGAGAAAGGGCTGCGCTTCGCCATCCGCGAAGGTGGACACACGGTGGGCGCCGGTTCGGTCACGGAGATTATTCAGTAAGGTGCGTGCGAATGCTTCACCAAAAAATTAGAATCCGGTTGAAGGCTTACGATCACAGGATCCTGGATCAATCTGCGGCGGAGATCGTATCTACCGCCAAGCGGACGGGTGCGCAGGTGGCAGGGCCTATTCCTCTGCCTACCATCAAGAACAAGTATTGCGTGCTGCGTTCGCCGCATACGGATAAGAAATCGCGTGAGCAGTTCGAAATCCGCACGCACAAGCGGCTGGTAGATATCTTGGAGCCGACCTCGAACACGATCGAGGCTTTGACGAAACTGGATCTGCCTTCAGGCGTGGATATCGAAATCAAGGCGTTTGGGAAGGAACACACGAAGTAAAGACGTCGGTTGTCCGTGGTCCGTCGTCCGCTGTCCGTCCTAGCGGATGATCGGCAACTGACGACTGACAACTGACAACCGACAACTGACGAACATGGTGAAAGCAATTCTCGGCAAGAAACTCGGCATGACGCAGGTCTTCGCGGAAAATGGAGACGTGATCCCGGTCACGGTGCTGAAAGCGGGGCCTTGCGTTGTGGTGCAGCGCAAGACCGCGCAGAAGGATGGCTACGAAGCGGCGCAACTCGGTTTGGTGGAGTTGCCTCCTCCCAAGCACGTGAACAAACCTCGGGAAGGGCACTTCCGGAAGGCTGGGGCGAACCCGGTTCGTCTTCTCCGCGAAGTTCGACTGGGTACGGACGCTGGGGAAGTGAAGGTCGGGGACAAGGTTTTGGCGGATGTATTCTCGGTAGACGATTATGTGGATGTGACGGGAGTGTCCAAAGGTCGCGGCTTCGCTGGTGTTCAAAAGAGGCACCACTTTGGCGGTGGTGGGGCGTCCCACGGTTCCATGTTCCATCGTGCTCCGGGCTCGATTGGGGCTTCGGCATGGCCCTCTCGGGTTCTCAAAGGGATGAAAGCGGCAGGCCATATGGGCAATGCGCGCGTGACGGTGCGCAATCTGCGCGTGGTTCAGGTGCTTGCGGAGGAGAACACCTTGTTGGTGGAGGGTGCTGTTCCGGGTCCTCAAGGCAGTTACGTTGTAGTTCACAAGGCCAAGGCGCCGCATAAGTGAAAGTAGGCAGTAAGCAGTAGGCAGTGGACAGAAAGCGATCAGCTATCAGCCGTCAGCTGTCAGCGAACAAGGTCTTCTCGCTGATAGCTGAGGGCTGACGGCTGAAAGCTTAAACTGAGAACTAACATGGCGACAGTCGAAGTCAGAAACTTGGATGGGGCGACAGTCAAGCAGCTTGAGCTTGCCGATGAGGTTTTCGCTGTCACACCGAACCAGAGCCTGCTTTGGGAAGCAGTCAAGCAATATCTGGCGAGCCAGCGTCGAGGCACGCATTCAACAAAGAGCCGCGATGAGGTTCGCGGCGGGGGCAAGAAGCCCTGGCGACAGAAGGGCACAGGAAGGGCTCGCGCCGGCAGTATCCGGAGTTCGTTGTGGCGTCATGGGTCGATTGCACATGGTCCCAAGCCCCGCGATTACTCCTATGCAATTCCCGAAAAGATGCTACGGGGTGCACTGCGTTCCGCTCTGGCGGCGAAATTCCTGGAACATAAGCTGACGGTTGTTGACCAATTGAGCTTGGGTGAACCCAAAACCAAGTTATTTGCGGGCGCCCTCAAGAAGCTGGGGGTGGAAAAGACGGTGCTGGTAGTGAACGATGTGGCGGACCGCAACCTGGAGCTTTCTTCCCGTAATGTCGAGGGGTGTGACCTTGTTCGCCACCACAGTTTGCATCCCTACCAGGTCTTGAGCCACGACCAGGTGCTGATCTCGGAAGGCGCTCTCACCCGGCTCCAGGAGTCGCTGCTATGACGAAGAGCCCTTACCAAATTCTTCAAAAGCCGATCGTGACAGAGAAGACCCTGGACGTCAAAGAGCGTCATCGGACGCTATGCTTCCGGGTGCACCCGGATGCCAGCAAGATTGAAATCAAGAAGGCTGTGCAGGCGGCTTTTAAAGTAAAGGTCGCGTCCGTGCACACCTCCAGTTACCTCGGCAAGATGCGGCGGCGGGGAAAGACATTCGGCTTCCGGCCGGATTGGAAGAAGGCGTATGTGAAGTTGAAGGCGGGCGAGAAAGTTCCGGAGTACGTTGAGAATTTATAGATGAGTTTGAGCGGCGAAATTGTTCGCTGCGGAAGACGAAGGCGATGGGAATCAAAACCTACAGGCCCTACACCGAGACACGACGGTTCCAAACCGGCTTGAGCTTCGAGGAAATCACCAGCTCGAGTCCGCACAAGCCGCTTTTGGAACCCAAGTCCCGCATCTCGGGGCGCAACAACCGTGGTCAATTGACGATTTGGCACCGCGGGGGCGGGCACAAACGGCATTATCGAATAGTTGATTTCAAACGGGACAAGATGGGAATTCCGGCCCGGGTCGCGACCATTGAGTACGACCCTAACCGTTCTGCTTTCATCGCCCTCTTGCACTACGCCGACGGAGAGAAACGTTACATTCTCGCCCCTTCCGGCCTGAAGGTGGGGGACAAGGTCGTTTCCGGACCCGAGGCGGATATTGTTACGGGCAACGCTTTGCCGCTCAAAAATATTCCGGCCGGCACCCTCATCCACAACATCGAAATGCGGCCGGGAAAGGGTGGCCAGATGGTGCGCAGCGCTGGAGGCGCCGCCCAGTTGCTGGCCAAAGAGGGGGAATACGCCCAGATTCGTCTCCCCTCCGGTGAGGTTCGCAAAGTTCTCATGGATTGCGTGGCCACCATCGGGCAGGTGGGGAATCTCGACCACGAGAACATTTCAATCGGCAAGGCAGGTCGCAAGCGGTGGATGGGCATTCGGCCGACCGTCCGTGGCGTGGCTATGAATCCTGTCGATCATCCGCACGGCGGCGGAGAAGGAAAGACCTCAGGAGGGCGGCATCCCGTAACTCCCTGGGGCCAGCCCACACGCGGCTACAAGACGCGCAATAATAAGTCAACGGACCGGTTTATTGTGAAACGGCGCGAAAGGAAATAGAGGGAGGAAGCCTTGGGGAGGTCGCTGAAGAAGGGTCCCTTCGTGGACGACTACTTGATCAAGAAGATCGAATTGCTCAATCGGCGGTTCGAAAAGAAGGTGGTGAAAACCTGGTCGCGACGTTCCACCATTGTTCCCGAGATGGTGGGGCATACGATTGCCGTTCACAACGGCAGGAAGTTCATACCCGTGTACATCACGGAGAACATGGTCGGCCATAAGTTAGGCGAGTTCTCGCCGACGCGCACTTTCAAGGGCCACAGTATGAAGGTGGCGACCGAAAGGGCCGCGGTCGCAGCTCCGCCGCCCGTGGGAGGAGCAAGGCCGCCGGCGACCCCACCGCCAGGAGCCGCCAGCTAAGAGTGGGGTTTGAATCCCGAGCCTGGACTAAGCTATGGAAGCACGAGCCACACAAAAGCACATCCGAGTTTCTCCGCAAAAGGCGCGCTTAGTGGTGGACCTGATTCGCGGCAAGAACGCGGGTGAAGCGTTGAGTATCTTGACCTACACCAAGAAGCGAGTGGCGCAGGCCGTGGAAAAGGTTTTGCGTTCGGCCATCGCCAATGCGGAGCAGAAAGCTGAACACTTGGACGTGGACAAGTTGGTGGTATCGAAGGCCTACGTCAATGAGGGACCACGTTCCAAGAGAATTCGTCCCGCGCCCATGGGCCGTGCCTTCCGCTTCCAGCGGCGGATGAGCCACATCACTGTGGTGGTGGAGGCGCCAGAACAATAGGGAACAGGGAATAGGGAACAGGGAATAGGAAACGGGGAGTTGCGAGTTGGGAAGACGGAGTTGGGAACAGGGAATAGCGAGTTGGACACAGAGAAGGTCGCCACTCTCTATTCCTGTTCCCTGTTCCCTATTCCCTAATTGAAGGAGGGATTGGATGGGTCAGAAAGTACACCCTTACGGGTTCCGCCTGGGTTACAACAAGACCTGGAAGTCGCGCTGGTTCGCGAAGAAGGATTACGCCGAGTTTCTTCACGAGGACTTGAAGATCAAGAAGCGGCTCAAGGACCAACTCCAGGCAGCGGGTGTTGCCTCAATCGAAATTGAGCGTCCGGGCAACAAGCTGAAGATCACCATCCACACCGCTCGGCCCGGCATCATCATCGGGCGCAAAGGCGCGGAGATTGATCGTCTTCGACAGGAGATCCAGAAGCGCACGGGACGCGAGGTTCTGCCCATCAACATCCAGGAGGTTCACCGGCCGGAGTTAAACGCCCAGTTGGTGGCGGAAGCAATTTGCCTGCAGCTTGAAAAGCGCGTGGCATTTCGGCGGGCCATGAGAAAAGCTGTGGATTCCGCGTTGCGCTTCGGCTGCAAGGGAATCAAGATTCGCTGCGGAGGGCGGCTGAACGGAGCGGAGATTGCCCGTTCGGAATGGTACCTCCAGGGGCGCTTGCCGCTCCACACCCTGCGTGCGGACATTGATTATGGACTCGCTGAAGCCATGACCACCTATGGGGTGATTGGTGTGAAGTGCTGGATTTATAACGGGGAGATCCTGGAACAGAAACGGCGGCCGGAGAAGGCGGTGGAGCCTGTGCCCGCTGGAGCGCCGGCAGTTTAGTAAGAGGAGCGTCAAGTCAGTGGCCATCCGCGAAAGGACGGGTGGTCATGAGTGAATCGACCCCATGTTAATGCCGAGCAAAGTGAAGTACCGGAAGCAGCAGCGAGGGCGTATGCGCGGCAAGGCGTGGCGGGGATCTGACCTGGCGTTCGGGGACTACGGGCTAAAGGTACTTGACCCGGGGTGGATTACGGACCGTCAGATCGAAGCCAGTCGCGTGGCCATCATGCGCTTCATCAAGAGAGGCGGAAAACTCTGGATTCGCATTTTCCCGGACAAGCCGGTGACCAAGAAGCCAGCAGAAACGCGTATGGGGAAGGGCAAGGGCGCTCCGGAGTTTTGGGTTGCGGTGGTGAAGCCCGGACGAATCCTGTTTGAGATGGAAGGTGTCTCGGAAGAGGAAGCTCGGGAAGCGCTTCGCTTGGCTGGCCATAAGCTGGCTTTGGCTACGCAATTTGTTTCCCGTAAAGCGGCGGCATAGCGGCCGGCAGAGGGGACGTCATGAAGTTGGAAAAGGACAAGAAGTGGAAGTGGCCGGCCGAGAAAATGCGAGAATGGACGGACGACGAACTCTCGGCGCGGGACCGCGAGTTTACCGGCCAACTGGGCCGCTTGAGGTTCCGCATGGCCAGCGGGCAAACGGAGAGCTTGGAGACCCTCCGCGAGTTGCGGAAAGGTATTGCCAAAGTGAAGACAATTCTGCGCGAGCGCCAACTGAAGGCTGGAGGGGCCGAATCGGCCTGAAGTGGCGGCGACCCGGACTGGGTGAGAATAAGGAGTTATGCAGAAAAGGCGACAGGAAAAAGTCGGAATTGTGACCAGCAATAAAATGCAGAAGACCGTGGTGGTCACAGTGGAGCGACAGATCATCCATCCATTTTACAAACGGGTGGTTCGGCACTCCAAGAGGTTCCTTGCCCACGACGAAAAGAACGAGTGCCGGCCCGGTGACACGGTACGAATCCAGGAGACGCGGCCATGCAGCCGGAGAAAGCGCTGGCGGGTGGTGGAAATCGTCAACAAGGCCGTTGAAGTGGCTCCTCTGCCGGAGGGGACAGTATGATTGGGATGAGGACGATTCTTCATGTGGCGGATAATTCCGGAGCCCGAAGGCTGTCCTGCATTCTTCCTGTGGGTGGAGACGTAGGTTTGCAGGCGGGCCTGGGTGATGTGGTCACCGCTTCCGTCAAGGAAGCGGCGCCGGATAGCGCCATCCGGAAGGGCACGGTTGTGAAGTGTGTGATCGTCAGGATGCGCAAGGAGCAGAGGCGGCGTGATGGCAGCTACATTCGATTCGATGAAAATGCTGCCGTGGTCATCAATGAGGCCAACGAGCCGGTGGGGACACGCGTCTTTGGGCCGGTGGCGCGAGAACTCCGCGAGAAGAAGTTCTTGAAAATAGTTTCACTCGCCCCAGAGGTTCTGTGATGGGATTCGGGTTGGATATCAAGAAGAACGACCAGGTGCAGGTGATTGCCGGCCGGGACAAGGGCAAGGTGGGGCGGGTTCTGGAAGTCGAACCCCGCCAGCGGCGACTCTACGTCGAGCATGTTAACATGATCAAACGCCACACGCGCCCCAATCCAGCCAAGCAAATCCGTGGCGGGATTTTGGAAAAGGAAGGACCGATCCACGTTTCCAACGTGGCCTTGGTGTGCAGCGAATGCGGACCCACGCGCATCCAGCATCGGGAGATGGCCGGTGGCAAGAAAGTACGCATTTGCGCGAAGTGCGAGAAATCTTTGGATAAGTAAAGGCCGGGAGGATGTGAAGGGAACATGGCGCCGCGTTTGAAAGAGAAATATAAGAATGAAGTCGTGCCGGCCTTGGTGAAGGAGTTCAAGTACCCTAACGGCATGGCGGTCCCACGTCTCAGGAAGATCGTGTTGAACATGGGATTGGGTGAAGCCATCCAGAACGCCAAGCTGCTGGACGCCGGCACTCAGGAGTTGGGCCAGATTACCGGGCAAAAGCCGGTCATCACGCGGGCGCGGAAATCGATAGCGAATTTCAAACTGCGCAAGAACATGCCGATTGGGGCGATGGTGACTCTGCGGGGCGACAGGATGTATGAGTTCTTCGACCGCCTCACCAGCGTTGCGCTGCCACGCGTGCGCGATTTCAGAGGGCTTTCGACTCGCGCCTTCGACGGCCGGGGGAACTATACTCTGGGCCTTCGCGACCAGTTGGTTTTCCCCGAGATTGACTACGCGAAAGTGGAAAAAGTTAAGGGACTGAACATTTCTATCGTTACTGACGCTCGGTCTGACGCAGAAGCCCTGGCACTGCTCCGGCACCTGGGGATGCCCTTCCGGTCGGAGGCACAGCGCCGGCAGACCGCCGCGCAGAAAGACAGTGACAAGTGATAAGTGACGAGTGACAAGCATCAGGACCAGGACTATTAGCAAATCCGCGGCGGGCATGAAGTTCGCTTGTCACTGCTTGTTAGGAGGTTAATCCGTGGCTCGTTCCTCAATGATGGCCAAATTGCGCAAGAAGCCGAAGTTCAAGATCCGGCATAGGAATCGCTGCCTGATTTGTGGCCGGCCTCGCGGTTACCTGGGTAAATTCAAGATGTGTCGTTTGTGTTTCCGGCAACTGGCCCTCAGGGGCGACATCCCCGGGGTAGTCAAGTCAAGCTGGTAGCCTGGGAGGATTGAAGAAGCAATCCAGATTCTGGGAGTTTTATGGCAGCCGTGACAGATTCCATTGCAGACATGTTGACTCGAATTCGAAACGGGATTCAAGCCCGGCACCTGCGAGTTGACATGCCCTCCTCGAAACTGAAAGTGGAGGTTGCGCGCATTTTGAAGGACGAGGGTTACATCAGCAACTTCAAAGTGAGTGAAGAGGGTAAGAAGAAAGTCCTGAGAATTGTTCTCCGCTATGGGGCGGATGGGGAGAACGTTATCACCACGATAGATCGTGTCTCAAGGCCAGGACTGCGCGTCTATGCCGGGGCCCGGGAAATTCCCAAGGTGCAGGGGGGACTGGGAGTAAACATCCTCACCACCCCACGTGGAGTGATGACCGGAAAACAAGCTCGTCGAGCCGGCGTTGGAGGCGAGATTCTCTGCACCGTAACTTAGTGCAGCTTGGCTTGTTCTGCGGAGTGGCATGATAAGGTGGCCGGAAGCTGAGGCGAGAAGCGAAGCTGCGGTCTTGGAATAAAGATTATGTCAAGAATTGGTACCAAGCCCGTTCAAGTACCCTCCCCTGTAACGGTGGAGCCGGATGGGGAAGTTATGGTGGTCACGGGACCGAAAGGAACCCTCAGGGTGCCCATACCGCCGGGCATCCACTTTGAGAAGCAGGACGGCCAGTACGTGGTTAAACGGGAGCGCAGCGAGCAGGCGGCATTACACGGCTTGGCCCGCAGCCTCCTCGTCAACGCCGTGCGTGGGGTTGCCCAAGGCTTTGAAAAGCAATTGGACATCGTGGGGATTGGATACCGGGCGGAGGTCAAAGGCAAATCCGTCGTGTTTACCCTCGGTTATTCGCATCCCATTGAGATGCCAATTCCGGAGGGACTGACGATCGCTGTCGAGAAGCTGACCCACGTGGTGGTCAGGGGCGCAGACAAACAGCAAGTAGGACAAATGGCGGCAGAGATTCGTGGCTTGCGGCCTCCCGATCCGTACAAGAACAAGGGTGTCCGTTACACTGGCGAGCGGCTGAAGAAGAAGGTCGGCAAGGCAGCAGCGGCCGCGGGCGGAGCTGCGAAGACTGGCTGATTAGCAAGACTCTGGCGGAGAGCGCAATATGTTGCAAATGGTTTCCAAGAACACAGCGCGTCGGCGGATTCACGCTCGAATCCGAACACGAATGCATGGCCGGGCGCAACTCCCACGGCTAAGTGTCTTCCGGTCCATCAGTCATATCTATGGGCAGATTATTGATGACCTCCGGGGGCAGACGCTGGTGTCCGCTTCCACTCGGGACAAGGAAGTCCAGACGACGCTGAAGACGGGCGGAAATATCGCCGCGGCAAAAGTAGTGGGACAGGCGCTGGCAAAGCGCGCCAGTGCAGCCGGAATCTCGCGCGTGGTGTTCGACCGTGGTGGGTACGCCTATCACGGGCGGGTAAAGGCCTTGGCCGACGCGGCGCGCGAAGCGGGACTCAAATTTTAGGGGCGATGGCGGGGAGGGAAGCGTTGGCAAATCGGATTGATGCGAACGCGCTGCAACTCAAGGATCAGGTGGTTTCTATCAACCGTGTCACCAAGGTGGTCAAGGGTGGCAAGAACCTGAGCTTTTCAGCGCTGGTGGTGGTGGGCGACGGGGCGGGAACCGTCGGTTATGGATCGGGCAAGGCTCGCGAGGTTCCGATGGCCATCCGCAAGGGCATCGAAGCCGCCAAGAAGGCGCTCGTCAAGGTTCATGTCACAGCGACGTCGATTCCGCATATGGTCATTGGGCACTACGGCGCCGGGAAGGTGCTGCTGAAGCCTGCCTCGGCTGGAACCGGAGTGATCGCTGGTGGAGCCGTGCGCGCGGTGGTTGAGGCAGCAGGAATTCAGAACGTATTGACGAAGTCGCTGGGGACCACCAATCCCTACAACGTGGTGAAGGCGACCATGGATGGCCTCCTCCAGCTTCGCGGCGCGGAGGAAGTGGCGGCCATGCGGGGCAAGAACGCGCAAGAACTTTAAAGGGGTCAAGCAACTGTGTCCGATAAGGCTCAAAGAACCATTCGCATCAAATGGGTTCGCAGCGGGATAGGCTTTACCTACCACCAGAAGCGGATCGTTCGAAGTCTGGGACTAAAGAAGTTGAATCAGGAGGTGGAAAGACCGGACACGCCTCAGATTCGCGGTTTGGTGGCGAAGGTTCCCCATCTGGTCAAGATTGTGGAAGCAGCTTCGAAGGCGGCGTGGACCTTGGTGCCGGAGTACACCATTTACGCGCCGGAAGCTGTGGCGTCGAAGCTGGCCGAAACTGCCCCTGAGACTCCCGCTGAGGAAATTGAGAAGACCGAGGCTGCCGCGACGGGGGAGGTGACGGGCGCTCCAGCGGCAGCCGCTGATGAGCCGCAACCCGTGGAGGCTCCGACGGCTGTTGAAGTTGTGACTGAAACACCTGGGGATCTGGCTGCAACAGAGATACGGGTGTCAGCCGACGCCAGTGCAGAGGAAAGCGCTAAAGCAGGTGAAGAGGCTGGGTCGGAGGAAGGCCAGCCTAAAGCTTGAACGAAGCAGGCAACAACCATATGGCAACGCACATTGGAACGCTCCGCCCACCTCGGGGTGCAAAGAAGCGGCGCAAACGGATCGGACAGGGGATGGGCTCAGGCCACGGTAAAACCGCCACTCGCGGCTCAAAAGGGCAGCGGTCGAGGACTGGGGCGAGGATGCGCCCTGGGTTCGAAGGCGGGCAGATGCCCCTGCATCGACGGCTTCCCAAGCGCGGGTTTACGAACATATTTAAAAAGCATTACGCGCTAGTGAACTTGAGGGATCTTCAGGACTTTACCCCGGAAGAGACGATCACTCCCGAACTGCTCATGCAGCGCGGCTACCTCAAGGAGCTCCGAGACGGCTTGAAGATCCTTGGTGATGGAGAGTTGAAAGTTGCGCTTAAGATTGCGGCCCACCACTTTTCGAAATCGGCACGGGAAAAGATCCAAAAGGCAGGAGGGATGGCTGAGGTTATTTCCGCATGATCGAGTCCCTTAAGAGCATCACTGAGATTCCGGATCTCCGCAGGCGCATCCTTTTTACTCTCGCCATGCTGGCGGTGTACCGTTTGGGCGCCTTCATACCGACGCCCGGCATTAATGCCGATGTCTTCGAGCAGATGTTTAATCAGTCGTTGGGAGGCGGCCTTTTTGGATTGCTGGCCATGTTTTCCGGCGGCAGCCTGCGCCGCCTGACAGTTTTTGCGCTGGGAATCATGCCGTATATCACGGCGTCGATTATTCTCCAGTTGTTGGGTGTGGTTTCGCCTACCCTGGAAAAGCTGAAGAAGGAAGGGGAACTGGGCCGGCGAAAGATTACGGAGTACACACGCTGGCTCACCGTGATCCTGAGCGCCTTCCAGGCTCTCGGTATCGCGGCCGCTCTTCAAAGGCAGACTGCCCAGGGCACGCAGTTGGTGACCAATCCCGGACCTGGATTCGTTTTCGCGACGGTCCTGACGCTTACCACTGGCTCAGTCTTCATCATGTGGCTGGGAGAGCAAATCACCTCGCGGGGAATCGGTAACGGCATGTCGTTGCTCATTTTCGCCGGAATCGTGGTGGGTCTGCCGCGCGGCATAGCTGACCTTTATGAAAAGGTCTTCGTCACGCGCGTTTGGAGTTTTCCGGTCCTCCTGCTGTTGCTGGTATTCATGGTGACGATTGTTGCCTTTATCGTCTTGGTAGAACGTGGAGAACGGCGCATTCCGATCCAGTACGCGAAGCGCATCGTAGGCCGAAAGGTGATGGGCGGTGTATCAACCCACCTTCCGCTGAAAGTGAACAGCGGCGGCGTGATGCCCATCATCTTTGCCGTCTCGATTCTGACCTTCCCACAAACGATAGGGTTATTCCTATCGAAGAGCAGTATTTTGGGGAGTATAATCGCTAAGTTTGTCAGTCTCTTTGCCTGGGGTGAGCCTTTATATACCTTCAGCTACGTGCTGTTGATAATGTTTTTTGCTCACTTTTACCTTTCGATTGTTTATAACCCTGATGAAGTGGCTGATAACGTCCGTAAGCAAGGCGGTTTCATCCCTGGCATTCGCCCGGGCAAGCGCACGGCCGATCATTTGGATGATGTTCTCACGAAGATCACATGGGTTGGGGGGTTGTATTTAGCCCTGGTCGCATTGATCCCGGAAATTATGCTTGCAGGTCTGCGGGTCAACCACTTGCCCGCCTGGCTCGGGGGAGCGTGGTTTGACGCCAACCTTCCGGCTTGGCTGCTCCACGGGCTGAACGTGAATTTCTACTTCGGCGGAACATCGTTATTGATCGTCGTGGGCGTGGCCATGGACACTGTTCAGCAGGTAGAAGCGCAGTTGATTATGCGCCATTACGAAGGCTTTCTGAAGAAGGGACGCGTGCGAGGACGGAGGGCTTACTGAGGCTGGAAAGAGGACGTGGATGAGATCGCAAGCCCTAATATTCCTGGGTGCTCCCGGGGCAGGAAAGGGCACTCAGGCGCGCGAAGTCTCCAGACACTTTTCGATTCCGCAGATTTCAACCGGCGACATGCTGCGGGAAGCAGTGCGAAATCAGACTCCCTTGGGACTCGCCGCCAAGGCCAAGATGGAAGCGGGGGAGTTGGTTCCGGACGAGGTTGTCTGCGGCATTGTGGAGCAAAGGATCGGCCAGCCCGACTGCCAGAGAGGGTTTATCCTGGACGGTTTTCCTCGTACCCTCGCGCAGGCGGAGTTCGTGGATAGGATGTTGCAGGCCAAAGGGAAAGGAAATCCCCTGGTCCTTGACATTAAGGTTGATCGAAACTTGCTTCTGAAGCGGCTGACCGGACGCCGCACTTGCTCGGTGTGTGGCGAAATCTATAACGTTTACCTCAGCTCTCCTAAGGTCGAGGGCGTATGCGACAAGGATGGCGGGAAACTCTTGCAGCGGGTGGATGACAGCGAGGAGACTATCCGCCAACGGCTGGTTGCCTACGAGAAGCAGACAAGCCCGCTGATCGACTATTACCGGAGGAAAGGCGTTCTTCAAGAGGTTGATGGCAACCGGGGGCCGGAGCCCATTGCAAAGGAGCTGATCGATTTTTTGGGGAAGGCATGATCATTTGCAAGTCACCGGCTGAAATTGAAAGGCTCAGGCGCAGCGGCAGGATGGTGAGAGGACTGCTCGAAGAGCTTCGGGAGCGGGTGCATCCGGGAGTCAGCACGTTGGATTTGGAAAAGTATATCGAGAGGCGCATAGCCCAATTAGGCGCACGGCCGGCGTTCAAAGGCTACAGGGGTTACCCGTGCTGTTTATGCGCTTCGGTGAATAGCGAGGTCATACACGGGATTCCCTCCGAGCGCTGCCTCAAGAGAGGCGATATACT
>JBEKIZ010000115.1:0-12761 GCA_050011515.1 Terriglobia bacterium | reverse complement strand
CTTCCAGACGCTCTTCCAGAGCCTGCACATGTTGCGCCGCCACTTGCGTCCCCGGCGTTTCATTCGGATCCCTGGCGTCGCAGGCCTGCTGCCAGTGGCGAATCTGCCGGCGGATCTTCGCCCGTTCCGCCCGCAACTTCTTCACCGAATCCACCCGATGCCGCGAAGCGTTTGCCCCTACCCGCGTGGTGTCGATGGCCACGTGCCCCAGCTTCCCCATCCCCAGTCGCCGCGCCCCTTCCACCACCTGCGTGAACACGTCGTTCAGCGCTCGGCGGTGCCGCCGCCGAAAGTCGTTCAACGTCCAGTAATCTGGCTCCGCTCCCCCCGCCAGATACCGAAACGCCAAGTCCTCGCGCACCCGCTCCTCCAAACGATGCGACGAGGTCATCCCTAACGCGTAGGCGTACAACCACACCTTCACCATCAGCGCCGGAGCATACGCCCCCCGCCCTTCCTCGACGTAGTCCTCTTCCAAACCGCTCAAGTCTAATTGCTCCACTACCCGGTGGATGAAAAAGCAGAGATGGTTCTCTCCCAACACATCCTTCACGCTCGGCGGCAGCAAATACGCCTGCTCGGGGTTGTAAGGCAGAAATCTCATCGCGACCCTCCTGCCCTCATCTCATGCAACTCAACTGCCAGAGTTTTCACACAGACTCTTAGGGCGAAGCGGAAGGCGAGGCCCACGTCGAGGCCGCGCCGCCGGGACCCCGCCAAGCCCCGGCTGCTACAGGCGCTAGGGCTCTAGGCCCTGGCCGGACGCCCTCTTCGGCAGCCCGCCTGCGGCCCCCGGGAGTCTTCCGGGCCGGTCCCGGCGGCTCACCCTGCGCCGTGTAGCGCCCCACCACGTGCGGCCCGTAGACGATACTCACGCCTCCCTCCAGGTGCTCGCCGATGGTCACGCGACAGCCCGCCAGCGTGCCTCGCCAGGGCGTCCGTTCAATCTGCCACGTCCGATCTCCCAGCCGCACCGTGTTGTCCTTGGCCACCGCCCGCTCGTGCTGCAGGGAAAAGATGCGGTCCAGGTCCTGCCCGCGCACCGGGACAAAGGCGTTTCCGGGCTGCGCAGCCGGCACGCTGAACTTCCGGTTCATCTCCCCGATGTAGTGCTGGCGCAGAAATCGGTTGGCTTCCTCCCGAGTGCCGATCCCCGCCAGGCGCAGCTCTTGCGGCAGCCGCCCTTGCCAAGTCCCAAATCGCCGCTCGCTGCGACCCCGCGGCTGCGGCGAGTAGGCCGGAATCATCTCGATCCCCAGTTCCTTCAGGGCTCGTCCCACCTGCGTCAGCCGCTCGCGACTGACCGGCCCACCCGGTGTGGGCGTCTCAAAAAAGTGGCTCGCCCGATCGCTGTAGAGCGCGCAGAACCGCCCCTTTCCCTCGACCACGGCGCGCAGCGCCCTCATCACCGTGCGCGTCGATTCCTCCTCCACTAACTGCGCGTAATAGGTCTCGCTGGTGGCGTCGTCGACCACCTCGATCAGGTCATACCAGCGCTGGTCCTGAAACCACTGATGCCGACTGCCATCCAGGTGGAGCAGCATCCCGGGCATCGGCCGACGCTCGCGCCGCTTGCGGTGCACCCCCCGCTTCCTCCCCTTCTTGACGAGCCCCGCGCCTTGCAGCGCCAGCTTCACCCAGGTGTAGCTGAGCTCGATGCCGTGCCCCTCCCGCAGCTTCTCGTGAAAGTGCCGCACGTTCAGGTCTGCGTACTTCTCCCCTTAGAGCTGCAGCACCTCCTCGGCCATCTTCAGCGGCACACGCTTCGGACTGGGCTGCCCCCGGCGCCGGTCGAACAGCCCGTCGTACCCATGCTCCTGGTAGCGCTGCTTCCACCGTCGCATGCTGCGGTCCGAGATCCCGATGATCTCCGCCGCCTGCCACCAAGTGAGCTCCTTCGCCATCGCCCGCAAAATCACCTCTTGGACTTTCATCGCCCGCTCCCAGGCGGTCGTTAAGTATTCTGGCATCCTGCCTCCTACCTTCAGGATGCCGCAACTCCCAACCGCCTCCAGCGGACAGATCACGTGCTAATTGAACCCGACATTTCATATGCTAACGACAAGATGTGAGGCATACCTTGAGCCCCGACGGACAACCTGATAACATGCCGCAGCAGACCGCGCCAAGGTCGGCTTGACCGGGGCGCTGGACTTGTGGCAAGGAAGATTTCCCACGACGCTGGGCAACGCTCATCCGGTGAGCAAAGGCCCCGCGCAATGCACTGGAGGCTCGACATGAAGATGAAGACCATGACACGCAGGAACTTCGTAAAGGTTAGCTTGGTTGGTGGCGGCGGTGCGGCACTGCTTGCGCCTGTCGGCGGTTTGTTGGCCAAGGCAACTGAGAGCAGCGGGGGTATATGTGTCACGCTCTGCAACCACTGGAGCTACACTGGGATTGGCTGGCAGTTGGGCATCGAGTCGTGCGTGCTGTCGGCGACCGACGCGATGGAAATGGCCGATCGAGCGCCGCACGTCAAGACCTGCCTCGAACTGGACGCGCTCGCCTATAAGTTGATGGCCGAAAAATTCCCGGAGGTCGCTGCCAGGCTGAAGAAGTACCTTGCCGCCGATAAAGTCGAAGTGATCGGAGGCACTTATGGGCAGCCGTTAGGGACGATGTTCAGTGGGGAATCGAACATCCGTCAGCTTGTGCACGGGCGGGAAACCATTCGCAAGGCGCTGGACTATGAGGTGGCGACCTTTCTCGATGAGGAAGAATTCTCTCATCCGCAGATCCCGCAGATCGCACTGGCAGCGGGCTACCGCTATGCCAGCCTGGCGCAAGTGGACACTTGGGGCCGTGCGGGAATACCTTACTTGGAAGTCAACGCGTTCAAGTGGAAAGGGATGGACGGCAGCGAGATTCTGAGCACACCCAAAAACTCGCTTTTCGGTTATTCTCCAGACCTGAAGCAACTGGCAACCTCGGAGGCCTTCAAGAAACTGCAAGCGCTGGGCAAGCCCCTCATTTTCACCTGGGAAGAGTTCGGATGGGAACCACCCGATGAGCCCGCCTACCTGAAGACTCCCGAGAAGTACCAAAAGTTTGCCGAGGAATCTGCGGTCGAGTTCGTCACCTTGAAGGATTACCTCGACGAATACGGGAGTAGTGGCAAGCAGTCCATCTACCTGAACATGGACGCCTGGACCAAGCTGCTGACCTGGGGATTGGGCGGCGACCAATTGCGAGTCATGGACCGCAAGGTGGAAGGGACGTTGTTGGCGGCGGAGCGCTTCGATGCCATTGCCGCCAGCTTGGGCGCGAAAGACAAGGCGCGGTCGTTGGAGCAGGCCTGGAAACACTTGCTGACCTCGCAGAGCCACGACGTGGGGCTCTGCGAGTCCTCGCGCTGGCAAGGGGACCGGATGGCGCCGCTGGATCGCCTCGAGGACTACCACAACTTCACCTGGGGCGCGATCGGCTACATGCATCTGGACGCCGCCCAGAAGCAAGGGCAGGAAGCGCTGGACGCCTCACTCGGCCAGGTGGTTAATCACATCGGTTCAGAGGCGGGAAAGCACGGCCAACTCGCGGTTACGGTGTTTAATCCCTGCGCCTGGGAGCGGACCGACCTGGCCACCACGGGGCGCATCTATCCGATTCGCGAGAAAGCCAAGGACATCGTGGTGAAAGACCGTTCGGGTCGCGTGGTGCCTTCCCAGATCATCAAGAGTGACAAGGACAAACAGGGAAATTTGGTGGTTGCCGACTTGGCCTTCCTGGTCGAGAAAGTGCCGAGCGTGGGGTATGACACCTACTACCTGGAACTCACCCCCGGAACCGCCAATCCCGCCGCCACAGATTTGCGTATTGATGAACAGCAACTGGAGCTCGAGAACGAATACTTGAAAGTCAAACTGAGCTCGAAGCACGGGGCCATCGTCAGCTTGTTGGACAAACGGACGGGGCGGGAAATGCTGGACGCGGCGAAGAGTGCCTTCCCGGTGTTTAAAGGCAGACCTAATCAGGACTACTGCCTGCGGAGCGTTTTCATCCAGGAGAAGTATCACCGGCAAGGGTTAGCGATCCCAGCGCTGTTTGACAGTTCAACGTCGGAAGCCGTTTATGAGGGTACGGAGAAGATAACAGCCGCGTCTGGGGAAGGGGATTTTCGCACCATTGTGAAATCCGCGATTCGCTGGATTGAGAAGGGTCCTCTGCGCGCCACCGTCAAGACGGGCCACCAATGGCCACTGCTGAAATTTGAGACTTACGTCACCCTTTGCGCGGGATTGCCCTGGGTGGAAGTCACCAGCCGGGTGCTGGCGGAAATCCCGCCGGCTCCCGACGCGCTGGGCCCCGACGATCGCTTCCCCGCCGAAATCAAGCAGGGTTACTGGCTGACCTTCGCGCCGGGCTTTCAACCGGCTTCGGTGGTGCGCGATTTTCCCCTGGGCATTGAACCCACGGAGCGTCAGAACTTCCAAGCCCGCACCTTCGTTGATCTGGCGGGAAAGGATGCCGGGCTGCTGGTGTTGCACCCCGGAACCCAGTACTTCAAGCGCGACAGCGACGGGGTGTTTTCAAACCTGGTCATGCGGGAGTGGGAGTCGTACTTTACCGGCGAGTACGGCTGGCCTCGCTACTCGGAGTACCACCACGCCTTGCTGCCCCACGGGGGAAACATCACGAATGCCGAGCGGGTGCGGGCGGCGGAGGGGTTCAGCCAGAAGCTCGTCACGGTGGTGGGCCAGCCGCAAAGCGGAAGCCTGCCGCAGCGCAAGGGCTTCATCACCGTGAGGCCCGAAAGCGCCCATCTGATGGTTTTGCGCACGAAGGAGCGCCAGGGGTTCGAGCTCCGATTCGTGGAGGTTGAGGGCAAGAAAGGGTACGCTTCCGTCGAGTTGGCCGTTCCGATGACCAGGGCGTCGGAAACCAACCTTCTGGGTAAGAAGGTGGCGGAAGCCTCTTCAAGCGCTGGCAAGCTGAACTTCGAGCTTCAGCCTTGGCGGCTCCGGACCTTCGAGGTTATTTGAATCTGGCGAAGCTGCCTCCCCCAGGTCTGCTCAAAGCGGCGAGAGCTGCCGTAGGTCGCCAGGTTCAACTAAGTCACCTGGGGTCGATTGACAAGTTGGCCGAACGGTCCGCAACGGGAATGCCGGGCCACGATGTCAATATCTCCTGAGGAAAGCATAGGGGACTCATAGTAGAAAGGGAGGTGAGCATGCCACTCGTGTCGGTGGGGAAGATGCTGGAGCGTGCGCGGTCGGTTGGCTACGGGGTATGTTATTGCGAGGCGTGGAATCTGGAATCATTGCAGGCCGTGGTGGCGGCAGCCGAAGAAGTAGAGTCGCCGATTATCACGGGGTTTAATGGTGGCTTCCTAATCCATGCCGGCAGAGCGCAGTCAGAGGATTTGGCTCTCTACGCGAGCATGGGCTTGGCGGCACTCCGTCGCAGTAATATTCCGGTGGCTTTTCTCTTAAACGAAACGGACAACCTCGCCCAAATTGAGGAGGGAATAGGTTTAGGGTTCAACGCTGTCATGGTTGAGAATGAGCACCTGCCGCTAGACGAATATCGACAACTCGTAAAGTATGTCGTTAGGATCGCCCAGAGTCGCAACGTCTGGGTGGAGGCGCAAGTCGGAACGTTGCCGGATGGGTCGGGTCGTTCAGAGGCAGAGCTCACCGATCCTGCGACTGCACGGGCATTTGTAGAGGAAACAGGGATCGATGCTTTAGGTGTGGCGGTTGGGAATACGCATATCCTCACTACGGGCAAGGCTCCAGTTGACTTTGACCGGTTGGGAAAAATCCACGATAAGGTAAAAGTTCCTCTGGTCTTACATGGGGGGACTGGGATTCCCCTCGAGCTCGCGCAAAGTTGCATCCGGTGGGGCGTTGTGAAGGTCAACTTTGGAACCGTGCTCAAGCAAGCTTACCTAGCCGCGATCCGCGAAAAGCTGGTAAATTATCGAGAGCCGATGAATCCCCACCCGTTTCTCGGCATGGGCGGGAGAGATGACGTGCTGGTGGCGGGGAGAGAGGCGGTAAAGCGCAAGGTGAAAGAATTGCTCGAAGCGTTTGGTTCTGCGTGGAAAGCGCAGCAGCTTTTTGAGCCGCACTGCCAGGCGGCGTCACGTATGGGGGAGACTCTGAAAAATCGAGGAGATCGCAAGTGATTACCCAGCAACAATATGAATCTGTAATAGAACGCTCCGCACAAATGCTCGAACGCGCCGGGATTGTGCTCACGCCCGAGGAGCGAGCCCGTATCGAGGTGGCGGATTTCGGCTTGGGAGAACTCCAAAAGACTGGCCTCGAGATCATCACCTATATAAACACGGACCGTGTCTGTGCCAAGGAACTCGTGATGTTGCCACATCAGACCTGCCCGGAGCACTGGCATCCCACGGTGGGCAGCAGGCTGGGTAAGGAGGAGACGTTCCGCTGTCGCTGGGGAACAGTCTATCTGTATGTGCCCGGCGCTCCGGCGGGCCAACCGGCTTGCCATCCGCCGGAAGGTTCCGAAGCTTATTACACGGTGGGCCACGAAGTCTGCCTGAAACCTGGCGAGCAATACACACTCTCTCCCGACACGCAGCACTGGTTCCAGGCGGGGCCGGAAGGAGCAATCGTCTCTGAATTCTCGACTTGCAGCACGGACGATCAAGATATCTTTACCGACCCGCGTATCAAGCGAATGCCGGAGATCTCGAAGGCTTGAGGAGGTAATGGTCGAATGGCGGATGTGGTTTGTCTGGGAATCTTAGTTGCCGACATCTTCGGCAACCCCATCGCTTCCCTTCCAGCCGCGGGCGAACTGGCGCTGCTCGACCGCTATCTGCTGAGTGTCGGGGGATGTGCTGCCAACACGGCGGCTGATTTGGGGCGTCTGGGCCGCACCACGAGTGTACTCGGCAAAGTGGGCAATGATCTTTTCGGGGAGTTTGTTCTGCAAGACTTGAAACGATTGGGCATCGACACTTCTTTCATTCGACGCAGCCAGACCCATCCCACATCCTGCACTTTCATTGTTAACGTCCGGGGCCAGGACCGCCGGTACTTCCACTGTTTTGGCGCCAACGCCGATTTTTCGATCGCCGACATTGATGCGAAGGTCCTGGACGGCGCACGCGCATTGTACGTGGGAGGGTACCTCGCCATGCCGGCTTTTCGACCCGACCACCTCGTGGGGCTATTCCGGGAGGCCAAGCAGCACGGGTTGATTACAGCTCTGGATGTCGTAATTGCCGCAGGGTCCCCGTCCGCTTTAGAAGACATTCGGCAGGCTCTTCGTTACACAGACCTGTTCTTGCCCAATAAGGATGAGGCCCGCGCCTTGACGGGCTGCATTGACCCGCTCGAGCAGGCAGAAATCTTGGCCCGCTTCAATCCTGACGGAACCATTGTGATTACTCAGGGTAGTGCAGGAGCGCTGGCCAGGCGGGGGAGCGAGAAGCTGCGCGCGGCTGCCTTCCAGGTTGACTCGATTGACGAATCGGGAAGCGGAGACGCTTTTGACGCTGGCTTCCTGGTTGGAATGCTCGAGGGTTGGTCACTCGAAGACTCGCTGCGCTTTGCGAGTGCGGTAGGCGCCTCCTGCACGCGGGCCTTGGGATGCCACGATGGAGTTTTAGAGTTCGAGGAGGCCATGGATTTTGTGGCGAATAATCACGTCGAAATCGCGCGAGTTGCCTGACTCTTCACACAGGCGGAGGGGAAGGGTGAGGGGGGAAGGCGCTCCAACCCAGGGCGGTGAAATAATCCCAGCATGGCAAAGGCGGCCCTAGGCGACAATCATTCCCGCCCTTCCGCCATGGCGCCAGGAATCCCTGCCGTGCGTGGCCCCCGCTTTCGCGGGGGTGACGGCTGAAAGCTGAAAGCTTCCTTTGGCAGGAGGAGCTGATGAACCACAGAGAGCGTTTGCTGACGGCGATTAACCATGAGGAGCCCGATCGGGTTCCCATCTGCGCGTGGTACACACCCGAAGCGGAGAACGCCGTGTTGCGCCATCTCGGGGTGGAATCGGATCGGACCGAGACTTACAAGGCTGCGGGTGGCCCGCTTCCCATCCTGATGGACCACGACTTTCTCATTTCCTGGGTCGGCCCATGTACAAGCTACTACGCGGATCCCGCCGACGAATATACCGATGAGTGGGGAATTGGCTGGAAATGGTTCAAGAACGCTGCGGGTGGCTCGTACACGGAAATGGTAAGGCGCCCCCTCGAAGACATCGTGGATCCGTCGGATTTTTCCATGCCGGACTTCACCGAAGAAGACCGTTATGGCGGCGCTCGCCGGTTGATTGCCGAATGCGGGAACGAGTACGGGATCATGGGCGGATGCGCTTGCACTCTCTTTGAACTGGCGTGGTATCTGCGCGGCATGGAAAAAGTCCTGATGGACATGGTGACGAACAAAGACTTCATGAACGCCTATCTCGACAAGCTGATGACCTGGATCGACGAGGCCGGAACCAGAATGGTCGGGCTGGGCGTGGACATTATCTGGATCGGGGATGACTTCGGCACGCAGGATCGAATGATGATTTCCCCGCAGCTCTTCCGAGAGTTCTTCAAGCCGCGCTACGCGCGACTTTTCAGCAAGTGGAAGGCTATCAACCCTCAAGTGAAGATCGCCTTCCATTCGGACGGCAACATTTATCCTATTATTCCTGATCTCATCGAAGTAGGCCTTGATATCCTGAATCCTGTCCAACCGAAGGCGATGGATCCGGCCCGGCTAAAAAAGTCCTACGGAGACCACCTCACATTTTGGGGGACAGTGGATATTCAGGAAGTTCTGCCCTTCGGAACGCCCGAGGATGTGGCTAATGAGGTCAGATTGCGACTACGAACCGTAGGGAAGGGCGGAGGACTGATCATCTCGCCGGCTCACAATATCCAGTCGGAGGTGCCGCTCCGGAACATCCTGGCCTTTTACGAGACGGCGAAGACTTACGGACGCTATCCCATCCGTGACCAGTGAATCCCATGTCCCAATCAATATGGGAGGCACCCAGCACCCAGCACCCATCAGCAATCGGCAATGAAAAAAGGAGGAAGGCAGCAATGGCCGTGGCAATCAGGCTACCCGACATGGGGACGAATGTGGAGGAGTGCAAAGTCTTATCCTGGAGGATCAAGCCAGGTGAAGCGGTCAAGCGCGGCGATGTTCTGGCTGATATCGAAACCGACAAAGCGGTAGCAGAGCTGGAATCGACCGGGGAAGGAGTGCTGTTACAGGTTGTAGTGAAGGAGGGAGAGTTGGCCCGCACCGGAGATATCCTTGCCTATGTCGGGAAGCCAGGCGAGTCCGTGGCTGGTGAAGCTAAGGCTGTGGCAGCCCCTGCGGCGGCTCTCCCTCACGGAACAGCGTCTCCCGTGGCGACTCCCTCCCACCTCGAAGGCGGCCCATCCCCCCGCGTCGCGCCTATCGTGCGGAACCTCGCTGCGAAGCTCGGCGTTGATCTTGGCCGTGTAAAGGGGACGGGCGCGGGAGGGGTCATCACCCGCGAGGACGTGCAGCGCGCCAGCCGTGAACAGGCCGCATCGGCGCTAGAAACAACTCTTCCTGGAGAGCTGCTGCCGCGCGCTCAAGTCGCGGTAGCGCGTGCTGTGCAGAAGAGTTGGAAGGAAATCCCTCACCTCAGCATCACCGCGTCAATTGACATGACTTCGGCGCAGGAGATGCGGGCAAGGAGTGATGTGAACGGCGCACGCCTTAGCTACGATGCGATTTTTCTAAAAGCCATGGCGCGGGCGGCGGAAACCCTGCCCCTGGTTGCGGCGAAGTTGGTTGGAGAGCGAATCATGCGGCCGCAGGGCATCCATATCGCGCTGGCCATCGGGCTTGATAACGAACTTCACCTGCCTGTGGTGCGGGATGTTGAGAAGAAGGATCTGGTGAGCTTGCAGAAGGAGGTTGTCGACCTGGTTGCGAAGGTCAAAGCGCGCACCCTGCGGACCGACCAGATGAGCGGTGGAAGCATGGCCCTCAGCAATCTGGGCAAGTACCCGATCGAAGCCTTTGACGGCATCATCTTCCCCGAACATAGCACTATCCTGACGGTGGGCGCGATTCAACTGAAGCCCGTGATTCTGGAGGGTGAGGTTAAAGCTCGCCCCCTCGTTACCGTAAAACTTGCCACCGATCATCGCCTCATCAATGGGCGGACGGCGGCGGCGTTTCTGAGCAAGGTTAAAGAGGTCATCGAGTCGGGGGAGATATTCTAGTGCTGAAAAACGCTTGCCCACGCTGTCATTCCGATCCCTTCACTGTCATTCCGACCCAGAGCGGAGCGAAGGGGAGGAATCTCGCCCTGCCCGTTCAGGGTAAACTGCGCGAAGAATCTCGCTCTGGAAGCACAGCACTTGCGAGATTCCTCGTCGTCCCGATCAGATCGGGACTCCTCGGAATGACGGACGTAGGCAGCTTTTTCGGCAACTGAGAGAACGTTGGAGGAGCAAAGCTATGGGGCACGACAGGAAGTTTCTCATTTCGCTGTACCGGAAGATGCTGCTGATCCGGCAGTTCGAGGAACGGGTCAAATACCTGTTCCTCGAAGGGATCATGCCGGGCACCATTCACCAGTACCACGGGCAGGAGGCGATTGCCGTGGGCGTATGCAGTGCGCTGAACTCCGACGATCTCATCACCAGCACGCATCGTCCGCACGGGCACGCGCTGGCCAAAGGACTGACGGTGGAATCCGTGATGCACGAGTTGTTCGGAAAGACCACGGGTTGTTGTCGCGGCAAAGGGGGCTCGATGCACGTGGGAGATCTGGAGAAGGGGATGGTGCCCGCGGTTGCGATCGTGGCGGGTGGAGTCCCGATTGCTACGGGGATTGCTTTGGCCTTCAAGTACAGGGCGGAGCGGCGCGTGGCAGTCTCCTTCATGGGTGACGGCGCTGTTAACGAGGGAGCGTTTCACGAAGCTGTGAATATGGGCGCGATTTGGTCGCTTCCCGTAGTTTATGTTGTGGAGAATAATCTCTATTCCGCCTCCACGCCTATTTTCGAGATGGTGCGACTGAAGAGGCTTTCCGATCGCGCGGCAGGTTACGGGATACCGGGTGTCACGGTGGACGGGAACGATGTCCTCGAGGTTTTCGACACTGCCCGCAAGGCCGTCGAGCGCGCCCGCGCCGGCGAAGGGCCGACGCTCGTTGAATGCATGACCTACCGGATCACCGGCCACTCACGCCGTGATCCTTGCAACTACCAACCCGAGGAAGAGCGGAAGGAGGCTCTCAAGAGGGAACCCCTGCGGCGGTTTGCTGAATATTTGCTGACGGGCGGGTTGATTGACGAGGCTGGACTTGACGGGATTCGCGCCGATGTCGACGCCGAAATCGAACGCGCCGTCGAATCGGCCATGGCAGCGCCGGACCCGAAACCGGAAGCGGCGCTCGAGGATGTCTTTATTTGAGAAAACGGGGGAAATGTGGCTCACATGACAATTGCGGAGGCCCTTCGCCAAGGACTTCGCGAAGAGATGCTCCGCGATGAGCGGGTCTTTTGCATAGGTGAGGATATTGGTGTGCGAGGGGGCTGGGGCGGGGCATTTACGGTCACTCTGGGATTGGAGAAGGACTTCCGAGCGCGCATCATCGACACGCCGATCTCGGAGGGGGGATTCTTCGGGCTGGCCCTGGGCGCGGCGATCATGGGCCTGCGGCCGGTGGCGGACGTGCAATACGGCGACTTCCTCTTCTACGCTATGGATCAGGTGGTCAACCAGATTGCAAAGATGCATTACATGTCTGGAGGGAAGGTCCGTGTGCCATTGGTGATGCGGGCTCCCGTCGGCGCCACCGGGCGTGGCGCCCAGCATGGGCAGAACCTCGAGGCTATTTTCTTCAGCGTTCCAGGGATCAAGATTGCCTGCCCGGCAACCGCCTATGACGCAAAAGGATTGCTGAAGGCTGCTATTCGCGACGATAATCCGGTGCTTCTTTTCGAGCACAAACTCCTTTACGGGTCCAAGGGCGCGCGCACGGAGTCAGGAGCCGTAGATGCCTCAAGTGACATTCCCAACGAAGATTATGTGGTTCCGTTAGGCAAAGGCATTATGCGGAGGGAAGGGGACGACGTCACAATTATAGCAACTCTGCTCATGATGCACCGCGCCCTTCAGTCGGCGGAACGGCTCGCGCAAGAAGGCATCAGTGCCGAGGTCATTGACCCGCGCAGCCTGGTGCCCTTTGATTGGGACCTGGTGAATGCTTCGGTGATGAAGACCACGCGCGCGGTCATCGTGGAAGAAGGCCCGCGCCAGGGCGGGTGGGGCGCTGAAATCGCCGCCACCCTCTCCGATACCCTGAGTGATTACTTGACCGCACCGGTGAAGCGGGTCGCATCACCCAATACCCCCGTTCCGTTCTCCCCTCCCATGGAGAATTTTTACCGGCCGGATGCGGAGCGCATCGTAGCAACTGTGCGCAAGATCGTTGGTGTCACGTAAGCTTACATAAGAGGTCTCTCACCTGGCTTAGTAGGGGCGACCCTGTGGTCGCCCACGATGAAACAATCTAAAGGAGAAAGAGAACACGGCTGACGTTGATAACGTAAAAGAGACAAAGGAATTCTACCTGGATATTCCCGCCAACAACCAAGCGTTCTTCCTGAAGGGATCGGGAGCGCTGGACTGGGGAATGCAGAACCGGCTGGCGCGCATTTTCAGCCCCAGCAGCGGGCGGACCGTGATGCTGGCCATCGACCACGGATACTTTCAGGGTCCCACCACGGGCCTCGAGCGGGTTGACGTCAACATCCTCCCCTTGCTGCCTTATACCAATGCCCT
>JBEKIZ010000114.1:0-12765 GCA_050011515.1 Terriglobia bacterium | reverse complement strand
CAGTGCTTTCACCGAGATTGGGTCGCTCCTCAGCTCGTACGTTTAGTGGCTCCTTTCGTCTGGACGGCTCGATTGCACCTGCAGGTTTCCAGGGTCAGGCGGTTCGCCCACCGGGAACGGCAGGTATGATCCTTGCTCGTTAGTCGGGCCGTCTCGCGGCCCGTAAACCCCAATAAGATGCGCTAACACTCTGTCTCGCAGAGGCGGCAACGCACACGCCCGCACCACCATCCTGCATCAACCGGATGAGCAACAGCAAACTGGAGCACTATCCCCGCACGGGTAGTGCCTGAAATTTGTGTTGCTGGCACGGGTTATTCCCTTGAAACAAGGTGCAACAGCCAAAGTTTCGCCTCTACCGGCCCGTTCGCGGGTGGGCGGAGTTGGGTAGTGGGGCATTAGGGATGGTTCTTCTGGTCCTCACGTCATCGCACTAGCACCCATTTTTCAAACTGCACCACTACCGGCCCCCCACTTGACTTTGTGCCTCGTTGGAACTACTTTTGGTCTGGATGGGAAAGGGCATAGGCCTTTGTACGCGGATGAGGGTCAGGGTATGAAACAGCGGTTTACCATCGCAATCCCCATCGCTATGCTTGGAGCGTTGGTTTTTGTTTCGTCCGCAAGGGCCCGAAGCGGCATCGGGGCTAAACCAGCCCCTGCGGGTCGAGCGGCGTTGGGGGGCTCTTTCGGAATGGGTGGGAGAGGTGCATTCCGCCCCACTCATCCTATACACCCCATGTTTCGTGGTAGAGGACGTGGTTGGGGATGGGGATCGGGATGGGGATATGTGCCGTACTCGGACTACTACGATTACTCTGATTACGAACCGGCTATGACCGAAGCGCATCCGTGGGAGAGTGCTGCACAGCCCGCTCAGGCTGCACCGCCGGAGAGGCAGCCCCAATCCATCTTACTCGAAAGGCAGGGGGATCAATGGGTTCAGGTCACGGTTTACAGTCAGTCGCCCGCTCCGGCGCAACCTCGGCCGCCGAAAACCGTGGAAGCGACCCACCCGCACGCCGTTATGCCGAGCCGCAACGAAGCTGCCGAACCCCCTCGCGAGCTTCCCCCGGCCGTACTGGTGTTTCGCGACGGGCATGAGGAAGAGGTCAAGAGTTACACGATCATCGGTAAAACCTTGTACACGAGCGCGGATTACTGGACCACTGGCTCGTGGACAAGGGAGATCGAGATTGCCAACCTGGATGTTCCCGCCACCCTGAAGCTGAACCAGGAACGCGGTTCGAATTTCAGCCTGCCGTCCGGACCGCAGGAAGTGGTGATCCGACCGTAAGTTTCCGTTTTCGAGCTCGAGTTTCTTACCACTGACCTGGACGGCCGGGATCTTAACGGCAAAGTCGCCTCGCGTCCCTGATTCTCCCCACATTAGCAGGCTTATCGCTCAATCTCAGTTGCACGTGGTCAGGATTGGCTACCGCGTTCCCGTTCCTCGAACGGAGATTGACAGCGATTGACCCATTGATCCATTGAATCATTGATTCATCGAAAAAAACGAAGCAAGGGCCCTTCAATGAGTCAATGGATCAATGATCCAATGAGTCAATTGAGGAAGTCCTGGGCTAGGCATGTGGACACATTGTCTCTTGACAACCCCTCCCCGTTGTGGTAGCCTACTCATGTGAAAAGTCCAACCCGCGGGGAAGCTCTTTCCTCGCTAAGCTAAAACACCGCCCCAGGAGGAACCATGTCCTTACGCAAATCACCCCAACTTACGCCCAGGTTGCTCGCCGCCGCGCGCCGGAATGCGCAGCATTCCACTGGACCGCGCACCGCCGCCGCCAAGCAGAACTCGAAGCTCAATGCACTGAAGCACGGCCGCTACGCCCTGCCCGAAAACCTTCGCCTGTCCCGCCTTCGCGGGATGGCGCTGGGCGAAGACCCGGAGGAATTCCAATGCCTCAAGCAGGTACCCGTGGCCCCCGCCAAATTGTGATTCTGAATTGATTTTAAAAAGTGAACGAACTAAGCGGGGATGTCTATGAAAACAAAGGACCGCTGTGGGAAAAATGGGCGAGAAGCGGGAATGTTGTAGAAAAGGAAGGTAGTTACGCCTTGAAAGCGGGAATGTTGGTGAAAACAAAGGAGGTAGGTGGTATGTCGTAGGTGGTAGGTGGGGAAGAGCAGGTTTCAGGGGGTAGGTCGTAGGTGGCGGACGGTAGGTGGCAGGTCGTACGTGGTAGCTGGGGCCCGCCCCCCCCCCACACACCACCTACTACCTACCACATACGGGTAGGGGGCACGGTCTGTTTGCGGGAGCGGGAGTTGCGGGTAGTATGGCCGCGCTGCGAGACGCACCCACGTTTGACCCCTAGGTTTTTTATGATAGTTTCCAAGGAAGAAAAGTGATATGTTTCATTCGCAAGTTGATATGAGAATCCCAGCGAGTCCGATAGCAGCCAAAGGCGATCACATCGCGATGGCTCTTCAAGAATGTGACCCGCGGCGTTAGAGCGGTTCGTCGGGTGTGACCGGCCGGTGCCGCCCTCTTATCAATCTGGCAAATAGGCTGTGAGAAAGACAACGTAGTTGCTAAAGGCTCAAGGAGCAGAGTGAAGGTTCAAAGCTGGGAAGCTTGGCAGGGGCGTTCCGTACCCACTTGCGGTCCAAGAACTGTTTCAATCCTTCGCCATTCAGGTTTTGGGCAATTGCTCCTTGGCATGGGGTGCAAGGGAGAGTGGTGAGGTTCGCAAGGATCTCAGAAGACTCTTCCTGGCCCGGCTCGAAGCAAGTGTGTGTGAACAGGCTGCCGTTACGGGCTGCCCAAAATCTGGAGGAGTAAATGGCTCAGAGATTATTCGTGGGGAACCTTCCCCGCAGTGTGACCGATAGTGTGCTCAGCGAATTTGTGGTCAACGCTGGGTTTCAAGTAGTTTCCGCAGCGGTCATTCGCGACAAGATGACAGGCGAATCTAGAGGGTTTGGCTTCGTCGAGCTTGCCGATGAAGAAGACATGCAGCGGGCGATCCAGGGACTTAACGGACAATCCCTGGAGGGGCGGCCCCTCACAGTGAATGAGGCCCGGCCACAGCGCGCGGGATTCTCCGGCGGCCCCCATCGGGGTGGCGGTGGTCAGCGGGGTGGGGGCGGTCGCTTTGGCCGCAGGCGTGACTATTAGGGAGATTCTTCCGGTCTGTTGGATCACCGCACACCCTTCGTGATCGACACCTGTCGGCCAGGCATAGCAACCCCCATCTGCGACGGGCGTTTGTCCAGCCTGAACTATGCCTGGAGAGCAGGGGTGTGGCAACCGGGCTCATTCTTTTTCAACGAGCCAACCCCTAATATGGGATGTAGGGCCGGGGCTTGCCCCGGCCACGCCGTCCTGTCCCGCCCTGCGGGAGAGGCGGCCCTGCAGTCGAATTGCAATACTACCAACCCTGGTTCTCGGTTGACGCGGTACGGCGATCCAGATGAAGCAAGTGGTTACTTACAATGCCAGCCAAGGCCCAACGCGTCGCAGAGACAGAGCGTCGAAAACAAATCATTCGGGTCGCCAGGAAATTGTTTGCGCGCCAAGGTTTCAAAGCTGCAACCACGCGGCAAATCGCCCAGCAAGCCAGGATCAATGAAGCAATCATCTTCCGGCACTTCCCTCACGAGGAAGACCTCGACTGGACGATTATCGATCAACAAAACTAACTACAGGTGAAGTGGTTGGTAAAGTTAAGGAGAAAGTGAGGCATGGAGTCTGGCACCATCGATTACTCAAAAAGTCGTCCTGGCAGGACTCGCTCCTGCGTCCTAGAACCGGCTGTGCAACTTTTGGCCGCCACACTGTCGGTGTGCAATCACTGCGATGCTTTTTTGACCCGGCGAGGGGGATGCCACCCTAACAGACGGCGCGTCATGGTGGCTGTTTTGTTGGGGCTTTGTGTGTTCTGGTGGACGGGGTGCTCGAGCAAGAAAGCAGAATCACAAGGCATACCCCCCGGCTACTCAGTTCCTGTGACGACCGCAACTACGACCCTGAAGACCGTACCCATCCAGGTCCACGCCATCGGCAATGTGGAGGCGCACTCAACGGTCTCGGTCAAGGCCCAGGTGGCGGCGAGGGTTGAGAAGGCCTATTTCACCGAAGGCCAGGATGTCAAGAAGGGCGATCTCCTGTTTACATTGGATCGGCGCCCCTTTGACACCGCACTCCAACAAGCGGAAGCTAATCTGGCGAAAGATCAAGCCCAGTTAGAGAACGCCAAGGCGGAGGCGGAGCGTTACACGAAGCTTTTTCAGGAGGGCATTGTCTCGAAAGAGCAATACGATTCCATGCGCACGAACGCTGATGCCCTCGCCGCATCTGTGCGCGCGGATGAAGCGGCCATTGAAAAAGCCAGGATCGATTTGAGCTATTGCACTATCCAAGCGCCGATTGACGGCCGGACGGGCGCCCTGCTGGTCCATCCCGGAAATCTTGTGAAGGACAACGATGCCGTGCTGGTGGTGGTGAATCAGATTCACCCCATCTACGTCACGTTTTCCGTTCCCGAGCAGCACCTAGCTGATATCAAGAGATACCATGCCGAAGGCCCCCTTAAAGTTGAAGCCATCATCCCAACTCAGGAGCAGAACCCCGCCAAAGGCGTATTGACCTTTATCGACAATGCCGTTGACAACACCACGGGTACCATCAAGCTGAAGGGGACATTTGAAAACCCGGACAACCGGCTCTGGCCCGGTCAGTTCGTGAATGTTGCGCTCACCCTTACGACTCAACCTAATGCTGTCGTCGCCCCCTCACAGGCGGTTCAGACCGGGCAGGTAGGCCAATATGTTTTTGTCGTGAGACAGGACATGACGGCAGAATACCGGCCTGTGGTCGCAGGTGACAATGTCGCCGGTGAAACGGTCATCCAAAAGGGCCTGGTGGCAGGAGAAACACTGGTGACGGACGGCCAATTGCGGCTCGTCCCGGGCATGAAGGTCATGATAAAAAAGCAGTGACAGGTGACGAGTGACAAGCAGAAAAGCAGAAGTCAGAGATCAGAATTCAGGAGTTGGTTTTCGCAAACTTCCCCCCGCTCTTCCCTGACACCTGAAACCTGACACCTGGCACCTGCTCTTTTGCTCGTCACTCGTCACTTGTCACTCGTCACTGCCCTCAAAGCCATGAATCTTGCGGAACCTTTCATTCGGCGGCCTGTCATGACGACCCTGGTCATGCTGGGCATTCTACTTTTCGGTGTGATGGCCTACAGGTATCTGCCGGTGAACGACCTGCCCAACGTAGATTACCCGACCATCCAGGTCATGGCCAGCCTTCCGGGCGCAAGCCCTGAGACGATGGCCTCGGCGGTGGCCACACCGCTGGAGCGGCAGTTTTCCACGATCGCGGGCCTTGAAACGATGACCTCCGCGAGCACCCAAGGAGGCACGCAGATCACCCTGCAATTCGCCAGCAGCCGCAATATCGACGCCGCCGCCCAGGACGTCCAGGCGATGATTGTCAAGGCCCAGGGCCAGCTTCCTACCGGCATGCCAACCCCGCCCTCGTATCAGAAGGTGAACCCTGCCGATCAGCCGATTGTTTATATGGCGGTGTACTCCGACACGCTTCCATCCTCCACCGTAAATGAATACGCGGACACGCTCATGGCCCAGCGCATCTCGATGATCAGCGGCGTGGCGCAAGTCCAGGTTTTTGGCGCGCAGAAGTTTGCCGTGCGCGTGCAATTCGACCCTAAGGCGCTGGCCACACGCAAAATCGGCATTGACGAGGCCATGGCCGCGGTCCAGCAGGCTAACGTCAACCTTCCCACGGGGACGCTTTACGGGACCCATAAGTCTTTCGTCGTGCAGGCCACCGGGCAGCTCACGGAGGCCGCAGCTTACCGGCCGCTTATCGTGGCCTACCGCAATGGCTCCCCCGTGCGCCTGGAGGCGCTGGGCCGGGTGATTGACAGCGTTCAGAACGACAAAATCGCGAACTGGTATAACGGCAAGCCATCCCAGGTGATCGCCATCCAACGCCAGCCCGGCACGAATACGATTGAGGTAGTAAACAACATCAAGGCCCTGCTGCCCACTTTCCGCGCCGAGATCCCTGCTTCCATTCAAATGGCCACCCTCTACGATCGCTCGATATCGATCCGCGATTCCATCAACGACGTGAAATTCACCTTGTGGCTGACCCTGGGCCTGGTGGTTTTAGTCATCTTCATCTTTTTGCGGAATATTTCCGCCACCACCATCCCCAGCCTTGCACTGCCCATGTCCATCATCGGCACCTTCGGGGTGATGTACCTGCTCGGTTACACCGTAGATAACCTCTCCATGATGGCCTTGGTGCTCTCCGTGGGATTTGTGGTGGACGACGCAATCGTCATGCTGGAAAACATCGTTCGACACATGGAAATGGGCGAAGGAGTGTTTGAAGCAGCGCTCAAGGGCTCCCGGGAAATCAGTTTCACCATTCTCTCCATGACGCTCTCGCTGGCCGCCGTCTTCATTCCGGTTCTGTTCATGGGAGGGTTGTTAGGGCGCCTGCTTCACGAATTCTCGGTGACGATCATGTGCGCGGTGATCGTCTCCGGCATCGTCTCGCTCACCCTCACCCCGATGCTCTCCAGCCGCTTCCTGCGCTCCCCGAAAGAGCAAAGACACGGCCGCCTCTATCTCCTTTTCGAGCGCGGATTCCAGTCGATTCAGCGCGCTTACGATTGGAGCCTGAAGGGCGTCCTCCGCCACCGCTTTGCCACGTTGATGGCGTCGCTGGTCATTGTGGGGTTCACGGTGCAGCTCTTCCTTCAGATTCCCAAGGGCTTTCTTCCTAGCGAAGACTCCGGAGGGATGTTCGGCATCACCCAGGCGGCGCAGGGGATTTCCTTCGACTCCATGAAGCAGCACCAGCTCGAGGTGACGAAGATCATTCGAGACGATCCAAATATTTCGGACGTGATGTCTTTCGCCGGCGCGGGTCTCCCGGGTTATGGCGGCAACTCCGGCTTTTTCTTCGTCCACTTGAAGGATCGCCCCTCGGCGAGCCAGGAAATGACCGCTTCGATCAGGCATCTTCTGTACCTTCCCGGCGGCAAGCGCGATCCCAACCTTCGCTACATCAGCACGGATGACGTGATCAACGAGCTGCGCCCGAAAATGTTGTCGCTCCCCGGCGTCATGGCCTTCATGCAGAATCCCCCGCCCATTCAGATTGGCGGCCAACTGACGAAGAGCCTTTATCAGTTCACCGTTAAGGGCCCGGATACCAAAGAGCTTTACAAAGACGCCGCCATTCTCGAAATGAAGATGCGCCAATTGCCGGGGCTTCTGGACGTGAACAGCGATTTGCAGGTCAGCAACCCGCAGGTAAACGTCGTGATCGACCGAAACAAAGCCCTGGCGCTGGGTGTTTCGGCCTACCAGATCGAGGACGCGCTATCGACGGCCTACAGTTCCCGGCTGGTTTCCACCATCTACGCCCCCAACAACGAATACTGGGTGATCGCCGAGCTCATGCCCCAGTATCAGATGGACCCTGATGCCCTCCCGATGCTCTATATCAGGTCGAATACCGGCCAGCTCGTCCCGCTGGATTCCGTCTCCAAGCTGACGCAGGACTTGGGTCCCCTGGCGGTGAACCATTCCGGCCAACTCCCCTCGGTCACCCTTTCCTTCGACCTCAAGCCGGGTGTCTCGCTGGGCGAGGCCGTGACGCGCGTCGAAGAACTGGCGCGGAATACACTGCCCGCAAGCATCAGCGCCACATTTCAGGGCACTGCGCAGCAGTATGAGTCATCGCTCACCGGTCTCGGGATTCTGCTCCTGGCAACTCTCCTGTTGATTTACCTGGTGCTGGGGATTCTCTACGAAAGCTTCATCCACCCGCTCACCATTCTTTCCGGTTTGCCATCGGCGGCGCTGGGAGCATTAATCACCTTGCGGCTTTTCCACTTGGACCTGAACCTCTACGGCTTCGTCGGCGTCATCATGCTCATCGGCATCGTGAAGAAGAACGCCATCATGATGATTGACTTCGCCATCGTGGCGGAGCGCCGGGAGGGAAAGAGCCCGCTCGAGGCAATCTACAAAGGCTGCCTGATCCGCTTCCGCCCCATCATGATGACCACTATGGCAGCGCTCATGGGTACCCTGCCCATCGCGCTCGGGTTCGGCGCCGGAGGCCAGTCCCGCCGCCCGCTTGGTCTCGCTGTAGTGGGCGGACTGATGGTCTCCCAACTCATCACGCTTTACATCACGCCGGTCTATTACACCTACCTGGATTCCTTCCAGAAGTGGTTGACGGCTTCCGAACGTAAGGCCGAAGCCAAAGAACTCCCCACCGTGGCAAGGATTTTTGCAGAACAGAACGGCAACGGCGCAACAGTGTCGGTTGATCCAAAAGAGCTGTAACGGCAAAGGAGCGGCTCGCTTTGCGCGACTGAAAGTAGCGTTCCTAATAACCATGCCAATTTGTCAGGTCCATAGACTCGCATGACCTTTGGAAACGGCCAACAACAGTTCCAAATTCAAGGCCAGTCCGGCTGTTGGCAATCACTCGAAATGCATCTTGCCGCACCCCTCCCCAACTATTCAAGCAGTGTAATAACCCGCAGATTTCTGCCGAAATGACCCGATCCTTACACCTCAGGCGACGCTAGCATTCGGGAAATGAACAAGTTACGCGTTGAGACCGGCGAATGTTGCGGGCTTGGCCCTCCTCTTGCTCCTGGCTAGATGGCATGGGCGAGGCTGGTTCCATGCCACCGAGTGAGTGTCTGTCGAGGCCGTGCGCTGGCGCCCGGACAAACAACTCAATGAAACGCCTGACGACACGTTTGAGGCACAAGGTATGAAAAAGGTGATCATTCTTGGCGCTGCGGGCAGGGACTTCCACAACTTCAACGTAGTGTTCCGGGATGATCCCGCCTTCAGGGTCGTGGCGTTTACCGCCACACAAATTCCCAACATCGAAAACCGAGAATATCCCCCGCAATTGTCTGGAAGACTCTACCCGGACGGAATCCCGATAATTCCAGAGGTTGAACTTGAGGATTTGATTCACAGACATCACGCCGACGCTGTGGTATTTTCTTACAGCGATGTTTCCCACCAAAACGTCATGCATTTGGCGGCGCGGGCCGTGGCCGCAGGCACCGATTTCTGGCTGCTTGGAACGGAACGCACGCAGCTCGCTGCACGCGTCCCGGTTGTCTCCGTTTGCGCGGTCCGGACCGGCTGCGGCAAAAGTCCGGTGTCACGACGGGTGGTGCAGGAACTGCGCGCGCAGGGCTTGCGGCCGGTGGTGGTTCGCCATCCCATGCCTTACGGTGATCTCCTAGCGCAGCGGGTACAGCGCTTCGCCACCCTGAAGGACATGGAAAGGTACGAATGCACCATCGAAGAGAGGGAAGAGTACGAGCCTCACCTCCGGCAAAACGCGGTGGTTTATGCGGGGGTGGATTACGAGGCAATTCTCCGCCAAGCGGAACAGGAAGCCGACGTGATCCTCTGGGATGGCGGCAACAACGACACCCCCTTTTATCGCTCCGATCTGGAAATTGTGGTTGTCGATCCTCACCGGGCCGGACACGAACTAGGCTACTACCCCGGGGAAGTGAATTTCCGGCGGGCGCATGTGCTGGTTATCAACAAGGTTGATACGGCGGCTCCGGAAGCCGTAGAAGCGATACGCAGCAACATCCGGAAGATTAATCCCAGCGCCGTGGTCATTGAGACGGAATGCCGGGTGACGGCGGCGGAACCGGAACAAATCAAGGGTCGGCGGGTGCTGGTCGTGGAGGACGGGCCCACGCTCACCCACGGTGGGATGTCCTACGGAGCGGGAGTGGTTGCTGCCTGCCAGTACGGCGCCGCGGGGCAGGCCGATCCCACGCCTTACGCCGTTGGCTCCATCCGCGCCACATTCGAACGCTTCCCCCATCTGAAAGGCCTCTTGCCGGCGATGGGTTACAGCGAGGCGCAACGGCGGGAGCTGGAAGAAACAATCAACCACACTCCCTGTGATCTCGTCCTGGTGGCTACACCGATCGATCTCGCGCGACTCCTGCGTCTGAACAAGCCGAGCCTGCGAATCGGATACGAGATTGCGGAACGGAGCAAGCCCGGTTTCGCCGAGGTTCTTGCTGACTTCACGGCGCGCCTTGAGTCGCCCAAAAAAGCAAGGCTCGCCTGAGGAGAGAACAGAAGAAAGGACTTCGCCATGCGCAGACTCAAGGTTGTACCCCAGGACGATAAGGAGACTTCACCCCTTTCACGGCCCTCCACACTGCCGCATCGGCACGTGATTTCCTTACATGACTTGGCTCCCGCAGAGATTGACTTCCTGCTCAAACTAGGCCAGCGCGTGAAGGCCCAGCCGAGCCGGTTCAGGAGCGCTCTGGATGGCAAGGCCCTGGCCATGCTTTTCGAGAAGCCCAGCCTGCGGACGCGCGTGACCTTCGAGCTTGGCATGGAGCAACTGGGAGGCAAGGCCCTCTACCTCGGCCCGCAGGAAGTCGGGCTCGGGAAGCGAGAGTCGGTGAAGGATGTGGCGCGAAACCTCTCGCGTTGGGTGGATGCCGTGATGGTCCGCGTGTTCGCTCATCAGACCGTGATGGAGCTGGCCGAGAACGCTTCGATCCCGGTCATCAACGGTCTCTCGAATTTTGAGCATCCGTGCCAGGCGCTGGGAGATTACCTGACGCTGCTCGAGCACAAGGGCCCCTTGGAGGGGAAAACACTCGCCTGGGTAGGCGACGGCAACAACGTTGCCCATTCCCTCATTTATGGCGCGGCAAGGCTGGGAGTGCGCATGCGCATCGCTACCCCGGCGGGCTACGAGCCGGACCGCTCCGTTGTGGCGGACGCCAAACGCGAAGGCGGAGACATCGCGCTCACTCACGATGCCAACGAAGCCGTTGCCGGCGCGGACGCAGTTTACACTGACGTTTGGATCAGCATGGGCCAGGAGGATGAGGCGGACACTCGCCTGCGCGTCTTCCGCCCTTACCAAGTGAACTGCCAACTGTTGCGCAACGCGGGACCTCAAGCTCTGTTCATGCACTGCCTGCCGGCGCGGCGCGGCCAGGAAGTGACGGACGAAGTCATGGACTCACCGCGTTCCATTGTCTATGACCAGGCTGAGAACCGTTTGCACATCCAGAAGGCGATTCTCCTGGCGCTCCTGTCTTGAGAGACGGCTATGCCCACCGCTGTCGTGGCCATTGGCGGTAACTCCCTGATCCGACCCGGCGAGAAGGGCACCCTCGAGGAACAACGACGCAACCTCCAGACAACTTGTGAGGGCATTGCCGCGGTGATGGCTGCCGGCTACCGTACGGTAGTCACTCACGGCAACGGACCTCAGGTGGGCGACGCACTGCTGCGCTCGGAGCTCGCTGCCAGCCAGGTGCAGCCGCTGCCCATGGATGCCTGCGTGGCTGAAACCCAGGGGAGTATCGGTTATCTGTTGCAGCAAACGCTGCAGGAGACCCTGCCGCGCCACGGCCTGAGGCGCCCGGTGGTGACGATGGTAACCCAAGTGCTGGTCTCGCCGCGAGACCCGGCCTTCCGCAACCCCAGCAAGCCTGTGGGCCCTTTCTACAACCAGGATGAAGCCGAGCGCCGCCGCCGTGCGCTGGGTTGGCAAATGGTGGAGGACGCTCGTCGCGGCTATCGCCGCGTCGTGCCCTCCCCGCAACCGAAAGAAATCATGGAACTCCCGGCCATTCAAGCGGCCCTGCAGGGTGACGCGCTGGTGATTGCCTGCGGCGGGGGAGGAATCCCCGTGGTCTTCCGCCGCGATCGCCTGGTGGGCATTGACGCCGTGATCGACAAGGACCGCGCCTCGGCCCTGCTTGCCTGGGAGCTTGAAGCAGAGTTATTTCTCATCTCCACCGGCGTCGCACAGGTGGCCTTGAACTATAGCACACCTGAGCAGCGGCAGATCGAGCGCCTGAGTGCCACCCAAGCCCGCCGCTACCTGCGCGAAGGCCAGTTCCCCTCCGGCAGCATGGGTCCGAAGATCGAGGCTGCGCTGGCCTACCTCGATCGCGGGGGCAAGCTGGTCATCATCACTTCCCCTGAAAACCTCCCCGAAGCCTTGCAAGGCATGGCCGGGACCCGCATCACACCTGTCCCCGAACCTGCCGGGGCGCGAGGCGCTCCCACCACCCTATGACTTGTCGCCCCGTTTCGCCATGTGAAATCTGCATTCCAAATGTCCAATCAGGATCCCAGCCGCCCGAGCCGGGCCGGCCACCTCGAGCGCGCGCGAAAGTCGCCCTGTCCCTACGATGTCATTCCGCCGTGGCATCGCCGTCGCACCCCTGTATTTCGGGTCTTGGCCTTGCCCATTGGCGGGTGCGACCCCGACACAGGTCGGCGGGCCTGCCCGTGCCCCACCCGAATCTTCAGGGCAGAAATCCAATGCTTTTTGTCGTGACAATCCCTACCAAAGAATGCTAGGCTGGGTTTGCAGTTTGTTGTTGTAATTCCGACGAGTCTCGTAAGAGCTCCGAGGGGCGATCCAATTACCTTCGGCCCTTGCGACTAGTGGTGTTACAGCGGATCGTCGGGCGTTCCCGCCGTTGCCGTCTCCACAAATTGCAATTCCAATCCAACAAGGACACATTGCAGCATGAAGGAACAAGGTACAGTCAAGTGGTTTAACTCCGCAAAAGGTTACGGGTTCATCCAGCGCGAAAGCGGGGAGGACGTATTCGTCCATTTCTCAGCTATTATTGGCGACGGATACCGGTCGTTAGAAGAAGGCGCAAAAGTCAGCTTTGAAGTGAAAACCGGCCCGAA
>JBEKIZ010000113.1:0-13149 GCA_050011515.1 Terriglobia bacterium | reverse complement strand
CGTCACGACAGGAAGATGCAACTGAGGGGACGGAAAAGCCAGGCAGCCTCGTCGCTGCTCGGGACGAGCCGAGTTGATAGGTCAGAGAGCCAGAGCAAAACCAAAAGGCTCCTAGTAGGCTACAGGGGCTCGATGCCGAGGTCAATCCCCCCTCGGCCTCCGGTCGAGGGGGGATTATTTCTCTTGACATCGCCTTTTATAGAACAGCCCTATGACTTTTCAGGCCCAATCCGCTCGCAGCGCTGTCAATTGCCCAAAAGTCAGTGGTGGGATGGGAATTTATCATCGGGAATCGGGAGAACACTATCAGTAAACACTTCGCCGTCACCCAGGACCGACGCCCTTCGGCATCCTGGATAATCGTCCTCACGACGCTGTCCAGAGCAACTTCCGAGTACCTCGTCATCCGGGAGTCACGCATGAATTCACACAAGCCAACATATCGCTAGCCTAACCTCGGCTTTGACCTCTGTCCTTGTACGGTAACGGTCAGATTGCATATTTGCGCCTCAAATACGAATCACTCCGGAATCATTCCGATTGTCCCCAGCCAAGTCTCCACCAACTGAGGCCATCCCGTTATCGGAAACTTCGTGCGCCGTAGCCCAAACGCATGCCCGCCCTGCGCATACAAATGCATCTCCACGGGAACCCCGGCCTTCTTCAGCGCAGCATAGTAAGCCAGCGAGTCGTTTACATTGTCCACGTGGTCATCCTCCGCCTGCAGCAAAAACGTAGGCGGCGTCTGGCTGGTGACATGAATATCGGGATTCAACTCAAAGCTGCTATCGGCAACCGACAGATGCCCCGGATGACGAACCACAAACTTTCTGGCGCCCTGGTTGGCATCCCATTCCGCCGCGGCAATCGACAGATGTCCCGGATAAATAGCCACCGCAAAATCCGGGCGGCAGCTTTCTTTGTCGGCCGCATCAACAGCCGGATACAAACGCTTCTCAAAATGCGTGCTCAGCGCTGCCGACAAATGCCCGCCTGCCGAAAACCCAAGCACTCCAATCTTGTGCGGATCGATATGCCACTCCGCCGCGTGAAAGCGCACCAGACCCACTGTCCTCTGCGCATCTTCCAACGCCATCGGTGATTCCGGATACGGCCCTGATTTCGGATACTCCCCCACATCCGTCACGCGGTATTTCAACAGCACACACGTAATCCCTTTGGGCGTCAGCCAATCACAGACCTCCGTTCCTTCAAGGTCGATGGCTAGAACCTGATAGCCCCCACCAGGGAAGACGACGACCGCAGCGCCCGTATTTTTCCCTTTTGGCGAATAGACCGTCATCGTAGGCCGCGACACGTTGGTCACGGAAACCGCCGGCCTCCCGGCAACCAGCCACCCTTTCCCCGACGTCGTAGCGGCCTCCGGCCCCGCGACAGGCTGCGCATCAGGCACCGCCCCCAGCCATATCGGCACTTGCGTATGTCCCGGCGATGGCTGCCAGGCAGGCGTCTGCGCCCTCAGACCGCCAAACGCAGACACAACACAGAGAGCAAAGATCAAAGGCTTCATCACAATCCCTACAGCTTATACATAACCAGTCACTGCCGCAAGCCGGTGATCGGTGATCGGAAACTGTCAAGACCTCTGCCGGTGGAAGGCAGAGGCTAGAGTCGCTCGACCGGATCACTAACGAGAAACGCGCCAGGATTGGTTAAACCGAGCAAACTCCCGAGTTGTCGGCGACTCGGAGAGCGCCGGGATAAACCGGCATGTTGTAGGGGATGAAAGAGCCCTACGGGAAAGGAGAACAGCGAATCCATCCTGGCCTCGAGTCTTGCAGGCGGCATCGCGAGGTGCCGTCTGAAGCGTAGACAGAGGGGAGCAGCCGACAAGGCTGCGAATCTTGCGGGGTGAAAGTCCTCGCACCGTCAATTGCCTGTATTCGGACGGTTAGCATATCCGGTGCGCGCGGAGGCAACGAAGCGCGCGATGCCCGGACGTAAAACTCTCAGCTGCCCTGAGGTGGTATGCGCAGCGGTAGGAGCGATCTGGGAGACGAGCAAACTCGGAGGCCTGAACATTAAGAAATGTCTGCAGCGTCGAAAAACGCTCCGCGGAAAATCGTGTTCGCGGGTGAAGCGGGAAGCCGACCCACACCTCTGTTGGGGAAGGCCGATGACATCGGGGAAGAAACAGGCAAGCGCACCCGGTGGGACCGCCGTGGCAAGGGACCAGGCAAGCGAGGAAAGATTCGCAGAGATAGCGTCGGGAAGGTCCCGCGGGTAGCCGGGGCTGGTAGCAACCGGCAAAGACTCCTCGAACGAAGCTAAGGCCGAAGGAGAGGAGAACCAGGGGGACTGGCGCATGAGTCCGTAGTAGCGATGACGGAGGGGTAACGCCCTCCGAGGAGAGGAAATACGACTCCCCGATGACGGTAGCACCGATATCGGGCGAAGGGACTCTGGACACTTGGCGGTCTCATTGGCAGCGCGGTGGCCGGACGCAGAGTCGGCGTTGAACCGACGCATGCGAGGGGACGAGGCTGTGGGCAAACCATGGAAGCCGGGGCGCATGCGTACCAGCGCTTAACCTCCGCGAAGCTGGGAAGGCCCATGGAAGAGAGGCCAAGGTTTCAAGCCGGACCTGGGAAAACCGGCTGTCCGGGATTATAGGGGGGCCTCGGGAAACGTAGCGCTGCGCAAACGCGCCCGAGTTCTATCCCAACTATCGGTGGGCCGGGCTATTGAGCTTCGAAAAGCCGATGGAACAGGACGCCGACTCCGTTCCCAGAGGAGGAAGGCGAAACGAACGACCACGCTAAACGCGAGTGGCCGGTTCGGTCCTGCGTAGTCTAAGAACCCGCGCACGCTGAGAAACAACATGCACGAGAACCGGGAGATCTCCTGTACGTCTTGGTCGAGCGATCAAGACCGGTCCGCGAAGGCCCTAAACCGAACGGCGGACGCGCACGTACAGGAGAAGTCGGACTGTGCCGTAGTCCCTGTGAACCAGCCGAACAAGGGAGAGCAGTCTTCCAAGGATGCGGAGGAGGGAAGGGCACAGACTGGGGAGAACATCGTGCCGTCGCGCATGTCCCCGACACAGAGCGGGAAAGGCATGTCCCAGGGATTGCACGGTGTGCGGCAAGCAGCAAGGGGAAGGAAGCAGGAGCGGTTCACCGCGCTGCTCCACCACTTGACCGTCGGACTACTCCGCGAGAGCTTCTACGCCCTGAAGCGTCAAGCCTCGCCGGGGATAGACGGCGTAACTTGGCAGGAGTATGCCACCGGATTGGAGGATCGGCTCGTCGATCTGCACAGTCGGGTGCACCGTGGAACGTATCGGGCACAACCCTCAAGAAGGGTCTATATCCCGAAGCCCGACGGGCGGCAACGTCCGCTGGGCATCGCGGCCCTGGAGGACAAAATCGTTCAACAGGCCGTGGTGACGATCCTCAACCAGATCTACGAGGTCGACTTCAAGGGCTTTTCTTACGGGTTCCGGCCCGGACGCGGCCCGCATCAAGCGTTGGACGCGCCGACGGTGGGCATCCAATGGAAGCGAGTGAACTGGGTGCTGGATGCGGACATTCGGGGCTTCTTCGACAACATGAGCCACGAATGGACCTTGAAGTTCATCGAGCACCGGGTGGCCGATCGCCGGATACTTCGCCTGATCCAGAAATGGCTGAAGGCGGGAGTTTCGGAAGATGGTCAGTGGTCGGAGACGAAGCTGGGGACGCCCCAGGGAGCAGTTGTGACGGCCTGAACGCAAAAGATAATGTACGCCGGGTTGGGGCGTCGGCGGCTGTTGAGGTGTGTGAGGCGGGCGGGGCATGCCGCTCGGATCGGGCCCGACACTCGGTATCCGGATCGAGTGACGGATCGTGAGTGTATCCCTGCTCACCAAGATCTCCTTTATCAGCAGGCGGGCGATTTTCTGCCGTTCAGTGACCGCAAGCGTATCCGCCCTCAACCGCAACTGGGTACAGAAATCAGTGAGCGTTTCCGCCAGGCGCAAGCAGTGGGCCTGGTCGGCAGTGGCCGCTTCCAGCGACTGCAATTCGGCCTGGACCGCTTGTTGTTGTTTGCGGAGTTCCGGCATCCGACGGCGAAGTTGTTCCAGGCTTATCAGACCTTCCTGATAGGCGTTCAGCAGGCGGTCCATGCTCTTCTCCACCCTGGCATGTTCGCGGCGTAACAATTCCTCTCGCTGTTTCAACGGATCAGCCTTCCTGGATGCTTCCAGCCGGCGGTTCAGTTCCTCCTGAATCACGCCGGGGTCTTCCAGCAATCGCAGCAACTCCTTCCAAACCACCGCATCGAGGTAGTCCTGGCGAACCGGCGGGTTGTCGCAAACCGCTCCCTGGAGATGGCGATAAGCGTCGGAGCCCAAGCACCGGTAGTAATAAAGCTTGCGCGCGGAGGTTTGTGTGGAGCTGCGATAGAGCGCGTAACCGCAGCGCTCACAAACCAGCATCCCCTGCAACAAGGACGGTTCGATAGTGCGCCGGGGAGAATGACGTTTGTTCTGTTCCAGTTGTTCTTGGGCCAGAGCAAAAGTTTCCTCGCTAATCAAAGCCGGAACCGCGATCTCGATCTAATCCTGTCGAGGTCGTTCGTGGTTGGCACTGTCGCGGCTGGCCAGCCCTTGCCGTTTTCGCAACGGTCGCGTGATGCGCTGTCGCGGACGGAGTTCGGTCTTCCCATAGCATGCCCGGCCCCGGTACGCCGGGTTGCGCAGCATGCCCCAGACCGTGGATCGCTCCCAGCGTGTCGTCCCCGTCCGCGTCGGAACCTGCTCCTCGTTCAGCAGACGTGCAATGGCATTGATGCTCAGCCCCTGCTGCGTATATGCCTGGTACACCCGGCGCACCACGGCCGCCTCCGAGTCGATGACCTCGTAATAGGCCGCTGAGGTGTCGCGCTTCCTCACATAGCGATAACCGTATGGGGCCCCTGAGAGCACGTTGATCGATCCTTCTCTAGCGCGGTGACGTTTGCCACGGCGAGAGCGCTCGGCAATCTGCGCCCGTTCATACTCGGCAATCATGCCCTGGAACTGCACCAGCAGCTGATCTTCGGGAGTGGTGCCCGAGGGCGCCTTCAAGAAAACTAGTTCCACGCCGCAGCGGGACAACTCCTCGGCCAGCAGCACCTGATAGGCATACTTGCGACTGAGGCGATCCGGCGAGTAAACGAGCACTGCTTCGATATGACCGGCGGCTGCCAGGTCGCGTACAGCTTCCAGGCCTGGCCGCAGCAACGTGGCGCCGCTGTAACCTTCCTCCTGGAAGCGCCACTCGGCTGGAACCTGGTAACTGTGCGCCTCGGCATACTCCGTCAAGGCGGCCAACTGGCTGGCGATCGTGTGGTTCTCCTTCTGGCGGTCCGAGGAGACACGGGCGTAAATCACGGCCATTTTTGCCATTCAGAATCTCCTGGTTGCTTGCGGCCGGTTGGGGAGCCGCCTGGCCTGTGAGCTGGATCTTGTCGGGCACCAAACATTCATAAGCCTGGGCCAGTTTCTCCACCCACAACCGATCAAATTGATATTCCAGCCGCAGCGTGCGTTGCCGACCTGGCGGGCGGTCAGCCACGGCCCCCCCCCACGATGCAGGACCACCCGCAACGCTCGGCTGACGATCTCGCTCAAGGTCAATCCGGTCGAGGCGGCGTACGTGCGGAACGTTTCCACCAGACGCCGCGAAAGCTTGACCGTAAAAGAAACCTTTGCATCTTCCACCGGAACGGGCTGTTTGAGCTTCTGCGCCTGGTGGAGATAACGATAAGCTTGGCGCTTGGAGATGGACCAATCGCGGGCCAGGCGCTCGGCCGCTTGGGGCAGTCGTGCGTGCTCGCGGAGTAGGGTGCGAGCCCGATTGAGCCGCTCGGCCTTCTGCGGATCGGTAGCGCGGGCCATACGACATATGAGTACGTCTATTTACGTCACAAGTCAAGACCTTTTTCACTCCTTTCGTAACCCTTCTCCACGGTAGCCAACTGCTCGCTCAAACTCGAAGTTGTCTTTTGCGTTCAGGCCGTCCTGTCGCCCTTGTTGAGCAATATCGTGCTCGACGAGTTCGACCGGGAGTTGGAGCGGAGAGGTCTCCGGTTCGCGCGGTACGCGGATGATAGCAATATCTACGTTCGCAGCCGACGAGCCGGGGAGCGAGTGATGGGCAGCGTCAGGCGATTCATCACGACAAAGCTCAAGCTCAAGGTGAACGAGCAGAAGAGTGCGGTAGCGCGACCCTGGGAGCGGAAGTTTCTGGGCTTTAGTTTCACGTCGGGGCGGGTGCCCAAACGGCGGATGGCGCCGAAAGCGGTGCTCCGGTTCCGAGAGAAGGTTCGGGAACTGACCGACCAGACACGAGGCAGAAGCACGGAACAGATGGCGACAGAACTAACCCGATATCTACAGGGTTGGATCGGCTATTTTGGGAAGTGCCAGACGCCCTCGGTGTTAGCCAGCCTGGAGGAGTGGGTCCGGCGTCGGCTGCGGTCGGCGATCTGGAAGCAGTGGAAGCGAGGACGGGCACGTTATGCCGAGCTGCGGAAGCGAGGCGTGGGCACGGTCCTGGCCGCCCAAACGGCGGCCAGTGCCCATGGTCCTTGGCGGCTGGCCAACAGCCCGGCCCTCGCGCTGGCACTGCCCAATGCTTACTTCGACTCGCTCGGGATTCCACGATTGACGGTTCGTTGATAGCTCCACCCGCCGAACCGCCGTATACGGACCCGTACGTACGGTGGTGTGACAGGGAAAGCTGGTGACAGCCTACCTATGTCCATCAACCATTCTCGCGACTTCTCACAGTGCCTGCCACCAGTCCGATAGTGTCCGAGTACGCCGTCATGCGACCGGAATCGCGGCTATACCCGAAGCTTGGGTGGCAAACAGATCCGTCCGAAAGGACGCTCGGAGGTATTGGCTGGACGAGCGATAGATGCGGGTTCCAAAGTGAAGTCCCGCCAAGGTGAGCACCTTCGAACAGACACGCCGCCGCGGATGCTTGAATCGCTGCCTGGAGTTTAAAGATGGAAGCCCTGCCTGCACCGTCAGCCACTCGGGGACCCAAGGTGAAAATCCCGATTAAGTTTGGATTCCCAGAATAAAGTTGTCGAATGGTGTGCACTTTTGAACAGACAGGCCAAAGAATGGCATTACTGTAGAGAAGAGAAGGAAATTCATAAGGAGGTCTAGACCTAGCATGAAGAAACTCTTGATATTGCTGTTCACGTTCGCGGTTGCGTTCTCGCTGGCTATGCCGGTGTTCGCACAGGAGACTGAGACGAAGACTGAGACGACCACCACCACCACCAAGAGCCTGATGACGCTTCATGGCACTGTAAGCGACGACGGGAAAACGTTCACCAATGACAAGGACCAGAAGGCTTGGACGGTACAGAATCCGGAAGCGCTCAAGGGTCATGAAGGTCATCACGTCAGCGTAAAGGCCCACGTCCATGCGGACAAGGGTGAGATCCACGTCGTGTCGGTGAAAATATGGAAAGCAAAGGGCTAGAATGTCGACATCCCCGCTTAGATTGAGCCGTCTTCTTGCCCCGTTTCTCGTTCTGGGGTTTGCATCTTGCCTCTGCGCGCAGGACTCAAAGTATTCGCCGCAGGGACAGCAGATTCCTGCTCCCGATTGCCTGATTATGAGAGGCGCGTGGGAAGGAGGGTCCAAGCCCTGCTCCCAGAATGAGCACGACGCATGGCTCGCCGACATTTCGCACTGGCGCAACGAGCGTCGCATCCGCATCGGGTACGACGGTTCGAGGTACGAGTTGTCGGCGCTGAAGTGGACGCAATCGAGCTTCCTGCAGCCGCAGATGATGGTAGAGGACCGCTATTTCTACGACCCGGTGGCACATCGCTACACGGTTGATCGATATTTGGACGATCTCGAAAAGCGATACGGCGGGATTGACGCAGTACTCATCTGGCCCACCTATCCGAACATGGGCATCGACAACCGGAATCAGCACGACATGATCCGCTCCATGCCGGGTGGTTTGGGTGGAGTGCGACAGATGATCTCCGATTTTCATCGCCGCGGTGTTCGCGTGTTGTTTCCGATGATGATGTGGGACCAGGGAACGCATGATCCTGGCATGTCCTGGCCCGACGCCATCGCCAAATTGATGAGTGAGGTCGGGGCCGATGGCATCAACGGTGATACGCAAGACGGGGTTCCACTGGCATTTCCCGAAGCCGCCGAAAAGGTCGGTCACCCTCTGGCGTTTGAACCTGAAGGCGGACCCGCAGACGAAGCGCTCGCCTGGAACGTCATGACCTGGGGGCAGTACAACTATCCCTTCGTCCCTTTGGTCGATAAGTATAAATGGCTCGAACCTCGGCATATGGTGAACATCTCCGACCGTTGGAAACGCGACAAGACTGACAACCTGCAGTTTGCCTTCTTTAACGGCGTTGGGTGGGAATGCTGGGAGAACATCTGGGGAATCTGGAATGGCATCACTCCGCGTGATGCCGAGGCGGCCCGCCGGGTGGCCACTCTGGAGCGTGCGGTTGCCCGCTTTCTCATCAGCCCGGACTGGGAGCCTTTAGCCCCGACCTTGCGCTACGGGGTCTTTGCCAGCCGATGGCCGTTGGGCCCGGAGACGATGTGGACGATTGTGAATCGAAGCGAGTATGACGTCAACGGACCGCAGATCGAAGTGCCTGCCGAAGACGGGAAGCGCTATTTCGATCTCTATCATGGAGTTGAGGTCCAGCCGGAGCGCAATCGCGGCGGCAAAGCCGTGCTGAGTTTCGTGATCGAGGCGCACGGCTACGGAGCGTTGCTAGCCACTCGGTCTTCGCCGGACGTCGGGATTCAGAGTCTGATGACGAAGATGAAGGAGATGACGGCGATGCCGCTGGCGAGTTATTCGCACGAATGGAAGACTTTGCCGCAGCAGATCGTGCCGATCGCCACCACACGGCCGGCAGAGACTCCCCCTGCCGACATGATCAAGATCCCCGCCGGGGGCTTCAGTTTTCGTGTGCAAGGCATCGAGATCGAAGGCTTTGACGACGCCGGCGTAGACGTGCAATATCCCTGGGAAGATTCAGCTCGGCGCTTCCACGATCAGCCGATGCACATCCCCGCATTCTGGATCGACAAGTACCCGGTGACGAATGCTCAGTTCAAGAAGTTCTTGGATTCCGCGCACTACCATCCCCAGGATGATCTGAATTTCTTGCGTGACTGGCAGAACGGCACGTATCCCGCTGGTTGGGAAAACAAGCCCGTCACCTGGGTTTCGCTTGAAGACGCCCGGGCATATGCGCAGTGGGCAGGAAAGCGTCTGCCCCACGAGTGGGAATGGCAGTATGCCGCCCAAGGCGCAGATGGACGGCTCTACCCCTGGGGCAATAGCTGGGACGATGCCGCTGTCCCCGTCCCGGATAAGGGGCGCACCATGCGGGGGCCGGACCCGGTAGATGTCCATCCGCGCGGCGCGAGCCCCTTCGGGGTGATGGACCTGGTGGGGAACGTGTGGCAATGGACGGAGGAGTTTGTCGATGAGCATACCCGGGGCGGCATTCTCCGCGGCGGAAACTATTACCAGCCGCAGGGCTCGATCTGGTATTTTCCCCAGGCGTACCGGCTCGACCAGCACGGCAAATTGCTGATGATGGCGCCCAGTATGGACCGGGCAGGTGCGCTGGGCTTCCGTTGTGTGATGGACGCCCAGTAATTCACGGCGACGATTCGGGGGTGGGACCTCTCCCGCAAAGGATGTGACCGATGTTCATTCCAGGTGTATACGCCGTCGCGCTCTTCATGATGGTCCTCGGCATGATCTGCTGGGGAAGTTGGGCCAATACGCAAAAGCTCTGCAAGGATTGGCGCTTTGAGCTTTTCTATTGGGATTACATTTGGGGAATTCTGCTGATCTCCCTGCTCATGGGCTTCACGCTCGGCCGCTCGGACGCCGCGAGTCCCGACAGCTTCCTCATCAATCTCCGCGCCGCCGATGGCCGCCACCTGCTGCTGGCTTTGCTCGGTGGGATCGTCTTCAACATTGCGAACATCCTGCTGGTGCGGCAATCGCCATCGCGGGCTTGGCCGTGGCGTTCCCTATCGGCATCGGGTTGGCGCTGGCGATCGGCTCGGTGCTGAACTACATCATTACACCGAAAGGGAATCCGCTGCTGCTGTTCGGGGGGATCATCCTCGTCTGTGTGGCAATTGTTCTGGATGCGCTGGCCTACCGCAAGCTCGCGAAAGACCTCACGGTGAGTACCAAAGGCATTGTCATCAGCCTGCTGGCGGGGCTGGGCATGGGTTTGTTCTACCCCTTTGTCGCCAAGGCGCTGACTGGCGAGAATCATCTGGGGCCGTACACGGCAGGCTTCCTCTTTGCGATCGGGGCGCTGGTCTGTACGATCCCGCTGAACTACATCTTCATGCGCAAGCCGGTCTCGGGAGCATCGGTTTCGATAAGCGATTACTTCCGGGGGAGCGGCGCACTGCACTTCTGGGGAATTCTTGGCGGGATGATCTGGGGCGTGGGGACGATCTCCAACTTCGTCGCATCCTATGCGCAGATGGTAGATCCGGCAACATCCTACGCGCTGGGGCAAGGCGCGACCATGGTCTCCGCCATCTGGGGCGTGTTTGTATGGAAAGAATTCGCCGGAGCGGGGGCGAGTGCGAAACGGCTGCTCGCCCTGATGTTCTCGTTCTTTATCGTTGGCCTTGCCTGCGTGGCGTTGGCACCCGTGGTGAGATAGTAAGCGCGATCGGCACCCGATTCCTTGCGACCTTTTCGTCACTCAAACCTCGCGGCGATATGGAGGCAGGAGTGGCTCGTAAACACATTGTAGTTGTGGGAAGCGTCAATCTCGACTTTGTTTGCAGTGCCCCAAGGATTCCTTCGCCCGGAGAGACCATCCCGGGAGCAACCTTCCAGACCTTCAATGGGGGGAAAGGGGCGAACCAGGCCGTCGCAGTAGCGAAACTCGGTCATCCCGTGGCCATGGTCGCCAAGGTCAGCAATGACGAATTCGGGAATCGGCTTCACAAGGGCCTGAAGGATGCCGGTGTTGGGGTTCGGGCGGTGACACACTGCTCCAGGGTCTCCTGTGGGGTGGCCATCATTACGACCGACTCCCGCGGTGACAACAGCATCGTCGTCGTTCCGGGAGCCAACGGTGAACTCCGGCCACGAGACCTCGAAAACGCATCCGCGATAATTCGCTCTGCCGGCATCATCCTGACACAGCTCGAGATTCCATTTGAAACCGTGGAAGCACTCGCGCGCCTGGCTGGCCGATCGGCTGTGCCTCTCATGTTAGATCCCGCACCTGCACGAAAGCTCCCACCCTCGCTGCTCAGGGCCGTGACTTTCCTGACGCTGAATGAAACCGAAACCAGGCTGCCTTGTGGTGCAGGTGGTAACGGATTGAGCCGCACTCTCGCCATGCAGCTCGCCCGGTCCCTTCAAAGCGCCGGGCCTCGCAACGTCATCCTGAAGCTGGGAGATCGGGGAGCGTGCGTCCTTGGGGGAGACGGTGAAAAGGTGTTCGTACCCGCGTTCAAAGTCAAGGCTGTGGACTCAACCGCAGCGGGCGATGCTTTTAACGGTGGGCTGGCAGTGGCTTTGATGCAGGGGAAAGACCTTCGTGAGGCAGCGGTATATGCATCAGCGGTGGCAGCTCTTTCCGTGACCAAAATGGGCGCGCAGCCTTCCATGCCTGGCAGGCACGAGGTGAGGAAGTTTCTCAGACACAATCCCCTCCCGCCTAATCGAAAAGGGTAGCTGTTCTTGGGTCGTGTGAAGCTGCGACGAGGTACCCCTGCACGAGTGGGCCTTCCCCACTCGATCAGCCACAAGAATTGCCGGTGACACGAACCGCTAGTGCAAGGAATGGGTTCTGGGGTCAGGCCGGTTCATATTACGGTTCTTGCGGGAGGAGACTTGAGGCAGATACTAGCACATCAGGCAGCGATAGTGGTCATCCGCCAGGACCCTTCTGCCCCTTGGCAAGTTGAGCTCATTCATGATGGCGCTGACCTGCCGCTTGTTCTTGATGATGCACCTGTCGGCAAACAGGGTGAACCTGCGGCCCGCGTCCTCGTAGTTGACGCGCCCGCGAGCTGCCTCGTCGTATTCCAAATCGCGGGGCGCGGCACCGACTTCTTGCAAGCGCCGCCAGTACTCGTAGTGGTCGACGGAGTGTGTCCTGAAGCCAGCTACGCTTGGGATTTCCGTCCATGGCAGACCAGCGACGAAGGGCTTCCTTCCCACCATGAAGAACAGCCCGACCTCTGGCACCTTCGCCTTCCTCAGCGCCGCCAAGCGGCGGCCCCTCGCCACAGTGCGGGCGATGAGCTGGCGCTCCGGCGGGAGCTTGTCGATGTTCTCCAGCATCTTGGCTTCTTGCCTGCGAATTTCCTCCCGCTGTGCGACGGTGAATTTCCTCATGGTTCCCCTCTTGTTGGGCTGGCTTGGCTTCATCTCGCTGCCCTGAACTCGCTGCCCCGCTCCCTGCTGATGCATGGGCCTGAAAGCCCGGCGTAAGGCGCAGCCTCCGCTTGGAGCGGAGCCCCACTTATCCGGCGAATCAGCTCCCGCCATGCCTCATTGCCCATCGGCCTCATTGCTCCTCCGGGCCATGCGCGTGCGTGTCGCACACGGCTTGAACCCAGCCGCCTGTTTGGCGCTGTTTCCCCGGCTGGCCGCAGGCCTGCGCAGGTGTGGGCGGATTCCTTCTGGGCCTCCGCGATGCGCTCGTCAATGGGGCCTGTGTGATGGCTCACGTAGAGGCGGAGCGTGCCGAGGGTAGTGGGTCAGTTTCCTGAATGGGCGTTTGCAGCTGGATCTGGTGGGTCAACACTGCAGCGTTCTCGATGGTGAACTTCTGATATGGCCTCAGCATTTCATGGATCTTTTGAATGTGCATTGCGTGATGATGCTTTCAATCAATGCGGAAAGTAAAAAAGGAGAAGAATCATGCGGAAATTAATCGTTTTCAATCAGGTGACGCTGGATGGTTACATTGCAGACATAAACGGCGACATGAGCTGGGTGTCCCTGCCAAGAACTCGATCGACCACAAAGAGCGGCCAATTCACAGGGGCGTCAAAGAGTCGAGGGAGCTGCTGAGCAGGTACGGGCTACAGATTTCATGGCGGCGGGAACTCGGGGAAGATCCTCTTCCCAGGGGGC
>JBEKIZ010000112.1:0-13607 GCA_050011515.1 Terriglobia bacterium | reverse complement strand
ACTCGACAAGGTCGCGGACCGCTTCTGCTTGCGTCAGGTCGATGCGCCCGTTCAGAAACCCCCGCATGGTAAACTCGCCCGGCTCGGCAGCGCGCGCCCCTCGGCTAAGGCAGCATTCCACCAGATATCGAAGGATTACCGGAGCGCCATGGCAGGAAATCTCGACGACGTCTTCCGCCGTGTAGGAGTGAGGGCGCCGGAAACAAGTGACCACAACCTGGTCCAGAACCCTGCCGCCCTGCGGATCGCAAAACTCGCCCAGCGTGGCCCGCTGGGTTTCCAGCGGCAAGTTCGGGAAACGGATGAGGCTGGTGGCGATTTCGATCGCCTGACTTCCCGACAGGCGCACCACCCCCAGGCCGCCGCGGCCGGGCGGCGTGGCAACGGCCACGATGGTGTCTTCATGCGTCATGCGGAGACTGGCGACTCAGCGTCCGCTGTCCTGGGTGGGAGGTCTGGCCGGCAGAATCACGACTTTGCGCTCGGGGCCCACGCCTTCGCTTACGGTGCGGAGGTTCGGCCGGTCTCTCAGCGCCAGATGAATGATGCGCCTCTCCCGCGGGGTCATGGGGCTTAAGGCAAAGGGAGCGCCGCTCTCCAGCACCCGTTCTGCGGCGACTTGCGCAGTGAGTTTTAGTTCTTCCGTGCGCATTCGCCGCCAGTCGTTGCAGTCGAAGGCGATTTTGCCGAGGTGCTCTTCCCGCAATCGCGCCGCCTTCAGAACTACATGCTCGAGGGCGTCCAGAAGGGCGCCATTCCGCTCCAAGAGGAGGTCGGCGTCCGCGCCCGTAAAATCTGCTACATACTCCGGCGACTCGAGGTCCGATGACTCCTGAAGCACGGGGTGAATTGCAAAGGAGAGCGCAAACCCGCCCTGTTGGATGATCTGATTCAGAAGTGAGTCAATGGCTGCAAGGTAGTTCTCCAGCCCGTGGGTTGAGGTCTGCGCGACAGGCTGCGTATCCATTGAAGGCCGGTCTTTCACCTCGGGCGTTTTGCTGGGGCCGGGAGGGTCTGGGGGATCGGCATCAATTTGTTGATCATAACTTGCTGCAAAATCCCCACGATGTTGGCGGTCAGAAAATAGAGAACCAGGCCGCTGGCAAAATTATAGAACATGATGCCGAAAACAATCGGCATGAACATCATCATGCGTTGCTGGGAGGGATCAGCGCTGGCCACCGGAGTCATTTTCTGCATGATGAACATGGTGATGACCATAACCGTGGGCAGAATAGGAAGCGGAATCCCAAAGGGATGGAATCTATCCGGCGCTGAAAGGTCCGTGATCCAAAGTATCCAGGGAGCGTGACGCAGTTCGATAGGCAGGTCAAGCACCCGGTAAAAGCCGTACAGAAAGGGGAGTTGGAGAGCCATCGGCAAGCAGCCGCCCAGGGGATTGACGCCGTGCTCCTTGTAGAGCTTCATGACCTCCTCGTTCATGCGCTGCTTGCGTGGATCGTTGAACTTGGTGCCCTTGTATTTATCCTGGATGCTCTTTATGAGCGGGGCAATGCGCTGCATCTCCTGCCCCGAGCGAATGCTTTTCAATTTCAGCGGAAACAACGCGAAGTTGATAAACACGGTCAGGAGCACAATCGCCCAGCCGTAGTTGTGCGTCCAGCGCTCGTAGATGAAGCGCAGGCCAAGGAAAAGAGGTTTGGCAATGAAGGCGAACCATCCGAAGTCCACCAGGGAATCCAGCGGGGGCTTTTCGGCGCGCAGCACCTCCAGGTCTTTCGGCCCCACGAACATCCGAAAGGCCAAAGGCTTCGGCTGCGCCTGCCCCAACTGTGCGTAGAGCGGGCTGGGCCTATCAGAATCCTTCCCCTTCCAGTCCGTGGGTGTCCAAGTCTGCCGGCCAAACCGAAAGGTCTCGTCCGAAGAATCGGGCAGGAAAATTCCTGCGAAGTAGCGGTCCTCCAAGCCCGCGAGCTGAAATGGGGCGGGGACCAACCGGTCGGTGGTCAGTTTCCGTTGCGCCACCGTGTTCAAATCACCTAGGGAACCGTAAACACCTTGCGTCAGGGTATTGATAACAGCGGGCGGCAAGGAGTGGTCCCCAAACCCGCCCGGCCATGCGACCTCCATGGGCAAGTAGCGGCCTCCTTCAACTACGCTCACTTCGGCGTGGACCTCATAACCCGTCCCTAAAGTAAAAGCTTTGTGCGCCTGCACCTTGCCATCGCTGTAGGTGAACTCGACCTTGACGGGTGCCTTCAGCGTCACGCCGGAGGGCGTTGCAACATAGAGCGCTGAGTTCAGCTTGCTCGCGAGCTCGCCATCACCAACGCTCAGGCTCATGGGGAAGCCGAGCTTTCCGCACGCCTCGTCATCGATGACATCCAGGGGGGCTTCTTTTGCGTCGCGATATTTCTTGAGTATCCAACTCTCCACGACCGCGCCCCGCGTGGAAAAGGTCACCGTATAAAGGTCGCTTTCGACGACGATGTCTTCTGGCTTACTGCCTTCAATAACCGGAATGGATGGAGGAAGCCGGGGGCTTACTGCTGCGGCGGATGTTTTCTCCGTAGCCGGTTGGGTCTGCGCCGTAGAAATGGACTTGGAAGATGGCGAAGGGGGCGGTTCCTTAACAAAGAAAACGCGCCAAAGCAACAGCATCACGAAGGAGAGTGCGAATGCGGCCAGCACCCGTTTTTCTTGGTCCACGGAATGTCCTCAAATCTCAGCTTCCGGGCCTCGGGGTCCCGACCGTAAGGGCGGTTCGCGAACCGCCCCTACGAAACGAACACGCTGGACCCGGCAACTTCAAACGTGAAGTCAGGGCACTGGGTCGAACCCTTGGCCCCCAAATGGCCGGCAGCGCATGAGCCGGCCAAGCGCCATATGAATTCCCCGCCAGGCGCCCCACCTCTCAACCGCTTCATACGCGTAAGCTGAACAGGATGGGTAGAAACGGCAGGAAGACGGTATGATGGGAGAAAGGCAAGCCTGGTAAAACTTAATCAGACCCAGCGTAATGAACTTCACTTGGCGCGCAACTCCTCGGAAACTCCCGGAGGAAGCTGGCTGGGGAAAAGCCTCAGAACTTCCCCTTCCAGAGTCCGAAATGGGACCTTTGCCACCGACTCGCGGGGATTCACCAGTATGTCCCAGCCGCCCGGCAGGTGTGCGCGGTGCAGCCGAAATACTTCTCGCAAACGGCGCTTCAGCCGATTGCGCAATACGGCATTTCCCAGGCGCGCTGGTGTCGTGACCCCAAAACGAGATTGCAGTAACCCATTGGGTCGAATAAAGACCGTGCATAATGGGGCGCTCCGGCGATGCCCTTCGTCATAGACTCGCCGAAAATCGCCTCGGCGGAGCAGCCGGAAACTCTTGGGAAAAGCTTGAGATGCCAAATGAGCTCTTATGGAGTCAGGCGATGACGGCCCTTTAGACGCCGACGCTTTAACACGTTGCGGCCTCCCGGGGTCCTCATGCGCACGCGGAATCCATGTGTCTTGGCTCGGCGCCTACGGTTAGGTTGAAAGGTCCGTTTCAAACGGCCATACTCCCTGTTAGATTTCGGCCCTCAAGGGCAATCTAGAAACATAACCCGATGCCTTACAACAAGTCAAGGCTCGGTTTGAGCACGACCCTCTTGGAATTCGACAGGTTTCGGGTTAACCTTATGAGAAGATACGGGGCATTGGCCGCATTACAACTTGGGAGAGAAAGATGACTCAGCTCATCCAACTGCCGAATGCTTTGGAGGATGTACCGCCGGAAGAACACGGGCGGTGGTGTTGTGCCCGCCTGGAAGAAGGAAACATCCTCTTTTTCGCAAAAACTCCTTTTGAATTACCTCAAGGCGAAGTGCAGTTCCTGCTGGGCCAGAAACAGAGCAATGCGGGGTACCACAAGAACATTGCCTACCGTCCGCTCTCGGACCGGCTTACGGGGTACGCCCAAGGACGCAACTCCGACAAGGAAAGGCTGCACGCGATCATGCGGCAGTACTCCCAAAAGGTCATTGGGTTCACGCGGCAGCTCTTGTCTCCCTATGCGGGGTTGGGGACGGCGGACTTTGCCAGCTTTCGGCCGCAGCAGGAGGCAGGCCGGCAAATCCGCCTACGCGCGCGTAACGACCTCCTGCATGTGGACTCATTTCCAACCCGGCCCTCCAATGGGAATAGAATCCTACGGGTGTTTAGCAACATCAGCCCAACCGAGCCTCGGGTGTGGGTGACTTCCGAGACTTTCGAGAATCTCGTAGCGCGGTTCGCTGGAGCTGGCGGAATGCCGCTTCCCAGGGGAATAGCTTCCGGGCCAAAGAGGGTCCTGACAAAGCTCGCGCGAGCGGCGGGACTTCACAGCCTGGCGCGGTCTCCTTACGACGACTGGATGTTGCGCTTCCATCACTTCCTCAAGGCGAGCCAGGAATTCCAGGAAATGTGCTCGCGGACGCAATGGGAGTTTCCGCCCCAATCCACGTGGTTGGCGTTTACGGACATGGTCAGCCATGCGGTTCTCTCCGGACAGTTCGCTCTGGAACAGACTTTCATCATTTCGAAGAGTGCCCTGGTTTTGCCTGAAAAGGCCCCGGTCAGAGTCCTGGAACGTATCGCGGGCTGCCCGCTGACTTTCGGCGATCCTTGAGACAGTTAGGACCAGAAGCGCCCTTCCAAAGTGCGTCTGAAAAAGCTTGTTTAAACTGGTTCTCGTACCGAGGAGCTTGAATCCCGCCGTGCGTCTTCAAATGAACAAGCTCCGGCTGGCAATGGTGGGCCTACGTGGCGAGTCGTTTGCCGCCACGCGTAGATCCGTGGATTGACTGGGGACCTTCCGGCATATATCATAAGAAATCAGGATGAATAAGCAGAGGCCAAAAACGGCGGAAGTTGTCTGTCCATGCTGCGGGGCGCGGCTGGAAGTGGATACAGAGCTTGGTAAGGTTCTCTTCCACGAACCGCCGCCAAGACCAGCCAAAGCTCCCGACCTGGATCACGCTTCTCAACTCCTCAAGAAAGAAGCTGAGCGCCGCGAAAGCCTCTTCAAACAAAGCGCCGAAGAGGAAAAGATCAAATCCGAACTACTGGAGCGACGATTCAAAGAGGCGCTCGAGAAGACCAAAGACGTGCCTGCCGGACCTCCCCTCAAGGAAATTGACTTAGATTAACGGGTAAGTGTGTAAACCGCGGCGCCTGCGGGGAAGCAGGATTCTGGGTAGTGGGTCAGTATGGACTTCAAATTCTTGCGGTGAGGAAATGATACGATTACAGGTGAACGAGAATGATTATGGCGCACTCCAAGGATAGCCGACTCAGCGCGGCGGTCGAAAAGATCAAACGCCTTCTCAGAAGAAAGCCACACTTACCCGAAGATGATCCGCATGCCTATGTGACTTCACCGAAGAAACCCCGGCCACCCTACCGCAGCGCGGCTGCCGTTGCGGACAAACCCGAAGACTAACGTCGGATCACAAACTGACCCACCACCGTATTCTCTGGAACGTTGCTGGGCGACACCTCGCACTTACGATCTACCTTTCCTCGGGTAGCGGGCCTCGATGGTGGTGTGCATGCCGCCGCGTGCGGTGAACTCGCCGCGCACCACAGCCCACTTGGGGCGGCAGGCGCGGGCGACATCATCCAGGATGCGGTTTACGGCGTTCTCATAGAAAATGCCTAAATTTCGGTACGCAAGAATATAGTACTTCAATGACTTCAACTCCAAGCACAGCTTGTCGGGAAGGTAATGAAGGGTGATGGTCCCGAAGTCCGGCAGTCCGGTCCGCGGGCAGATGGAGGTGTACTCGGGGATCGAAATCGTGATCTCATAGCCACTGTACTGGTTGGGCCAAGTCTCGATTTCTGGCAGCTTTGCGCGAACCCCTGCACCGGCGTGTTCAGCAGTATATTGGGGCTGGTGAGTTTTCCTAGGCATGTTTAACCTCCCTGGATTCAATAATAAACCAAAACCAGACTGGGGTAGTCTGTTTATTCGCAGCGAGAATGCTGTCCAGCCCTGCTAGCTTCAAATAACCCCATTTTGAGCGATTTTCTAAGTTTTCAGGCAAGTGGTTTATTCTTAACGGTTTGAAAAGGCAGTGCAGATTTCTATTGACATTCGCGCACTCAACTTTCATTATAGGGTGGAACTAATGGATGGATTTTTCCATCTAAACTGTTGAATGTGGTAGTGAACCCTGGTTGGGCACTCATCCACTGAGGAGGAATTCAGGATATGGGCAAGATAATCGGAATTGACCTTGGGACTACCAACTCCGTGGTCGCAGTAATGGAAGGCGGGGATCCCGTTGTCATTACTAACCCTGAGGGGGGACGCACCACCCCGTCGGTCGTGGCCTTTACCAAGTCCGGCGAACGGCTGGTTGGGCAAGTGGCAAAGCGGCAGGCCGTCACCAACCCCGAGAATACTGTTTATTCGATCAAGCGTTTCATGGGTCGTCGGTTCAATGAGGTGCAGAGCGAAATCAAAACCGTCCCGTACAAGGTTGTGTCAGGACCCAATGGTGACGTTCGGGTGGTCGCCCAGGGTAAGGAATACTCGCCTCCGGAAATCTCCGCCATGATCCTTCAGAAAATGAAGGATTCGGCTGAGCAATACCTTGGCGAGAAGGTGACACAGGCGGTCATCACCGTCCCAGCTTATTTCAATGACTCTCAGCGCCAAGCCACCAAGGACTCCGGAAAGATTGCTGGCTTGGAAGTCCTGCGCATCGTAAATGAGCCCACGGCGGCCGCGCTGGCCTACGGCTTGGACAAAAAGCGGGACGAGACAATAGCCGTTTACGACTTCGGGGGCGGGACCTTCGATATTTCAATCCTTGAGGTTGGAGAGGGCGTCGTGGAGGTGAAGTCCACGAACGGCGACACGCACCTGGGTGGCGACGACATCGACAAACGCATCATGGACTGGATTGTGGACGAGTTCCGCAAGGACCAAGGCATCGATCTTTCCAAGGATCGCATGGCGCTGCAACGCCTCAAAGAAGCTGCTGAAAAAGCCAAGATGGAACTTTCGACGGTTCTGGAGAGTGACATCAATTTGCCGTTCGTCACCGCGGATGCATCGGGTCCAAAGCACCTGAACCTGAAGTTGACCCGGGGGCGCTTCGAACAGATGTGCGAGGACATCTTCCAACGTTCCGTGGGCCCGGTGAAGCAGGCGCTTACCGACGCCTCCCTGACTCCCGACAAGATTGATGAGGTGGTGCTGGTGGGCGGGTCCACGCGCATCCCGCGCGTGCAACAGATCGTCAAGGACATTTTCTATGGCAAGGAGCCGCACAAAGGCGTTAACCCGGACGAGGTGGTGGCGGTGGGCGCGGCGGTCCAGGCGGGCGTGCTGGGCGGCGAAGTGAAGGACTTGCTGCTGTTGGACGTTACTCCCCTGACGCTGGGCGTTGAAACCCTGGGCGGCGTGATGACTCCGCTCATCCAACGCAACACCACGATTCCGACCAAAAAGAATGAAACCTTCTCCACGGCTGCGGACAGCCAGACTTCGGTTGAAATTCATGTCCTGCAAGGCGAGCGCCCGATGGCGCGCGACAACCGGACGCTGGGCAAGTTCCACCTGGTGGGAATTCCGCCTGCGCCGAGGGGCATCCCGCAGATTGAGGTGACATTTGATATCGACGCGAATGGCATTCTGAACGTTTCCGCCAAGGACCTCGGCACGGGTCAGGAACAGAAGATAACCATCACTTCTTCGAGCGGGCTCAGCAAGGAGGAAGTGGAGCGGGTGACTAAGGAAGGCGAACTCCACGCGGATGAAGATCGGCGGCGCAAGGAAGAAATCGAAGTCAAGAACAAGGCCGACTCAATGGTGTACTCCGTGGAGAAGCTGCTGAAGGAAAACCGCGATAAGATTTCTGAAAGCGACGCCAAGAACATTGAATCCGCCCTGGAAGATGCCAAGAAAACGCTCCAGGAAGGCGACATCTCGAAGATCAACGCGGCCGTGGACCGACTGACCTCAGCCTCGCACAAGCTGGCAGAAGCGATGTACAAGCAGGCGTCTACCGCGCGCGCGGCGCAAGAGGCCCCTGGCAGCGCCCCTGGAGCTTCAACCTCGGCCAGCGGAGCCGCGGGTCCAGCGGGCAAATCGAAGGGCGACGGCGAAGTGATCGACGCAGAAGTGGTGGATAGCGACGACAAGAAGAAGAACTGAGAGGAAGGAGTCGACAGTCCACAGTCGACAGCTAAGTGATCGGAAGCCATGGATACTGAGAGGCACAGTTTAAGGTTGAAAAGCTAACCCTCGGAAGGAGAGTCAGGACAACAGTCTACGGGCAAAAGGATGAAAGTCGGAGAGGCTGCCTCACGTCCGTTCTTACTGTCGACCGTCGACTGTCGACTGTGAACTGCTCTTATGGAACACCGAGCCCAAATGGGAGTGGAATGCCCGCAATGCCACTGGAGGCAATTCATGGAGCTAGGTTTGGAGCAAGCGATCATGGATACTCCTGTGGCCAGGGAGATCCAGCACCATTTACAGGAATGGTTGCGCTCCCGGTGCCCTGACCACCTGGACCCGATCATGGCGAAAATGAAGAACTGAAAGCCGCGGGCCGGGGGCTTGGGGTTAGGGACTAGGACAGAGGTTGCAGAGGAGAAACCGATCGGTACAAAGAATCAGGATCATGCCATGATCCAAATCGCGTTGCCTGAAGCGAAGGTGGGCGAGTTCTGCCGGAAATGGAAGATTGCTGAATTTGCCCTGTTCGGTTCCGTGTTGCGGGAGGATTTCCAGTCGACCAGCGACATCGACGTATTAGTGAGCTTTGAGCCGCAGGCCCGGTGGAGTCTGATGGACGTGGTCGAGATGCAGAACGAACTGGAGACAGTGCTGGGTCGCAAGGTCGACCTGGTAGAGCGAAGCGCCATCGAGCGGAGCGAGAATTACATTCGTCGCCGATATATCTTGGATTCAGCGCAACCTGTTTATGTGGCGCGATGACGCCTGTTTGCTCGACATGCTGCTTGCGGCGAAAGAGTTGAAGCAATTTTAACGTACCAAGGTTGCGGCAGAACCAGAAGGTGAACGGCGGACACGCAAACCTCCACGCCAATTTTGGTGAGTCATTCATGCCCGTTGGCACACAAAAAGATTACTACGCGATCTTGGGCGTCAGCCGCGAGGCCAAGCCGCAGGAAGTCCGCAAGGCGTACCGGCGCTTGGCGCGCAAGTACCACCCTGACGTCAACCCGGGAAACAAAACGGCAGAAGAAAAGTTCAAGGAACTATCCGAGGCTTACGAAATCCTGGGTGACGACAAGAAGCGCCAGGTCTATGACCAATACGGCTTCTATTCCGACAATATTCCTCCCGGCGGCCCTGGGCCGGGTGCTTCAACGGGTGCCGGCGCTCCGGGGGTCGATTTCTCGGGCTTTGATTTTTCGAACTTCGACAACATCGATGCAGAACCCGAAAAGCGCGGAGGCTTCGGTGGAGGATTTCGGGATATTTTCTCGCAGTTGTTCAATCGCTCCGGCGAGCATGAAGAGGAAGCTGAGGGCCCACAAAAGGGAGGCGACCTCGAACATCACATGCACCTTGGGTTCTGGGACGCCATTCGTGGAACGCAGGTGCGGATAACCATCGGGCGGCAGGAGACCTGCCCGACGTGCAAAGGAACGGGATCTGCGGGAGGCGCTCCCATCACTTGCGCGGTTTGCGGCGGAACGGGAAAGGCCACACGCCAAGCAGGCACCATGCGATTCACCGTGACGTGCCCACAGTGTGGCGGAACGGGCCGCCAGCGGCGCCCCTGCCAGGCTTGCGGCGGATCGGGTTTCGTACGAAAACCCGAGTCTTTCGAGGTGCGCATACCTCCCGGCGTCGATACCGGCTCTCGCGTGCGCGTGCCGGGAAAGGGAAATGCCGGCCTCCACGGAGGGCCTGCGGGTGACTTGTACATTGTCACCGAGGTCGAGCCGCATCCCATTTTCGAACGCAAGGGCGACAACATTTACGTTAAAGTCCCGGTGACCTTATCGGAGGCGGCTCTGGGAGCGAAAGTGGAAGTGCCGACCCTGGTGGGGCCCTCCACGATTAAGATTCCACCCGGAACGCAGAGCGGCCAGAAGCTACGACTTCGCGGGAAGGGCGCACCCTCGCTACGCAGCGACGCGCGAGGGGACCAGTTCGTGGAGGTCCAGGTTGTAGTTCCTCGAGTGGGGGATGAAAGGACCAGGGAAATTCTCCGCGAACTCGCGCGCCTGAACCCGGAAGACCCGAGGCAAGAATTGAAGAAGTACAGTTGAGAGTTCCATGAGCCCTCGCGGCAGAAAAACTCGTGGCAAGACCGGTTACATGATCAGCGCGGTGGCGGAGATGTACAACATTCACCCGCAAACGCTGCGTTTATACGAGCGGGAAGGGTTACTGGTGCCTTCACGCACCAACGGCAACACCCGCCTCTATGGTGATGAAGACCTGGAACGGCTGGAGACCATCCTGAACTTGGCGCGCGACCTGGGGGTCAACCTGGCGGGAATTGAGATTATCCTGAACATGCGCGACCGCATGCAGAAGATGCAGGAGGAGATGCAGGCTTTCGTCGAGTATGCGCAGAAGGTGATCTTGAACCGTCCGCCCCTGGACCAGGAGGGCATCCAGAACGCCTTGGTGCGCCTCGTCCCGCCCTATTTGATCCGAACCCGCACCGTAATGAAGTAAAAGGAATTGGAAAGCCCAGGCTGCGGATACTCCTACCCCCTGAACTGTATTATTCCTCCTCCTCACGGCCGGGCATGGATTACAATGCAGTTTCAGGATCGTCTATGCCTCGAAAAGACTGCCCCCAATGCGAGGGAACGGGCTGGAAGCCAATGGAGATCGACGGCGTCCGGCGGGTGACCCGGTGCGACTGCTATGACGTGGAGCGCGCGGAGCTTCTGCTCCGCCAAGCGCACATTCCAGAAAGATATGAGATCTGCGCCTTTGAGAATTTTGATATTCGTAGGGATAACCAGAACCTGAGATGGGCGAAGCTGAACGCCGAGAATTTTGTCAAGGAATATCCGACGGACTTTGGCCTGCTCTTTGTCGGCCCCACGGGCGTGGGAAAGACCCACTTGGCCGTCGCCGTCCTGAGGGAGTTGATCTTGCGCAAAGGCGTGGAGTGCCTCTTTTATGATTTCCACGACCTGCTGAAAGCTATTCGGGACAGTTACAACCCGGTTTCCCAGAACTCGGAGCTTTCAATTCTCCAGCCGGTGCTGGATGTGGAAGTGCTGTTGTTGGATGAACTGGCATCCTCGAACCCCAGTGACTGGGTGAAAGAGACCTTGCAGCACATTATCAACTCACGCTACAACCACAAGAAGGTCACTCTCATCACCACCACGCTTCCCTTCGGTGAGTCCACAGATCGTCGTGAAGTCCGCGCCCCATCGGGCGACGTCGTCCCCAACGTTGAATTCACTTTGAATCAATTGGGAGTGACTCTCCGGTCTCGCCTCTACGAAATGTGCAAGCTGGTTGAAATGAACTCTGACGACTACCGCAAAGCCATCAAACAGGCAGCCTATAAGTTCCATGCCGAATAGACTCCTACTTGGTGTCGGGCTTGATGTCCGCTGTCTTAGGGTTGCTACTTCGCATTGACTTCCCTTTCGACGCAACGGTAGAATACTGTTTCCTTTGTAGGCTTGCGTCGGGTACCTGGAGAGGAGGCCGGCGGATGTCCGCTGACGAAAAGGGTAGTAGTTTGCAAGAGGCAGGGACTGAGCCCGGAGCCCAGAACGATTTAACGGATCCCCAAGCGAGGAATCCTGAAGCCAGCGAAGTGGCAAGTCTCATGGAGGGGATGGCGGCTTTATCCACTCCCTCGATCACTGCGGGTGAAATCGTCCAGGGCCAGGTGCTCAAAATCACAGAGACCGAAGTGGTGGTGGACGTTGGGCTAAAGTGCGAGGCGCAGGTAGCGCGCAGCGAGTTCCTTACGCTTGACGGACATTTGAGAATTGAACCGGGTGATACGGTTGACCTTTGGATTGAGAATTACGACGAGGCCTCCGGCACTGTCACCGTTTCCTATCAAAGGGCTTTACGTCGCAAGACTTGGGATGGAGTCGAGCGGGCATTCCAGGACCAGAGCAATATCACCTGCCGCGTTGTGGATCGCATCAAGGGCGGCCTGATGGTGGATATTGGGGTCCCCGCCTTTCTTCCGGCTTCCCATGCCGACCTGCGGGTGCACGCCAACCTGGATGAACTCAAGGGCCAGGAGATCGCCTGCAAGGTCATCAAGGTTAACCGAAAGAAGAACAACGTTGTGGTCAGCCGCAAGGCTGCGATTGAAGAAGAGCTCAATCGACGCAAGATTGAATTGGCGGAACGCTTGGTGGAAGGCGCAGAAGTTGTGGGCAAGGTCAAGAACCTCACCGACTACGGCGTCTTTGTTGACCTCGGCGGGATCGACGGGCTTCTCCACATCACCGACCTTTCCTGGGGAAGAATTGGACACCCCTCGGAGGTCGTCCAGGTGGGGCAGGAAATCAGGTTGAAGGTGCTCAAGCACGATCCCGAAAAGGGGCGGATTTCTCTGGGTTTGAAACAGCTCACTCCTGACCCCTGGGAGTCCGTTCCGATGACCTATCATGCCGAGGACCGTGTAGCAGGCCGCGTGGTGAGTCTTGCCGATTATGGCGCTTTTGTCGAACTCGAGCCCGGCGTGGAAGGACTCATTCATATTTCGGAGATGAGTTGGAGCAAGCGACTGCGTCATCCCTCCAAAATCCTCAAGCTGGAGGAGCGAGTAGAGGTCGGAGTGTTGGACGTCGATCCCGTGAAGCGACGCATCTCGCTTAGCCTGAAGACGACGCTTCCCGATCCCTGGGCGCTGGTGGGAGACCGGTTCGCGGAGGGCTCGGTGGTTCACGGTCGGGTTCGCAATCTGACGGAATTCGGCGCTTTCGTCGAAATCGAAGACGGAGTCGACGGCTTGATTCACATTTCAAATATGTCTTGGAACAAGAATGTGAAGCACCCGTCTGAAGTCTTAAAAAAGGGGCAGGCGGTGGATGCCGTGATTCTGGCTTTGGACGCGGCGAATCGGCGCCTCGCCCTGGGTTTGAAACAGCTCGAGGAAGATCCCCGGCAAGCATTCTTCTCCAAGGTCCATGTGGGGGATTCGCTGCGAGGTAAAGTAACACGGGTAGCGCCTTTCGGCGCGTTTGTCGAGCTCCAAGAAGGGATTGAGGGTCTCTGTCATGTTTCCGAGTTTGAGGGTGAGCATGGCCGAAGTGAAGGCGCGAAGCTCGAAGTTGGGAGTGAGTTCGAATTCCGTGTGATTCGCCTGAACCCCCGCGAACGGAAAATCGCGTTAAGCAGGAAGGAGCCGGCGGTGGCGGCTGCTCCGGCGGAATTCGAGAAACCCAAAGAACCGGTGAGAAAATCCACCATGGCGGAAGCACTCTCTTCTGCAGGTATTAGCCCGTTGGAGTACTCGTCTTCATCATCGGCAGTAGAGTCGTGACTCGACAAGAAGGGTCACGCGAGAAATTGTTCAGCCATCGGGGAAGCTCGCTGAGCAACGTGAACAAAGGCCGGCAGTCCCGGACACTTCGCACCAGGAGTTAAACATGACCAAAGCAGAGTTGATTGAGGATGTTTCGCGGGCCGTGGAG